>NZ_BAGD01000092.1 GCF_000308635.1 Nocardia otitidiscaviarum NBRC 14405 | reverse complement strand
AGCCCGCCCCACCCGCGGACGTACCACCCCCACCCGCCCCGGTGGAAGGCGAGGCACCCCCACCGCCGCCCCCGGCGTAATCCACCGGCGCCCGGCCGTGCGCCCCGCTGTCGCGGCGTGCACCGGGCGCACCGCGTAGGTGCCCGCGCCCGGTTCCACCTTCGCCTTCGGCGAATGCCCTGTGCTGATGCGGCGTCGGTTACGACCGCAGCCCGATGGTTTCCTCGGTGTGCGCGGTGGCCACGTCGAACCGGCTGGATACCGAGCCGGGCTGGGTGCGAGGCCGGTGGCCGCCCGGCGTCGGTACCCGGGGTGTCGGTCTGTCCCGAGCCGGACTCGCGGTACCGAGTCGTTCGCACGCACGACCTCGGCCTGCTTTCACGCGCTGTGGGCCGGGGCCTGCCGGGCCTGGAGTTGCCAGGGGTCGTGGGCATTGAAGAGGGTGACCTCGTGCGGGTGGGTGCGGACGAGTTCGCGGAGGCGGGCCTGGGTACCGAGGCGGAGGTCGCGGTCGAACTCGGTGGACTGCTGGAGCAGGTCGAGCAGGGGGTGGGGCTGGGGTGGGAGGTCCAGTTCGCGGTGGTAGAAGAAGGCGTCGCCGCAGTGCAGGAGCCAGTGGTCGTCGTGGCGGACCGCGACGCCCGTGTGGCCGGGGGTGTGGCCGCCGAGGGGGACCAGGCGGAAGTCGGGGCTCAGCCCCTGGACCGGGGTCGAGGTGAAGCCGAACCATTCGTCGCCGGGTTCGGGGGTGTAGCTCACCCATTTCGGGCCGTGGGCCCAGTGCGCGGGGCGGTAGCGGCTGGCGGCGGATTCGGCCAGGGCCGTGGCCAATTCGGCGGCGTGGACGTGCACCCGCGCGTGTGGGAAGTCCGGCAGGCCGCCGGAGTGGTCGACATCGAGGTGGGTGAGGATGATGTGGCCGACATCGCCGGGGGAGTAGCCGAGCCGCTCGATCTGGCGGATGGCGGTCTCCTGCTCGTCGAGCGCCGGTCGGGCGAAGTCGACCCAGTCCGGATCGAGGGTGCCCGCCGGATTCCGCACATTCTCCAGCCCGAGTCCGGTTTCGATGAGCACCAGATCGTCGGCGGTCTCCACCAGCAGGCAGTGGTTGACCATGGGTGCGGGGGCCACGTCGTAGGTCGCTTCGATCTCGGCCATGGAGCCGCAGTTGAGGTGATGGATCTGCATGGGCGCTAGTCTGTGACTTGAAGCGCGCTTCAAGTCAAGGAGTGATATGTCCCACGCCCTGTTGGATATCGCCGAGGTCGCCGCTCGATCCGGGATGGCGGCCTCCGCCCTGCGCTACTACGAACAGCAGGGGCTCATCGTCTCGGCGGGCCGCAATGGCCTGCGCCGCACCTATGAACCGGAGGTGGTGCCCCGACTGGCGCTCATCGCGTGCGCCCGCCGTGCCGGTTTCACCATCGCCGAGATTCAGCACTTCCTGCGCGCTACCCCCGACGACACCGCCCTGCGTGCTCAATTGGTCCGGAAGGCGCGGGAGGTCGACGAGGACATCGCCCGGCTCACCCGCATGCGCGACGGTCTGCGGCATGCGGCCGTCTGCACGCACTCCCGTCTCGTCGACTGCCCGGAGTTCACGCGCACCTTCGCGCCGCCGGGCGCGAAATCACCCGGCGGCGACCACTGTTCGAACGATTAGGCCAGCTCGCGCCGCATGGCGATGCGGGGCCAGCGGTCCAGGCCGACCTCGGCCTCGTGGGCGCGAATCTCCCGCAGCTCCGGGGTGAGTTCCGCATCCGGTATCCGACGGAAGCCGAGCCGTTCGTAATACGGTGCGTTCCAGGGCACTTCGAGAAATGTAGTGAGACTCAGCGCGGGCAGTCCCCGCGCCCGGGCGAAGTCGGCCAATCGTTCGATCATGGTGCGCCCGATACCGTGGTGGGCGAAATCGGGGAGGACCGAGACCTGGCAGATGTGTTCGGTGTCGTCCACCTGCCTGCTGACGAGGTACGCGACGGGCATACCGTCGTCGTCCACGGTGACCCAGGCCCGGCCCGCGCGCAGGTGCGCGTCGAGGGTCTCGATGCTGGGCGGGTCGTCATCGGCGATCTCGAGCATGCCGAGGGTGCGGAAGGGCTCTCCGGCGGCGATCTCGATCTTCTGGAGTGTTGGCAGGTCCTCCGTCGTCGCGACGCGAATACGCATGAGATGACGGTAGCGCGGCCGGGGGTCCGATGGCTGCAGGGTTTATCGTCGGATCTGCACTATTTGTCGGTGGTGTCACTCGACCTGTTGGCAGCCTCGAGCACCGCCTCGAGCAGGCCGGGCAGCGCCGCGCCGATCTCGGCGGTGCGCAGCCGGACGAAGGTTTGCCCGTCCACGGATTCGCGATCGGTGAGCCCGGCCTCGCGCAGGATCTTGAAGTGGTGCGCGGCGGTCGATTTGCTGATCGAGTCGTAGAGCGCGCTGCAGCGCTGTGGTTCGCCCGCGGTGCCGAGACGGCGCACCATCTCCAGGCGAATCGGGTCCTGGAGCGCGCCGAGCACCGTGGACAGCGGCGCCACCGCGGGCTTCACATCGGTGTCGGACATGAGCTACCTCACTCGGAGACTGGTTTGACGACCATCGAACCAGGAGTATGGTCAGGTTCGATCACGATCAAACTTACCTGATGGAGCGTTCGATGTCAGCGGATGTTGCGGTTCGGGCCGAGCCGGGCACACAGACCTGGGCGTACGCGCTCGTACTCGCCGCCAGCGGCGTGGCACTGGGGGTGTCCGGGGTGCCGGCCCCGCTCTACGGCATCTACCAGCAGGAGTGGCATTTCACGCCGCTCACCACCACCTTCGTCTTCGCCGCCTACGCCGTCGCGGCCCTGGGCGCGGTGCTGGTATCGGGCCGGATCTCCGACGCCGTGGGCCGAAAGCCGGTGCTGCTGGGAGCCTTCGGCGTCATGGTCGCCGGACTGGTGGTGTTCCTGCTGGCCGACAACGTGGCCATGCTGCTGCTGGCGCGGGCGCTGCACGGCGCGGCGGTCGGCTCGACGGTGGTGGCGGGCGCGGCGGCGCTGCTGGACCTGCGGCCCAAACACGGTGCGCGCTCCGGGCAGCTGACCGGGGTGGCCTTCAATGTCGGCATGGCCGTCGCCATTCTGGGTTCGGCGCTGTTGGCGCAGTACGCGCCGTATCCGCTGCGCACGCCCTACGTGGTGATCACCGTGGTCTGTCTGCTGGTCGGCGTCGGCGTACTGGCGCTGCGCGAACCGCACACGGCCCGGGTGGCCGGACCCATCCGCATCGCCAAACCGGCGGTGCCGCAGGAGATTCGCGGCGACTTCTGGTTCTCGGCGCTGGGCGTGATGGCGGCTTGGTCGGTGCTGGGCGTGCTGCTGTCGCTGTATCCGTCGCTGGCGGCGGCCAAGACCGGAGTGCACAATCTCGTGTTCGGCGGCGCGGTGGTGGCGGCCACGGCCACCGCCGGTGCGCTGGCGCAGTTCTTCGCCACCGCCATTCCGGCCCGTCGCGCGGCCATCGCCGGGGATATCGGCATGGCGGCGGCGCTGCTGCTCACCCTGCCCGCGCTCGCCACCCACAACGGGGCGTGGGTGCTGGCCTCGGGGGTGCTGCTGGGTGCGACCTTCGGACTCGGCTTCGGCGGTTCGCTGCGCCACCTCTCCGATGTGGTGCCGCAGCACAAGCGCGGCGAGACCATGTCGGCCTACTACCTGCTGGCCTACTCGGCCATGGCGCTGCCGACGGTGCTGGCGGGCTGGGCGGCGACCACCTGGGGGCTGAATACGGTCTTCCCCTGGTTCGTCGGTGCGGTGGCGGTGGCGTGCCTGGTGGCGGCGGGCCTGGGCATGCGACGACGGACGGCATGAGACGGCGACCCGGTTCGGCGCGGCGGGGCGGTTCGAGGCGACCGGGCGGCGTGGAGAGTCCGCCCTGCGGTGGGAACCGCTGGGCGGACTTCGCTTTTCGGGCATAGTGCCTGGTCGCGAACCATCCGGTCGGCATCGAATCTCATGGAGCGGAACGGGAATCGGGGCTCCCTGTGCGCTCGCGCGCCGCGGTCGTTACCATCTCGCTATGCGGCGGCGTTGGGGGTGGTTCGGGTCCAAGACCGAGCGACGGACCCGAACGGCGCTCTCGCCGTCGGTGTTCCTGGCGGTCTCGAGCGGCGTGGCGGTGGCGGCTCTCACCTGGTGGGTGCTGTGGTTACTGTTCGGCGCGACCGATGCGCGCCCGGATCGGCTCGATCTCGCCGAGATCGCGCTCTGGGTGACCGCAGGGGTCGGCGTCGCGGTGGCGCTGGTGCTCGCTGCCAGACGGCAGCGCGATCACGACCGCGGCCGCTTCTCGGAGCTGTTCGGCGCGGCCGCCCTGCAACTGGGCGCCGCGGACGTCGCCGTGCGGCTCGCCGGCGTGTACGCCATGGCCGGGGTGGCCGACGAATTCCCCGAACGCGCCCGGCGCCAGCAGTGCATCGACGTGCTGTGCGCCTACCTGCGGCTGCCGTACGCGGCCAAGGAGGGTGTCAACCACCTCGTCTCCCGCACCGAGCGGCTGGAGGAGGACGGCGCGGGGGTGGAGCGGGTCTACCACTACCGGCAGAACGACCGACAGGTGCGCGACACCATCGTGCGCGTCATCGCCGAACACCTGCGCGACACCGCCGAGAGTTCGTGGTCGGCATGCGATTTCGACTTCACCGAGGCGGTACTGGAGAACGCCGACTTCCAGAACGCGGTCTTCGCGGGCGACAGCACCCGCTTCACCAACACCGATTTCGTCGCCTCCCGCGTCACCAGCTTCGAGGGCGCGCGCTTCATCGGACGGCGGGTCAGCTTCCAGGGCGCGGCCTTCCGCGGCCGCGGCGTGACCTTCCAGCACGCGCGATTCCAGCCGCAGGAGGCGGATCGCGCCGAGCCCGACGGCACGGCGGTGAGCTTCGCCGAGGCCAGCTTCTCCTGTCCGACCAGCTTCGAATCCGCCGAATTCTCCGGTGCGCGTACCACGTTCGACCGCGCCACCTTCGCCAACCAGCGCACCAACTTCGGTGAGGTGAACTTCGGCTCCGCGCTCACCTCCTTCGGCCGCGTCGTCTTCGACGGCGACCGCATCTCCTTCGACAGCGCCGAATTCTCCGGGACCAAGGTCGCGTTCACCGGTGCCCGCTTCTATGCCGAGGGCACCAGTTTCGACGGCACCCAACTCGGCGCGCGGCAGCGCTGGCGCTCCGGCGGCACCCAGGAGATCGACTTCGCCGACGCCGAATACCACGGCGCGGTGTCCTTCGCAGACGCCGTCTTCGAGGCGCGCTCGGTGTGTTTCACCGGCGGCGACTTCTTCGGCGACATCTCCTTCCGCCGCGCCGCCCTGCACGCCCGCGAGGTGTCCTTCGAGCGGCCCAAGGCGTGGGTGGGGACGCAGTTCGACTGGGACGACGATCCCGGTGCGAAACCGGAGAACGTGAAGCCCGAGCACTGGCCGCCGCGCCCGGTGAGCTCGCAGCTGGAACCGCTGATCTAACGCGCGGGGAAGCGGACGATCCGATCGTCGCCGGCGCGCACGTCGCCGCGGCCGTCGGTATTCGACGTGGTCAGCCAGAGCGCGCCGTCGGGTGCCACCGCCACCGTGCGCAGCCGC
>NZ_BAGD01000093.1 GCF_000308635.1 Nocardia otitidiscaviarum NBRC 14405 | reverse complement strand
GATTGCCGCGATGGTTTTCATTCCGCCCATCGGTGGTGCGGTGGACGCCGTCGCTCAGGTTTTCTACTGGGACACCATAGCCGCCTGGTTCAACGTCGAAAGTGGTGGCCGCAAATCAAAAGGCGGATGGGCGGCACCATTCGAAG
>NZ_BAGD01000094.1 GCF_000308635.1 Nocardia otitidiscaviarum NBRC 14405 | reverse complement strand
AGATCGGCGCTGGTGCCGTCCTTGCCGGTCGAACACGAGTGCGCGCCGAATGTGCGTGCGGAATCGCCATCACCGGATGGGACGCCGCCCAAATTCGCGACCAGTACGCCCGCCATCTGACCATCCCGCGACCACCCGGCGACGTGCTCGCCAAGGAGGCCCCCACGGTCGCCGACGTACGCGATTGGCCCGAGTTCTTCATCTCCGGCCCCGGCCGCGCCGTCGCCTCAGCGACACCATGCCAGCACGACTACCGCCTCACGGACTCGTGCCCCGGCTGTGACGCCGAGGCGGACTCATGACCAGCGCCATCCTCGAATTGCCATGGACGGCACCGCCCCTCACGCTCAATCAACGGCGCGCCACACGCGGCGCGATGTTCGCCCACGCGCGCAAGGTCGCCGAGGTCCGCGCAAAGGTACTCGCGCTCGCCGAGTCGGCCGAACTGCCTCGCGACCTGCGGCATGTCACCGTGCAGTTGCACTACCGGCCGCGCGACAACCGTCGCCGCGACACCGACAACCTCGTCGCCACGCTGAAACCGGCGTGCGACGCGCTCACCGT
>NZ_BAGD01000095.1 GCF_000308635.1 Nocardia otitidiscaviarum NBRC 14405 | reverse complement strand
AGACCGCCCCGGCCGCGCGCACCGAGGCGCCCAGCGTGAAGCCGGGACCGGCCGCCAAGCCCGGTCCCGCCGCCAAGCCCGAACCGCGTGAGACCCCGGCCGCCGCGTCCGGCGCGACCCCGTCGGCTCCGGCCGGTCCGCGTCCGACCCCGGGCGGCCCGCGTCCGGGTCAGCAGTCCGGGTGCCCCGAGCCCGGGCGGCCCGCGTCCGGGTGGTCCGAAGCCGGGTCCGAAGACCCCGCGCGTCGGCAACAACCCCTACTCGTCCGCGCCCGAGCGTCCGGCGCGTCCGGCCCCCGGCCAGGGTGGTCCGCGTCCGGGGCAGGGCGGTCCGCGCCCCGGCCCGCAGGGCGGTCAGCGTCCGGCTCCGGGGCAGGGCGGTCCCGGCCGGGTCCGCAGGGCGGTCAGCGTCCGGCTCCGGGGCAGGGTGGTCCGCGTCCGGCCGCCGCGCAGGGCGGTCCCCGTCCGGGTGGCCCACGGCCGAGCCCCGGCTCGATGCCGCCGCGGCCCAACCCGGGTGCCATGCCCCAGCGCGCCCAGCGTCCCGGCCCCGGTGGCGGCGCGGGTCGTCCCGGCCGTCCGGGCGGTGGCCCGGGTGGCGGCGGTCGTCCGGCCGGTGCCGGTGGTCCGTACCGCGGTGGCGGTGGCGGTGGCACGGGTGCCCCGGGTGCCGGTGCCGGCGGTGGTGCCGCGGGTGGTTTCCGCGGTCGTCCCGGTGGTGGCGGCGGTGGCCGTCCGGGTGCCGGTGGTCGCGGTGGCGCGGCCGGTGCCTTCGGTCGTCCCGGTGGCGCTCCGCGTCGTGGTCGCAAGTCGAAGCGGGCGAAGCGCGCCGAGTACGAGTCGATGCAGGCGCCCGCCGTCGGCGGCGTGCGGCTGCCGCGCGGCAACGGTGAGGTCATCCGCCTCGCCCGCGGCGCGTCCCTCTCGGACTTCGCGGAGAAGATCAACGCCAACCCGGCCTCGCTGGTGCAGGCGCTGTTCAACCTCGGTGAGATGGTCACCGCCACCCAGTCGGTGAGCGAGGAGACCCTCGAGCTGCTGGGCGCGGAGATGAACTACGTGGTGCACGTGGTCTCGCCCGAGGACGAGGACCGCGAGCTGCTGGAGAGCTTCGACCTCACCTACGGCGAGGACGAGGGCGGCGAGGAGGACCTGCAGGTCCGTCCGCCGGTGGTGACCGTCATGGGTCACGTCGACCACGGTAAGACCCGACTGCTGGACACCATCCGCAAGACCAACGTCCGCGAGGGCGAGGCCGGCGGCATCACCCAGCACATCGGCGCCTACCAGGTGCTCTCGCACGTCAACGGCGACGATCGGCTCATCACCTTCATCGACACCCCGGGTCACGAGGCGTTCACCGCCATGCGTGCCCGCGGTGCGAAGGCGACCGATATCGCGATCCTGGTGGTCGCCGCCGACGACGGCGTCATGCCGCAGACGGTGGAGGCCATCAACCACGCGCAGGCCGCGGACGTGCCGATCGTGGTGGCGGTCAACAAGATCGACAAGGAAGGCGCGAATCCGCAGAAGATTCGCCAGCAGCTGACCGAATACGGTCTGGTGGCCGAGGAGTACGGCGGCGAGACCATGTTCGTCGATATCTCCGCCCGCGAGAACATCAATATCGAATCGCTGCTGGAGGCGGTCGTGCTGACCGCCGACGCGGCGCTCGACCTGCGGGCGAACCCGGATATGGACGCCCAGGGCGTGGCCATCGAGGCGCACCTCGACCGCGGTCGCGGTCCGGTCGCCACGGTGCTGGTGCAGCGCGGCACGCTGCGCGTCGGCGACTCCATCGTCGCCGGTGACGCGTACGGCCGTGTGCGCCGCATGGTGGACGAGCACGGCGAGGATGTCAGCGAGGCGCTGCCGTCGCGTCCGGTCCAGGTCATCGGCTTCACGTCGGTGCCCGGCGCGGGTGACAACCTGCTGGTCGTCGAGGAGGACCGCATCGCGCGCCAGATCGCGGACCGGCGCAATGCGCGCAAGCGCAACGCCCTGGCCGCGCGCAGCCGCAAGCGCATCTCCCTGGAAGATCTGGATGCCGCTCTGAAGGAGACCTCGGAGCTGAACCTGATCCTCAAGGGCGACAACTCCGGTACCGTCGAGGCCCTCGAGGAGGCGCTGCTCGGTATCGACGTCGGCGACGAGGTGCGGCTGCGGGTCATCGACCGCGGTGTCGGTGGTGTCACCGAGACCAACGTCAACCTGGCCTCGGCCTCGGACGCGATCATCATCGCGTTCAACGTGCGCGCCGACGGCAAGGCGACCGCGCTGGCCAACCGCGAAGGTGTGGACGTCCGGTACTACTCGGTCATCTACCAGGCCATCGACGAGATCGAGAAGGCCCTCAAGGGCATGCTCAAGCCGATCTACGAAGAGGTCGAGCTGGGTCGGGCGGAGATCCGCCAGATCTTCCGCTCCTCCAAGTTCGGCAATATCGCCGGTTGCATGGTGCTGTCGGGTTCGGTCAAGCGCAATGCCAAGGCGCGCCTGCTCCGCGACAATGTCGTGGTCGCCGAGACCATGACCATCGCCTCGCTGCGACGCGAGAAGGACGACGCCATGGAGGTCCGCGAGGGCTTCGAATGCGGTATGACCGTCACCTTCAACGACATCAAGGAAGGCGACATCATCGAGGCCTACGAGCTGCGGGAGAAGCCGCGCGACTAGGCGAGTGACACCAGCGTCCCGCCGGGCCCATCGGGTCCGGCGGGACGGTGCTCCCGCCGCGATGAGCGACGGGTTCTACTATCCCCGACCGGGTAACTCACGCGCATTTCCCGGGGCGCGTTCATATGACTGAAAAGCTGTTTTTCGGAGCGCTGGAATTCGATATCTTGCTCGGTGACGTGCGTTCGCTGAAAGAGAAGCGCTCCGTCATCCGCCCGATCATCGCCGATCTGAAACGGTTCGGCGTGAGTGTCACCGAGGGCGGGGAACACGATCTGTACCGGCGTTCGCTGCTCGGCGTGGCGATAGCCAGCTACGGCATGAATCATCTGACCGAAGTGTTGGACAAGTGTGAACGGCACGTCGCGTACCGACCGGAGTTAGAGTTGCTGTCGGTACGCCGCCGCGTCTTCGGACCCGAAGACTGAAAGACGAGTTAGGAGGGACGTCCCATGGTTGATCAGGCCAGGGCACGCCGACTCGCGAAGCGGATCTCCACGATCGTGGCTACTGCCATCGAATACGAGATCAAGGATCCGCGGCTGCGTTTCGTGACCGTCACCGATACCAAGGTGACCGGAGATCTACGCGAGGCCACCGTCTACTACACGGTGATGGGGGAAACCCTGGACACCGAACCGGATTACGCGGAAGCGGCGGCCGGACTGGAGAAGGCCAAGGGCATTCTGCGTTCCAAGGTGGGTGCGGGCACCGGGGTGAAGTTCACCCCCATCCTGTCGTTCGCTCTCGACACCGTGCCGAACGCGGCGCGGGAGATGGAGGAGCTGCTCGCCCGCGCCCGGGCCGCCGACGCCCAGGTGGCGCAGGTGGCGGCGGGAGCCAAGCACGCGGGTGACGCGGATCCGTACAAGTCCGACCGCGACGACGACGCCGAGGACTGAGACGGGTGACGGCGCGGGCCGGTGGGTACTACCCCGGTAGTGAGTATTACCGACCGGTCCGCTATCGGGCGGGAATGGAGCCGTCGTGAGTGAGGCCGTGGACGCCGATAACAGCACCGCCACGAGCGCCGATCCCTCCCCTGTGATGAACGATTCGGGTGTCGCACCCGTGGTGGCCGGGATCGGCGCCGAAGAACCGAGCAGTCCGGTCGATCTTTCCGCCGCCGTCGACGTGCTGGACACCGCGCGATCGGTCACGGTGCTCTGCCACGTCCAACCCGATGCCGACACCATCGGCAGCGGGCTGGCGCTGGCGCAGGTATTGCACCGGCGCGGGGTGCCGGTGCGAGTGTCCTTCGCGGAACCGGCGGAGGTGCCGGTCTCCATGCGCTCACTGCCTGGTATCGAACTCCTGGTGCCGCCGGATCGGGTGCCCGCCGAGGTCGACGTGCTGGTGGCCGTGGACTGCGGCAGCGTGGGTCGCCTCGGAACGTTGCGCGATCGCCTCGCCGGTGCCCGGGTGAGCCTGGTGCTCGATCACCACCGCTCCAACACCCGCTTCGGCACCGTCAATGTCATCGACGAATCCGCGGAATCCACAGCGGGTTTGGTGGTTCGTGTGCTGGATGCCTGGGGCGAATCCATCGATCGCCCCATCGCGCACTGTCTCTTCGCGGGACTGGTCACCGATACCGGTTCCTTCAAATGGCCGCGCCCCGGCTCGCATACCCTCGCCGAACGTCTGCTGGCCACCGGTATCGACGGCGCCGCCATCACCCGCACCCTGATGGACACCCATCCCTTCGCCTGGCTGCCCATGCTCTCCAAGGTCCTCGGTTCCGCCCGCCTGGAGCCCGCGGCCGCCGGTGGCGCGGGCCTGGTCTACGCCTTCGTCCGGCGCGACGACACCGCGGGCGTCCGCTCGGAGGAGGTGGAGAGCGTGGTCGATATCGTCCGTACCACCGCCGAGGCCGACATCGCCGCCGTCTTCAAGGAATCCCGCACCACCCCCGACCTCTGGACGGTCTCGCTGCGCTCGCATGCCCGCCCCGACGGCACCCCGGGCGTCGATGTCGCCCGCATCGCCACCACCCTCGGCGGCGGTGGTCACCGCTATGCGGCGGGCTACACCACCTCCGGCACCCCGGACCAACTCGTGGCCACCCTGCTCGCCGAACTCGGCTGATCCACACGACGATCCATGCCGTCGCGCCTGCCCGGTGGCGATGAGCCGGTTCGCCGACAGTGAGGATCGTCACTGCGTGTCGTGCCGCGGTGGCGCCCCCTGGATCCGCCGGGTGGGGAATATCGCCGTGATCGGGGGCGAGCGGCCGACCATCGCATCCGGTGTCCACTGTCGGGGAGCGCGCCGCGCGGCCACGTTGTTACCCGATGGTTCTTGACAGCGGCGGTCGTAAGGCGGACGCTGAGATAGTTACTAAAGCTAAGTTAATTGTGACATGTCCCGTCCGCCCCGTGCGGACGTACTGAATCCGGCAATTGTGCAGGAGGTTGGTCATGCTCGATGATGCACGCGTCGAACGGCGTGAACGGCGAATCGCGGACGCACTGGCCGATGATCAGGTGCGCGCGGCGGTGGCGGATGCCGCCGTGAGCGAGGCGGTGCGCCGGGTGGAGGTGCGACTCGCGAGGATCGTCGACGCGGTGATGTCGGGGTACGGGGACCGGGCGGCCCTGGCGTGGCGGCGGTCGGAGCTCGTCGACGGGGCGGTGCGGCTGCTGCCCGAATACTCGACCATGACCTATCGCGAACTGTGGCGACGAGCCGGCGCGGTCGCGGCCGAATGGGGCGCTGATGCCGAATCTCCGGTCCGCGCAGGTGATTTCGTATGCACGCTGGGCTTCACCAGCCCAGACTACACGGTGGTGGATCTGGCACTGGTCCGGCTGGCCGCGGTGGCGGTGCCGCTCCAGGCCAGCGCCTCGGTGGCTCAGTGGCGGTCGATCATGGCCGAGACCGAGCCGCGGATGCTGGCGACCAGTGCCGAAACGCTCCCGGCCGCGGTCGAAGCCGTCCTCGGCGGATTCGCGCCGCGCCGGGTACTCGTCTTCGACTACCGGCCCGAGCTCGAGGCGCACCGGTCGGCCGTCGACTCGGCGCGCGAGCGGCTGGCCGAGGTGGGCTGCCGGGTCGCCACCGTGGCCGATGCCGTCGACCGCGGGGCGAGTCTCCCCGCACCCCTGTGCATTCCGTCCGACCGTGACCGGCTCGCCCTGCTCATCTACACCTCCGGCAGCACCGGCGCGCCCAAAGGCGCCATGTACACCGACCGGCTCGCAGCAGGTTTGTGGTTGTCGGCGAACGACATTCGAGTACCTGCCCTCACCATGAACTACATGCCGCTCAGCCATGTCGCGGGCCGGATGTCCCTCTACGGCACGCTGATGCGCGGCGGCACGGCCTATTTCGCCGCCGCCAGCGATATGTCCACCCTCCTGGACGATTTCGGTCTGGCGCGGCCCACCGAACTGTTTCTGGTGCCGCGCGTGTGCGAGCTGCTCCATCAGCGCTATCAGAGCGAGTTGGACCGGCGGGTGCTCGCGGGCGACGATGCCGAGACCGCTGCCACCGACGTGAAAGCGGAACTGCGGGAACGAGTGCTGGGCGGGCGCTACCTCACGGCGCTGTCGGGGAGTGCGCCGCTGGCCGCCGAGATGAAGACCTTCATGGAATCGTTGCTGGACGATGAGCTGCACGATGGCTACGGCTCCACCGAGGCGGGTGGCAGCGTGCTGCTGGACAACCGCATCAAGCGGCCTCCCGTACTCGACTACCGGCTCGTCGACGTCCCCGAACTGGGCTACTTCCGCACCGACAAGCCGCACCCCCGTGGGGAATTGCTGCTGAAGACCGAAAGCATGTTTCCGGGCTACTACAAGCGCCCGGAGATCACCGCCGAGATGTTCGACGCGGACGGCTTCTACCGCACCGGTGACGTGGTGGCCGAACTCGGCCCGGATCAGCTGGTGTACGTGGACCGCCGCAACAATGTGCTGAAGCTGTCGCAGGGCGAGTTCGTCACCGTGGCCGCCCTGGAGGCCGTGTACGCGACGAGTCCGCTGATCCGGCAGATCTTCGTGTACGGCTCGAGCGAACGCGCGTACCTGCTGGCCGTGGTGGTGCCGACGGACGCGGTGCTGGCGCTGCCGCCCGCGCGGGCGCGCGCCGAGGTGAGCGAATCGCTACAGCGCATCGCCAAGGAATCCGGTTTGCGGCCGTACGAGATCCCGCGCGACGTCATCATCGAATCCGAGCCGTTCACCATCGACAACGGTTTGCTGTCGGGCATCGGAAAGCTGCTGCGGCCCAAGCTGAAAGAGCATTACGGCGAACGCCTGGAACAGCTGTACGCCGAGCTGGCCGAGCAGCGTGAGGACGAACTGACGGCCCTGCGGCGCGGGGCACACGACCGCCCGATCCTGGACACCGTGACCCGCGCCGCCGGAGCCGTGCTCGACCTCGCCGCCGGGGAGGTGTCGCCCGACGCCCACTTCGCCGACCTGGGCGGCGATTCCCTGTCCGCACTGTCCTTCTCGACTCTGCTGCGCGACATCTTCGGGGTGGAGGTGCCGGTCGGCTTCATCGTCGGCCCCGCCACCGATCTGGCCCGGATCGCCGAATACCTGGTAAGCGAACGCGATTCCGGCAGTCGTCCGACCGCCGCCACGGTGCACGGCGACGACGGCCTGCTGCGGGCCGACGATCTCGCCCTGGAGGCATTCCTCGATCCGGCGACCCTGGACGCGGCCGCGCATCTGCCGAGCGCGCTGGAGCCGCCGCGCACAGTTCTGCTGACCGGCGCCAACGGCTACCTCGGCCGCTTCCTCGCCCTGGAATGGCTACAGCGCCTGGACGCCTCGGGCGGTACTCTGATCTGCCTGATCCGCGGCAGCGACGCCGACAGCGCTCGGCGCCGTCTCGACGCGGTCTTCGCCACTGGTGATCCGGAGCTGGAAGCCCACTACCGCGAACTCGCCGAGCGGCGGCTGCGTGTCCTGCCCGGCGATATCGGAGAACCGAATCTCGGTCTGAGCGAACAGGAGTGGCGCGATCTGGCCGAGACAGTGGACCTGATCGTGCATCCGGCCGCCCTGGTCAACCACGTGCTGCCCTACGCCCAGTTGTTCGGCCCCAATGTGGTCGGTACCGCCGAGGTGATCCGTCTCGCGCTCACCTCCCGGCTGAAGCCGGTCACCTACCTGTCCACCGTGGCGGTGTCCGCCGGTATCGACCCGGAGACCTTCACCGAGGACGGCGATATCCGCGAGATCAGCCCCGTACGCCGGCTCGACGACGGCTACGCCAATGGTTACGGCAACAGCAAATGGGCCGGTGAGGTGCTGTTGCGCAATGCGCACGACCGCTTCGGTCTCCCGGTGGCGGTCTTCCGCTCCGACATGATCCTGGCCCACAGCCGCTACGCCGGACAACTCAACGTGCCCGACATGTTCACCCGCCTGCTGCTGAGCGTGCTGGCGACCGGCCTGGCCCCCGGCTCCTTCCACGATGCCCACGGCGAGCGCCACCGCGCCCACTACGACGGTCTCCCAGCCGATTTCACCGCCGCGGCCGTCACCACCCTGGGCAGCCGGGTGACCAGCGGCTACGAGACCTACGACGTGCTCAACCCGCACGACGACGGGATCTCCCTGGACACCTTCGTCGACTGGCTCATCGAGGCGGGCCACCCCATCGACCGCATCGACGACTACGCCGAGTGGTTCGCCCGCTTCGATACCGCCCTACGCGCCCTCCCCGAACCCCAACGCCAACACTCGCTGCTACCCCTGCTGCACGCCTACCGTCGCCCCACCCCGCCCCTGCGCGGAGCCGCCCTCCCCGCCAAGCACTTCCGCGCCGCCGTGCAGCAGGCGAAACTCGGCCCGGACGGGGATATCCCGCACCTCACGCGGGAGCTGATCGAGAAGTACGCGAGCGACCTGCGGTTACTGGGGTTGCTCGCTTGAGGCGGGGTCTCAGTCGCGTCCGGTGCGGGCCGCGAGTGCCTGCCGTATGAGGGCGCGGGCGGCGTCACCTGTTACCGACTGGCCCGCCAGCACGTCGAAGGCCCGGCCGTACTGGGCTATCTCACGGGGCTGGGTGATGGTCAGTTCGGCGGACACGGTTTCGACCATGACCCGGACGTTGTCGAACATGGCGAAGTTCGTCATCGACACCCGATAGGGCGAAGTGGCAGGCACGATGCCGAGTACGACCCTGGGCATACCGAGCACAGCCGACAATCGGTCGAGCTGGCCGATCATCGTCTGATCGGTGCCCACGGTCGTCCGTAGCGCCTGCTCCGCGATGACGAAATTGAATCTGTGTTTCCGGCGGTACAGGATCTGCTGGCGTTCCATTCGTTTGGCGACGCCTTCGTCGATATCGTCGGGTACCTGTTGGAATTCGACGACGCTCCGCAGTACCGCTTCGGCGTACTCCGCTGTTTGCAGCAGCCCCGGAACAAGGAATGGGTGGTAGACCCGAATGATCTCGGTCTCGGCTTCCAGCTTGATCGAAGCCTGTTGTCTGCGTCTGGTGCCGGTGCCGAGGACGCGTCTCCATTCGAGCCATGCGGCATCGATGTTCCGCAGGGTGGCTATCAGGTCAGGTATCTGCCCTTCCGCCCCGGTAAGAACGCACCACGTTCGGATGTCGTCGTCGGTGGGCTTGGTCTTGCCGTACTCGATCTTCGAGACCTTGGTCTGATGCCAGCCGGCTCGGCGGGCGAGTTCGGTGCCGGTGACACCCGCTTCCTGGCGAAGCTCCCGGAGCCGAACCCCGAGAGCTTCCTTTTCCTGTTCGAGCGAATCGGTCACGCCTCGACATACTCCGACAGGGGAACAGTCAGCGACCAGACCCGTTCTTTGACACCTCGGATGTAGGAGACGATCCGAGGATCGGTGGTCACGGCCCCACCGACCCAACGTCCGTTCGTGCCGGGCTCGAATACCGTGAACGCCACGACCGAGTCATCGAACATCCACCAATCGTCAATGGTCAGCTCGGCGGGAGCGATCAGATGCCGAGACAGGTAGCGAACGTCCTCGCCTGCCTCGACATTGAGACGGGCAACGTGTTTCGCGTACCGGGTGTAGTCGTTGTGTGGCACCGTGACCACCCGTGCGCGATTAATGGCCACCCCTCGACCGGTGGTCTCCCGCACGTGGCTCAACCACGGCTGGAACCATCCATAGTCGTCGGGTTCGCCGGTGAGGAACCGGACGAGTGGTGGATAGTCCGCAGGGTAGTAGTCGTCCCGCACCTCCAGGTGGAAGGCTTCCCGCTCGGTCCGCCGGAACAGGTCGTAGAACGCTTCACCTTGTGCCAGCAGCATTTCCGTAGAAAGTCCTTCCTAGCTTGGCGACCTCGACACAGGTCTCGTCGGGGTAGATGTTCAGCTGGCCCAGCACGTCTCGGTCGGTGACAGATGCGCCGGACAGCACGAAGGTCCCGCGACCGGTATCGGTCATGGTCGCCCCGAGGAACGTGTCCGGCAGTGCGAAGCCGAGCAGTAGATGCGGGATCTCGACGGTGCCCGGTGTGTCGGTCCGCCACCCTTGGACAACGTAGGTGCCCTCATCCGTGGCGTACAGCGAGGGACATCCGCCACCTTCGGTGCCGCCTTTGCCGAGAAACTGTAACCGCATGGGTGAACCCCCAATCCGTTGAGCGATTCATGCTCGTATCTGTTCGATGATCCCTCGGAAGTCTCGGCTTCGTAGCTGGATAGAAGATATGAGCATTTTCGAGCATGAAGCTGGACCTGCGTCGTCGACGGTTCCTAGCCTCGAGTCCGTCGATCACTAATCGGACAAGGGGAGCGCAATGGCGAGGCGGACGTGGCTCGGCGAGTTCCCTGGCGGCGTGCTCGAGATCAACGCCTACGACGATGACCCCGCCGATGGGCATCCGGGGGTGTATCCGGAGGTCTACGGCCCCGCCGACGACACCCAGCGGGGAGACGAGATGCGGTACCGGCCTACGGCAATCGGGTATCTGCGCACCGACGTGTCGGGGGCGGCGCGGTTCCAGGACGAAGCCCTGATCCGCGAGCTGGCCACCCGGCTCGGCTACGACTTCGCCGACATGATCGTCTACGACCCGAAGTTCGGCCGACCACCGCTGGCCCGGCTGAAGGCCCAAGCCGGGCGGGTGGGCGCGCGGGCCGTCATAGCGCCCGGTGTCGAGCATTTCGAGGGCGGGCAGGTGCCCGCATCGCTGACCGAACGATTGGACGTCATCACCGTATGGCCGGAGGCCAGGTACGAGCGTCGACCGGTACCACCGTTGCCGACACTGCCGCCAAGCAAGGTGAATGGGGCCTAGTGCGCATTCTCGCCCTGTGGGGGAGGGAATTCCGGCATTCGGGATCTGAATATTTGCAGTTCAGGGACACCGACACCGACACCGACACCGACACCGAGCCCGAGGGATTGCTCGCCGAGGGCGCGATCTCGGCCACCCACACCCGCGCGGTCATGCGGGTGATGAACCGGCTGCCCGACGCCATCGACACCGCCACCCGCGCCGTGGCCGAACAGCAGCTCGCCGACGCCACCCGCATGCTGGCCCCCGAACAGGTAACCCACGTCGGAGACCGGCTGCTGGGCTTCCTCGACCCCGACAATCCACACGGGTGGGCCACCGAGACAGTCCCGGCCGGATCCGCGTTGGCCGGACGCACCCAATGGCGGCCACCAGTCGAGATCGACCCGCACCGCACTCCCCAGGTCAACCACCTCCACCACCCCGAACACATCCTGGCCGAAAGCCTGAAACGCTACCGCGCCGAACTCACCCGCCTCCGCAACTAGCAGTCGCACCGCGGCGATGTGCGAACACCCACCATTTCGGAGCACCTTGCGGGCCCGCCGTAATACCCTGTGCTGCCCCGGGCGCTCGCACTCGTTCCCGACACTCGGGCAACCTCACTCACACTGTCGGCGCCGAGACTGTCCCTTCGCCCCACTGGGCAGGCTTCTGCCCGTAGTTGAGCGTGCCTGGTGTCGGGACGACGGCGTCGAGCAGCTCACCGTGCCATCGCTGTTCGGCGGCAGCGACTTTCGGCATGCCGGTCCGCCCGTGCCTCCCGGCGCGGGCTCCCGCACGGATTGTCGGTGCGCTTCGAGAGGATGCTCGCGAACGTTGTCGGACAAAGGAGATGGGATGACGGACAACACTTTACGAGCGATCGGCGAGCTCATGGGTTCGGTGCCGTCGGCGGGTTCATTCGCCGCGCAGCACACCGGGTCGGCGGAGAACCTCGTGATCGAGGTGGAGGGGGTGGGGCGGCTCGAGTTGCCGGTGACGCCGAACCAGGCGCGGCGACTGTGCGAGGTCGCGCGTCCGGCGCGGTACGGCCTGCGCGAGCAGACCCTGCTGGACGCGAATGTGCGTGACACATGGGAGGTTCCGCGGGAGCGGGTGGCGATCGACGAAGGGCGGTGGCACAAGACGTTGCTGCCCCTGCTGGCCACCCTGCGGGCCGAGCTGGGCCTGGTCCCGGACTGCGAGTTGGCTGCGGAACTGCATTCGATGCTGGTTTATGAACCGGGGCAGTTCTTTCAGCGTCACCAGGATTCGGAGAAGACCGAGGGCATGATCGGCACATTGGTGGTGACACTGCCTTCGGCGTTCACCGGAGGGGAACTCGTGATCGATCAGCAGGGGGCGCGGGTCGTCGACCGAGGTTCGCCGGAGCGACTGTCCGTCGTCGCGTTCTACAGCGACTGTGAGCACGAGGTGCTACCGGTAGCCGCCGGATACCGAATCACGTTGACCTACAACCTGATGGCGAAGGGACGTACCGGACCCGAAAGCACCGATTTCGCTCGGCATCCGTCGGTCGCGCTGCTGGCCGAGCAACTGCGCGCGCATTTCACCACACCGATCGAATCGGCGGCGAGTTCCTTCCGTCGG
Source organism: Nocardia otitidiscaviarum NBRC 14405 (assembly GCF_000308635.1). Taxonomy (GTDB): domain Bacteria; phylum Actinomycetota; class Actinomycetes; order Mycobacteriales; family Mycobacteriaceae; genus Nocardia; species Nocardia otitidiscaviarum. The sequence goes on along the minus strand of NZ_BAGD01000095.1, from coordinate 48,854 downwards.
TCGACGCCACGGCCACCCCGTCAACTCGTCTATCTGATGGACCATCAGTACTCTCAGAACGGTTTCGGGTGGGACCGACTCAAGGGCAGCGACGTGGGCCGAACCGGAATGTTGCTCGCGGCGGCCGAGATCGCGGGATACGACACGGCGCTGGCGCTGGCGGAGGTCGAGGAATGTTATGAGGAAGAGGATTACACCACCTCGATGTTGATCTATCGGCAGCGCTGGGAACGCGTTGCCGACGGGTGGAAATGCGTCGAAAGTTCCGAGGTGGATTTCGATGACGAGGGGGAAATGATCGACCCGGTGCCCGACGATCCCGCGCGTATTCCGGTTCGTTCCGACCTGCCCTTGCAGCCGAACTCGGACGAGCTCGGTGAACTGCGTTTCTCCGACCTCAGGTTGACGTGGCTGATCGATCGGTCGGGAGCTGCCGGTAAGCCTGACGCGGCACGGGTCCAGGACGAGGAGTTGTGCACGGGCGCGACAACATCGGCGCTGGAGCCCTTCGCGTCGGAGTTGGAGGGGTACATGGGCAACGAAGGAAACAACGCTAATTTCTGGTATCGGCGCGCGGCGATCGTCGTCCGGCCGGGCAGGGCTGACCTGTAGTTCATACTGCCGGTGCCCGGTGACGAAGCTGTGGGACCCGGGGCGCCGGAATACCGCCAGGCGGTACGCGGTCTGCCGTTCCGCAAGCAGATGCTCGTGGGGTCGAACTTCATCGCCTTCTTCTTCGGGCCGATCTATTTCTTCGTTCTCGGTCTCTGGAGGAAGAACCTCTCGCTGCTCGGAATCTGGGTCGGGGTCGTTGTCGCGATCATCGCACTGGAAGCGATCATGGAGACAACGGTGCCCGACCTGGTTGCCCGAGGTGTCGGTTTCGGTATGGCCGCGCTGTACATGTCGACCGCGAACTACGCCTATTACCTGCAGCGCACGCGTGGGATCCAGGGGTGGAACCCCTTCGAGGGGATGGGCAAGCGCGCGCCGTAGCCGTTCGTCGGCCCGTCCACGTGCTCTTTTCCGGGTGCCGGTGAGACGGCATCAGAACCGCGCCTTGTCATCTCTCACCGGAGGTGCTGTTCTGTGGCAGTCTGGCCGCGTGCGTGAGAGTGAAAAGGCCGGGCATGAAAGCGGAGTCGCTGCGATCATCGAGAGGATCGCGGTCAACAACGGGGGAGCCTTCGGGGTGGAGGTTGCCGTCGGGAGAAGGGTTGAGGTTCGACCTTCGACGCAGCGGATGGCTCAGCCCGCCCGAGTATTCTTCCTCTGTTCGGTGTTCATCGCTGTTCTGCTGGCGGTCCTCCTATGCGTGGGAGTGACTTTCTTCGGGTTCCTGGTCTTCCTCTTCTAGCGGCACGGTTCGCCAGTTCCGGATCGGTACACGGGATACCGTTTCGGTCGGTGAATGGCCACACGGCACATCTCGCCAGGGTGGCTTCGAGCCGGGCCTGCGGGCTTGCCGCGGCCGTGCTCGGAGTGTGTCGGCGGCGTGTGCGATCGTGATCGAATGCGCGAGGGTGATGGCGAAGTGGCCGAGGAGTCGGAGACCGTGGCGCGGAGTGAGGCGAATACGGTGACGACCGCGTACCCGGATCGGGGCGCGGATGCCGTTGATGCGGGACCGCGGCGGATTCTCGGAATCGCCGTGCCGACGCTCGGGGTGCTGGCGGCGGAACCGCTGTACCTGCTGTTCGATATGGCCGTCGTGGGGCGGTTGGGGGCGTTGGCGTTGGCCGGGCTGGCGGTGGGCGGTCTGGTGCTGGCGCAGGTGTCGGCGCAGTTGACGTTTCTGAGTTACGGCACCACGGCGCGGGCGGCGCGGCGGCATGGTGCGGGGGATGAGCGCGGCGCCGTGGGGGAGGGGGTGCAGGCCAGTTGGGTCGCGGTCGGGGTGGGGTTGGCGATCGTCGTGGTCGTGCAGGCGCTGGCGGGGCCGGTGGCTCGCGTCATCGCGGGTGGGTCGGAGATCGCGGACGAGGCGCTGCCGTGGCTGCGCGTGGCCCTGTTCGGGGTGCCGTTGATCCTGCTCTCCATGGCGGGGAACGGATGGATGCGCGGGGTGCAGCAGACGCGGCGGCCGCTGCTGTATGTGGTTGCGGGGCTGGCATTGTCGGCCGTGCTGTGTCCGGTGCTGGTGCACGGGCTGCTGGGTGCGCCGCGCCTGGAGTTGACGGGTTCGGCCGTCGCCAATCTGCTCGGGCAGCTCGTGACCGGCGGGCTGTTCGTGCGCGCGCTGTTGCGCGCCCGGGTGCCGCTGGCCCCGCGGCCCGACATCATGAAGGCACAGCTGGTGCTGGGCCGCGACCTCATCGCCCGCAGCCTGGCCTTCCAAGCCTGCTTCGTCTCGGCGGCGGCGGTGGCGGCCCGGTTCGGCGCGGCCTCGGTGGCCGCGCACCAGCTGGTGCTGCAACTGTGGAATTTCCTGGCGCTGACCTTGGATTCCCTGGCCATCGCGGCACAGACGCTGGTGGGCGCGGCGCTGGGCGCGAACAATGCCCGGGGCGCGCAGGGCCTCGCGCGCCGGATCACCGGCTGGTCCACCATCTTCGCGGTGCTGCTGGCGGTGGTGTTCGCACTGGGGCACACCGTGATTCCACTGCTGTTCACCGATGATGCCGGCGTGCTCGACCGCACCCACGTGGTGTGGTGGTTCTTCGTCGCCATCATTCCGGTGGCGGGTGTGGTCTTCGCCCTGGACGGCGTGCTGTTGGGTGCGGGCGATGCCGCCTTCCTCCGCAATGCCACCCTCGGTTCGGCCCTGCTCGGCTTCCTGCCGGTCATCTGGCTGTCGCTGGCCTTCGATTGGGGGATCGCCGGAATCTGGTGGGGCCTGGTCGCTTTCATGGTGCTGCGCCTGATCGCGGTGTCGTGGCGGGCACTGTCGGGCCGGTGGGCGCGAACTGGCGCGGAGGTTCCGCACCGGTAGACATCCCCGAGCCGACGGCCGGTCAGCTCGGGGGTGCCTACCTGGGCGGGAAACGGCCCTACTGGCCGTCGAGTTGCTTCACTACGTCCCGGTAGGCGTTCGGTACCGTGACTTCGATCAGGTGATTCTGCGCCTGCTCAACCGTCCAGCCGAGCTCGCCGTCTTTCCGCTTGTCTTCCCGAGCGAGATCATTGTCCAGGTTGATGTCGAACATCATCATCAGATCGCGCTTCCTGTCGAGCACGAAGACCGTGATCATCCGACCGGCCACGTAGGCTTTGATGAACGTCGCCTCGTCCCAGGGGCCTTCGATCGTACGATCTTCCACGTCCTCGTCGTCGTCCCTGATCAGATTCCGGCGCAACTGGATCTGCTCGTCGTAGCGTCCGGTAGGGGTTTGGTATTCCCGGTCGGCATAACGTTCGTCGACCTGTGAGGCGGTGGCGAGCCCGAACGAGATGTCGCCGTCGATCTTGCGGGCATACGAGTCGTCCCCCTTGCCGTCGTCGACCCAGATGACCGACCCGGCGCACGGCCTGACGCCACCGGTCAGCTCACCACCGCGGCTGTTGGGTTCCTTTCGGAACCGGTCGTAGTCCAAGAACTCCACGAACTCCTGCAAATGCTCGCCGAGCACCTCACACGGGTCCAGGCTTTTCGGGCTCCGGGACGACGCGGTGCTCGGTCCGCCGCCGGGGATATTCGATCCATCGGCCACGACCTGCCTGTCGCCACAGGCCACCGTCGCCATGATCATGGCGGCAGCGAGCGGCACGACCCTGAGCTGCCGAAGTGTGGTCCGAGTTCCCCGCATGTCTGTCCTCCCATATCTGTGACACGTCGCCTGCGCGTTAGCTGTTCGCGCAGGCGGCGAGATCGTGACATGCGTTCCAGATATAGACAAAATGGACATTGTTGTGTGGGGTGCGGTGTGCCTCCGGTTAATCCCGCTGTTCCAGGTTGGCGGCCACCTCGGCCTGCCAGGCACGGTTGGCGTGCGTGGTGTCGACCTCGAATTCGAAGCGCTGCGTCATCTCCGGCGTCACATCGGCGACATCCACGTAGAACTGTTCGTACCAGCGGCGGTGCTGGTACACCGGCCCGTCCTCCTGGGTGAGCAGCGGGTTGTCGATGCGGGTCTTGTGTTTCCAGATCTCCACGTCCTGGAGGAAGCCGACGCCGAAGCTCTTGGCGAACGCCTTCGCCAGCTTGTCGGCCTTCTCCGGCGGCAGCCCAGGAATCCGCTGCACGCTCACCCCGTACTGGAGGACGAAGGAGTCCTGACTCACCGGATAGTGGCAGTTGATCAGCACCGCCTCGACGGTGTAGTCCTCGAAGTCGTTGTGCAGATAGTTGATCATGTACGCCGGCCCGTAATACGAAGCCTCCGAACGCAAGAGCGCCATCTGCGAGTAGTTCGATCCGGTGGCCATATCGGGCCGCCCCTTGGAGCGCAGAAACTGCGTCGCCACATGCCCTTCGAACACGTTCTTGAAGTACACCGGATACGCGTAGTGGATATAGAAGAAGTGCGCCATATCCACGTTGTTGTCGACGATTTCGCGGCAGTGCGAGCCCTCGATGAGCATGGAGTTCCAACTCCAGTCGCTCCACAGGTCGGACTCGATGCCCTCGATGTGGGGTATGGCGACCTCGGGCGGCGGCGGATTGCCCTCCGGGTCGTTCCACACGAACAGCTGCCCGTTCTCCTCGCAGGTGGTCCACGACCGCGTGCGCGCCAGCGGCGGTACCCGGCGCGCGTAAGGGATTGCGGCACAGCGCCCGTCGCCGCGCCAGCGCCAGTCGTGGAACGGGCAGGCGATATCGTCGCCCTTGACGCTGCCGTAGGAGAGGTCCGCGCCCATATGGCGGCAGTAGCCGTCCAGCACGTGCAGCTCACCCTTGCTGTCCGCCCAGACGACGAGCTTCCCGCCGAACGCCTGGATCGCGTGGGGTTGACCGTCGCGGAAGGTCTCCGCCAGTCCGAGGCAGTGCCATCCGCGCGCGTAGCGGGTCATCGGCTGCCCCACATCGATGGACCGATAGGTCTGGCTTCGAGTGTGCGCCATGAGCCGAGGTTAGGCGCCTCGGCGCAAAATTGCAACCTGTTCTAGTTTTGCGTCGTGGCTCCGGAGCGGTGCCGCCGCACCACCACCCGTGCCGGACGCACCGACCGCTCCGCCACCAGCAGCCCCGGCTGCACCACCGCGTCGACGGTGCGGTCCGCCGCCGGATCGTCGGTGGCCGTCACCTCGGCGGCCTCCATGGTCAGCGCGTCGAACACCGCCCCGGGTTCGGGCGCCACCAGCCGCCCACCGCGCCCGGTGAGCAGCCGCTCCACCCGCCCCGCGAAGGTCTCGAACGCGGCCCGCTCGGTCTCGGATCCCGCCGTGTCCGCGAGCGTCCGAGCGTCGCCGTAGAGCGCGAACAGCTCCACCACCAGCGGCAGATCCGCCCCGGCGCGCTCCCGCTGCGCCCTGGCCTTGGCCTCGTCGACCAATCGCTCGATGGTGCCCGCCTGTCGGGCGATCACCCGGGCGAGATCGTCCACGCGCTCGAGCACCCGCTCGGTCAGGTGGTCGGTCACCGGCGCGGACACGCCCGGTCCGGGTTCGGTATCGGTCGTCGCGTCGGTCTCGGATCGTCCAGCGGCTGCGGCGGATTCGGTCACCGGCAAACTGTATCGCCGCTGTCGGATTTCGGCTGCTACGATCGCCAGCCATGGGGGTCTTCGGCATAGACCTGGGCACGACGAATTCCGCTATCGCGCGTATCGACGCGGATGGTCGCCCAGAGGTTCTGGTTGGGTTGAACGGTGAACCGACGGTCCCCTCGGTGGTCCTGTTCGCCTCCGCCCACGACCACGTGGTCGGTGAGGGCGCGCGACGGCAGGCCCGACTGGATCCGGAGCATGTGTGCGCGCTGGTGAAGCGCCGGATGGGCGATGCGGACTGGCGGTTCATGGCGCACGGGCAGGCGTGGTCCGCGCCCGCGGTGTCCTCGCTGATCCTCAAGAGCCTCGCGGCCGACGCGGAATTCGCGGGGGCGCAGCCGGTGCAGCGGGTGGTCGTCACCGTGCCCGCGTACTTCGGCGACGAGGAACGCCGCGCCACCATGCAGGCCGGAAGTTACGCCGGATTCGACGTGGCGGGCGTGCTCTCCGAACCCATCGCGGCCGCACTGTCCTACGGTTTCGGGCGGCTCGACGGCAGCCTCGATGTCGGCAAGGGCGACACCCGCGAAACCGTCCTCGTCTACGACCTCGGCGGCGGCACCTTCGACGCCACCGTCATCGAACTGGCCGACCGGCGCATTTCCGTGCTCGCGGTGGAGGGCGACCATCAGCTGGGCGGCGCGGACTGGGACGAGCGCATCGCACTGCACCTGTCGCAGCGGTTCTGCGCGGAGCATCCGGAGGCCGAGGATCCCCTGGATGATTCGGCCGGATCGCAGATGCTGGTGCTGGCCGCCGAACGCGCCAAACACGAATTGAGCGAGGCCGAGAGCACCGAGGTGGTGGTCGCCCACGACGGGGTCCGCGCGGTCGTCACGCTCACCCGCGCCGAGATGGAGGCCATGACCGCCTCGCTCATGCGCCGCACCCTCGACCTCACCAAGGCGTGCCTGGCCGCGGCCGGGCAGCGCGGTGTGCACGCCGTGGACCGGGTGCTGCTGGTCGGCGGCTCCTCCCGCATGCCCATGGTGGCGCGGGAATTGCAGCGTGAACTGGGCCTGGTGGGCGAACTGCGCGACCCGGACCTGTCGGTGGCGCGCGGCGCGGCGCTGTACGGCGAGAAGCTGGAGATGGAACGCCTGGTGGTCGCCGATCTGGTGACTCGCGGGCGGCTGCGCGACGGAGCGGAACTGCGCGAGGCGTCCCCGGCCGATCTGGAGCAGTCCATCGCGCGGGTGGCCGATTCCTTCGGGCAGCCGGTGGGCCTGGTGCGCCGCATGCTCGAGATCCGGGTGGACACCGTGGTGTCGCGCGGATTCGGCGTGCTGGCGCTGGACCCCTACAGCGGCCTGGCCGCCAGCTGGCTGGTACACCGCAATCAGACCCTGCCGATTCGGGTGCGCCGCTCCTACGGCACCGTGCGCGCCGATCAGGATCAGATCGAGCTCACCATCGTCGAACAGCAGGGGCAGGCCGCCTCCGTCCGGCCCGAGGATACGAAAGTCTTGGTGGAGGGCCATATTCGCAATATTCCGCCCGGCTATTCGGCGGGCAGCGAAGTGCAGGTCACCTTCGAGATGGGGTTCGACGGGGTCTTGCACGTCACCGCCTATCACGTGGAGGCGCGCATGCCGCTGACCCTGTCGGTCCAGACCGGCGCGACCCTGTCGCAGGCGGATGTGGCGCGCGAACTGGACCAGTTGCAGCGCACCCGCCGCCGCCCCGCCTAGGCGAGAACAGATGCAGCCCTTCAGCCCCAACGACTATCGCAAACGCGTGCTCGCCGCCGTGGAGCGCCGCGGCGGCCTCGAGCATTCGGATGCCTTCGAGCTCTACGACATTCCGCTCGACGAGGCGACCACACTCACCGACAGCGAGGTGGAAGCGCGGATCGAGGAGGTGTGGGGCTTCTGGCAGAAGCAGCGTGACCATCCGAAGTATCGGGTGCTGGCCGGGCTGCTGGTGGACGGCCACGAAGAGCTGTCGTACCCCTTGCTTTCGGCGGCGTCGCGGCGGGTGGAGGCCGATCGGGTACGGCAGCTGCGGGCGCGGCGCGAGGGCGAGCGCTACGAGATGCTCGACACCGCCATCGAACGAATGGTGAACCGGCACGGCGGAATCCCCGCCGCGAAGCTCCCCGGTCTCGAGGATATCGGCAAGCTCAGCGGACTCGACGCCGACGAGATCGCCGCCCGGCTGCGCCGACACCGGATTCTCGACGAAACCCCCACCGCCGCAGCGCCGCCCACGACCGAGGTGACCGCGCAGCGGCGTCAGCAGATCCGCCAGCTGCTCACCGAATACGAGCGCCTGCTCCCCGGCGACCCCGTTCCGACCCTGCTGGTGCTGCTCGGCCTGGACTACGCCCGCGCCCACGAGACCGCCGAGATCCGGCTGCGCGCCGAAGCGCTGCGCGCCCGCACCCGCGAACTGCCTCCCGGTCGCGTCCGCGTGGTACTGGACGAACTGCTGGTACACGTCCAGGATCTGCTCGAACCCGGCGGCCACACCGTCGACGACTATCTGCGCGCCATCGCCGCCGATGTCGCCGACCAACTGCGCCCCCAGGTCCGCGCCGCCATCCTGGTGGAAGACCAACTGGTGGAAGCGGATTACGACTTCCTGGTGCACGAGGCCATCGCGGGCGGACTGGACCACTCGACGGCGCAGCAGGTGGTCATCGGGCTCGCGACCGAGCTGGGATCGACCGTGGAGGGCGTCACGGGCGGGCCGAACGCGGGTGCGCGCGGCGCGGCTCGGGGAACGTCGGCACCCGGTGTCGGGCAGAGCGGTGCGGGCCATGACGGGTCGCGGGGCGGACCGGCACCGGCAGGTTCGGCGCACGGGTCCACTCACGCAACCGAGGCGCCTGACGGTGCGGCGCAAGGATCCGGATACCGCACCGAGGGACAGGGCGGTTCGGCGCACGGTTTCTCGCGCGGCGGTGCGGCGCGGGACGCTTCGGGCCACGGCTCCGACCATCGCGGTCCCGGGGGCGGATACGGCACCCCGCCTGCGGGCCACGCGCACGGCGGCGGTACCTCGTCCGCGAGCCCGCACCCACGCGCCTGGGAGGAACCCCTGAAGGCCGCGCGGGCCGCGCTGCGCGCCGGGCATCCGCGCAAGGCCGCCCACCATGTGGAGCGGGCGCGTCGTGCGGTCGACGCCGACGGCACCGGTATGACCTCGGTGCGCCCGGTCGCCGAGGAGGTGGATCGGGTGCTCGCCGAGGCGGTCGTTCGCTGGCGTTCGGCCACCGTCGGCTGCGCGGGCAAGCGTTATGTCGAGGCCCTCGACCACCTGCAGTATCTGGAGCGCCATGCCTCCGACGTCCCCGATCCGCAAGGCGGCCGGGATCTCTCGCAGCTCCTCGCGGAGGCCCGCGCCGCCATTGCCGAGGCGGACCGCCTGCTCGCCGCCGCCCCCACCGGGCCCCTCGACACCCGCATGCGCGCCATGCGTGCCGTCCTCGACCTCTGCGCCGACCACACCGGTGCCCGTGCCGCCCTCGCCGCCGTCCCCATCGACCCGCCCGGTGCGCTCACCGCCATCCGCCAACCCAATGGCACCGTGACCCTCACCTGGGAACCCTCACCCACCGCGGATGTCGAATACCGCGTCGCCTGCAACCCGACGACTCCTGGCGGGTGGTCGGCCGCACCCGCGCCACCGAACTCGAGGACGGCGGCGCCCCCGACGGCCCGCTCCCGATCTACGGGGTGGTCGCCACCCTGTCCGGCCGCACCTCGGACATGAGCCGCACCGACGCCCCGAGCACCCCGCCGCCGACCCCCGCGCCGACCCCACCGACTCCCGGCCGCATCGACATCACCCGCCCGGACCGCCGTGCCGCCCGAGCCGCCGCCCGTGCGAACGCCAGCGAGGGTGCGGGCGCTGCCGCTGCTGCGTCGACCGCCGCTGGCTCAGGTACCTCCGGCGCGGGTGGCGCAGCGATCCCGGCCGCCGCGACCGATACGAGCACCGGAGCCGCCTCACCCGTCGCTCCCGGTGGGGCGGGCGCTGCCGCTGCCGCGACCGGTGCCGGCGCGGCTGATCCCTCCGGGGGTGCGCACGCGTCGACCGGTTCGAGCCCCCACCCGGGGGCTGCGCCATCGACCGATCCCGCACCCAGCGGCATCCCCGTGGTCGAGAATCTCGCGATACGCGGCGATGTGCTGACCTTCGACTGGCCACTCGGCGTCACCGAGGTCATGGTCGTGGTCCGCACCGATTCGCCGCCGGTCGCCCCCGACGATCCCGACGCCCGCGCCTGGAAGCTCACCAACACCCGCTACCAGATCGACGGCGGCGGCCGTCTGCCCGCAGATATCCCGCGTCCCTGCCATATCGCCATCGCTTCCACCCGGCGCGAGCCCAATGGAATGCTCACGGTGGCGGTCGGATTCGCGTCCTCGGCCCGCACTCGGTGGGAGGCTTGACCTCATACGGCTGTGGGTGGCGGCTCAGCACGGCCGTGGACAGATGATCACCACTGCCGTGGGCGGGTGATCGGCGTGCGATCGCGCATGGGAATCTGGTGGGAGCCGCCGCTGTTGCCGCAGGGAGTGCGTGCGGCGCGTGGTCGTGAGCAGAGAGGCGGAGCTGGGTGAATCCGAAGCTGATGGCGGTGAGCGACATCCATGTCGGTCATCAGGGCAACAAGCCGGTGGTGGAGCGGATCCGGCCGGACTCGCCCGAGGACTGGCTGATCCTGGCCGGTGACGTGGGCGAGAAGACCGACGACATCCGCTGGGCGCTGGAGACCCTGCGCGGCCGCTTCGCCAAGGTGATCTGGGTTCCCGGCAACCACGAATTGTGGACCACCGCAAAGGATCCCGTACAGATCCACGGCGCTCCCCGCTACGACTACCTGGTCTCGCTGTGCCGCGACCTGGATGTGATCACCCCGGAGGACCCGTTCCCGGTCTGGACCGGCGCGGGTGCGGAGGAGTACGGCGGCGCGGTCACCCTCGCACCGCTGTTCGTCCTCTACGACTATTCATGGATGCCCGACGGTGCGCTCACCAAGGCGCAGGGCCTGTCCATCGCCCGGGACCGCAATGTGGTCGCCACGGACGAGTTCCTGCTCTCCCCGCAGCCGTACGCCACCCGCGACGCCTGGTGTCACGCCCGCGTGCAATACACCCAGCGCCGCCTGGACGCGCTCGCCCCCGATACCCCGCTGGTGCTCATCAACCATTTCCCGCTGCTGCGCGACCCCACCAAGATGCTGTTCTACCCGGAGTTCGCGCTGTGGTGCGGCACCGAACTCACCGAGGACTGGCACATCCGTTACAACGTGGTCTGCTCGGTCTACGGCCACCTGCACATTCCGCGCACCACCTTCCACGAGGGCGTGCGCCACGAGGAGGTGTCGCTGGGCTACCCGCGTGAGTGGCAGCGGCGCGGGCTGCCGGACCAGCTGCTCCGCCAGATCCTGCCGACACCGCAGTACGGCCCGGACGATCTGAATGCCTGGGGTGGGCACTTCAAGATCACACCCGAGATGGAGAAGATGGCTGCGCAGATGCGGGCGCAGGCCGACAAGCGGCGCGGGTTGGCCTAGCGGAACCGGATCTTCACCGCTCAGAGCGCCGCATCTGGCGCCGATTCGTCAGTAGCTGAATATTCGCCACATCAGCGCTGCGGCGTGCATGCCGACCATCCCACTGTGATGATGGGGGAGTGCGCGAGCTGCTGCCAGAACTGCTCGACCAGGTCCGGCGCGGACCGGTCGCGCTCGCCCGCATTATCGACGTCACCGGCGCGGGACCGCGTGAGGTGGGTGCCGCCATGCTGGTCACCCCGGCGGGCGAGGTTCTCGGTTCCCTGTCCGGCGGCTGCGTCGAATCGGCCGTGGTGGACTCGGCGGCCACCGTCCTGCGCGGCGCGGATGCGGTGGTCGAACGCTTCGGCGTGGCCGACCCCGACGGTATCGCCGTCGGCCTGACCTGCGGCGGCGAGATGGAGATTTTCGTCGAGCGGGTCGACGCCGTACAGCTGCCGCTGCTCGAGGTGCTACATCGCGACATCTGTGCTGGTCACCCGGTCGCCCTGGTGACCAGCATCGACGCCACCCCGTCCTGGCAGCTGATCCACCCCGGCCCGGCCGATGCCCCGCCCCGAGCTGCCCTGTCCGGTGCCGCCCCGCCCCGCAACGCCCCACTCCGAGACGGACCGGCCCGAGCATCCTCGTCCCGAGGCGGCCCGGCTCCCTCCCGTGATGCCCTCGGCATGGCGCGGGCGGGGCGCACCGGTTCGATCGGCTCCGACGCATGCGAGGGTTCCGACTTCCCATCGCGCGCCTTCGTGCAGAGCTTCGGCCCGCCCGCCCGCATGATCCTGGCCGGAGCCAACGATTTCGTCCGCGCCCTCAGCCGCACGGCCGCCCAGCTCGGCTACCGCGTCACCGTCGTCGACGCCCGGGAAACCTTCACCACCCCAAGCCGTTTCCCCGCCGCCCAGGAGGTGGTCGTGGACTGGCCGCACCGCTACCTGCGGCGCGAACACGACGCGGGCCGCCTCGACTCCCGCACCGTGGTCTGCGTCCTCACCCACGACCCCAAATTCGACGTCCCCCTGCTCGCCGAGGCGCTCGCCATTCCCACCCTGGCCTTCGTCGGTGCGCTCGGCTCCCGCCAGACCCACTCCGACCGCCGCACTCGCCTCATCGAGGCGGGCCTCACCACGGATCACCTGCGCCGCCTGCGCAGCCCCCTCGGTCTCGACCTCAATGCTCGTACCCCGGAGGAAACCGCCATCTCCATCGCCGCCCAGATCATCGCCGAGACCGGCCGCGCCTCGGCTCGCCCGCTGTCCACCCTGGACGGCCCGATCCACTACTGAGGCAACAGCTTTCGCAGCGGCCGTGAGCGATGTCGGCGGAGGTCCACCCTAGCCGATCGCCCGGTCGACGAGTAGCAGGGCGGCGACGAATCCGGCCGCCACCACCAGGGGATAGTTTCCGGATGCCGTGGTGTAGTCGAGTATCGACGCCACCAGGAGAATTGCGAGGATGAGGAAGAGAAGCCGCTTCACTGGGATGCCCCCTTGGCCGGCTTCCAGCATAAAGAGTGCGGATTCCTCAGTGCCACAGGTGAACTCGGTCGTGGCAGTGTCCGGACATCGATGGGGCGGCGGAGGGGCGGTATGCCCACCGGAATGGCCGTCCGGCAGCTGAATTACGCTGCCGGACGGCCGGTTCGGTGTGTCAGTCGCGGGTGACGGCGGGCGGGTTCCAGCTACCGTCGATAATCGCCTGATCGGGCCAGTAGAGCCGCAGCAGCATATTGAAGTCTCCGCCGGCGGGGGTGGGTAGCCAGTTGGATTCCTTGTCCGCGCCGGGGTTTTCGCGCTGAATATAGATGTCGACCGACCCGTCGGGATTCTTGGTCAGCCGCTCGCCCCGCACGGCGTAGCGGTTGTCCGGATTGTCGACGAAGAATCCTTGTTCGTCGTACATGGTGAGCGACCAGAATCCTTGGACGGGCGGAAGCTGGTCGGCGTCGAAGTGCAGCACGTAGGAGTGCTCGGAGTTGAGCTGAGTGTTGCTCGCGTCGACGCGGGTGGCCGGATAGATCGCGTCCTGCGGCAGATTCGCGCCCAGACCGGCATAGGCGACGACCGCGCGGGCGGCGTAGTTGGTGCCGTAGTCGCCGATATCGCTGCGCGCGATCCGCCAGCCGTTGACCTCGTCGTTGCCGAGATCGACCTCGATCTGCGCCAGCGCCTTCGGCCACGCCTGCTCCCATCGGTTGCGCTCGGCGTCCGGGAGCGTGTTCGGATCGAGCTTCGTCCTCGGGGACCAGCCGATGGAGGCCAACTGATCGAGCAGGGCTTCGTCGCCGGGGCGGGTCTGGGAGTGCGACAGGCTCGAGTAGTACAGCTCCCAGTACTGCTGCGGGGTCAGATCGTGGATGTACTTGGCGACCTCCCGACCCCGGGGCCAGTCCGGATGCAGGTCGGTATTCGCCGGGGGCGTGTAGGGCGTGCCGTACGCACTGAGCGGGACCGCGGTCATCCGGTCCTGGATGGCGATCACATTCGGTACGTCGTCGGGGCCCTCCACCTGGATGCGGCCGATCATCCAGCCGGAATCGGTGGCGAGCCGGTATTCACGCACCCCCTCGGGCAGACTGCCCCGCCAGTCGGGACCGACCAGTGCGAATTCGTAACCCGACACGTCGCCGAGGGTCCTCGAACCCGGGGAGGCGTCGATATCGGTCCACATGTCCATGATCGGGAACAGGTGGTAGCGGTCGCCCATATCGGGAACGCTGACGATCAGCGGCTCCTGTGCGACATCGAAGAACATCGACGTATAGAGGGTGTCGACATTGGGCCGCACGACGTTCTTGAACGTCGCATCCGGGAGGAAGTGCAGTGGCGCGAGCTGATTCATCGGGGCCGCACCGATCAATGGATCCCGGGCCGGATAGTTGGTCGACTGCCGCCGCGTCACCTCCACCGCCACCAGCGGATAGGTGTACACGTACGCCTGCACCGCCAGATCATCGGCGGTCGGAGCGGAGGCCCCGGTCGGCTCCGATGATTCCGAGGAATTCGACGAGCAGGCCGCCGCCAGCGCGATCACCGCCACCATCCCCATCGCGACCGCCGCCCTGCCGCGTCCAGATTTCGAACTGCTGATCACCGCATCCTCCTGTGTGGATCCGCCGAGCACAGTTGCGAGTGAGCCAGGCTGCTCACTCCTCGCGAGCGTAACCGCTTCCTGCGTGCGGAGTTGGAACGACGAGACCCTCGCGGCATTTCATGGCCTCCAGCGGTCAGCCCGCACACCTCCAGATGCCGTGCGGCGCATCAGCGATCTCGCCCCACCTCAGTCCGGAGGTGTCACGGCGATTACCGTGGACGTCGGTACCGACTTCTTCAGGGTGACCAGCAGCGGGCAGTCTCGAGCCGCTGCCGTCCGCGCGGTTGTCGACGCGGCCGATTACGAGCTGGCCGGTTCCTGATTCCGCTCGTGCCGAATCGGCCGGGGCGTTCAGCTCTCGTCGTCGAAGGTCAGGACGACCAGCGGTATCGGTCGGTCGACCTTGGACTGGAAGTCCGCCAGCAGTGGGTTCTCGGCCAGTACCCAGGCCGCGAACTCGTCGTATTCCGCGCCTTCCAGCGCCTTTCCGGTCGCCCGGTAGGTCTTGTCCCGGAGCTCGACGGTGACCTGCGGATTCGCCTTGATGTTGTACCACCAGGCCGGGTACTTGTCCTCGATGAACGAGCTCACGTACATGACGTCGCCCCGGTGCAGCGGGCCCAGCGGAGTCGTGTGCCGCTTACCGCTCTTGGCTCCCGTGGTGGTGAGCAGGATGAGATCCCCACCGGCGTATGCCCCGCCCACCTTGCCCGAGTTGTTCCGGAACTCCTCGATCACATCGGCGTTCCAGTTGGCGATGCCGCCTTCTTGGTCCCACGCCTGGTTCCACGGCGCGTTCGGGTCGTCGTAGTCGGTGATCGTGGGCTGATCCGGTTGTTCCGCAGTCGATTCGAAGTCGCTCATGATTCGATTGTGGCGCAGGGATAGGACAGATGCTGTCCTAGTTCGGCGCGGGGCTCGCGATTTCCTCGGTCGATGACATGAGAGAAGTACGTCACGCAGGACCGTTCACGGCCAGCAGGAAGCTGACGACCCCCAGACCGATCAGCAGTGGAATCGCCAGCAGTGGCCATATCAGCAAGGAACGCTTACGCGACCAACTCCGCACCATCAGCACCAGTGCGACGCACCCGACACCGAGCGTTCCGAAATTCATCAGGCCAGCGCCTACGTCCACGTAGGTGCGGCACCGGTCGGTGCATGCGCTGGACTCACCCCCGGGGGCACCGATGAAGCCGATCATCAGCGTCGCGGTCATTCCAGCGAATACCACGAATGCGAGCAGGACCACCGCTGCGGTCAGGTCAGCGGCACGCAAACCCGGTTTGTTGTCAAACTCCACGGCCGCAGGATAATCCGAAACACGGGCCGGGGGAGTGCGGATCTTCGGCACCATCGGCGGCCCGAATGTCGGTGACTCATTATGCGCCCCATGACAATCAACTCGTCCAGATGGAGGTTGTTGCGGCGGTGGTGGACGGCGGATCGGGGGACAATCGATACCAGGAACATCTGTGGCCGATGGCGATGACAGCGCAGCTAGGACGGGTGACATGGCCGATACCTTGGTGTTGGACGAGTTTCTTCCCACTTACGACCACGTCGTCTCCGTTTCGCGGGTTTTCCGAGCGCCGCCCGGGGAGGTTTTCGAGGCGGCGGTGACCATTGATCTGTATCGACTTCCGCTCGCGCGATTGCTGATCGCGGCCCGTGGGCTACCGGCGCGGATCTCCGATGTGCGGGCGCGGCGGCGGGGCGAGGCGGTGCCGCCGGAACCGCCGACGTTTCGGGTGCGGGACCTACCGGAGCACGGGTGGATGCTGTTGGGTGAGCGCCCGCATTCCGAACTCGTCTTCGGCACCGTGACCAAACCCTGGCGCGCGCTCGGTGGTGAACCCGAGAAGCCTGTTACCGCGGAGAACTTCGCCGGTTTCGACGAGCCGGGGTTCGCCAAGATGGCCGAGAGCACCAGGGTCAGCCCCTATGGCGCCCACGCGTGCATCCTCACCCTGGAAACCCGCGTGGCGGCGACGGACGAGGACAGTCGGCGGCGATTCCAACGCTATTGGCGGTTGACCGGACCATTCATCGAACTGATCCGCCCGGCCGTGATGCGTGCCCTCGAACGGAAGCTTTCGCAGCCTGTCGCCCGGTGAGGATCGATTTCGCGGCACTACGCGTCACGAAGATCACGCCGTGAATGTCCGGCGGTCATACAGACCGGATCGTCATGGGCATGGTCACCGTCGTCATCGGGCGGATGTATTGTGGACAGTTCCCGCAGCTCAGCGACTTCCGCTGTGCCCGAGTCGTTTCCGGATCGAGGGCGGGGAGCCGCGCGGGCGTCGGGATGCCGGGCGGAGCACGCCGATCAGCACCGCGATACCTCCGATCGCGAACAGCAGGCCGAGCACCAGACAGAATCCGCCGATGAAGATGGTGACGATCAGGTTTCCCGCCCAGCCCGCACCACGTTCATACGCCTGATTCACCCGGCTCGCCGAGTTCCAGCTGTCCGGGCTGCCGCGCACGAGTTCGACGGCGACCCGGTCGCCCGGTGTGCAGGAGTGGACGTGTACACGGAGTCCGGTGCGGACCGGCCCGGCGTGTTCCGGAGTGAAATCGCCCCAGCAGGTGAATCCGGAGCTGCGCCCGCTCGTACGCGTCTTCCCGGTAATGGTCACCATGCCCGCACCGTCGCCCCGCCCGGCCCAGGACGCGGCCAGCGCGCGCGTGGTATGTCCGGCCACATCGACCAGAACGTGCAGGAAGAAGTAGCCGACGGCCAGGCACACCAGCGCGAGTATCAGCGCGGCGCGCCGTTCGCCAGGTGTGTGTACCGTCGCCCGGCTCCGCGCCCGCCAGCGCCTGTTCCGCATGAATCGAACCCTTGTCATTGGCTTGCGCGTCCGGTCTTCTGGTGGCATCGATGCATCGTCCGGCGTGCGACATGATGGCCACATGCCCGAACACATCACCCTAATCCGCTCCGGCATTCTTTCCGACACGGCCGAATATGCCTACGCCGCGACGGCTCCCGCTGGCGCGCGATTGATCTTCATGGCCGGAGCCTGCCCGCTCGAGGCCGACGGTTCCACCGCCGCGGTCGGTGACTACGTCGGTCAGGCGCGGAAGGTCGTGGCGAACCTGCGCGTCGCCCTTTCCGATGCTGGTGCCTGTCTCGACGACGTGGTCAGTACCCGCGTCTATGTTGCCTCCTCGAACCAAGCCGACCTGGTAGCGGTCTGGGAGGTGGTGAGAGACGCCTTCACCCCTCATGATCCACCGAGCACGTTGCTCGGCGTCACCGTGCTCGGGTACGACAATCAACTCGTCGAGGTGGAGGCTGTTGCGGCGGTGGTGGACGGCTGATCCACGGATTGCTCGGCCGCCGGGCCGACCTACGGCTCGGGCTGCTCGGCGAATGCGGCGATGGCCCGCATCATCGCCTGGATCATCGCGGGACCACCGTGCCCTTCGTCGTCGATCAGGACGAAGCGGGATCCCGGCCAGGCCTTGTGCAATTCCCACGCCGTCGCCGCCGGTCCGCTGACGTCGAGCTTGCCCTGGATCAGCACTGCGGGAATGTGATGCAGCGCGGGCAGGCCATCCCACAGCGCTGACGGCGGCAGGAAGGCCGCATGCTTCCAGTAGTGCACCACGAGCGTGGCGAACACCCGTCGCCACACCGGATCCTGCTCGTCGGCAGCCGGTTTCGCGCCGAGTGAGACGTGCGCGTCCTCCCATGCCATCCAGGAGTCCACCGCTCGCGTCCGAACCTGTTCATCGGTGTCGGTGAGCAGGTCGCTCGGATAGCCCGCGTGCACGATGGTCCGCTGAAGGAATCTCGATTCGACTGTCAGAGATCGCGAGTAGTGGTGTCCGCGCGATTGCTTCGCATCGCTATGTGCTCGACGGGCTCCCTACCGCTTCCACGCGGCGTCGCAGGAGGCAGAATTCGTTGCCCTCCGGGTCTGCCAGGACGTGCCAGGAGACGTCGGGGCCCTGGCCGATGTCGATCGGGCGGGCGCCGGCGGCCAGTAGGCGGTCGAGTTCGGTGTGTTGGTCGCGGTCGGTGGGGTTGAGGTCGAAGTGCAGGCGGAGTTTGGTGCGTTTCGGTTCGGGGTTGGGGAGGAACATGAGGGTGGGTTGGGGGCCGCCGAAACCGGTGTCGGGCGGGCCTATTTCGAGGGCGCCGTCTTCCCTGCCGAGTTCCACGTAGCCGAGGACCTCGCACCAGAAGTCGCCCAGTCGTTGCGGGTCGGCGCAGTCGATGAGGAGTTGGGTGATTCGGCAGGCCATGGAGGTGACGGTACCTGCGCGGGATCGTCCCGGGTAGTCGTTTTCGGTGCTGGTCGGCGCGTTCGGGGGGATGCTTCGTAGTGGGCCACGATCGCGGCGGCGCGGTCGCGTAGCGAGGTGCGCAGCCATTGCGGCGCAAGAACTTCCGCATTGGCGCCGAGCTGCCACAGCGCCCATTCGGCATGTCTCGAATCCTGGAAGGTCACTTCCAGCCGGACCCAGCCGTCCGGGTCGTCGGTCTCGGTGCCGACCGACAGTGCGGTGCCCACCAGTTCCGCCCGCTGCGCCGGATGCACCCGGGCCAGCACGGTGACCTGCTCGCCGCCGGTGCGGAAGCGGGTGGCGCGCTCCTCCCAGGCCCGCGCCAAATCGACGCGGTCCGGGCGCTGCGCGGGTTCGGGGAGCGCTTCCGCGGCCCGGATCCGGGACAGCCGATAGGTGCGCTCCGCCCCGGACCGCGTGGCCATCAGATACCCCTGGCCGCGCACGGTGACCAGGCCGATCGGGTCCACCGTCCGCCACTGCGGGGTCTGGTCCACGGCGGCGTAGTGGATGCGCAGCCGATACCCGGCGAATACCGCCCGCCGGACCTCGGCCCCGATCGCGTCGGGTACGTCCTCGGCGATCAGACGGCGGGCGAGCAGGTCGGTCTCCGGTTCGATGAGCAGCCGCTGCGCCGCGCCGGTCGCGGTGGCGCGATTGCTGTCCGGAAGCGCGTCGACCACCTTGCGCATGGCCGAGGACAGCGCCGTGCCGAGGCCGAAAGCCAGTGCGCCGCGCCGTGATCCGGCGACCAGCAGAGCGAGCGCCTCGTCGTGGTTGAGCCCGGTGAGCTCGGTGCGGAAGCCGGGCAGCAGAGCGAAACCACCCCGCCGTCCGCGTTCGGCGTACACCGGGACCCCGGCCGCGGACAGCGCCTCGATATCGCGCAGCACCGTGCGGGTGGACACCTCGAGTTCGCGGGCGAGCGCGGTGGCGGACAGTCGACCGTGCTGGCGCAGCAGCAGCACCAGCGAGACCAATCGGTCGGCGCGCATGCCGAGAACTCTATCGGAAATACCTGACAGAGGATGTCGTGTTTCGTTGGCAGGGTTGTCGGCATGACAAACAACGACAAGGCCACCGACCCCAACGACCTGGGCAAGTACTTCATCGAACGCGCCAATGCGGGCGACGTCGACGGACTGGTGGCGCTGTACGAGCCGAATGCCGTCCTGGCCTTCCCACCCGGCAGCCTCGCCACCGGGCACGCGGAGATCCGCAAGGTCTACGAGCAGTTCGTCGCGGCCGCGCCGGTGCTCACCCCGGGACGGCAGCATCCGGTGCTGGTGAGCGGCGACCTGGCGCTGACCGCGTCCACCCTCACCACCGGTGAGATCACCGTCGAGATCGCCCGGCGACAACCGGACGGATCCTGGCTGTGGGCCGTCGACCAGCCGGCACTGGAGGCGTAACGCGACGGCGGTGGGCCGGTACGGCTCGGCCCACCGCCGCACGGCGGGCCCGCGAACAACCGACGCGGGCGAACGGCAATCCGAACGAACAGCAATCCGAACGAACGGTTCGACGGCACCCGACCGGGTATCGACCAATCGTGACCTTCGATCTGACACCGACGGCGGCGCAGCACGAGCTGGCCGAGCGGGCACACGAGTTCGCTCGCGACCACATCAGACCGGTGGCCGCCCACTACGACCGGGCCCAGGAGTTCCCGTGGCCGGTCCTGGAGGAGGCCGCCGCGCGCGGGTTCTACAGTCCGCTGTTCTATCGCGACCTCATCGGGGACCCGACCGGACTGTCGCTGCCGATGTTCATGGAGGAGCTGTTCTGGGGCTGCGCCGGAATCGGTTTGGCCATCGTGATGCCTGCCTTGGCGCTGTCGGCGATCGGCCGCGCCGCGACACCCGAGCAGATGATCCACTGGGCGCCGGAATGTTTCGGTACGCCGGGCGACCTGAAGCTCGCGGCACTCGCGATCTCGGAACCCGAAGGCGGCAGTGATGTGCGCAACCTGCGCACCCGGGCCGTCCGCGACGGCGACGACTGGATCATCGACGGCCACAAGATGTGGATCGGCAATGGCGGCATCGCGCACGTGCACGTGGTGAACGCGGTGGTGGACGAACAGTTGGGCCATCGTGGCCAGGCGCTGTTCGTGGTGCCCGGCGGCACACCGGGATTGCAGCTGGTGCGCAAGCTCGACAAACTGGGCTGCCGCGCCTCGCACACCGCCGAGTTGACGTTCGACGGCGTGCGGGTGCCGATGGAGAATCTGCTCGGCGGGCCGGAACGGCTGGAGCGGATGCTGGCCGAGCGGCGCGAGGCGCGCGGCAACGGCCGCTCCGGTTCGGCGACCCTGGGCACCTTCGAGCAGACGCGTCCGATGGTCGCCGCGCAGGCGCTCGGAATCGCCAGGGCCGCGCTCGAATACATGACGTCCTACGCGAATCGGCGCGAAGCCTTCGGTGCGCCGATCATCGACAATCAGGGCATCTCGTTCCCCATCGCGGACCTGGCCACCCAGATCGACGCCGCGCGGCTGCTGACCTGGCGCGCATCCTGGATGGCCGCGCGCGGAGTCCCCTTCGAACGTGGCGAGGGGTCGATGGCCAAACTGGCGGCCAGCGAAATCGCCGTGCGGGCAACCGAACGCGCGATCCAGACGCTCGGCGGATGGGGGTACATCACCGACCACCCGGTGGAGAAGTGGTATCGAGACGCGAAGCTGTACACCATTTTCGAGGGCACCAGCGAGATCCAGCGCATTGTCGTCGCCCAGGCGATGGGAGCCGCCGCGGGCCGCCCGCCCCTGCATATCGACCTCGAACCGTCGGGCGGGCCGCTGAACCGGATGTTCGGCCGCGGCACCCCGGCGCGCGGGCGGGCGGCCGCGGCGGCGCTCGGTATGCGCGACCGCGTGCCCGCTCCGGTCGTGCGGGCCGCGATGAAGGTGCTGCGGCCACCACGCTGAACCGCACCTAGGTGGCGATTCGCTCCACCCTGGGCGGCGACGCCCACCCCTCGGTGGGCTGATGTCGGCGGCCACTCCGGCGGACAGTGGAACATATCCCGTCCAGGAACCGGAGCCACCGATGTCGATCTCGCGCACCACCGCCAGCACGGCGCACCGCCGTGCCACGGTCCGGACAGCGGACGGCATCGCCCTGGCGGTGCGGGAGTACGGCCCGCACGACGCGGAGTCGACCGTGGTGCTGCTGCACGGGCACTGCCTGCGCGCCGAGTCCTGGACCTATGTCCGCGACGCCATGGCGCGGTATCCGGGCGCGCGCATCGTCTGCTACGACCATCGCGGGCACGGCGCGTCCGCCGCCGCGCCCCGGCGCACCTACCACCTCGAACAGCTCGGCCGCGATCTGCGCGATGTTCTCGACGCGGTCGCTCCCACCGGACCGGTGGTCCTGGTCGGGCACTCCATGGGCGGCATGACCGTGCTCACCTACGTCAGCCAGCACCCGTACGAGATCGGCACCCGCATCGTCGGTGTCGGCCTCATCGCCACCGCCGCGAGCGGTCTGGCCGACGCCGGATTCGGCCGCCTGCTGCACAACCCGCTCATCTCCCTGTTCCAGACCGCCGTCCGTGTCGCACCCACGCTGATGCAGCGGGCGAAACTCCTGGCGTGCAAGGTTTTCGCGCCCATCGTGCGGGCCGCCGAATTCGGTGACCGCAAGGTCAGCCCGCGCGTACTCGCACTCGCCAACGCCATGCACAACCAGACCTCGATCGTCACCATGGCCGGCTTCCTGAGTTCCTTCGCGACCTACGACCAGACCGCCGCCCTCGGCGTGCTGTCGAAGATCCCCACCCTGGTCGTGTGCGGCGCGGCCGACCTGATGACGCCGCCCGCCCACTCCGTCGCCATCGCCGCCGCCGTCGACTACGCCGATCTCGTCCTGATCGACACCGCCGGTCACTCGGTGATCCTCGAACAGCCGGTGCCGGTGGCCGAGGCGATCGGCCGCCTCCTCACGCGCGTGTCCGGCACGCGCACCCACCCGCGCCGACTCTCGCTCGCCGCGTGATTCGTGCACTCGGGGGCGGTCGCCACGCACGGGTCAGCTGTCGTGGGCGGCCGGGGAGCCGGCATCGCCAGCCGTGCGGGATTGCCGCCAGAGCCGGTAGCCGCGATGGGCGGTGAACGCGCCGAGGATCGCGACCACGCACCAGACCGCGACGGCGGCGAAGGCGAGCGGTGCCGATAGGTCGCCGATCGACGCGCCGAGGGCGGTGTAGACGAAGGCGCGCGGGGTCGAGCCGATGAGAGCGCCGACCGCCATCTGCCACAGCGGGATTCCGAGCGCCCCGAACAGATAGGCCGCCATGGCGTCGGAGACACCGGGGATGAAACGCTGGCCGACGACCGCCCAGAGGCCGCGTCGGCGGATCTGCGCGTCCAGCAGGTCGGCGCGCGCGGGGCCGAGCAGTTCGCGGGCGCTCGCATGACCGGCCCGCCGCCCGAGGAAGGCACAGAGGGTGGCCGTTCCGGCGGTGCCGCCCAGCGTCACGAACGTCCCGACCAGAGGGCCGAACAGCAGGCCGCTGCCCGCGGCCAGAATCGGCCCCGGAACGAAGGTCGCGCCGAGCAGTGCCGCGGCCGCCGCATAGGCCAGCGGTGCGGCGGGACCGGTCGCGGCGACCAGGTCGCGCACCCCGTCGACATCGACAACACGCGCGATGGCCACGAGATAGAACAGCGTCGACAGGAACACCACGCACAGCGCGAGGCGCAGGATGTGCCGCCGTCGGCTGGTCGGCGGACCGTCGATCGCTGTCATGGTGCATCACCCTGCCGCATCCGAGGGCGAGCCCGCGACCCGGGCGCTCAGCCGATGCCGTCGCCGGGTGTGAGCGGCCGGATCACGCGGGGGCCGGCCGCCACGCTCGGTGGTACCGGACGCAGTCGTGCATCCGGTACCACGTGGCCCCACCCCCGATCAGCGCGCCGCCGGAAGGCGCGCCCGCCGTGTCGGCAGCCGAGCTGGGCGCGAGGAGCGGCGGCGTTCCGGCGTGGCGGGAGCGGGTAGGTCCCCGAGGGCCTCGAACAGCTCGCGCCGCCGGGCCGCGGAGACGCTACGGCGGTCGCGATAGGTGAGCGCGGCCTCCATCGCCCACAGCATGTCGAGGGTCAGACCCCGTACCCGTGCGGCGTGCAGGCGGCGATACGCCTCGACCGGGCCGACGGCCGCCAGTCCGTCGAGGGTGTTCACGTCGGCGTGAACCAGTACCGCCGCGGCCTCGCGGCCGAGTTCCCAGCCGCCGCTGCGCCATTCGCGGATCCTGAGATGGGCGTCGCCCCTGACCGATTCGGCCTCGCGCCACACCGCGCAGCGCAGGGATTCGGGGTCTGCCGGTGCGTCGTCACGCGAGAGCACCTGGGCGCGGGCCTGGTTGGCCACGCTCACCATCGGGTGGAAGCGTCGGAATATCTGGATCTCGCCGTCGTACCCGTAGTCCCAGGGGCCGAGATAGGTGTAATCGCTGCCGTACCCACCCGTCGTGTCGAGACCGGCCGCGTCCAGCGCCCATGCGCGGGCCTCATCCGGAGTGCGCGGACGAAGGACGAGCAGGCCGCTGCGACGCCTGACGCTGCCCCGGTCCTCGCGTCGGCGAGAGTGGTCCCACCAGGTCTCGCGCACCGCCGGCCGCAGCGTCCGATCGAGGCCGAAGGTGTGCCAGCGCACGGTACCGTCCGGATTCGACAGCGGCAGTCGGTTCTTCAAGCTTCGGGCGATGCGGTCGTCGAAGGGCGTGCACCAGCCCGGCACCAGCACGATCGGATCGGCCGGGTCCGCGTCGAACGGGTTCGGGCGCAGGAACGGCCGGTCGACGAGCACGACCGTGTGCGGACGTGCCTGATACGACAGGCCCCACAGCAGCCGAGCCAGCAACCGTGCGCCGTGGTCGTCGGACAGTACATGCCAGGTGTCGTGGAATCGGTTCGTGCTGAACCCGGCACGGGTGCCCGGCCGCAAGGTGATCACGGTGTGGACGCGACCGGGCGACCGCACCAGATGCCGGTGCAGTTTGAGGCCGTCGGAAACGGATCGGGCGGTGGCCGGACGTTGCTGCTTCATCGTGATCCATGACGCCACAACGGTGTTCGCCGCACAACCGAATTTCGCCCTACGGCCGTTGCGTGGCCAGCCCGCCGAGCAGCTCGTGCACCAGCCTGGCGCTCAGCGTCCGGGCGTGTGCGGGGTCGTCGGTCTCGGTGATGGTCAGCGGCAATTCCGTGAGCGCGCCGTAGAAGGCGCTCGCGATGAGTTCGGCCGGATAGGGCCGGATGAGTTCGGCGGCCAGCAGCTCGCGGATCGCCTCCAGGAGCAGACCGCCGAGATGCCGCTGGTCGAGTTCGCGCCAGCGCCGCCAGCCCAGCGCGATCGGGCCCTGCTGCAGCACGATCTGCCGGTAGTCGGGTTCGGCGCAGATCTCGAGGAATTCCGCGATGCCGCGGTCGATCCGCTCGAAGGGGTCCGACACCGCGGCGACGGCACGCCGGATGCGTTGTGCCGCTCGGTCTTCGAGCAGTACGACGACCGCCTCGAACAGGCCGCGCTTGCCGTCGAAGTGGTGGTAGAGCGCCCCTCGGGTGAGGCCCGCGGTGCGCACCAGTTCCTCGGCCGAGAGGTTCGCGTACTCGCGTTCGGCGAACAGGCGCGCGGCGGTGTCGATCAGCGTCTGGCGGGTGTTCTCGGCGTACTTCTCCCGCAGGGATTCCATACGCCATGGATATCACATACAGTGCGAATGTCAGATACATGATGTATGAAAGCAGGTGGTCATGGATAGGTCGGTGGGTGTCGTGGTCGTCGGGGCTGGGATCGCGGGACTGGTCGCGGCTCGCGATCTGGTGCGCGGCGGGGCCGATGTGCTGGTGCTGGAGGCGCGCGATCGGGTCGGTGGGCGACTGCTGAACGGCGAACTGCCCGGCGGGGCGCCCATCGAGGTGGGCGGCCAGTGGGTCGGGCCCGGACAGCATCGGATCCTGGCATTGCTCGCGGAACTGCGCCTGGACACCTATCCGACGCATACCGCCGGGCGGAGTATCGCCGAAATCGGTTCGGCCCGATCGGAGTACACCGGTCGTATCCCGAAGCTGAACCCGCTGGCGCTGGCCGATGTCGCCCAGGCGCAGTGGCGGCTGGACCGGATCGCGCGTCGCGTCGCGGCGGGGGAGCCCTGGCTCGCGGCGGAGGCCGAAACGCTGGACGGGCAGACCTTCGCGACCTGGCTGCGGCGCACCGCCCGCACCCCCGGTGGCCGGTCCTTCTTCCGGATCATCACCGAGGCGGTGTTCTCCGCCGAACCCGAGGACATGTCGGCGCTGTGGGCGGCCTTCTACGTCGGCGCGGCGGGTGGTCTGGACGCCTTGATCAGCACGGCGGGCGGGGCGCAGCAGGACCGTGTCGTCGGCGGTTCGCAGAGCATCGCCACGGTGCTGGCCGAGGGCCTGGGGGAGCGGATCGTCCTCGGCGCGCCGGTGCGCGATATCGAATGGGACGCCGCAGGGGTCCGGGTCCGCGCGGGCCGGACCGTGGTGCGGGCCCGGCGTGCGGTGGTGGCGGTGCCGCCGCCACTGGCGGCGCGCATCCGCTTTACGCCGGGACTGCCCGGTGATCGCGACCAACTCGTACAGCGGATGCCGATGGGCCGGGTGATCAAGGTCAATGTCGCCTATGACGAACCCTTCTGGCGGCGAGCCGGTTTCAGCGGTCAGGCCAACAGTGATCGACGTGCGCTGGGCACCGTCTTCGACAACACCCCGCGCGACGGCGCACCCGGCGTGCTCGTCGGATTCCTGGAGGGACGACACGCCGATACCGCGGCACGCCTGGATCTCGCCGACCGTCGCGCCCGGGTCATCGACGACCTCGTCGGCTACTTCGGCCCGCGTGCCCGCACGCCCATCGACTACCTCGAACGTGACTGGGCCGAAGAGGAATTCAGCCGCGGCTGCTACGGCGCCTTCACCCCACCCGGCGCACTCACCCGCTTCGGCCCCGCCCTGCGCGCCCCGATCGGCCCCCTGCATTGGGCGGGCACCGAAACCGCCACCCGCTGGGCCGGATATATGGACGGCGCGGCCGAATCGGGCCACCGGGCCGCACGGGAAGTCGCCGCTGCCTTGGCCGCCGCTCCGCGCCTGACCGTGTGAGCCTGCCCGGAAGCCGTGGCCCCCGCATGTGATCGCGTGCGGGAACGGTTGTTCGCTCCGCGGATGGATGGGTCGGAACAAGTTGTGCGCGAACAGCATACGAGCCACCGCGGTGCATCGCTCGGCGGCTCGGTGCTGGTTCAGCGGGCGCTGGTACGGAACGGTTCGGCCGGCGCGCCGAGATTCGGTGTGCCCAACAGGTCCTGGGACGACAGCGCGTAGATGCCGTCATTGGTCAGCAGCCAGACGATCTTGCGGTCGTACTCCACGTACACGCCGTGGGTCGGATTGCTCCGCGCCCAGTCCTCGGTCTCCGAACCGAAGGTGGGTGGTGCGAAGTATCCGGCGATGCGCGGTCGCCGCGGATCGGAGACGTCGAAGAACTGCGCTCCCGCGTTGTAGAAGTCGTAGACGAGCAGCCCGTCCTTCGGGTCGCCGGGGGAGGTGTAGTACCCGCTGCGCTTGGGCCCGAAGCTGCCGCCGCGCTGGCAGAAGTCGGTCACCACGGCCTCTTTCGGCGGTGTCGGGCGGGGCAGCCGCCCGACGATGCGCGGATGCGCCGGATCGCGGGCGTCCACCTGGAAGATGTCCTTGTAGGGCTCGTAGCAGTCCTCGGACAGCGGATATCCGCTCAGATAGACCATGCCCGTCCGTTCGAACTGCGAGACGTCGATATTGTCGGCCTCGGTTCCGGCGACCGACATCGGGACGTCGAGATGGCCGATCTCGCGCAGATTCGCCGGATCGGAGATGTCGAGGATCGACATGCCGAGACCGCCCAGGGCCGCGAATCCGTACCTGCCGCCCTCCTCGATCGGCGTAGGAATGTAGAGCGGATTGCGCGAACCCATCCACGAGGTGCGGTTGCCGCAGCGGGGATTGGTCCGGTAGGCGTCCTCCTCACCGCGCACCGTGCCCTCGCGATGCCAGGTGTCGAGCAGTCGGGGCCGGGCGGGGTCGGTCATATCCCACGCCTGGAATCCGTTGGCGTACAGGTACGTCGGATACTCCTGCAACGACCAGTCGTCGCTGGGCGCGGTCGCGATGAACATGTAGCGGCCACCGTCCCACTGCGGGACGTCGAGGGATCCGGAGCCCTGCTGCGGTGCACCGAGATCGGGTGCGAGCGGATCCCGCTGGTGTTCGTCGGTGCTCACCGTCGCCAGCAACTGCCAGTCCCGTTTCCGGGGGCCGTTCAACTTGTAGACCTTGAATCCCTTGAGTTGGATGTCGGCCCGGGCGGCGGCCACCCCGGCGGGCGCGGCGTATTTGCTGTGCTCGGGGGAGTCGCCCATCCAGAACGGCACCTGGCGGCGCATCTCGAAGCTCTGCACCATGATGTAGCCGTCGTACCGGTCGCTCCACTGGATGGTGGAAGCACCCCAGAAATCACCGGCGGCCCAATCCTGCCCGGCGACGGCCTCGTCATTCCCGTCGACACCCGCCACATCGTCGCGCGACAGCGATTCGACCACCCGCACATCGGTGACATCGGTGATGTCGTAGACGCGGGCCTCGCTGCGGTCGTACTGGAACATGTAGCGCCGACCGTCGAAATCGACGATGTTCTGCCAGGAGTGGAAGGGATCCGGGGTGAAGCGCGCGCCCGGATAGTGCGCTTCCACGGTCACATTGTCGCTGCGGTAGGTGTTCGGGTCGTAGCCGCCGGTCTCGGGGAACAGATCCTCGCCGCCGCCCGGGAACGGATGCTGCTCCTCCTCGTTCACGTAGGTCAGCGACGGATGCAGAAACGACCCGTCGTGCTGCATGCCGTAGCCGCCCGGGTCGATCGCCGCCGGACGCCTGTCCTCGCACACCAGCGGGATATCGGGATCCGCCCGGGCGACGCCGGCACCTTCGTCGTCCACGATCCGGGTGACCAGCACCCCACCCGCCACGGCGACGACCGCCAGCCCGGCGGCCCATCTCATTCGCGATTTCACGGCACCGAGTCTGGTCAGCGTGGGCCTTCGGCGGTTCCTCCGCGCGGGCGGCTCCCGGCCGCCGGATTCCGCCCCGGCGGCTCTTGTGCCAGCGGAAGTGATGTGATAGCTGGTCGGACCGACGCCGCTGCGGCGTGCGGACGACGGTCAGGGCGTCATCGGCTCGGTGAGCAGATGTTCGATGCGGAGTGGGATCTCCCGGATGGTTCGGCCGGTGGCGTGGCGCACCGCATTGACGATCGCCGCCGCCGCGCCGACCATGCCGAGCTCGCCGAGCCCTTTGACCCCCAGGGGATTCACCACGGGATCGGCGACCTCGACGAAGGAGATGTCCACCTCCGGGGCATCGGCGTTGACCGGCAGCAGGTACTCCAACAGGGAGGAATTCGCCCAGCGACCGTCGCGGGTATCGGGCAGGCTGGCCTCCATGAGGGCCTGCGACAGCCCCCAGTTCATCCCGCCGAGCACCTGGCTGCGGGCCAGCTTGGCATTGAGGACGCGGCCGGGGGCGAACGCGCCGACCATGCGCCGCACCCGCACCAGGCCCAGATCCGCGTCCACGGCGACCTCGGCGAATTGCGCGCCGAAGCTCATCCGGCCGTAGGGCAGATCCTGCGCCGGGGGATGCCAGGTGCCGATGGTCTCCACATCGGTGAGATGGTTGCGGGACAGCAGATCCGAATATGCCTCGGCCACACTGGGATCGGACTTCAGGCGCAGCATGCCGCCCCCGCCCTCGATGGCGTGCGCGGGCAGGCCGTGCAGGACCGACTCGGCATCCGCCACGGCCAGCGCGATCAACTGGGCCAGCAGTTCGATGCAGGCGGTGTGCACCGCCGCGCTGATCATGCCCGCGCCCATGGAGCCCACGGCCGCAGCGATATTCGGATAGTCGGTATCGCCGATATCGACCCGCACCCGCGCCCAGGGCACGCCGAGCGCATCGCCCGCCACCTGCGCCATGGTGGTCGCCACCCCGGTCCCGAAATCCTGGGTGCCCGCCTGCACGATCAGGGAGCCGTCGGCGAGCAGGCGGGCGTGCGCGCGCTGCGGCTGACCGGGCAGGAAGACCGGGTACCCGGCGGTGGCCACACCCCAGCCGATGAGCCAGTCGCCGTCGCGGCGCATCCTGGCGCGGCGGTCGCTCGCCGACCAGCCGAAGCGTTCGGCGGCCAGGTGCAGGCATTCCGCGTAGCCGTCCGAGGACCACGGATGCCCGCTCTCCGGATCGAGCGCGGCGTGATTGCGCAGCCGCAGTTCCACCGGATCGATCTCGATGGCGTCGGCCAGCTCGTCGATGGCGCACTCCATGGCCACCATGCCGGAGGTCTCCCCGGGACCGCGCATGAAGGTGGGCGTCATGGTGTTGCCGCGCACCAGCCGATAGCGCCCCTCCCAGTTCGGGATTCCGTACGCCTGCCCGGCCACGCCCAGCGACAGTTCGGCCCACTCGTCGAACGGGGAGGTGACCGACAACTTGTGGTGCCGCAGCCCGGTGAACATGCCCTCGTTGTCGCAGACCAGCGTGATCCGCTGCTCCTGTTCCTCGCGTAAACCGGTGCCGTAGAACATCTGCTCGCGGGTGAGCACCAGTTTGACCGGCCGCCCCAGTTCCCGCGCGATCATGGGTGCGAGCGTCACATGCGGCCACATCATGGCCTTGGCCCCGAAACCTCCGCCCACGTAGTGCGCGATCACCCGCACGTTGCTCGGTGAGATGCCGAGATAGGCGGCGATGGTGGCCTGGGTGGCGCTCACCCCCTGGGTGGCGTCGTACACCGTGACGGTATCGCCGTCCCAGACCGCCGCCGTCGCCGAGCATTCGATCGGATTGTGGTGGTTGGCGGCGAAATGGTAGGTGGCGTCGACGGTGTGGGCGGCGCCGGCGGCAGCCGCGGCGACATCGCCGCGCGACTGCACGGCGGGCACCAGCCCGCAGAAGACCGTGTCCGGCTGGTACTGCCGATCGCGGCCGTCGTCGAGGCGTACCAGCGCCGGACGCTCGTCGTAGTGGGCGTCCACCAACTCGGCCGCCTGCTGCGCCGCCTCGAAGGTGTCGGCCACGACCACCGCGATGGGCTGGCCGAAGTAGTGAATCGCGGTGTCCTGCATGGGGAAGAAGGTCTGCCCGGGTGCGGGGCCGCCGAATCCGGAGGGGAAGACCGGCGGCACCGCCGCCACCCGGGGCAGGTTCTCGTGGGTGAACACCGCGACCGCGCCCGCGGCCATGGCCCGGCGGGTGTCGATGGATCGCACCGCGCCGCTGCCGATCCTGGCTCCAACGATCACCGCGTGCGCCACTCCGGGCAGCGGGATCTCGGCGGTGTAGTGCGCGGCCCCGGTCACCTTGGCGCGGCCGTCGAGCCGATCGAATC
Source organism: Nocardia otitidiscaviarum NBRC 14405 (assembly GCF_000308635.1). Classification (GTDB taxonomy): domain Bacteria; phylum Actinomycetota; class Actinomycetes; order Mycobacteriales; family Mycobacteriaceae; genus Nocardia; species Nocardia otitidiscaviarum. The sequence continues at coordinate 17,838 of NZ_BAGD01000095.1, read as the reverse complement.
CCTGTCCGACGAGTGGTCCTGAAACGGTGGCGGTCATCGCTGGCCCCCCAGCGGATTCGTCTGCGGTCGAACGGCTTCCAAGGCTCGCACCAGGGTGCGCGCGCCGAGTTCGATCTTGAATCGATTCATCGGGTGGGTATCGTCGGCCGCCTCCAGCTCCGCCGCCGCGGCCAGCGCGAAATTCGGTGTGGTGGCGGGCTTGCCGAGGAGCAGCTCCTCGGCGACCCGTGCCCGCCAGGGTTTCGTCGCCACCCCGCCGAGACCGATGCGCACATCCACCACGGTCCCGTCGGCCACATTCATGGCCACCGCCGCCGAGGCGAGGGCGAATTCGTAGGATTCGCGGTCGCGCACCTTGAGGTAGTGCGAATTCCGCGCGAAGGGCAGTGCGGGCACGTCGACGCGGGTGATCAGTTCGTCGTCGGCCAGCGGGTGTTCGAGGTGCGGGGTCTCACCCGGTTCCGGGAAGAAGTCGTCGAAGGCGATGCTCCGCTCCCCGCGCGGCCCCCACACCGTCACCGTCGCGTCCAGGGCGACCAGCGGAATCGCCACATCGGAGGGATGGGTGGCGAAGCACAGGGGACTGGTGCCGAGCACGGCGTGCCCCCGGTGGATGCCGTCGATCGCCGCGCAGCCCGATCCCGGATCGCGCTTGTTGCAGGCGGTTCCGGGCTCGCGGAAGTACGCGCAGCGGACCTTCTGCATGAGGTTACCGCCGAGGGTGGCCATATTCCGCAGCTGTGCCGACGCACCCTTCCAGAGCGCCACCGAGAGGAACGGGAAGCGTTCCACCACACCGGGATCCGCGGCGATCTCGCTCAACCTGGCGAGTGCGCCGATGCGCAGCCCGCCCTCGGTGGTGTGCTCGATGCCGCCGAGCGGCAGCCAGGTGATGTCGACGACATTGTCCGGCTCCATGGCTCCGGTGCGCAGCAGGTCCACCAGAGTCGTTCCGCCCGCGAGGAATACGGTGTTCGGCCGGGAGGTGACGGTGGTGACGGCCTGCTCCAGGCTGTGCGGGCGGGCATAGGCGATCGGTTTCACCGCGCACCCCCGCGCATGGCGTCGCGGCCGATGCGCACCGCGTCGCGAATGTTCTGGTAGGCCGCGCAGCGGCAGATATTGCCGCTCATCCACTCCGCGATCTCGGTATCGGATTCGGCGTGGCCCTCCTCGATGCATTTGATGGCCGACATGATCTGCCCGGGAGTGCAGTACCCGCACTGGAATCCGTCGGCCGCCAGGAAGGCCCGCTGCACCGGATGCAGGTTCTCGCCGTCGGCGACGCCCTCGATGGTGGTGATCTCGCGGCCCTCCGCCGCCAGCGCCAGGGTGAGGCAGGCCAGCACCCGGCGATTGTCGATCCACACCGTGCACGCCCCGCAGCCGCCCTGATCGCAGCCCTTCTTGGTGCCGGTGAGCTGGAGGTGCTCGCGCAGCGCGTCCAGCAGGCTGGTGCGCGGCTCCAGCACCGCGTAGCAGTCGTGCCCATTGATGTGCAGCGTGGTCATGATGCGGGACGGCCCGATGAATTCGGCCGGTTCCGCGGTGGACCGGCTGGTCGACGGCTCGACGGTCATACCTCACCCTCCTGCCCCGCGGTCGCGTGGACGCGCCGCGGAAAGTGCTGGACTGCGTGCGGATATGAATCAGCAACATCGTAGCAACCAATGGGTGTCGGTGTGCCGAACGGATCGCCCGGTCGCGCGCCCGGGGCGGCGGGATAGGCTCGTGACGCAACGATCACGAGCAGGAGGCGGTCATCGAACACCGGGCAGCAGCGACCGAGGGGTCGGCGCGTTTGATCGGCAGAATTCTGCCCACCGGGGTCGCCGCGGCCGAACTGCTGGCGTACCCGCCGGAGTTGAAGGCGCACCCCGGCGAGGAGCATCTCATCGCCAAGGCGGTGGAGAAGCGGCGGCGCGATTTCATCGGCGCCCGCCACTGTGCCCGCCAAGCCCTGGCCGCACTCGGCGAACCCGCCGTCGCCATCGGCAAGGGGGAGATGGGCGCGCCCATCTGGCCGCGCGGCGTCGTCGGCAGCCTCACCCACTGCGACGGCTACCGCGCCGCGGCGCTCGCGCACAAACTGCGCTTCCGCTCGGTCGGCATCGACGCCGAACCGCACGGCGCACTGCCCGACGGCGTCCTGGACTCGGTCAGCCTGCCCGCGGAACGCTCCTGGCTGGCCGCCGCGCTGCCCGGCACGGACCTGCACCTGGACCGCCTGCTGTTCTGTGCCAAGGAGGCCACCTACAAGGTCTGGTACCCGCTCACCGCGCGCTGGCTGGGCTTCGAGGACGCACACATCACCTTCACCGTGGACGAGGAGTCCGACGGCGGCGGGGCGGGCACCTTCCGCAGCGAACTGCTGGTCCCCGGCCACACCACCGACGGCGGATCGCCGCTGACCTCGTTCGACGGCCGCTGGCTCATCGCCGACGGCCTCATCCTGACCGCGATCGTGGAGGGCTGAGACCGTATGGGTGAGAAGCGAACCCCGGTCGTGGACGCGCTCGGCGGCCTGCTGATCGTGGACAAGGACGGCGGCTGGACCAGTCACGACGTGGTCGCCAAGGCCCGACGGCTGCTGCGCACCAAGAAGGTCGGGCACGCGGGCACCCTCGACCCGATGGCCACCGGGGTGCTGGTGCTCGGCGTGGAACGGGCCACCAAGATGCTGGGCCTGCTCACCCTGACCACCAAGGCCTACACCGCCACCATCCGGCTCGGGCAGTCCACCGTCACCGACGACGCCGAGGGCGAGGTCACCGCGACCACCGCCGCCGGACATCTCACCGATGCCGAAATCGCCTCCGGCGTGGCGGCATTGACCGGCGACATCCAGCAGGTGCCTGCCACCGTGAGCGCCATCAAGGTCAATGGCGAACGCGCCTACGCCCGCGCCCGCGCGGGGGAGGACGTCCAGTTGGCCGCGCGTCCGGTCACCGTCAGCCGGTTCGACGTGCTGGCGCGCCGGGAGGTCGACGGCGAGGGCGGGCGGTTCGTGGACCTGGACGTCGAGGTCGAATGCTCCTCGGGCACCTATGTGCGGGCGCTGGCTCGCGATCTCGGCGCGCGGCTGGGCGTGGGCGGGCATCTGACCGCGCTGCGCCGCACCCGCGTCGGGCCGTTCACCCTCGAACACGCGCGCACCCTGGCGGAGTTGACCGCGGCGGCCGAGGCGGAGGAGCCGTTGCTGAGCCTGGATGTCGATGCCGCCGCCCGGACCGCGTTCCCGGTGCGTGCGATCGACGAACGGCAGGCTGAGGATCTGCGCAATGGCCGCTGGCTCGAACCGGTCGGTCTCTCAGGTGTTTACGCCGCCATCGACCCCTCCGGTCGGGCCATCGCCCTGCTTCAGGAAAGCGGCAAACGCGCCTCTTCGGTCATGGTCGTGCGACCGGCTAACCTTTGAATCCGGCCCGCCACCTCGTAGAGGTTTGAGTTCCGCGCATTGGTGGAATGTGCTACGCGGAGTCATTCACCTCAATGAGGAGGCTTGGAATGAGTTTCGAGGAGCCGGAATCCGACGAGGATTATCCCGCCACCATTTTCGATTTCGTACGTTCGGCCAGGGCGGTTTCGCCCGGTTCGGGCACCGGCCCGGACAGGCCGTTGAATATCGTCATGGTGGCTCCGCCGTATTTCGATATCCCACCGGCAGGGTATGGCGGCGTCGAGGCGATAGTGGCGACACTGGCCGATGAACTCGTGGATCGTGGACATCGAGTGACCCTCATCGGTGCAGGTCGGCCAGGTACCAAGGCCCGATTCATCCCGGTTTGGAATGAAATTCAGGCGCATCGGCTCGGCGAGCCGTATCCTGAGATCGTGCATGCCATGAAGGCTTTACGCGTCATCATGGAATTGAACGGAGAAGACTCCGTCGATATCGTGCACGACCACACTTTCGCCGGTCCGCTGAACGCCGCGGCGTATCGCACGCTCGGTATTCCGACGGTGGTCACCGTGCACGGTCCGGTCGACCCGGACATGCACGAGTACTATCGGTCCTTCGACCAGGACGTGCAGTTGGTCGCCATCAGCGACCGGCAGCGCGAATTGGTGCCGGATCTGAATTGGATTGCCCGCGTACACAATGCGATTCGGCCGGAAGAATGGCCGTTCCGCACCGAGAAGCAGGATTACGCGCTGTTCCTCGGCCGGTACGCGCCGTACAAGGGACCGCATCTGGCGCTCGATGCCGCACACGCGGCCGGACTGCGCCTGGTGCTGGCGGGCAAGTGCAACGAGCCGCCCGAGAAGAAGTATTTCGAGGAGGCCGTCCGACCACTGCTCGCCGACGGCGACGACGTCTTCGGTGAGGCGGACGCGGTCGCCAAGCGGCATCTGCTGGCGGGCGCGCGCTGCCTGCTCTTCCCGATCCGCTGGGAGGAGCCCTTCGGCATCGTCATGATCGAGGCCATGGTGTGCGGCACCCCCGTCATCGCGCTGCGCGGCGGCGCGGTCGACGAGGTGATCGAACACGGTGTCACCGGCTTCATCTGCGACGATCCGGAGCAGCTGCCCGAATTCATCGCGCGGGCCGACGAAATCGACCCCTACGCCTGCCGGGAGCGGGTGGAGCGGCTGTTCGCCTCCGACCGGCTCGCGTCCGGCTACGAGACGGCCTACCGCCGTGCCGTGGCCGCACGGGTCGCGGCTGAGCGGGTCGCGGCCGGGCGTCGGGTCGAGGCCGAAGCCATGCCGATCCTCGTACCCGAACAGCGGTTGGCGACCCCGACCGTGCTGGGTACGGCGGCGGTCAGCGGGGCGGTGCGCAGCCCGCAATGAGTATCTTCAACGCCGGTCAGCCCCCGATCGCCGATGGTCACGGCGGCATCGTGACCATGGTCGAGGCGAGCACCTTCTGTCTGTCGGACCAACTCGGCGATATCCACGCGGGCACTTCGCAGGGCCTGTTCTACCGGGACGCCCGCGTCCTGGCCCGCTGGGAGCTCCGGCTCGACGGCCATGCCCCGGAACAGCTTTCGGTCATGATGCCGGAAGCGTTCCGGGCACGGTTCGTCGCGCGGAAACAGCCGCGGCCCGGCGTGGCCGACGCCACCGTGCTGGTACTGCGCAAGCGGATGATCGGTGACGGCATGCGCGAGAAGATCGTGGTGCACAACCTCGGCGACGAGGACACCGCCATGACCCTCACGCTCACCGCCGACTCCGATTTCGCGGATCTGTTCGCGGTCAAGGCGGGGCGGGTCGATGGCGGCGGATGTGAACTCAACATCTCCGACAGCGCCCTGCACCTCACCGATCGCAAGGACTCCGGTCGCGGTCTCACGGTGACCGCGACCGGAGACCCGGTCGTCCAGCTCGGCACCATGAGCTGGCGGATCGTCGTACCCCGCCGCGGCACCTGGCAGACGGTGGTGCTGTGCCAGCCGATCCTGGAGCACCGCGCGGTGCCGATGAACCTCACCGCGGACGACGAGGACAGCCCCACCAACAAGATTCGCCAGTGGCGGGCCACCGCCACCCGGCTCACCACCGGTGACGTCGGCCTGACCGCCGTCCTGCAGCGCACCGAGAGCGATCTCGGTGCGCTGCGGATGGACGATCCGGCCGACGGCACCGCGTACGTGGCGGCGGGCGCGCCGTGGTTCATGGCGCTGTTCGGCCGCGACAGTCTGCTCACCTCCTGGATGGCGTTGCTGCTGGACTCCGACCTGGCGCTGGGCACCCTGCGCCAGCTCGCGAAACTGCAAGGCACCCAGGTGGATCCGGTCACCGAGGAGGAGCCCGGCCGCATCATGCACGAGATGCGGCACGGACCCGGCGGCGACCAGGTGCTCGGCGGCACCGTGTACTTCGGTACCGCCGACGCCACCCCGCTGTTCGTCATGCTGCTCGCCGAATGCTGGCGCTGGGGCGTGGAGGAGTCCGCCATCCGCGAACTGCTGCCCGCCGCCGACGCCGCCCTGGAATGGATCGACCGCTTCGGCGACAGCGACGGCGACGGGTTTGTCGAGTACCGCCGCAAAACCGATCGGGGCCTGGCCAACCAGGGCTGGAAGGACAGCTGGGACTCGATCAGTTTCGCCGACGGACACCTCGCCGAACCGCCCATCGCGCTGTGCGAGGTGCAGGCCTACACCTACGCCGCCAAGCTCGGCCGCGCCGAACTGGCCGAAGCCTTCGGCGAGAAGGGGCGGGCCGCGCGGCTGCGGGCCGAGGCAGAGAAGCTGCGCGAGCGGTTCGACGATGCGTTCTGGCTGCCCCGATCCGGTTGGTACGCCATGGCACTCGACGGCGGCAAACGTCAGGTCGACGCGCTCGGCAGCAATGTGGCGCACTGTCTGTGGACCGGAATCGTGCCCGATGAACGCGCCGCGCAGCTCATCGAACATCTCGGAAACGCCGATATGGACAGCGGTTTCGGGCTGCGCACGCTGTCCTCGTCCATGCGGCGGTTCAATCCCATGGGCTACCACAATGGTTCGGTGTGGCCGCACGACACCGCCATCGCCGTCGCGGGACTGCTGCGCTACCGGCACCTGCCCGGAGCATGGGAGTTGGCCGAGCGGCTGGCGGGCGGACTCACCGAGGCCGTCATGAGCTTCGGCGCGCGGCCGCCGGAGCTGTACTGCGGCTTCGGACGCTCCGAATTCCGTTCTCCGGTGCCCTATCCCACCTCCTGCTCCCCGCAGGCGTGGGCCAGCGCCGCGCCACTGCTGCTCATGCGCTCCTTCCTCGGGCTCACACCCAATGTGCCGCGTCGCACCCTCACCGTCACCCCGCGCCTGCCCGAGCGGGCCGGGCGGGTACGGCTGGCGGATCTGCGCCTGGGCGCGGCGACGGTGACCATCGAGGCCGAGGGAACCTCGGTCACAGTGGAAGGGCTGCCGGGGGACTGGGAACTGATCCAGGACGGGGCCGCTCCTGTCACGCCCCAGGAACTAGGGGATGAGCAGCGGTAATCGCAGCCGGTCCGGAGCCGATATCCCCGATGTCGGGATGATGCGACCGGAGGTCTACGACTATGCGAACGCGGCGAATCCTACAGGCGGTACTGCTGGGCGGGGCGTTGGTGGCGGTGACGGCATGTGAGAACGCCGAACCGGATCCACCGCCCGGCACCACCGCCCCCACGGTGACGGTGACAGCGCCGCCGTCCGGCGGGCCGACAGTCGTTCCGGGCGTGACGAATCCGAGCGCGCCCGCAGCGACGCGGACCGATCCGAGGACCACCGTCACGCCGTCCCAGGATTCGGAGCCGCCGCGCGGCAGCGGCACGGTCGTGATCCGGACCGCCAGCCTCTCCGGCACCGCGATTCCGTATGTTCCGGTGGAACTGGCGCTGTTCCGGCCCTGTGATCCACTCGCCCACGATCTGCCGGAGGGCACACCCGAGGCCGAGCGGTGGACCGCGACCACCGGAATCGACGGGCAGGCCGCCTTCTCGGTTCCGGTGGGGTGCTACCGGTTCGGCATGAATCCACCACCCGGAACCGACCCGGTGCCCGAGGGGATGCACACGCTGTTCGTGGAGTCCGACGGCCAGACCGTGTTCGGCAGCTTGCGATTCCAGGATCCGGCGCCCGAACCGGTCTGCGCCGCACAGACCATCGTGCACGATCTCGGTGCGGGGCCGCCGTTCACCACCGCCACGCCCAGCGTGGCGTACTGTGACCGGTCCTGGGCGGTCATCGCCTGGGATATCCCGGGCGACAGTCAGCGGATGGTGCGCCGGGTGGATGGTGCGCCGTGGACCACCTACGTGTACTTCCCCAACGACGTGTGCCGGGCGCAGGCGCGGGCCGACGGGGTGCCGGTCGGACTCGAGGAGTACTTCCCCGTCTGCTGAGCGGCGGGTGGCATCCGTCACACGACCGCGCGGACCCGCTGCTTGTGGCCTCGGCCCGATTCGTCGCCGGTTCACCTCCTGCGACGGGGTGGCTAGGGTTCGGGTGTGGTGGAGTTGCGGCAGTTACGGTATTTCGTCGCCGTGGCGGAGGAGTTGCATTTTCGGCGGGCGGCGGAGCGGTTGTTCATCTCGACGCCGACGCTGAGCCAGCAGATCCGGGCCATCGAGCGCGAGGTCGGCGGGCTGCTGCTGGTGCGCGGGCCGCAGGGGGTCGAGCTCACCGCCGCCGGGGCGGTGCTGTTGGCCTCGGCGCGCGAGGTACTGGCGGCGGCCGACGGCGCGGTGCGCCGCACCCGCGCGGCCGTGCGGGCGGACGCGGCCTTCCGGCTCGGCGTGGTCAACGGTGCGCCGTTCGGACTGTCGGCTCGCATGGAGGCGTTGCTGCGTGCCCACAAACCAGGCCTGCGAGTGGCATTGACCACGGGGACCTCCGCCGAACAGGTGCGCCTGGTCGATCAGGACGAGGTGGATCTGGCGGTGCTGCGCGGCCCGGCGTCGCTGCCACCGCACCTCACCCAGGCGCACGTCATCGAGGAGGAACTCGGCGTGCTCATGTCCGCCGCCCACCCCCTCGCCGCCCACGACGCCATCGACCCCACCGCCCTGTCCGGCTTCGAACTGATCCTGTTCGCCCGCGCCTCCGCCCCCGAACTGCACGACGACCTGCTGCGCCAACTGCGCGAGCGCGGCGCGGACGTGGTGCTCAGCGACAGCGCCCTCAGTCACGCCCAAATGCTGTCCCTGCTCCCACTGCGCCCCGACGCCATCGGCCTCGGCTCCGGCCGCACCGCCGGAACCCCCGGATTGGCCTGGCGCCCACTGCGTTCCGGCCCCCTGCGCATCACCTACCTCGCCGCCTGGCGCACCGCCACCCGCGACCCCCTGGTCCGTGAGATAGCCGACATCCTCACCACCGGCCCCCTCCCGGACCGGCCCCATTAGCCCACCCCTCACACGCCTTCGCCCTCACGATATGGACCCCCGCCGCCACCCCTGGTCGGCTGGAATCCATGACAGCGAACAAGAACCCCTCGACCGGTATCCCGACACCCACCTCCGCGTCGGCCCGTGACATCGCCACCAGCGGGCAGGCGACCGCTGCGGCGGAGCAGGCTGTGCCGAGCTGGGACGATATCGGGCGGGCGGTGGTGATCGGTGGTGGGTCCGGGATGGGGCGCGCCATTGCCGCGGCTCTGGTCGCGGCGGGGAGCAGGGTGACCATTGTCGGCCGCTCGGAGGAGCGGCTCGCGCGGGCCGTGCGGGAATTGCGCTCGGCCGCGGTCGGTGCCGCGGCTTCGGCCGATGCCGATGCCGCGTCCGGTCACACGGTGGTTCACTCCGCTGCTGCGGTGCCCGCCGGGCCGACAACCGGTGGCGGCGAGGTGGATTGGATGGTCGCCGATATCGGGGACGAGGTGCGGGCGGCGCGGTTGTTCGAGCAGATCGGCCCGGTCGATCATGTGATCAGCACGGCCGCGGATGTGGGTGGGGCGTACGGGCCGATCGGGGAGTTCGACTTCGCGGCGGGGCGTGGCTTTCTCGATACCAAGTTGATCGGGTCCATGCTGGTGGCCAAGTACGCCCGGGTGCGGGCCGGGGGTTCGCTCACCTTCACCTCCGGGATCGCGGCCTACCGCCCGGCGGCCGGGGGAGCCATGGTGGCGGCGGTGAACGGGGCGCTGGAGTCGCTGGCCTACGCGCTGGCCGTGGAGTTGGGGCCGACCCGGGTGAACGTGGTGTCGCCGGGCTGGGTGCGGACCTCGATCTGGGATCGGCTCGGCTGGCCCGACAAGGAACAGCGGCTGGCCGCCATGGCGGGGCGGCTGCCCGCCGGACGCCTCGGCACACCGGAGGACATCGCGGCGGCCGTGCTCTCGCTGCTGCGCAACCCGTTCGTGACCGGTACGGTTCTGCACGTCGACGGCGGGCACCGACTGGTCTGAACCCGCCGGGGGACTAGGCCGTCAGCCAGATGGCCTCGGCGGCGATACCGCCCAGGTCGATGGTGCGGTCGTCCACGCGAATGGCGATGGTGCCCGCGAAGTCCCGCCGCTCCACCACCGCGATCGGGGTGTCCAGCGCGATGCCGAGCGAATCGAAGTAGCGCAGCATGGCCGGATCGGAATCGGAGATCCGCGCGACCCGCCCGGATTCGCCGTCGTGGAAATCGGAGAGCTGCCGGGCCGGGGGCGTGGGCACCGCGCCGTCCGCCGAGGGAATCGGATCGCCGTGCGGATCGCGGTCCGGATGCCCCAGCTTGGCGTCGATGCGCGCCATGAGGGTCTCCGAGACCGCGTGCTCGAGCACCTCCGCCTCGTCGTGCACCTCGTCCCACCCGTAGCCGAGCTCCTGCACCAGGAAGGTCTCGATGAGCCGGTGTCGCCGCACCATGGCGACGGCCGCCCGGCGGCCCTCCTCGGTCAGCGTGATGGCCCCGTAGCGGGCGTGCTCGACCAGGCCCTGGTCGGCGAGTTTGCGCACGGCTTCCGACACCGTCGAGGCCGACACTCCGATCCGCTCGGCCAACAGCTTGGTCGACACCTTCTCCTGCGACCACTCCTGCGCGGTCCAGATCACCTTCAGATAGTCCTGCGCGACCGACGACAGCACCGGTGCGACACTCGTGCTCGAACTCACCGCGGTGGTGGCGACATCTCCGAGGGGTGCGGATGCGGACGGATCGGCCAGCTCGCGGCGCGTGGCGATGTCTCGTTTTCCTGGCACGTCCCCGAGCTTAGGCATACCTCGCCCGGTTTCCCACATCGGCGCGCCTGCTGGTCGAGCCGGTGCGCGACTGTTCGAACGGTGTGGTGACGGGTGGTGGCGCGCACCCGGCGCGGGGGTGAATCGGGGGTGGCGGGGGTCGGTCCGGCGGTGAACATCACCACGGCCGAATATTGTCTGTGACGCGCTTTCCGTAAGCTGCGCTTGTGCAGAGATGGCGAAGTCTCGATGAGATGCCCGCGGAGTGGGGCCGGTGCGTGCTCACGATCGGGGTGTTCGACGGCGTGCACCGGGGTCACGCTCAGCTCATCAGCCGCGCGGTGAAATCCGCTGCGGCACGGGGCGTTCCCGCGGTGCTCATGACCTTCGACCCGCATCCGCTCGAGGTGGTGCGGCCCGGTTCGCATCCCGCGCAGCTGACCACACTGGACCGCCGCGCCGAACTGGTGGCCGAACTCGGCATCGACGTCATGGTGGTGATGCCGTTCACCCAGGAGTTCATGAAGCTGACCCCCGAGCGCTACGTGCAGGAGCTGCTCGTGGACAAGCTGCAGGTGGCCGAGGTGGTGGTGGGCGACAACTTCACCTTCGGCAAGCAGGCCGCCGGCACCGTGGACACCATGCGCGAGCTGGGCGGCCGCTACGGCTTCGACACCGACGGGGTGCAGCTGCTCGGCGAGCACGCGGTGACCTTCTCCTCCACCTACATCCGCTCCTGCGTGGTCGCCGGTGACATGGCCGCCGCCGCGGAGGCGCTGGGCCGCCCGCATCGAGTGGAGGGCATCGTGGTGCGCGGGGACGGGCGCGGCAAGGGCCTCGGTTTCCCGACCGCCAATGTGGCCCCGCACCTGCATGCCGCCGTCCCCGCCGACGGCGTGTACGCGGGCTGGTTCACCGTGCTGGACTCCGGCGATCCGGTCCGGCGCATGGCCGCCGTCTCGGTGGGCACCAACCCCACCTTCGACGGTCGCAACCGCACCGTGGAACCGCATGTGCTGGACTTCGACGGCGATCTCTACGGCAAGCGGGTGGCGGTGGACTTCGTCGAACAGCTGCGCGGGATGCGCAAGTTCGACTCCATCGACGAACTGGTGGAGGCCATGGGCCGCGATGTGAAGCAGGCCCGCGAAATCCTCGCCTGAGGGTTCGTGTACTCTGGTCCGCTGGGTTTGCTGCGGTCCGCGGCGGCACCCACCCGGGGCGACCTGGCACTTCGAGCGCGGACTGGAAATTACAGGAGAAATTCTGTGGCTCTGACCACCGAGCAGAAGAAGGCGATCCTCGCCGAGTACGGCGTCCACGAGAAGGACACCGGTTCCCCGGAGGCGCAGATCGCGCTGCTGTCGAAGCGGATCGCCGATATCACCGAGCACCTCAAGAAGCACAAGCACGACCACCACACCCGCCACGGTCTGATGGCGCTCATCGGTCGTCGCAAGCGTCTCTCGAAGTACCTGCAGGACAAGGACATCGAGCGCTACCGTGCCCTGATCGAGCGGCTCGGCCTGCGTCGCTGATCATCGCGACACAACTCCGGGTTCCCGGAGCCTGTTGACGAAGCAGCCAACGGGGAGGCTTAGAATCTCCTCGTTGGCTATTCGTGCATGCGGCCAGTGGTGCATGCACGACCAACGCACAGCCGTATGCACCCGTCGCGTGGCGTCGGTCTTCGGTAGTGGCTTTTCGGTGCGCCGCACTCGCGCGGCCCGGAGGGCTTCGATCGATGACCGCCTCCGCGTCGCTGTATCCAAGGGGATATCGGCACGGGTGTGCGCGCTGCCGCCAGGAGGGCTGTGGCGTGTCCACGCCGGGTACGGCTGACGATGCCGGATCGCGCGCTGACCTAGCGCACGCGGGTCCGGCGAGACGAGAGGTTGAGAGAAGAACAATGACAGAGACTGTGACGACCGGTTCCGCCGCCGAGGTCGAGCCCGGCGTTTTCGAATCCGTAGCGCTCATCGACAACGGTGACCTCGGAACCCGCACCATCCGCTTCGAGACCGGCCGCCTGGCCAAGCAGGCCGCCGGCTCCGTCGTCGCCTACCTGGACGACGAGACCATGCTGCTGTCGGCCACCACCGCGGGCAAGCAGCCCAAGGACCAGTTCGACTTCTTCCCGCTGACGGTCGACGTCGAGGAGCGGATGTACGCCGCGGGCCGCATCCCCGGCTCGTTCTTCCGCCGTGAGGGCCGTCCCTCCACCGACGCCATCCTGACCTGCCGCCTGATCGACCGCCCGCTGCGCCCGTCCTTCGTCGACGGTCTGCGCAACGAGATCCAGGTCGTGGTGACCGTCATGTCGCTGGATCCCAAGGATCTGTACGACGTGGTGGCCATCAATGCCGCGTCGGCGTCCACCCAGCTCGCCGGTCTGCCGTTCTCCGGCCCGGTCGGCGGCGTGCGCGTGGCGCTCATCGACGGGCAGTGGGTCGCCTTCCCGACCGTGGAGCAGCTCGAGGACGCCGTCTTCGACATGGTGGTCGCCGGTCGCGTGGTCGACGGTGACGTCGCCATCATGATGGTCGAGGCCGAGGCCACCGAGAAGGTCATCGAACTGGTCGCCGGTGGCGCGCAGGCGCCCACCGAGGCCGTGGTGGCCCAGGGCCTGGAGGCCGCCAAGCCGTTCATCGCCCGCCTGTGCAAGGCGCAGCAGGATCTGGCCACCCTGGCCGCCAAGGAGACCGAGGAGTTCCCGCTCTTCCTGCCCTACCAGCAGGATGTCTTCGAGGCCGTGGAGGGCACCGCCAAGCGTCCGCTGAACGAGGCGCTGTCCATCGCGGGCAAGCAGGAGCGCGAGGAGAAGATCGACGAGATCAAGCTCGAGGTGCTCTCCAGCCTGGCCGAGGACTTCGAGGGCCGCGAGAAGGAGATCGGCGCGGCGTTCCGCTCGGTCACCAAGAAGCTGGTGCGCCAGCGCATCCTGTCCGACGGCTTCCGCATCGACGGTCGCGGTCTGGCCGATATCCGTGCCCTGTCCGCCGAGGTCGCCGTGGTGCCCCGCGCGCACGGTTCGGCGCTGTTCGAGCGCGGCGAGACCCAGATCATGGGTGTCACCACCCTCGACATGGTGAAGATGGCGCAGCAGGTCGACTCGCTCGGCCCGGAGACCTCCAAGCGCTACATGCACCACTACAACTTCCCGCCGTTCTCCACCGGTGAGACCGGTCGCGTGGGTTCGCCCAAGCGCCGCGAGATCGGCCACGGCGCGCTCGCCGAGCGGGCGCTGGTGCCGGTGCTGCCCTCGCAGGAGGACTTCCCGTACGCCATCCGCCAGGTGTCGGAGGCGCTGGGCTCCAACGGCTCCACCTCCATGGGTTCGGTGTGCGCCTCCACCCTGTCGCTGCTGAACGCCGGTGTGCCGCTGAAGGCCCCGGTCGCCGGTATCGCCATGGGTCTGGTGTCGGACACGATCAAGAACGACAAGGGTGAGGACGAGGTCCGCTACGTGGCCCTCACCGACATCCTGGGCGCCGAGGATGCCTTCGGCGACATGGACTTCAAGGTCGCCGGTACCCCCGACTTCGTGACCGCCCTGCAGCTGGACACCAAGCTGGACGGCATCCCGTCGCAGGTGCTCGCCGGTGCGCTGAACCAGGCCAAGGACGCTCGCCTCACCATCCTGGACGTGATGGCCGAGGCCATCGCCACCCCGGACGAGATGAGCCCCTACGCCCCGCGCGTCACCGCCATCAAGATCCCGGTGGACAAGATCGGCGAGGTGATCGGACCCAAGGGCAAGGTCATCAACCAGATCACCGAGGACACCGGCGCGAACATCTCCATCGAGGACGACGGCACCGTGTTCGTCGGCGCGACCGACGGCCCGTCCGCGCAGGCCGCCATCGACGCCATCAACGCCATCGCCAACCCGCAGCTGCCGAAGGTCGGCGAGCGCTTCCTGGGCACGGTCGTGAAGACCACCGCCTTCGGCGCGTTCGTCTCGCTGCTGCCGGGCCGTGACGGTCTGGTGCACATCTCCAAGCTGGGCAACGGCAAGCGGGTCGCGAAGGTCGAGGACGTGGTGAACGTCGGCGACAAGATCCGCGTGGAGATCGCCGATATCGACAACCGCGGCAAGATCTCCCTGGTGCCGGTCGAGGAGGAGTCCGAGGCGGCGGCTCCGGCCGACGCGGAGTAACCTTCGGCCGTCCGTAACGCGCGGTGGCCCCTCACCCCGATAATCGGGTGAGGGGCCACCGGATTTTCATTGCCGGGTTTCGTTGCCTCGGATGCCATCGTGTGGTCAACATGCTGTGTGGGAAACATGGTTCGGAAGAAGGACACTCCACTGTCGGGTAGCAAAGCCCCTTCGTTGAGGCTCTCCACCACCGAAGCGACGCTGGCCGATACCGGTGTGCGCAAGACCGTACTGCCCGGCGGGCTGCGGGTCGTCACCGAACACGTGCCCGGGGTGCGGTCGGCCTCCATCGGCGTGTGGGTCGGCGTCGGCTCGCGCGACGAGGGGCCCACCGTGGCCGGGGCGGCGCACTTCCTCGAACATCTGCTGTTCAAGGCGACGCCCACCCGCTCGGCCCTCGATATCGCGCAGGCCATGGATGCGGTCGGCGGCGAACTCAATGCGTTCACCGCCAAGGAGCAGACCTGCTACTACGCGCACGTCATCGACGAGGATCTGCCGCTGGCGGTGGATCTGGTGTCCGATGTGGTGCTGCGCGGGTTGTGCCGGGCCGAGGACGTGGCCGTCGAGCGGCAGGTGGTGCTCGAGGAGATCGCCATGCGCGACGACGATCCCGAGGACATCGTGGGCGACACCTTCCTGTCGGCGCTGTTCGGTGATCACCCCGTGGGCCGCCCGGTCATCGGATCCATCGAGACCATCGAAGCCATGCAGGCGCACCAGCTGCACTCGTTCCACCTGCGCCGCTATCGGCCGGACCGGATGGTGGTCGCGGTGGCGGGCAATGTCGAACACGAGCACACCGTCGAGCTGGTGCACCGCGCCTTCGCCGACCGGCTCGAACCCGGCCGGGAACCGGCCCCGCGCCGCGAGGGCCGATTCCGGCCGCGCGGCGCCCCCGAACTGCACCGCATGTTCCGCGACAGCGAACAGGCGCATCTGGTGTTCGGCACCCGGGCATTCGGTCGGCACGAGGGTGAGAAGCGCTGGCCGCTGTCGGTGCTCAACACGGTGCTCGGCGGTGGGCTGAGTTCGCGGCTGTTCCAGCGCATTCGCGAGGAGCGCGGGCTGGCGTACTCGGTGTACTCGAGCGTGGACACCTTCGCCGACACCGGGGCCTTCTCGGTGTATCTCGGCTGCCAGCCCGAAAACCTCGGCAAGGTGGCGGCTTTGGCGCGCGGCGTGCTCGAGGAGGTGGCCGCCGACGGCATCACCGACGCCGAATGCGCCCGCGCCAAGGGTTCGCTACGGGGCGGGCTGGTGCTCGGTCTGGAGGACTCCGGCTCGCGCATGAACCGCATCGGCCGCAGCGAACTCAGCTACGGCAATCACCGCAGCGTCTCCGAAACCCTCGCCCGCATAGACGAAGTCACCACCGACGAGGTGTCCGCCATCGCCCGCACCCTGCTCTCCCGCCCGTTCGGGGCGGCGGTGGCGGGGCCCTACCGCCGCACCCGCGATCTGCCCGCGGCGGTGCGCCGCCTGGTCGGCTAGCCCGCCCCGAATCGGTTCGGCTACCTTCCGGCGGCCCGCGTGCGAGACTGTCGGCGGCTGTCGGCCGGGTGCCGCTGCCCGCCGGTCGCTGACAGGCTAGTCTCAGCGTCCGGAGTGCTTTGATCGGGAGAGGGATGAACGACACCTCGCAGGTGCTGGAAAGCGCGCGTGCCGCAAGTGATCTCGGACGGCTGGAAGAGGCTCGGCGGATAGTCGGGGACGCGTTGGAGGACGCACCGCACGATCCGGAACTGTTGAATTCGATGGCCGATATCGCCTATCGGCTGGACCGGGTGGACGAGGCGCTACGGATGGTCGGATTGGCCATCGCGGCCGACCCCGATCGGGTGGAGCCGCATCTGACCGCGGCGCTGGCGTTCGAGGCGTCGGCGCGGTGGGAGGAGGCGATTCGGCATGCGCGGGTTGCCGTTTCGCTCGCGCCGGAGAATCCGAACGCGCTGCTCACCGTGGCGGGGGTGATCGCGCGGAAATTCGGCCCCAGTGAAGCCGAACGTTCCGAGGCGCGCACCGCCGTGGTGCGGGCGCTGCGGATCGCGCCGACCGCCGACACCCATGCCGCGGCGGCCGAGGTGGAACTCGAGTTCTCCGACCGCATCGCGGCGGCGAAGCACGTCGAGGACGGGCTCGCGCTGAACTCGCTGCACCCGGAACTGCTTGTGCTGCAAGCGCGCCTGCAGGCGTGGCGCGGGGGACCGGTGGGTGTGCTGCGCGGGCTGCTCGCCTCCCGGCCGGACCATCTGCCCGCGCGGCAGACGCTGTCGGCCCGCACCTGGCGGGGACTGCTGCGGCTGGCCGAATGGGTGTGGGCCGGTGCGGGAATCGCCGCGCTGGCGTCGGTGTGGCTGCCCCCGGCGGGCTTGCTCGGCCTGCTGCCCGTGCTGCTCGCGGT
Organism: Nocardia otitidiscaviarum NBRC 14405; assembly: GCF_000308635.1. GTDB lineage: Bacteria > Actinomycetota > Actinomycetes > Mycobacteriales > Mycobacteriaceae > Nocardia > Nocardia otitidiscaviarum. The sequence goes on along the minus strand of NZ_BAGD01000095.1, from coordinate 687 downwards.
GATTCCGGTGGCCTGGTTCGTGGTGTACCGGATGCTGCGGCGACAGCTGCCCGAGGGGTATCCGAGGCGGCGGATCGGCGCCCGGCCCGGAGCGCTCGCCGGACTCGCGACCCTGGTGGTGACCGCGCTCATGGCCGGGTACGGGGCCGTGCTGCTGGCCACCGGCCACGAGGCGGCCGAGGTGCACGACGCCCAGGTGCTGCTGGTGGCCGCGGCCGTCGGCGCCGGGGTCGGCCACGTGCTGATCTTCCTGGCGTGGTTGCGGCGCAAGGGCGGCGAGGAAGACGCACTGGGCAGCTACCCCTACGCGGCCAAGGGTTTCCTCGGCGTGCTCGTCGGCGGCCTGGTAGGCGTCGGCGCGGTCGCGGCCCTGGCCCAGTGGTCGCGGCAACCCGACGCCGCCTGGGCGCTGGCCGCCGTGGTCAGCGCGGCGGCGTTCACCCTCGCCGTGGAAACCCTTGTCACCCTGCTGGTTCAGGCCCGCCGTCGCCGCCTGCGCCGTCTCGCGGCCATGCTGGCGGCCCTCATCGCCCCGGTGATCGTGGCGGCGGGCGCGGCCTTCTGGTGGACCGCCGGACACACCGCCACCGCCGACTACCGCGGCACCGACCCGGACCCGGTCCCGGTCACCCCGGCGGTGACCCCCGCGCCGACGACCACCACCTCGGCCACCCCGACGACCGACCA
>NZ_BAGD01000096.1 GCF_000308635.1 Nocardia otitidiscaviarum NBRC 14405 | reverse complement strand
GCGCTCGGCCTGCCGCAGCGCCTCACCCGCGGCCGCGGCCGCGATCAGCCACGCCAGTTCGAGCGCACCCCGGGCCTGCGCGAACGCCTCGCGCGAATCGTCGAGGGCGATGAAAGCGGCCAGCGGCAGGGCGGCGACCAGCGACACCGCCGCGATGGCGGTGACCACATGGTGTCCGGCCCGCACCGCCGCGTACACCGCGAACAGGAAGGCCACCGCGGGCACATCGAAGCCCACGGCCTGGTACCCCAGTGAGCATGCCCCGGTCACGGCCAGCACGGTGATCGGCGCGCGGCGGCGCACCACCAGCACCAGGCCGCTGGCCGCCAGCAGCGCGTAACCGAGTGGGTCCAGCGCGGTGGGGGAGTGTCCGGCCGAGCGCCCGGCGAGGAGCAGGCTCGCGGCCACGCCGAGGGCGATCGCCCAGTCCACGAGTCGTGCCCTGCTCATGCGCGCACATTAACCGGCCGCCCACGCGACGGAAACCCGCCTACGGATGATTTCCGCCTACCGCGTCCGCGGTATGTGCACGGCGTCGGCGGTAGTGCGAAGTGTCCGCGCTCGCACGACGACTCGCGGCCGGTCCGCCGGACATGCTGCGGGGGAGTGCTCGTTCTCGACGCGAAGGAAGCAGATCATGTCCGCTCGTCACCGGGTCGCCGCCGCGACCGCAGTTCTCGCAAGTTCCGTCCTCACCCCCGCGGTCTCGCACGCCGCGGCGGAACCGGTCGCCGCCGGTGCCTCCGAGCTCAGCGCCGGGCGATTGGGCGGTCTCGTCGCCGCGCTCGTCGGGATCGCCGGGGCGGTGGTCGGCGGGCTGGCTCTCGCCCGGCGCGGTGGCCGTCTCGGCACCGGCGGCGGGGCGATCGTCGCCGCGGCGGCCGGACTGTTCGCGCTCGTGCTCGGCGCGGTGGTCGTGGCGACCGCCGACGGCGGATTGGGCACCGGCAACGGGCTCGGCGGTGGCGTCGTGGCCATGGTCATCGGGTTGATCGCCCTGATCGTCGGCGGGCTCGCCCGCGCCCGCCGCGTCGGCTGATTCGGAAACGCTCCCGCCTCAGGCGGATTCGGCGGGAGCCCAGCGATTGGCGGTGAGGGTGAACCCCGGCAGGGCGTCGAGTGACATGGTGGCCTCGAAGATGCGCTCGTAGCCGGTGTGCGCGATGCGCCAGCGCCCATCGTCGCGGCGGTACCGGTCGCGGTAGTAGGCGGCGCCCCGGATCAGCACCCGATACTCGGGCACGATCACGGTGTCCTCCAGACACCAACTGCCCGTGGCGGTCTCGCCGTCCACCTCGATCTCCGGGTGGGTGGCGACGTGCACCGTGATGATATTCGCGCTCAATGCCGAGCGCATGTAGTCGACGATCGCGTCGCGGCCGGTGAACCGCAAAGGCATACCGCCGGAGGGGGATCCGTAGTCACCGGTCGCGTCGGGAGTGAAGGTGTCGGCGAATTCGTCCCACTGCTTGAGGTCCAGGGACCGCAGGTAGCGATATTTGAGGGAGCGGATGCTCTCCACGGCTTCCAGGTCCATACCGGACACCTCCCTGGGAACATGTTCTAGTTCGCAGCAGGGTAGAGCACTTGTTAAGCGATCGACAAGGGTTGCCGGTAAGACTGTGGCCCATGTTCAAGAAGTTGCTGGCAGCCGTCGGAGTCGGTGGGGCCGAGGTCGAGGCCGAATTGCACACGCCCGGAGTGCAACCCGGCGGGACGGTGCACGGTGTCGTTCGCCTGCGCGGGGGGAGTGTCGAACAGGAGATCACCCGCGTCGCGGTGGAATTGGTGACCCGGGTCGAAATCGAGAACGCCGACCAGGAATACGACGCCTACCGCGCTTTCTGGTCCGCCGACGTCCACGGGCCGTTCGCCCTGGCCGTGAACGCGCCCTACGAGTTCCCGTTCTCGCTGCATACCCCGATGGAAACCCCGATCACCTTCTACAACGGTCGGCATCTGCCCGGTATGGAGGTCTTCGTGCGCACCGTGGTCGAGGTCAGCGGTGCGGTGGACCCGGGCGACCGCGATCCGCTCGGCATCGGCGCGCTGCCCGCCCAGCACGTCATCCTCGCCACCCTGGAGCAGTTCGGCTTTCCGCTGCATCGCGCCGACGTCGAGGCCGGTCGCCTGCGCGGCATCCAGCAGCAGCTGCCGTTCTATCAGGAGATCGAATTCGGCCGCTCGCACAACTATCCGCGCCTGAACCAGCTCGAGGTCACCTTCGTGGCCCGGCACGACGGTATGGACGTGGTGCTCGAGGCGGACAAGAAGGGCGGCTGGATCAGCGAGGGCCGCGATGTGTTCGACGTGATCCACGTGAACTACGGCGCTCTCGACCACACCGACTGGGCCGCGGTGCTGCACGACCGACTGGCAAAACTGTAACGTGTTCTCGAAATAGCCTCGGGCGGTACCGAGCGGTTGCTACCCTCCCGGCATGATCGCCACCCTGGTCTGGGGAACCGGCAATGTCGGCCGGGCAGCCATCCGCGCCGTCGCCGCGCATCCAGCGCTCGAACTCACCGGCGTCCTCGTGCACGACCCGAAGAAGGTCGGCCGGGACGCCGGTGACCTGGCCGGACTCGACGCCGAACTGGGCGTCGCGGCCACCGACGACATCGACGCCGCACTGGCGGACGGCCCCCGCGCCATCGTCTACGCCGCGTCCGGGGATATCCGCCCCGTCGAGGCATTCACCGATATCGTGCGCGCCCTGCGCGCCGGAGCCGTGGTCGTCACGCCCGCGCTCTACGCCTTCTACGACCATCGCAGCGCCCCGGCCGATCTGCGTGAGCAGGTGCTGGAAGCGATTGCGGCGGGCGGTGGTTCGCTGTTCGTCTCCGGCATCGATCCAGGCTGGGGCAACGACGTGCTGCCCCTGCTCATGACCGGGCTCGCCAGCACCGTGGAGGTGGTGCGCTGCCAGGAGATCTTCGACTACAGCACCTACGACCAACCCGATTCGGTGCGCTACCTGGTCGGCATGGGGCAGCCCATGGACTACGAACCACCCATGCTCGCGGCGGGCGTCCCGACCATGGTGTGGGGCGGACAGATTCGACTCATGGCGCGCGGACTCGGCGCGGAACTCGACGAGATCCGGGAGATCGTGGAACGCCGCGCCCTGGACGAGACCGTCGGCACCGAACTCATGGGCGAATTCGCCGCGGGCACACAGGGTGCCGTGCGTTTCGAGGTGCAGGGCATCGTCGGCGGCGAACCCCGCATCGTCATCGAACACGTCACCCGCATCCACGGCGGTTGCGCCCCCGACTGGCCCACCCCGCCCACCGGCGAGGGCGCGCACCGCGTCATCCTCGAGGGCCGTCCCCGGATCGAGGTGAGCGTCGAGGCCACCGATGAGGGCGGCAATCGCTCCGCGGGCGGAAATGCCACGGCCGTGGGCAGATTGGTCGGGGCCATCGACTGGCTGGCCGCCGCCGAACCCGGACTCTACGACGCCCTCGACGTCCCGCTGCGCGCGGGCGTCGGCATTCTCGGAAAGGCACGCTCATGATCATCGACATTCCCGCGGGCAAGGATCCGATCGGCTACGTGTGGGGTGAGATGGTGCCCGGCATCGGCCTGGCCGCCTCCCGGTTCTCCCTGGCCGTCTATGAGCACACCACGCTGGGGCTGCGTGAGTTCGAGGCCGCCCGGCTGCGCATCGCCCAGCTCAACGGCTGTCTGTTCTGTCAGGACTGGCGCACCGAACGCGACGGGCAGAAGGTCGAGGAGGGTTTCGATGCCGCGGTCACCGCATGGCGCACCACCTCGTCCTTCGACGAGCGCACCCGCATGGCGGCCGAGTACGCCGAACGCTACGCCCTCGACCATCACAATCTCGACGACGAGTTCTGGGCCCGGATGACCCGGCACTACACGCAGGCCGAGATCGTGGAGCTCAGCATGTGCATCGGCTCATGGCTGGCCTTCGGGCGGCTCAATCACGTGCTGGGACTGGATGCCGTCTGTGTCCTGCCCGGCCACCCGAACTCGCGGTAGGGCCACGGTTCATCACCGTATTCCACCACGCGTCGAGTGGACTGGGATGCGGCCAGACCGCCACCACGTCCTCGCCCTCGATGTCGTCGTCGCCACCGCTGATATCGCTATCGCTCACCGTCCGCGCCCTTCCCGGGACAGGAGGAACCTGTCTCACATCCGTTGTATCCCAAGAAAAGTCGGACCTCGCGGTTTTGGGAAGCGGCTGGCACGGGCGGGACGGCACGCTGCGCGGGTCGCACCGTTCGATTGCTCGATCTGTGCGACGGCATTGCTCACGGGCGCGGTCCGGAGTGAAATCGGGGCGGTGATGCGCGGTAGCTCCGCCGGCGATGTCGCGGTAGTGTCGCCGAGCGGTCGCTGTGTCGGCGTTCAGCTGCCGTGCGGCACAGGAAAACACCCGTGCCGCAAGGACTTCGAGAAAGTGGTCTAGTGGGGTATACGGCGCTGGTCGACGTCCGGCTCGCGGAGCCCCGCCGCGTCAGGTGATGACGAGCAGTTCGGTGGGTGAGGCGATCTCGACGCGCAGTCCGGCCTTCTCCGCCACCCGCGCCAGTCCCCGCACGTCCGTGGGCTCGGCGCGGGTCAGCACCAGGGCGCGGGCCAGCAGGCCCTTGTGGTGCTTGTTGAAGTGGCTCACCACGGTTCGCGACCCGTCCGGCCGCTCGGTGAGCACGGTGGCCGTCACCGCACCCGGCACCCGGCCCAACTGCTGATAGGTGCCCGAGCGCAGATCCACCACGAGCTCACCCTCGGTCTCGTCGCGCAGCGCCTGCGGCAGCACCTCCTTCCACACCGACTGCAGGGTCGGCAGGCCGGGCAGCTTGGAACCACCCGAGAGCCGATACACCGGAATCGGATCGCCCGCGCGCACCACTCCGAACAGCGCCGAGCCGATGCCGACCCGCGCCTGTGCCTTGGCCCGCTGCGCCTTGGTGAAGGAGGCGGCGTCGAGTGCGTCGTAGAGCACCCCGGTGTAGCGGTCCAACGCGGGCCGGGTGGGGGAGGAGCGCAGCGCCGCATTGCGCGCGATCTCGGCGTCAGCCCCCTTGCCCAGGCCCAGCGCGGTGCGGGCGGTATCGGGGTCGGCCGCCAGCGCCGTCAACTCGGTGCAGAGCCGGTCGCGCACCTTCGTGAGCTGCGGCAACGACAGGGCGTCCAGGTCCAGCGGACCGCCCGATCCGCCATCGGACTTGGTTTCGGAGGGAGGCAGCAGCACCAGCACGAGCGAACACGGTAATCCCTTACGGAGTTCCCCTGCGCAGCGGCTACGCTGTGGAGCCGTGATCACCCGCCTCTCCCACCTGTTCCTGCGCACGCTGCGCGACGACCCCGCCGACGCCGAGGTGCCCAGCCACAAACTGCTGGTGCGTGCCGGATACGTGCGGCGCATCGCGCCCGGTGTCTACTCGTGGCTGCCGCTCGGCCTGCGCGTGCTGCGCAAGGTCGAGAACGTGGTCCGGGAGGAAATGGACGCCATCGGCGCCCAGGAGATCTCACTGCCGGCGCTGCTGCCGCGCGAACCGTACGAGGCCACCAACCGCTGGACCGAATACGGCGACGCTCTGTTCCGGCTCAAGGACCGCAAGGGGCAGGACTACCTGCTCGGCCCCACCCACGAGGAGCTGTTCGCGCTCACCGTGAAGGGCGAGTACAACTCCTACAAGGATCTGCCCGTCACGCTGTACCAGATCCAGACCAAGTACCGCGACGAAGGCCGTCCGCGCGCGGGCATCCTGCGCGGGCGCGAGTTCATCATGAAGGACTCGTACTCCTTCGACCTGGACGAGGACGGGCTGAAGAACAGCTACAACGCCCATCGCGAGGCGTACCAGCGCATCTTCGACCGGCTCGGCGTCAAGTACGTGATCGTGGCCGCCACCTCCGGCGCCATGGGCGGTTCGGCGTCCGAGGAATTCCTGGCCGACAGCCCGGTCGGTGAGGACACCTACGTCATCTGCCGCGCCTCCGGCTACGCCGCGAACGTGGAGGCGGTGGTCACCCCCGCGCCGCCGGAGATCCCCATCGAGGGCCAGGCCGAGGCCGTCGTGCACGACACCCCGGACACTCCCACCATCGCGACGCTGGTCGACTGGGCCAATGCCGCCGGGATCGCCGAGCGGCTGGGCCGCCCGGTGACCGCCGCCGACACGCTCAAGAACGTCATGGTCAAGCTGCGCTACCCGGACGGCAAGACCGAGATCCTCGGCGTCGGCATCCCCGGCGACCGCGAGGTCGACGACAAGCGTCTGGAAGCCGCGGTCGAACCGGCCGAGGTGGAAATGCTCGACGACGCCGACTTCAAGTCCAACCCGTTCCTGGTGAAGGGCTACATCGGCCCGAAGGCGCTGCTGGCCAACGGCATTCGCTACCTGGTCGATCCGCGCGTGGTGAGCGGCAGCGCCTGGATCACCGGCGCCGACGAATCCGGCAAGCATTACGTCGGCCTGGTCGCCGGGCGTGACTTCACCCCGGACGGCACCATCGAGGCCGCCGAGGTGCGCGACGGCGACCCCTCACCCGACGGCCGCGGCGTCCTCGAGGCCGCGCGCGGTATCGAGATCGGCCACATCTTCCAGCTCGGCCAGAAGTACACCGACGCCTTCGACGTCGACGTGCTCGGCGAGAACGGCAAGCCGGTGCGCCTCACCATGGGCTCCTACGGTGTCGGCGTCTCCCGCATGGTGGCCGTGGTCGCCGAGCAGATGCACGACGACAAGGGCCTGCGCTGGCCGCGCGAGATCGCCCCCTTCGACGTGCACGTCGTCATCGCCAACAAGGACGCCGGCGCTCGGGCCGGAGCCGAACAGGTCGCGGCGGAACTGAACGCGGCCGGACTCGAGGTGCTGCTCGACGACCGCACCGCCTCCCCGGGCGTGAAGTTCAAGGACGCCGAACTGCTCGGCATGCCGCTGGTGCTGGTGGTCGGCCGCGGCTGGGCCGACGGCAAGGTGGAACTGCGCGACCGCTTCGCGGGCACCGGCGACGAGATCCCCGCCGAGGACGCGGTGCGGGCCGTACTCGGCAAGGCGCGCGGCTGATTTCAGGCGTTCGGGGCCTCAGCCGCGCGGTACGAACCGCACGAAGGGGATTCGTTCGCCGACGGCGCGGAAATCGGCCTGCGAGCCGTCGACCTTGTAGCCCATCAGGCGGGGGAGCAGCTTCTCCGCCGCGCGGCGGTGTTCGACGGCGTAGCGTGCGAAGATCTCCGCGCCGTCCTGCTGCGGCACGAACGCGGCCGTGACCGGGATGGTGCGGCGACCGACCTGGATGGTGACCTCCGGATTCTGTTGGAGATTCCGGTACCAGGCGGCGGTGGGGCCCCAGCCGGACGCCACAATGTAGCTGCCGTCCGCCGGGTCGTGATGCACGACCTCCAACACCACCTCGCGGGGTTTGCCGCTCTTGCGGCCGATGTGATGCAGCAGCATCATCCGGCCGCCGAAGATCCAGCCGAGATGCCAGTGGTAGATGTGGATCGGCAGCCGGAAGAACCAGCGCTTCAGTCCGGTCGGCGGGCCGATGTTCTTCACGATATCCACGGGATACTCCTTTCGTCGGACGGCGCGGCGGCCGTCGGCATCGCGATGGTCGATGAGCGGTGTGCCGCCGCGATGCCCCGGCGGAACACCGGAATTCCTATTCCGCCTGCGGATTCGGTGCGTCGTCACGCCGGGGCGGCGGCGCGGGGGAGCGGGGTGGTTCCACGAGCCCGTACAGCACGGCGGCGATCGAATCCTCGGTGTGGCGCAGGCGCAGTGCGCGATGGATGACCAGCCCGTCGACAGCGGCCATGACCGCCGCCGCGCCGCGGTGTGGGTCGGCGACGCCGTGTGTGGCGAACCAGTCGCCGAGCCGGGCCACGAATTCGTCCAGCACCGCCGCGACGGCCGCGCGCAGCGTCGCGTCCCGGGTGGCGGCCAGGGCGGTCTCGGTGAAGAGCAGGGTGGCCGGATTGTCGCCGGTGTAGGTGGCCGTGATCGCCAGCAGGGCGTCCACGGCCTCGGTCGGGGTGGTGACGCTGTCGAGCAGATCCCCCATCCGGGCGGTGGCCGCCCGCAGCTCCTGGGTCACGGCGTCGGTCAGCAGCGCCTGGAGCGATGAGTAGTGATAGTGCACGACGCTCGGGTTCACTCCGGCGCGCTCGGCCAGCACCCGGGTGCTGACCGCGGACCAACCCCGTTCGGGGATGAGCGTGACCGCCGTCCGCCGCAGCCGCTCACGCACCTCATGTCCGCGCATCGCCGCTGGTGAAACCATGTACTACACCTCCCGGGAACCGCACCGGCGGCCATGTCGAGTATTCGTCCTGTACGACTGCCCTGTACGAATGACCCGAATCTACCCCGGAAAGATCGATCGGTCCAGACGCGCTTCCGACCGGTGCCCCGCTCGCGCGTATCACGCCGTATCGACGCCGCCCGACGCGAAACCTCGGATGCTCAATGATCAGGCGAATTCCGCTGTGCGGCCGAGTCCGGCGAGCCATGGCCGGGCTCGGCGACGCGACTCAGTTGTACGACTGGGCGACCCCGTCGAGCAGGCGCTCCAGCGTCTCGTAACTCGGCAGGTCTGCCACATCGATGAGATCCGCGGTGACGGGCACCCGGTTGCGCTCGGCCACGTCGGTGAACAGTTCGGCGTCGCCGGTGCGGAAGCCGTATTCGGCGGCCAGCCGCTGCAATTCCGGATCGGTGGAGAGCAATTGACCGAGCCGGTCGCCGCTGTCGCTGAGCGGCACCACCGTGTGATGCGACATCACTGTCGGCGACGGGTACAGCATGACCATGTCCGGCTTCAACTCCCCGTGCACCGCCGCCTCGACGTACTGGGCCTCGTACGCCCACACCAGCGGCGTGGTGCCCATCCCGGTCGACAGGTACTCCCGGAACGGCCCCTCACTGCTGTTCTCGGTGTAGCCCTGCCGGGTGAACAGCCGGGCCACCCGGGAGAGCGCGTGCTCCTCGGCGGCGGCGCCGCGCACCACCGAATGCTCGTTCGCCACATGGGATGCCACCGCCAGATACATGGCGGCGGAGTTGGAGGTGCGCGGATCGGTGGTGGAGATCAGCATGTGCTTGCGCACCGGATAGGCGGTATTGCCCGGCAACTGGTCCCACTGCGTCCCCCGCTCGACCAGTTCCAGGTACTTCGCCATATCCAGCACCGGCGTCGGACCGGGCCGCACCACGCCCGCCGCCGTGAGCAGGTCCACGATCGGCCGGAAGGTCGCCACGATCATGGGCGAGGAGAACGGCGTGTACTTCGCGCTCACCCCCACCTGCCGTTGAATACGTTCCGCCGCTACGGAACTCGACGGGAACGCGAAGTCGTAGTCCGCCAGGTCCATCGAGGTGGCGATCTGTCGCGACCCCGCCGGATTCACCTCCACCGTCAGCCCGTGCCCCGCCAGCGTCTCGATCACGCGGGCATCACCGAAGAACGCCGCCTTCTCCGACCCGATCACACCGCGCACCGTGGTGAGCGTCGCCGGAGCGGCCGCCACCGGCCCGGATTCCGACCCGCCACCCCCGACCGCCACCGCGACAGCGGCCACCGCCACCACCGCGACCGCCGCTGCCGCCAGTACGCGCTTGTCGCGCACGTTCACGGCGCGCAGCCACTGCGCGACCCGCCGCAGCGCGCCGATGGCTCCGCCGACACCGGCCGCCCCCGCCTCGGTCCACGCATGTCTCGGCGCACCGGCGGCAGGCGTACCGGCGGCGATCACGCCCCGATCGTTCGAGGCGCTGCTCCCGTCGTCCGCGGCCCGGTCTCCACCCTCCACCGCCGCGTCGGGATCGGCGGCGACCAACTCCGCCGCATCCCGTTGGTGCGCGGGTTCCAGCTCGCTCCGCACGATCCGCTCCACCAGAATCGGCACGAACTCCCGAATCTTGCGCCCCTCGAACCGTTTTCTCGCCTCCCCCACCGCCGACTCGACGCGCTCCACCGAATGCGCCCGCCCGTACGCATCCACCAGCCGCTCCCGTACCTGCGCCAGCGCCTTCTCCTCGCGGGCGGTATCTCGGGGGGTTTCGACCGTCACCGGCTATCTCCTCAGCCTCGCACCAGATCATCCGCGCGCCAGCCGGATCACCCACCGACACGTCCCGAAGCTGTCTACCCGTTCCGGTGAAACATCCAGCAACACACAGGTGTTCACCGCCTGAACACGGCGCGAGCTTCGTTCGGAAATTCCACCGAGTGATCCTGATGCTCGGCCGGGCCGCGGCGCCCCCAGTACTCCGGCAGGTCCGGTCCCGCGGCGGACGATGTGGCGCATCGGCCATGTCACCGAGGTGACGCCCCGCCCGGAGCCGAACGCCTACTGACCCGGGAAGGCTACGGTGGCCGGATCGGTGCCCAGAATCGTCTGCCAGGTCGCCAGTCGCATCGCCGTCTCGGTGAGCGCTTCGATACCGGTGCGGCGAAGGTCGGGGGAGGCGGCGCGTTCCACCACCGAACGCCAGGCCGCGGCGGCATCGGATTCGACGGCCACGGCGAGATTCGCGGCCGGAATCGGATCGTCGACCGGGAAGGGGGCGGTGTAGGCGGCATCCGGGGCGGGGACCGGCGCTCCGAGCGACTTCAACAGGTCGGCGGTGGCGTCGCGGCGGGCGCGGTGAGCGGCGGTGAACTCCGAAACCACTTGGAGCCGTTCCGGATTGGCGTAGGCGGCGATGACGCCGTAGTCGTAGACGGCCGCGTATTCGGCGCTCAACGCGGCGGTGAGCGCCTGCTGGTCGGAGGTGGTCATGCGAGCAGGACTCCCGCGTGGGTGGCGCAGGCGGCGCTGATGGAGGCGAGCAGGGCGGCGCGGTACCCGGACAGGGTGGCCGCCAACTCGGCCGCGGAGCGCTGCGAATCGGTGAGGGCGGTGCGCAGTTCGGTGAGCGCGGGCGGCGTCGCCGGGGCGGTGGGGGTGACCGGCGGCGTGCGGTGTGCGGGCGTGGTGCCGTCCCCGTAAACGCCTATGACACGGTCGATCTCGGTGCGCAGCGCATCGGCGTGCGCGGTGCGTTGATCCGCGACGGTGCGCAGTGCCGCGGCCCGTTCGGGCAGCGCCGCGATGGCGGCGGTGGCGGCGACCGCGTCGGCGCGGGCCGAGGTTTCCTGGGCCACAAGCGGATCGGGCGCGACCGGGGTCTCCTGCGCGCAGCCCGCGACCGCGCCCACGGCGGTGACCGCGAGCGCGCCGCCACCGGCCAACCGCAGCAGGCCGCGACGGTCCAGGGTGAACGACGGTGAGCTGGGACACGGTGTCGAGCGGTCGGAGTGGACCGTGAGATCGGCCGCATGACGGCGGAGGCTGCTGGGCACGCAACCATGGTGCCAGTCCGCCGAGCGGACCCGCGCCCCCAGTCCCCTCGGATAGGCTGTGATCTCGATCGATATCGGCCACCACCGGGCGCGTCCGCGCGGAGTCGCACTGGACACGCCGACGGTGCGGCCGGTGCGACAAGGCGAAAGCCGGGGCCGTTGGCTGGTCCTTTACACTCTTTCAGCGCGTTACGCTAGACCTTTGGCAGGGTATTTCGCCGTGGCTGCCCGCCGACACCGCTCGACCCTATCGATATCGGCCCCACCTGTATCGATACCGACAACTCAACCCGCCACAACTGAACCAGGAGCCGCCCCACATGCCGATGCCGACCGAGGAAAGGGTGAGCCAGCTAGTTGCTGAGCTCGTCGAACGCCGAGGATTCGACCTCGAAGGCGTCGTGATCGCGGCTGCGGGAAAAGAGCAGGCGAAGGTCACGGTGATCGTCGACAGCGACGGCCCCACCGACCTGGACGCCGTGGCGGAGCTGAGTTCGGATCTCTCGGCGCTGCTCGACGAGGCCGGTGACTTCGGAGAAACCCCCTATCTCCTGGAGGTCACCACCCCCGGCATCGATCGCCCCCTCACCGCGCTCCGGCACTGGCGGCGGGCCCGGGGGCGAAAAGTCTCCGTCACAATGCGCCCCGGCACCGAATCACCGGAGGGCAAGCCGAGGTTCGAGGCCCGCGTCGGGGCAGTCACCGACACCGACGTGGCCCTGGTGCTGGGCGGTAAACGGAATCCGCACCGGGTGACGGTGCCGCTGGCCGATATCGAGCGGGCCGTCGTGCAGGTGGAGTTCAACCCACCGGGTGCGGCCGAGCTGGAGTTGGCGGGGGGAGTCGCACCGGGCCGGCCCCGGCCAGGTGCCCAGGAGGTATCCGAAGTATCCGAAGACACAACAGCAGAGGCAGCAGTGGCAGCGTCCGCTTCACCGACCGAAGGGATCGTGGAATGAACATCGAAATCGAAGCCCTGCGCGCGATTGTCGCCGACAAGGGAATCTCGATGGAGACGGTGATCTCCGCGATCGAGTCCGCGCTGCTCACCGCCTACCGGCACACCGAGGGCCATCAGCCCAACGCCCGCATCGACATCAACCCCAAGACCGGCGTGGTGCGGGTGATGGCGCGCGAGCTGGACGCCGACGGCAATGTCGTCTCCGAATGGGACGACACCCCCGAAGGCTTCGGCCGCATCGCCGCCACCACCGCCCGCCAGGTCGTGCTGCAGCGGTTGCGCGACGCCGAGAACGAGAAGTCCTTCGGTGAGTTCTCCACGCACGAGGGCGATATCGTCGGCGGCGTCGTACAGCGCGACGCCCGGATGAACGCCCGCGGCACCGTGGTGGTGCGGATCGGCAGCGAGGCGCACGGCGCGGAGGGGCTCATCCCGCCCGCCGAGCAGGTGCCCGGTGAGACCTACGAGCACGGCGACCGCATCAAGTGCTACGTGGTCGGCGTCTCCCGCGGTCCCCGCGGCCCGCAGATCACCCTCTCGCGCACCCACCCGAATCTGGTTCGCCGCCTGTTCGCTCTCGAGGTGCCCGAGATCGCCGACGGTTCGGTCGAGATCGTGGCGGTGGCCCGCGAGGCCGGACACCGCTCCAAGATCGCGGTGCGCTCCACCGTGCCCGGCGTCAACGCCAAGGGCGCGTGCATCGGCCCGATGGGCCAGCGCGTGCGCAATGTGATGAGCGAGCTGGCGGGGGAGAAGATCGACATCATCGACTACGCCGACGATCCGGCCGCGTTCGTCGGGAATGCGCTGTCGCCGTCGAAGGTTGTCTCCGTCACGATCGTCGACCCCGACGCCCGTGCCGCCCGCGTGGTGGTGCCGGACTTCCAGCTGTCGCTGGCGATCGGCAAGGAGGGGCAGAACGCCCGCCTGGCCGCCCGCCTGACCGGCTGGCGTATCGACATCCGCAGTGACGCCGCCCCGGATGTGGCGGGCGCCCCCCGTACGGAGGCGCATCACCGGGGGTGATCACAACGACCCGCGAATAGGCTCTCACCAGCACGGAGATTCGCGGAACAGACCTTCCGGATGACATGTTGGTAACTTCCGAGAAGGACGGATGCGGAGATCGGGACACGGTGGAGGTAGAGTTGACGCAGGCTCAGCGCGAGTCTTCGGCTACTTCGCACTCCGCGCGGGTCCGGGATCAACGACCGGCACCCGTGCGGACATGTGTGGGGTGCCGGAAACGCGAGCTGGCCGCCGATCTGTTGCGGGTCGTGGCGCAGGATGTGGATGGAGAGCATTCGGCTGCGGTCGTTCCCGATCCGCGGCGCAGACTTCCCGGACGGGGTGCCTGGTTGCACCCCCTTTCGGCCTGTCTGAGCACGGCAGTTCGGCGCCGAGCATTCGGCAGAGCACTACGAGTGTCCGGAAATCTGGATATCTCAGCCCTGGAGCAGTACGTAGAGAACAGGCACGAGCACTCATGAGCACACCGTGAAGTCCCAGCGATGATCGGCCATCGGAAATAACCGGAGGTCGTGCGGGTTCCCCATCACCTAACGACGGATGGGTGCCACGCTCGACCTCTCAGTGAGGAGAGCAGTGGCAGGCAAGGCCCGCGTGCACGAGTTGGCGAAAGAACTCGGTGTCACGAGCAAGGAACTACTCGCAACGCTCAAGGAGCAGGGCGAGTTCGTGAAGTCGGCGTCATCGACGGTGGAGGCCCCCGTCGCGCGCCGCCTGCGCGAGTCGTTCGCGTCGAAGAACGCCCCCGCGAACGGCAACGCCGGCAAGGGTGGCGGCAAGCCCGGTCAGTCCCAGGCCCCGCGTCCGGCCGCCAAGCCGGCCGCCCCGGCCGCCGGCGGACCGCCTGCCCGAGCGGGGGCCTCCACCGTCGATGACGCCGACTTCACGAACTC
>NZ_BAGD01000097.1 GCF_000308635.1 Nocardia otitidiscaviarum NBRC 14405 | reverse complement strand
GGCCGTCTCCGGTCTGGGCACCATCCTCGGCGGCGTCAACATGATCACCACGGTGGTCTGCCTGCGCTGCCCGGGTATGACCCTGTTCCGCATGCCGATCTTCACCTGGAACATCCTGGTGACCTCGGTGCTGGTGCTGCTGGCCTTCCCGCTGCTGACCGCCGCGCTCATGGCGCTGGCCTACGACCGGCACCTGGGCGGCCACATCTACGACCCGGCCTCCGGCGGCACGCTGCTGTACCAGCATCTGTTCTGGTTCTTCGGGCACCCCGAGGTGTACATCATCGCGCTGCCGTTCTTCGGCATCGTGTCGGAGATCTTCCCGGTCTTCAGCCGCAAGCCGATCTTCGGCTACACCACGCTGGTGTACGCGACGCTGGGTATCGCCGCGCTGTCCATCGCCGTGTGGGCGCACCACATGTACGCCACCGGCGCGGTGCTGCTGCCGTTCTTCTCGTTCATGACCTTCCTCATCGCGGTGCCGACCGGTGTGAAGTTCTTCAACTGGATCGGCACCATGTGGCGGGGTCAGCTGACCTTCGAATCACCCATGCTGTTCTCGGTCGGCTTCCTGGTGACCTTCCTCTTCGGTGGTCTGTCGGGCGTCCTGCTGGCCTCGCCGCCGCTGGACTTCCATGTGTCCGACACCTATTTCGTGGTGGCGCACTTCCACTACGTGCTCTTCGGCACCATCGTGTTCGCCACCTACGCGGGCATCTACTTCTGGTTCCCGAAGATGACCGGTCGCATGCTGGACGAGCGCCTGGCGAAGT
Organism: Nocardia otitidiscaviarum NBRC 14405; assembly: GCF_000308635.1. Taxonomy (GTDB): domain Bacteria; phylum Actinomycetota; class Actinomycetes; order Mycobacteriales; family Mycobacteriaceae; genus Nocardia; species Nocardia otitidiscaviarum. Next base: position 305,492 of record NZ_BAGD01000097.1, on the reverse strand, counting down.
GGCACTTCTGGGCCACCTTCGTGGGCTTCCACACCACGTTCCTGGTGCAGCACTGGCTGGGTAACGAGGGTATGCCGCGTCGCTACGCCGACTACCTGCCCACCGACGGGTTCACCACGCTGAACACCATCTCCACCATCGGTGCCTTCATTCTGGGCGCGTCGATGCTGCCGTTCATCTGGAACGTCTTCAAGTCCTACCGCTACGGCGAGGTGGTGACCGTGGACGATCCGTGGGGCTACGGCAATTCGCTGGAGTGGGCGACCGCATGCCCGCCGCCGCGGCACAACTTCTACGAGCTGCCGCGGATCCGCTCCGAGCGTCCGGCGTTCGAGCTGCACTACCCGCACATGATCGACCGCATGCGCGCCGAGGCGCACGTGGGTTGGGGTGGAAAGGCGCACACCGTCAAGGAGACGGCGAAGGTCTGACCTCAGTCGATCGAGCAGCGCGCGGCGGCCGTCCTCGGACGGCCGCCGCGTTCGCGTTTCCGCTGTGACATCGCGGCACGCGGCATCGGACAACCGACGGCGGGTGATGCCCGCCACCGGGGCGGTGGTCGGCGCGGGCGACCGGCGGCACACCTGGAAGAATGAGCGAGCCGTCGCGTGCCGACGGTCAGGTCACACGCGAGAACGGAGTTTCGATTGAGCACGTCTGACACGACGGTTCTGGTCACGGTCACCGGACCCGACAAGCCGGGCGTGACGTCGGTGCTGCTCGCGGCCCTGGCGAACAACTCCGTCAGCCTGCTCGACGTGGAGCAGGTCGTGATTCGCGGTCGCCTGACCCTGGGCGTGCTGGTGACCTGTCCCAGCGATCCGGAGGCCCTGCAGGATCAGCTCGAGGACGCCATGGCCACCGTCGGCATGCATGTCGACGTGGAGATCGGCGCGAACAGCGTCTCGGGCGCGAAACTGTCCACCCACGCCGTGGTCGTGCTCGGCAGCCCGGTCACCGCGCGCGCCTTCGGGGCCATCTCCCGGGAACTGGCCGGGCAGGGCGTCAATATCGACTCCATTCGCGGTATCGCCGACTATCCGGTGACCGGGCTGGAACTCATGGTCACGGTGCCCTCCGCGCCCGCCGTCGCGGTGCCGATCGGCGACGCGGGCCGTCCCGAGGTGGTCGAGACGGCGTCCGACGCGGTCGATACCGGCATGGCGGAGACGCGACTGCGCACCGGTCTGGCCGAGGTGGCCGTGAAGGCGGGCGTGGATGTGGCGGTCGAGCGTGCGGGCCTGGCACGCCGCTCCAAGCGGCTCGTCGTCTTCGATGTGGACTCCACCCTCATCCAGGGCGAGGTCATCGAGATGCTGGCCGCGCACGCGGGTGTGGAGGACGAGGTCCGCCAGGTCACCGAGGCCGCCATGCGCGGCGAGATCGACTTCGCCGAATCGCTGCGCCAGCGGGTGGCGACGCTGGCCGGGCTGGACGCCTCGGTGATCGACGAGGTCGCCGACCGCATCGAACTCACCCCCGGGGCGCGCACCACCATTCGCACGCTGCGCCGCCTCGGCTTCCGCTGCGGTGTGGTCTCCGGCGGGTTCCGCCAGGTCATCGAACCGCTCGCGCACGAGCTGGAACTCGATTTCGTGCAGGCCAATACGCTCGAGATCGTCGACGGCAAGCTCACCGGCAAGGTGGTGGGCGATATCGTCGACCGTGCCGCCAAGGCGGTGGCGCTGCGGCGGTTCGCCGCCGAGGCCGGTGTGGCCATGGAGCAGACCGTCGCGGTGGGTGACGGCGCCAATGACATCGACATGCTCAATGCCGCCGGGCTGGGCATCGCCTTCCAGGCCAAGCCCGCGCTGCGCGAGGTGGCGGACGCGGCACTGTCGCATCCGTACCTGGACGCGATCCTGTTCATTCTCGGCGTCACCCGCGACGAGGTGGAAGCGGCCGACGCCCGCGACGGGATGCTGCGCCGGGTGCCGCTCAACAGCTGACTCGCCCGCGTCGATGGCGGGTATGCCAGGAGTTCGCCAGTAGGCTCGCCCCATGCGTAGCCTCCTGCCGGTCGTGGCGCTCGGCCTGGTGCTCGTCGGCTGTTCCACCGACTCCGGCGACTCCGACACGGCATCGACCACGGCGCGGCCCGCCACCGCGTCGAGCACCACCGCCGCCACCGCGAATCCGTCGACCACCGTGCCCGACCCCGCGCCGAGCCCGGTCACGGTCGACCGGTCCGCGAACGGCACCGAACTGGATGTGCGGCCCGGGCAGCGCCTGCTGATACGGCTGCCGTCCAATCCGTCCACCGGATATTCCTGGGGGACGGTGCGATTCGACCAGGGCATCCTGATCCAGGACGGTGATCCGGACTACCAGGCGGATCCGGGCCCGGACATGCCCGGCAAGGGCGGCACCGAGACGTGGGCGTTCCGCGCCGAGCGGCCGGGGACGACCACTCTCGAACTGGTGTATGCCCGGCCGTGGGAAGAGCCTTCCGACGCCGATGAGCGCTTCACACTCACCGTTCGCGTCGCGTAGTTCCGTCCCGGCACGTCGACAATGCACTCGCCCGAAACGCACTCGTCCGAAACGCACTCGCCAGCGGGCGAGTTGGCGCTGCCCGGCATTCTCGAGCAGAGTGGATCGGTGACCGAAGATGTGTGCGATATCGAATCAGCATCCGGATTCGCGGAATTCGCGGTACGGCACGCGGAATTGGCGCGCGGATACGGCGGCGCGGGCGATCCCGACGATCCGGCGCTGGTCCAGGCCATGCAACTGGTACTGCATATTCCGAAGGCCGATCCGCCCCGCCGTGACGCGGTGCTGGCCGCTGCCGCCGCCGCGACGGTCGCCCTGTGTCTCGACGAACGGGTGGGTCCGGGCGGGCCGTGGGCGGACCGGTACCTGGCGTGGCAGCGGTCGCGGATCCGCAAGGTCGCCCGCCGGGCACGTGGCGCACACTGGCTGGCCGCCCAGGAGGTGGACGGGGTGACCGTGGAACTCGACGGCGCGCAGGCGCGGGCCCTGGTGCCCGGACCGGTCGGGTCGGTCGACGCGCGGATCAAACGCCTGCAGATCGGCGGCACCGAACTACCCCTCGATGAACCAGGTGATCTCGACGAGAGGTATCCGGTGCTATGGGTGAACGCCGAATTGGGTATGTCCGTGGGTAAGGCTGCCGCACAGGTGGGACACGCGAGCATGCTGCTCGCCGGGGCCCTGCCCGTGCAGCAGGTGTATGCCTGGTCCGAGAGTGGCTTCCGTTGTGCTGTGGCGGATGCCGACCCCGGTCGCTGGGCACGGCTGCGACAACGCGTGGCCGAGGGCGGTGCGATCGCCGTCCGGGATGCCGGATTCACCGAGGTGGCTCCGGGGTCCATGACGGTGATCGCGGTGCCGGGACGGTGACGGAACATCGCCGCGCCGCGGGACGTTCGAATTGTCGCGTGATTGCCGCGCCGATGTCCCAGCGATGAACCGAACGGTCTCCACACTGGCCTATGTGTGCTGCGGGTATCGACTTCGCCGTACCGCTGGGCAAGGATCGGGGCACGAGTTTCCGCGGGAGGAAACACGGAGATGACTACTCTGCTGGTGATTCTTATCGTGTGGGTGCTGCTGTCCATTCCGGCGGCGCTGATTCTGGCACGCATGTTCCGCAGGCCGCGCGTCGAGCGGCGGTCGTCGGAATTCGACAGCCTGGAAATGCGGGAGCGTGCGCGACGCGGGGAATTCGACCGTCCGGCCGACGAATTCGGCCGCGATCGGCGGCCCAGCGGACTGTGACACACGCCCGTGATCGCACACCACGTTGACGCGCGTCCTGGGGCGTGAGACAAGATGGAGCCCGTGCCGCAACCGGATCCCGATCTGCTCATCGACTTCAACGACGTCACCGTCCGACGTTCCGGTCACACCCTCGTCGGGCCGGTCACCTGGCAGGTGGAACTCGACGAACGCTGGGTGGTGCTCGGCCCCAACGGCGCCGGGAAGACCTCATTGCTCCGTATGGCCGCCGCCGAGATGTATCCCACCTCGGGGACGGCGAACCTGCTGGGGGAGGTGCTCGGCCGGGTCGACATCAGCGAGCTGCGCCCCCGCATCGGACTCTCCTCGGCGGCCGTGGCCAGCCGGGTCCCGCTCGACGAGAAGGTCTCCGACCTGGTGGTCTCGGCCGGATACGCGGTCATGGGCCGCTGGCGGGAGCGCTACGACGACATGGATACCGACCGTGCCGTCGACGTGCTGGAAAGTCTGGGCGCCGAACACCTTTCCGACCGCGCCTACGGCACCCTCTCCGAGGGTGAACGCAAGCGGGTGCTCATCGCCCGCGCGCTCATGGCCGATCCGGAACTGCTCCTGCTCGACGAACCCGCCGCGGGGCTGGACCTGGGCGGCCGGGAGGAGTTGGTGGAACGACTGGGCGACCTGGCCGCCGACCCCGACGCGCCCGCCACCGTGCTGGTCACCCACCACGTCGAGGAGATCCCGCCGGGCTTCACCCACGGCATGCTGCTCAACGAGGGCGCGGTGGTCGCGCAGGGTCTGCTCGAGGATGTGCTCACCGCCGACAATCTCAGCGAGGCGTTCCGCCAGTCCATCACCCTCGACCGCATCGACGGCCGCTATTTCGCGCGCCGCAGCCAGCGCTTCGGTCGGCACCGCACCCGCTGACTCGGTGCGGGTGGCGCCTCACACCTGCGTTTCGCTTGTTCCGATTCGGTTACGCGGCTGGTGAATCGGTGTCATGCTCACCGCGTTCGGGGCATTCGTCCGACTCGCCATCCTGGGGCGAACGCTCAGCGCGGTGCGGCGGCCGGAGGTCGGGTCGCGGACGGAGGGAGCAGCGGTGCGTCGAACTCTCGTCTCGGTGGTGCTCGCCGCCGTCCTGCTGAGCAGCGTCGCGTGCGTGGCGAATCCGCCGCCACCCCAGCGTGCCTCGGACACCGACACGCCCGCGGGCGTCGCGACGGCCACACTGCCGGTCACGCTCGCCGGTAAGACGGTACGGGTGAGCTACGACTCCGGCACCGCGCTGACACTCGCCTTCGCCGCCGACGGCGCATCGGTGGTCCGCAGCGGCACGGATCGCCCCATCGCGACCGCCCCGGCCACCGTGACGGCCCTCGACCCCGGGGTCTTCCTGGTCACCTGGGCCGAAGCCGACGGCATCGCGAGCCAGGTCCAGGACTTCCGCACCGGCACGGTCCACGGCACCTGGGCACATCGGCCCGACCCCGCCGCGCCCTTCACCATCGAAACGCGCACCGGCACCGTGCGACTGGCCGACTGAGCCCGCGACCGTGCAGTGCGGCCGTTGCGACCGCACATTCGTACCGACACCGCGTGACCGGGACCGGCACCGCCCTGTCGCGCCGACCTAGCAAACGTTAGGGTGCGGAGTGTGAGCGAGACAGTTGCGCGTGGCGAGCAGCCGACCCCGGTGCCGGTTCGGGACGCCTCCACGGTCATGCTGGTGCGGGACGGTGTGCACGGGCCCGAGGTGTTCCTGCAGCGCCGCGTGAACGCCATGGCGTTCGCGGCCGGGATGACCGTCTTCCCGGGCGGCGGGGTGGACGCCACCGACGCCGCCGTGGCGCTGGACTGGGCCGGACCCGAACCCGCCTGGTGGGCGGCGCGTTTCGGTGGCACCGACGCGGCGCGGGCGCAGGCGCTGGTCTGCGCCGCGGTGCGCGAGACCTTCGAGGAGTGCGGGGTGCTGCTGGCCGGACCGACCGCCGACACCGTGGTCGCCGATACCGCCGTCTACGCCGAGGCCCGGGGTCGGCTGGAGCGTCGTGAACTGTCCTTCGCCGAATTCCTCACCCGCGAGCGGCTGGTGCTGCGCGCCGATCTGCTGCGTCCGTGGGCGAACTGGATCACCCCCGAGGCGGAGTCGCGCCGCTACGACACCCACTTCTTCGTGGCGGTGCTGCCCGAGGGACAGCAGGCCGACGACGCCACCTCCGAGGCGGAGGTCGTCACCTGGTCCACCCCCGCCGAGGCCATCGAGCGCTGGCGGTCGGGGCTGGACGTGCTGCTCCCGCCCACCTGGTCGCAGCTGGTAGCCCTGGGCGAATTCGGCTCCACCGCCGACATTCTGGCGGCCACCCCCGCGATCGAACCGATCATGCCGGTCTACGACCCGGAGTCGGGCGGCCCCACCCTGGCCTTCCCGAACGCCGCCCGCTATTTCTCGGACCTGCCCGAGGGTGCCCGACTGCGCGGATCTCAGCGACCCTGAGCACAGCGCGCCGGGAGACCCACGGCAGCCGGGGTTACCCTGAGTTTGCTGATTTCGTGCATATCCGGCGAACGCCCGACGAAAGGTGCGTACCGATGGCGATGACCGACCCGCTGCCCGCGATCCCGCTGGAATCCTGGCGGCCCACCAAGGAGACGCTGCACCGCTACCTCCAGATCGTCGGCAAGGTGGCGCTGGAGCGCGGGATCCGCCGAAACCACTGGTGGCATATGACATTCCGGCCCACCGCGCGCGGCTGGACCACGGTCCCGCTCGGCTCGGCCCGCACCGGGCCGGTCTTCACCTGCGCCTTCGACTTCTTCGACCACGAACTGCGGATCGAGACCGATCACGGTCGGCGCGGCGCGGTACCGCTGGCGGGCCAGTCGGTGGCGAGCTTCTACACCGATGTGATGGCGGCCCTGCGCGCCTCCGACATCGACTGCACGCTGCCGAATCCGACCCCCTTCGACCTGCCCGACCACGGCCGCCCCTTCGACGAGGACACCGAGCACGCCGACTACGACCCGGAGCGGGCGCGGCACGCCTTCCTGGTGTACAGCCAGGTCGGCCGCATTCTGGAGGAGTTCAGCGCCGCCTTCTCCGGGAAGATCAGTCCGGTGCAGGTCTTCTGGCACACCTTCGACATCGCGGTGCAGCGCTTCGCGCCCCGGCACATCGAGATGCCCGCGAGCGTGGATCCGGTGACCCGCGAGGCGTATTCGCGCGAGGTGATCAGCGCCGGATTCTGGTTCGGCGACGACAAGGTCCCCGAACCCACCTTCTACTCCTACGTCGCCCCCGAGCCCGACGGGCTGACCGACGCCGAACCGCGTCCCGGCAAGGCCCGCTGGGTGCCCTCGGGCTCGGCCCACGCCGCCTACTACGCCTACGACGAGGCCCGTGCCACCGCCGACCCGGTCGGCGCGGCCCTGGAGTTCTACCAGTTCGTCTACGACCGCGGCTCCGAACTGGCGGGCTGGGACGCTCCCGCCCTGAGCTGCTGGGGCGGCATCACCGACCCGGTGCTGCGGAAGCAGGGCCCGCGCTGGACCGACTGACCCCGGCCGTGCTCGGCAGGCACGGCCGTTCACGCCGCCGGACCGGTCGCGCCCACCACTCGCGCAGGAGTGTCCGGTCGGACCCCCGCATCCGGCATAGGGCGCCTCTTCGCACGGCAGTACGCTTGCCCGCTGTGGCCGAATTCGTAACCGTGGACCGGGGTGTGGCGGAGGGGATCGCCGTTATCCGGATCGCACGTCCGCCGATGAATCTGATCGATCTCCAGGTCGCGCTGGAGGTGGCGAGCGTTGCGGACCGGCTCGCGGTGGACGAGAGCGTGCGGGCGGTGGTGCTCTACGGCGATGAGCGGGTGTTCTCGGCGGGCGACGAACTGGCCGAACTGGCGGGGCTGACCGCCGCGCGGGCCGCGGCCATGGCCGCGGACTTCCAGCGGGCACTGGGCGCGCTGGCGCGGCTGCCGCAGCCGACCGTCGCGGCCATCAGCGGGTACGCGCTGGGGGCCGGACTGGAATTGGCGCTGGGCGCGGACCGGCGCATCATCGGCGACAATGTGAAGCTCGGCCTGCCGCAGATCAAGGCGGGGCTCATCCCGCTGGCGGGTATCCGGCGGCTGAGCCTGCTCATCGGTCCCGCGGCGGCGAAGGATCTGGTCTACACCGGCCGTTTCGTCGATCCGGAGGAGGCGGCGTCACTCGGCCTCGTCGACGAGGTCGTCGCCCCCGACGATGTGTTCGAGGCCGCGCTGCGCTGGGCGCGGCGGTTCATCTCGGGTCCGGCCAAGGCCCTCGCGGCCGCCAAGCGGGTCTTCGAGGCGGGTACGCACGGGCACGATCGCGCCCGCGCGGAATGGGCGGAGCTGTTCGACACCGAAGATCAGCAGATAGGAACACGTTCCTATCTGGCGGCCGGTCCGGACGCGGCCCGATTCGTGGGCCGATGACCGGGCCGATCAGCGAGCTCGCCTGGTGATTCATTAGGCTGCCCTGCATGACTGCTCGTCCTGACGATCCAGCGCCGAACCCGCACGCCACCGAGGCCGAGGTCCAGGCCGCGCTGACCGACAACAAGCTCGCCCAGGTGCTGTATCACGACTGGGAAGCCGAGACGTACGACGACAAGTGGTCCATCTCCTACGACGAGCGCTGCATCGAGTACGCGCGCGGCCGTTTCGACGCCGTGGTCCCGGACGCTCCGCTGCCGTACGACCGGGCGCTCGAGCTCGGCTGCGGTACCGGTTTCTTCCTGCTGAACCTGATGCAGTCCGGGATCGCGAAGTCCGGTTCGGTCACCGACCTGTCGCCCGGCATGGTGAAGGTCGCGACGCGCAACGGCCGCAATCTCGGCCTGGACGTGGACGGCCGAGTCGCCGACGCCGAGACCATCCCGTACGAGGACGACACCTTCGATCTGGTGGTGGGCCACGCGGTGCTGCACCACATTCCGGATGTGGAGCTGGCGCTCAAGGAGTGCCTGCGGGTGCTGAAGCCGGGTGGTCGCTTCGTCTTCGCCGGTGAGCCGACCACCATCGGCAACCTCTACGCCCGCAAGCTGGGCCAGGTCACCTGGAAGCTCACCACCGAGGTCACCAAGCTGCCGTTCCTGCGGGACTGGCGGCGTCCGCAGGAGGAACTGGACGAGTCCTCCCGTGCGGCCGCCCTGGAGGCCGTGGTCGATCTGCACACCTTCGATCCGACCGATCTGGAGCACATCGCCCGGCGCGCGGGCGCGGTGGACGTGCAGGCCAAGACCGAGGAGTTCGCCGCCGCCCTGTGGGGTTGGCCGGTGCGCACCTTCGAGGCCGCCGTACCCGCCGAGAAGCTGACCTGGCGCTACCGCATGGCGCAGTACCGGGCGTGGCTGGGGCTGTCCAAGCTGGACGAGAAGGTGTTGCGCCACGTGGTGCCGCGGCAGTTCTTCTACAACGTCATGATCACCGGCGTGAAGCCCGGCGGCTCCAAGTAGCCGGTGGGCTACGCCTTCACCCGCGACGATGTCGCCCAGCTCGGCAGTGCGGCCGGTGCGGCCGCGCTCGCCGAGGCCGACCGGCTCCCGCTGACCGCCGCGACCCTGCTGCGCGATCTGGAGCGGCTGCGCCGCGACTTCGGCGACCACGCGGCGGCGCTCGTCGAAACGGTGCGCCTGCGCCGCCGTGCCGCCGCCAAACTGGACGGCGCTGAGCGCTGGCTGCTCACCGACGACGCCCTCCAGCAGGCGACCCCGACGGCGGTGGCCCGGCACCGGGCGCGACGCCTGGCCGGACGTACCGTCCACGACGTCACCTGCTCCATCGGCGCGGAACTGGTCGAGCTGTCCCGCGTCTGCCCGGCGGTCATCGGCAGCGACCTGGACGCGGTGCGCCTCGATATGGCGGCGCAGAACCTGCACGCGGTCCGGATCGGTGCTCGAAACATGTTGCTGGCCAAGGCCGATGCGCTGGTGCCGTGCAGTGCCGCCGAGGTGGTGATCGCCGATCCGGCGCGGCGGGCCGACGGGCGGCGCACCCACGATCCGGCGAAGCTGCAACCGCCGCTGCCCGATCTGCTGGCGGCGTACGCGGGTCGGGATCTGGTCGTGAAGTGCGCTCCCGGACTGGATTTCGATCGGCTCGACTGGTCCGGTGAGGTCGAGGTGGTGTCGCTCGACGGCGCGGTGCGTGAGGCGTGCCTGTGGTCGGCGGGCCTGGCGGAGGCCGGGGTGACCCGGCGCGCCACCGTGCTGTCCGCGAACGGCACCGCATGGAGCATCACCGACGCGGCACCCGACGACATTCCCGAGCGCGAGCCGGGGGAGTGGATCGTCGATCCCGACGGTGCCGTGGTACGCGCGGGCCTGGTCCGCCACTACGCCGCGAAACACGGCCTCTGGCAACTCGATCCGCGCATCGCCTATCTGACCGGGGACGGCGTCCCCGAAGGCGTGCGCGGGTTCCGCGTCCTGGACCGAATGGACTTCAAGGAGAAGCCGCTGCGCGCCGAACTGCACCGCCGGGACTGCGGCCCGCTCGAAATCCTCACGCGCGGTGTGGATATCGACCCCGATGCGTTGCGAGGCCGGTTGAAGCCGCGCGGCACCCGCCCGCACACCCTGGTCATCACCCGGATCGGCCGCACGCCGACCGTCTTCCTGTGCGAGACCCCGGCCCCGGTTGCCTAAATATGTAGATCGGTCTATTGTTATCGGCATGGGAAAGAAGGGCGCCGAGACCAAGGCGCGGCTGCTGGCGGCCACCGGCTCGCTCATGGAGTCGCGCGGCTACTTCGGCACCGGCCTCAATCAGATTCTCGAGGCCAGCGGTGCGCCCCGCGGATCGCTCTACTTCCATTTCCCCGGCGGCAAGGATCAGATCGTCGCCGAATCCCTGGAGCAGGCGGGCGCGGAGATCGCGGCCATCATCGAGACCGCCGAGGCCGCCGATGTGGGCGGCTACCTGGAGCGGCTGGTGGATATGCTCGGCGACCGGCTGGAGTCGTCCGGCTGGACCAAGGGCTGTCCGGTCGCCGGTGTCGCCCTGGACGCCGCATCCTCCAATGACGCGGTCCGCCAGGCATGTTCGGCGGTCTATCAGCGCTGGGAGGAGGGGTTGCGCCGCCGGTTGGCCGAATACGGGCACCCCGAACCCGAACGCCTGGCCACTGCCGCGCTGGCCCTGCTGGAGGGCGGGCTGATCCTCGCGCGGGCGCATCGTGACCGGCAATCGCTGCGCCGCATCGCCGCCACCATCGACACCCTCGTCTGAATCGAGGCCGCCGATCCGGGTGGCCTTCTTTCGGCCCATAAAATATGCAAACCGGTCTACTGAAAGTAGGTACCATGTCCGACACCATCGTCTTCGGCGCTGCCGGATTCATCGGCCGTTTCCTCGTGCTCGAACTGCTTCGCGAGGGCCGCGAAGTCGTCGCGGCGGTGCGCCCCGGCGGCCGGGACCGCCTCACCTCCTGGCTCGCCGCCCAGAGCGTCGACACCACGGGCCTGACCGTCGCCGACGCCGATATCACCCGACCCGGTCTCGGGCTGGATCAGGAGTTCGAGGATATTCGCGATGTCTACAACACCGCCGCGCTCATGAAATTCGGCCTCGACGCGGACGAGGCGCGCCGGGTGAATGTCACGGCCGCGCTGGAGGTGGCGCGCTGGGCGAGCCGCCGACCGGGGCTGCGCCGCCTGGTCCACATCACCGGGTACCGCGCCGCAGTCGACGGCGGGCCGGAGAACGACTATCGCCGCGGCGCGTACGAGGCGTCGAAAATGGAAGCGGACGCGGCCCTGCGGGAACTCGCCGACGAACTCGGCATCGCGCTGACCATCGCCAACCCGGCCTCGGTGCTCGGCCCGGGACAGTACTTCGGTCTCTCGGTGATCGCCGACAACCTGTGGAACGGGCGGTTGCCCGCGCTACCCGGTCGTCGCGACAGCTTCGTCCCGGTCGTCGAGGTCGACTATGTGGCGAAATTCCTGGCGAGACTGCCCGAGCTGCCCGAGACCGCCGGTCGGGCATACACCATTCTCGACTCCGCCACCCCGGACCTGCCCGACCTGGTGCGGCTGCTCGCCGACCACATCCATGTTCCCGCACCGAAATTCAGCATTCCGGTGTCGGTGCTGCGGGCACTGCCCGGTGCGGTCACCGGGGTCGACCCGGAATCGCTGGCCTTCATCGCGGGCGACCGCTACGACACCGCCGCCGCCGACGCGGTGGCCCGTTCGATCGGCCTCGAGCACCGCCCCGTGGGTGACGTGCTGCGCGACTGGGCCGACGGCGTCGTCGCCACCCGGCACGGTGCGGTACCCGAACGAACCGGCGGCTTCCGGGACGGGCTCTGGTACACCGGTACCGCCCATGATCCCGAATACATACTGTTGCACGGCCTTCCGCTCGACAGTGACTCCTGGGCCGAGGTCGCCACGGCCCTGGACGCACCCGTACTCGCCGCCGATCTGCCGGGGTTGGGCCGTTCCGCCCCCGACGTCCCGGATCGCTGGCTGGACGAACTCCTGGCCCCGATGCGCACCCGTCCGGTCCTGGTCGGCCATTCCCTCGGCACCGGCGCGGCCATCGATTTCGCGCTGCGTCACCCCGACCGCATCTCCCGCCTGGTACTCATCTCCCCGGCCTTCCTCCAGGAACGCGCCCCGTGGACCTTGCGCTCACCCCTCACCGCCGCAGTGCTGAAGCGGCTGCCCACGCCGAAACTCGCTGAACTGCTGAGCGTTCCGGACGGCCCCGCGGTGGCCAGCGCCGCCGTGAACCTGCGCCGTCCGGGCGTTGCCCGGCGCACCATCGCCGCACTCACCGCCGCCAGCACCCCGCGGTGGCGCACCGACCGGGCCGAACAGCTTGCCCGCGTACGGGTTCCGGTCGACATCGTCGTCGGCTCCGGCGATCCACTCACCGTCGCCACCGACCGCCGGGTCACCACGATCGACGGGGCGGGCCACTATCCACAGGTGTCGCATCCGACGCTCGTCGCCGACCTGCTGGCGGGTCGGAGCGCCGCGCTCGCCTCACAGCGGCGGTAGCCGCCTGGGAACCGGCGACGGATCGGGCGAGCGCTACGCCTCCGGCTTGAACACGAACAGTTCGCCGATCTTGGAGGCCACCACGACCTCGCCCTCCGCGCCCACCGAGATGCTCTCCGTGGTTCCCTGTGCCCCGGGCAGCTCGTCGGAGTCGACGGTCCCGCCGGTCTCGGTGTCGAAGGTGATCAGGGTCAGTGCCCCGCCGAGGGTGGACACCGCGTAGCCGGTACCGCCCGCGGTCTGCACCGGCCGCCCGCGCAGTGCCAGATCCTTGCGCTCCCAGGCGATCTCGGAGCTGTCGCCGTTGTCGCGCACCGCCATCAGATGGCCGTCGTCGCCGGACGGCACCAGTAGGCCGTCCGCGACGGAGATCGACCCGCGCAGCGGGAATCCCACGTCCCGTGACCATACGGTGCGGCCGTCGGCGGTGTCGACGGCGATCAGTCGGCCGGAGTTGTCGCCCACGTAGACGGTGGAGCCGTCGGCGGACAGCGCCGGGCTGGTGGCGCTGCCGCCGGTGAGCATGGCCGCCCGCCAGTCCTCGCGCACCGCCTTGTCACCGTAGGTCAGTGCCACGAGTTCGGCGGTGCCCTCGCCGGGGCGCCACACGGTCGCGTAGAAGCGTCCGGTCTCCCGGTCCACAGCCGACACGTTCGCCACCGGGCACTGAGGGCCGCCCGTGGCGCAGTCCTCGAGGCCCTGCCCGTCCGGCGGGCGGTTCAGGCCCGGATTCTCCAGCGGGTCGGGCTCGCCCAGCAGCTGATAGGTGGAGACCACGCGCTCGCCGGTCTGGCGGCTGAGCACGTCGACCTGGCCGCTCTGGGTCACCGACAGCACATTGCTGTCGCCGGTGAACTGCACCGATACCGGCACCCCGGCGACCGGCGTGCGCCAGCGCGGCTGGCCCAGCGCGTTGAAGGAGTTCATGCCGCCGTCGTCGCCGACATAGATGTTGGTGCCGCCGTCCACCGCGCTCGCGGCCGCGATCGCGCTGGGGCCCAGGGGATTGCAGAAGCGTTTGCGCCCGGTGCCCATCTGGAAGGAGAACAGCGTGCAGGGGGAGTCGGTGCGGGTGGTGACGAACAGCTGTCCGTCCGGCCCCACGGTGACGGGTGCGGCGATCGGTCCACCCACGGGGCGTGTCCAGTCCAGCCCCAGCGCCCGCGATCCGGTGACGGGGGTGGTGCCGCTGTTGCGGGCGTCGTGGAAGGCGACCGGCCAGCCCTTGCCCGGCCCCGCGGTGATGTCGTCGACATCGGTACCGCAGGCGGTGAGGGCGAACAGTCCGGTGACGCCGAGCGTCACCGCCGCGCGCCAGGGCGCGACGCGCTGTCGGGTCCGGTCGGGGCGTAGGTGTCGCTCACTGCGTCCGGTGTGCCGCCTGCCGCTTCGCACCTGCTGGTGTCCCTTCTGCCAGTACCGAAACTCCGGGTTCTTCGTCGGGGCTGATGCAGCCGGAGCACAGCCTACTTTCGCGCCCATCGGCGGGGACCGATACCCTCGTCTAAACGACCCAGCTGCCGATTACAGGCGGCGCCAGGAAACACAGGAGCAGTTCGTGACGAGCATGTGGGGCGCACCGTTGCGCTCGCGGTGGCGGGGGTCGCGGCGCCGGGATCCGGAGCAGGCGCGTTTTCTGACCTTGGCATCGCTCAAGTGGGTGCTCGCCAATCGCGCGTACACGCCCTGGTATCTGGTGCGGTACTACCGCCTGTTCAAGTTCAAGCTGGCCAATCCGCACATCGTGTTGCGCGGAATGGTGTTTCTCGGCCGCAATGTGGAAATCCACGCGACGCCGGAGCTGGGCCGCATGGAGATCGGCCGCTGGGTGCATATCGGGGACGGCAACGCGCTGCGCTGCCACGAGGGTTCGCTGCGCATCGGCGACAAGGTGGTGTTCGGCAAGGACAATGTCGTCAACACCTACCTGGATATCGAGATCGGCGAATCCACCCTGGTCGCGGACTGGTGCTACATCTGCGACTTCGACCACCGCATGGACGATATCGGCATGCCCATCAAGGACCAGGGCATCGTGAAGAGCCCGGTCCGCATCGGCCCCGACACCTGGATCGCCGCCAAGGTCACCGTGCTGCGCGAGACCCGGGTGGGCCGCGGCTGTGTGCTGGGCGCGCACGCCGTGGTCAAGGGTGATATCCCGGACTACAGCATTGCCGTGGGCGCGCCCGCCAGGGCGGTCAAGAACCGCAAGGAGGCGTGGGACGCCGCCGCCGATGCCCGCGCCGCGCAACTGGCCGCGCTGGCCGATATCGAGCGCAAGAAGAACGGCGTCGCCGCCTCCTGAGTGTCGGTGCGCCCCGGTAGGTTCGGCGGCATGAATCGCTATGCCGCCTTCCTGCGCGGGATCATGCCGAGCAACCCGAATATGCGCAATGAGAAGTTGCGCGGGGTGTTCGAGGGTCTCGGTTTCGAGGGTGTCGCCTCGGTGCTCTCCAGCGGCAATATCGTCTTTCGCAGTGCGGAGACCGATGTGGCCGCCCTGGAATCCCGCATCCAGGAGGCGTTGCGCGATGAGCTCGGCATCGGTGGCGGCACCCTGCTGCGCGAGTACGGGGAATTGCGGAGGCTGGTCGACGCCGATCCCTTCGAGGGACTGACACACTGTCGCGAGACCTATCTGACCGTCACCTTCCTACGCGGCGACACCCCGCCGCCGCCTGCGCCCGGTGATCTCGACGCGACCGTCCGGGTCGTCGGCTACGATGCGGCGGCGCGGGCGGTGCTGTGGGTGGTGGACAACAGCGCGCCGAACGGCGCCGGGTTCATGGCGTGGCTGGAGCGGCAGTACGGCAAGGATGTCACCACGCGCACATTTCTCACGGTGCAGCGCGTGCTGAAGAAAATGGATTCCTGACCAATTCGAAAAGGGTTGATTTACAACGCAACCCTGCTGCTGTGCCGGGGGAATATATGGCATGCTGTCGCGCAGCAGTGCGGCGTGCGTAGGGGTGATCGTTCGAGCAAGGGGGTAGATCCTTGTTGGTTCGCTGGGCCGAGGACCTGGCCCGAGCGGTGCGAGAGCGGGAACAGGAGAATCTGACCCTGCTCTGGATGTCGCGCGCCGAATTCGACCGAAGTGTCGAGTATGACCGAATTCGCTTCGAAAGTTGGGCTCCCGAAGCCGAATACGAGGATCCGGCCATTCGCACCGTGCGGCGCATCGGCGAATACTATCCGCGGCGCACCGGTGGCCGCCTGGTGATTCTGGGTGAGCCGGGCGCGGGCAAGGCCGTCACCCTGCTCGGTCTGCTACTCGCCCTGCACGCCGAACGCGACGGCCTTCCGGTCGCGGACCGCGGTCCGATCCCGGTGCGGGTGGACGCCTCCACCTGGAACCCGTTGACGCGCAGCCTGACCGGCTGGCTCGCCGAGCGCATCGCCCGCGACTACGGACTGCGTACGATGGTGGTGCGGCGACTGGTGGAGGGCGGTGCGATCCTGCCGCTGCTGGAACGCGCCGACGCCATGGATGTGCCGGGGCGCGAACCGATTCGGCTGCGCCGCGCGATCGAACAGCTCGACGGCGACGAATGGACGGACCGCCCGGTGGTGCTCGGCTGCGACGCCGACGTCTATCAGCGGCTGCGCGCCGACCGCGCGGCGCTGAGTGCGGCGACGGTGATCGAACTCCAGCCCATCGGCACCCAGACGGTGCTGGAGCGGCTCAACGAGATGCGGGTCGATCCCAGCTACGACAGCGATACCTGGAAGCCGGTGGTGTGGCGGCTGGTGGAGAGCCCGGACGGCCCGCTGGCCCGATCCCTGCGCACCCCACTGCGTTTCACCCTCGCCGTCAGCTACCTGCGGCGCACCGATGCCGACGACATCGTGCGGCTGGCCTGTGCGGGCAGCGAGGCCGAGGTGTCGTCGCTGCTGCATTCCGCGGTGCTGGGCGCGGCGGTCGACACCACCGCGCGCGCGGGTGGTGACAATGCCTATTCCGAAGCGCACGTGCATCGTTGGCTGCACAGCCTCGCGCGCTACCTGGGCACGCGACCGCGCTCCGGTCGGCTCGACACCGTATTCGGCCGTGACGATATCTGGGAGCTGGTCGGCAGGCGGTCGCGCCTGCTGCACGCCACGCTCGCCGCGGTCCTCGGCTTCGTTCTGCTCGGCTACGCCTACGGCATCCTGACCACGCGCTACGCCTGCCTGCCCACCTCCTCCGGTGCGGGCCTGTTCGGCCTGTTCGGATGGTCGTGCGCGGCACCGGCTTTCGAACTCGATCCGCTGCTGATCCCGCTGGCCCTGCTGTGCGGGGTGGTGAGTGCGGCGCCGACCTGGACCCGGCAGTCGTGGTCGCCGGTGGCGAGCGTGCCCGCCCGGGTGGGCGCGACGGCCCTGTTCGCCGGGTTGGTGGTGGCCCTGGCGGTCGATATCGCCTGGTGGAACTACCGACCCATGGAGTCGGCCCGTACCCTCGCCATCGGCTTGGCCGTCTCCGCCATCGCCGCGGCGGCGGTGGCGGCGCGCGGCTGGTCGGGCAGCACCTCCCGTCTGGTCGAGCGTGCGACGCGGTTCGCCGCAACGGGTTTCGTGGTCGGGCTGGCGGTCACCGTGGCCCAGGCCGCCGCCATCGCCGCCGACGCGCCCACGCACTGGCTGCACGACCGGGTGATCCTGCTGGTCGGCCACGGCATGGCCGGGGTGGCGGGAGTCTGGCCGATAGCCGCGCTGCTCGCCGCCCTACTGGCCTTCCTCGGCCCGATCCTGGAGAGCCGCTTCCTCGCCCCCGCCGCCGACTACCGCTGGCTGTTCCGGTGGGGCCGGACCGGCTGGGTGCTGCTGCTGACCGCCGCGGCCCTGCTGGTGACCGGCTATCTCGCCTGGGTGATCGCGACCCAGGGCTCCGGCCTGCACCTGGCCCTGTTCACCGTGGTGGTCGCGGCCCTGGTGGTGGGCGGCGGCAGCACCGTGGTCCGCCGCGTCCGCTACCTCTGCGCCTGTCTGGTCCTACTCGGCAGCGACCAGTTCAGCGCCCGCCCCACCGAATTCCTGAACTGGGCCCACCGCGCCGGCCTGCTCCGCGCCGGCGGCGGCTACTACCAGTTCAACGACGAATCCTTCCGCCGCTGGCTACTCGCGAACCCGCTGCCGCACACCGAACTCGATCCAGGGGCGGCGGCCGGGTTGGAGCTTGCCAGGACATAGCGGGCCGGGGACGGTTACGCTGCGCGGGTTCATCGGGAACCGACATCTGGAGTGGCTGTGGCGCAAGCACTGACGAAGGGGCAGAACGCGGCGCTGCCGGTCGCCGAGTTGGCGGTCGCGGTGCGCACCGATACCGCGGTCGACATCGCGGCCCTGCTGCTCACCGGTGATCGGCGCGTGCGCTCCGACGACGACTTCGTCTTCTTCAACCAGCCACACGGACCCGGCGTACGGCTGTCGGAAGCCGGCGGAGAACTGTCGTTCGCGCTCGGAGCTGTGCCCGCCGACGTGGACGCCGTGCGTGTGGTGCTCACCCTCGGTGACGCGGACGATACCTTCGGGCGTCATGGCGCACCCGTGGCAAGCATCCGGGACACGACCGGAAATCCGCTGTACGAGTACGCGATCGAGGGTTTGACCACTGAATCCGTGGTGATCGCGGTCGAGCTCTACCGCCGTGGCCCGGCCTGGAAGGTGCGGGCGGTCGGCCAGGGATACGCGGGCGGGTTCGCGGCGCTGGTCACCGATCACGGTGTGACGGTGGACGATGCGCCCCCGGCGGAGCAGCCGGTGGTGCGCTCGGTTCCCGGTGAGGCGCGGCTGTCGGCCGAGCATCGGCAGCGGCTCGATCTGAGCAAGCGCGAAGTGGCCAAGGTGCTGCTGGTGAAGCAGGCCGCGGCGGAGCGGGCGCGGGTGGTGCTGGTCATCGACAAGACCGGCAGCATGCTGCGGCTCTATCGTGACAAGGTGGTGCACCGTGTGGTGCGGCGCATGATCCCGGTGGCCATCCAGCTCGACGACGACGGTGTGCTGGAGCCGTACCTGTACGCGAAATCCTTTCTGCGCCTGCCGGATGTGACCGTGGACCAGGCCGAGTCGTGGTCGGACACCTACTTGCACGTCTACGGCACCCACGGTGGTATCGACTACAAGCCGATCGGGGCGTCGAACAACGAGATCCCGATCATCAGCGAGGTCATGTCCACCCTGCGGCCCGGCGACGCACCGACTCTGGTGCTGTTCTTCACCGACGGCGGCTTCTCCGAGAAGTCGAGGATCGCGCGCCTGATGCGCGAGGCCGCGGCACTGCCCGCGTTCTGGCAGTTCGTCGGCCTGGGACAGGCAAACTACGGGCTGTTGCGCACACTCGACGAACTCGACGGCCGCCTGGTCGACAATGCCGGATTCTTCGCCGTCGACGATATCGACCGCATCGATGACGCCGAACTCTACGCCCGGCTGCTCGGCGAATTCCCCGCCTGGCTCACCGCCGCCCGCGCGGCCGGTGTGGTGCGCTGAGGCCGCCCGCGCCGGTGCCGTCGACGGCTGATGTGGTGTCGGACCGCTCGGACCGGGTAGTCGAGTGACTGACGACCGAAAACCGAGCGGAAGCGAGGTGCGGGGTTGCGTATACCGGATCGACGGCCGACGGCGGTCGAATGGATCGCGTTCGCGGTGGCACTGATCGTCGGAATCGGCGTGGCCGCCTACTTCGGCAATCTCATCGCGGCTGTCGGCGTGGGGCTCGCCTTGCTCATCGCCGGGATCGGGCTCACCTATTCGCGACGATGAACCGTGGTGCGCGCGATCGGTGCGCACCGCCGGAGTCAGTACGGCTGGTTCGGGTCGCGTTCCGGGAGGGGGCGTTCCACGATCGCCGGGCGCGACAGTGGGGTGCGGACGCGGCGTTTGGCGGCCTGGTAGACCAGGGCGGTTTCGGCGGCGACCACATCCCAGGCGAAATCGGCGGTGAGGCGTTCGCGGGCGGCCCAGGCGCGGTCCTGGGCGGCGGGCTGGTCGTCGAGGACCGAGACCACCGCGTCTACCAGGCCGTTGACGTCGGCGGGCGCGAAGGACGCGCCGGTGACGCCGTCGGTGACCAGTTCGCCGAGGCCGCCCGCGGTGGAGGTCACCAGCGGGGTGCCGGCGGCGGCCGCCTCCAGCGCCACGATGCCGAAAGGCTCATAGCGGCTGGGCAGCACGATGGCGTCGGCGCTGTGCAGCCAGCCCAGCAGATCGGTGTGGTCCAGCCGTCCGGCGAAGTTGACGGCGCGGGCCACGCGGTGCGCCCGGGCACGCTCGCGCAGCCAGTCGAACTGGGTGCCGACCCCGGCGATGGTCAACGTCGTTCCGGGATGCGCCTTCCGGATGCGAGGCAGGGCGGCGATGGCGTCCTGCACGCCCTTCTCGTATTCCAGGCGGCCGACGTACAGCAGGCGCGGCGGACCCGAGCGGGGTGCGCGTTCCCGGAAAGTCCACGCGCCCACGTCGATACCGTTGCGGATGACGGTGAGCGGGGTGCGCTCCGGGTTGTAGAGGCGCTCCACCTCCTCCCGCATGGAGGCCGAACAGGTGATGAGCGCGTCGGATTCGTGCGCCAGCCACCATTCCACCGAATGCACCTGCCGGTTGACCCGGCCCGACACCCAGCCGCTGTGCCGCCCGGCCTCGGTGGCGTGAATGGTGGAAACCAGTGGCACATCGTAGAACTCGGCCAGCGCGATGGCCGGATGCGCGACCAGCCAGTCGTGGGCGTGCACCACATCCGGCGCCCAGCCCTCGCCGATCCCGGGTTTGGTGAGCGCCACCCCGGCCCGCACCATGGCGTGCCCCATGGCCAGCGTCCAGGCCAGCATGTCCTCGCCGAAGTCGAAGCACGGCGGATCCTCGGCCACCGCCACCACCAGGACGCCGTCCTCCACGAAGGAGTGGGTGGGGTGGGTACTCGCGTCGGTGCCCATGGGCCGACGGGCCAGCACCACCACCTCGTGTCCGGCGGCGGCGAGTTCGGTGGCCAGGTGGTGGACGTGACGGCCCAACCCGCCGACAACGACGGGTGGGTACTCCCACGACACCATCAAGATCTTCATCAATGTCCTTCTAGGGCGGCGGGGCCGAGTCGGCGCGCGTCCAGCGCCGGGAAGAGTCCGTCGGCCGCGCTCCATCCTGCCGCCAACTGCCCGGCTTTGGCGAGTTGCCCGGCCGAAACGGCGGCCGCGATCTCGCGGACGGCGTGGGCGTGCTGATGGGCGCGATCGCGGGCGTATCCGGCCGCCGAATCCTTCGACACCATGAACGCCCAGTCGCTGGAGACGGTGAGCACGGCCTCCCGCAGCAGTTGATCGGCCACCGAATCGCGCAGGCCGTCCTGATCGGTGCGCATCTTGTCCAGGGTGTCCAGGGCCAGCCGCACGATCTCGGCGTTGAGGTCGACCAGATCGCGCACCTGGTCCCCGGCCCACACCCGCCAGTCCTTGCCCGAACCCCACGACGAGTCGGCCAGTTCGACGCGTTCGCCCACGTAACCACGGTCGCGGGCGTCGGTGAGGGTGCCGACGGTGATCCCGGCCTCGGGCAGTGCGCGCAGCACTTTCTCCAGCCACTGCGGCCCCTCGTGCCACCAGTGGCCGAACAGTTCGGTGTCGAAGGCGGCCACCACGAGGGCGGGGCGGCCGATGCGCTCGGACTCCGCGATCAGGCGTTCACGCACCGTCTCCACGAAGTCCGCCACATCGCGGTCGACGGCCGCGGCGGCGAGTTCCGGATCGTAGGGAGCCTTGTCCGGCCCGGCCACGGTCTTGCCCGTGACCCGCGCGGGCTTGAGCCCGGTGGCGTGATCGTAGTGATGGAAATCACGGTAGTAGGGCTGACCCGGGTAGCCGGATTTCGGCGACCACACGCGGTACGAAACGTGCAGATCGCGGCCGAACACCACCACGTCGGAGTCCCACACCGGCCGCCCGAGGGTGGTGTCACCGCGCAGCGCCGGTCCGTCGCACAGGAAATGCGAGATCCCGGCCGCCGCGTAGTCCCGCTCCATGCCGGGGGTGAATCCGCATTCGGGAGCCCAGATGCCCGCGGGCGTATGTCCCCAGCGCTGCCGCGCGTCGGCGAGACCCTCGCCGAGCTGATAGGCGCGCAGCCGCTGGTCCAGCAGCGGCTGGAAAGGATGGGCCAGCGGCCCGCCCAGCAGTTCGATGGCGTCGGCGTCGATGAGTTCGCGCCACACCGGCGACGCCCCGTGCCGCCAGCGCGTCTCGAAATCCGCGAGCGCCGCCGTGGCGAGCCGGTGTTCGTGCGCGCCGAGGGCGGTATTCCCATTCATGGCGGCTTCGTCGGCACGCAGCCGCCAGTTGCCCAGCCAGTGGTGCATGCCGGACAGGCAGTGCGGGTCGTCCAGCTGCGCCGCCAGCACGGGGGTGATGCCCAGGCTCAGCAGATGCGAACGGCCTTCCGCGGCAAGGTTTCGCAACACCCGCGCCACCGGCAGATAGGAGGCGGCCCAGGACTGGTACAGCCACTCCTCGCCGACCGGCCAGCGCCCGTGATGGGCCAGCCAGGGCAGATGCGAATGCAGGACCAGCGTGAACTGGCCCGGAACCGTGGACTTCGCGCTCACGGCTTCACCGCGATGGCGACCAGGTCGAGGCTGGCGTCGATATCGGATTCGGAGTCGGCGAGCAGATCGAAGTCGTCGATGGACACCGCCGCCACATCGGCCGCCAGGTCCGCGGGCCACGGCTGTCCGGCGAGCGCCCGCTCGATCTGCGCGTCGATGATCGACCCGCCCCACTTCTCGTCCAGCGCGGCCAGCGTCGCGCCGTGGAACACACCGTTCATGACATCGACCCGGAAACCGGCCTCGACAAGCAGTTCGGTGAGTTCGGCGGCATGGAGTTCCCGGGTGTGGAAAGGATTGAGCGGCGTATCGCGTCCGGGGGAGAAGGTGATGCGGTTGGGGGTGCTGATCAGCAGTTCGCCGCCGGGGCGCAGTACCCGCAGGCATTCGCGCACGAATTGCGCCTGATCCCAGAGGTGTTCGATGACCTGGAAGTTCACCACCACATCGACCGAGGCGTCCTCGAGCGGCAGTGCGGCCAGATTGCCCTGGATCATCTCCACCCGTGGGTATTTGGCCCGCACGTGCGCGACCGCGGAGTCGTCGTAGTCCAGCCCGATGACACGCGCGGCCACATCGGCGATCATGTTGGCCCCGTAGCCTTCTCCGCTTCCGGCCTCGAGCACGGTCTTTCCGGCGCAGCGCGGCAGCAGTCGGGCGTAAGCGATTTCGTGGCGACGGAACCAGTAGTTCTCCTCGGCGATGCCGGGCACCGTCCGCTCGCCGGTCAGCGGCAGGGGATCGGCGTGGTCTTCGGGGGATACAACGGCATCGCTCACCCGTCCGACGTTAGCGGTTGCCTGTATCACACTCGGCGTCGGAGGGGGGTCATGCAAAACATCACAGCCTAAGTTACCCACGAGTAACTTAACGTAGGGTAATGTCCTGGCCGAGCTACACATGTGGGCAGTCGTGCGACCGCCACACCCCAGTGCCACCAGAACAGGAGGTCGACGAAGACCAATGCCGAACATCGTCGTACTGATCAAGCAGGTTCCCGACACCTGGTCCGAGCGCAAGCTGACCGACGGTGACTACACCCTCGACCGCGAGGCCGCCGACGCCATCCTCGACGAGATCAACGAGCGTGCCGTCGAAGAGGCGCTGCTGATCAAGGAGGCGCAGGGCGGCGAGGTCACCGTCCTGGCCGCGGGTCCCGCGCGTGCCACCGAGGCCATCCGCAAGGCGCTGTCCATGGGCGCCGACAAGGCCATCCACATCCAGGATGACGCCATCCACGGCTCCGACGCCGTGCAGACCGCTTACATCCTCGCCGCCGCATTGGGCCAGATCGAGGGTGTCGAGCTGGTCATCGCCGGTAACGAGTCCACCGATGGTCGCGCCGGCGCCGTCCCGGCCATCGTCGCCGAGTACCTGGGTCTGCCGCAGCTGACCCACCTGCGCAAGCTGACCGTCGACGGCGACAAGGTCACCGGCGAGCGCGAGACCGACGAGGGCGTGTTCAGGCTGGAGGCCGGCCTCCCGGCCATCGTCTCGGTCAACGAGAAGATCAACGAGCCGCGCTTCCCGTCCTTCAAGGGCATCATGGCCGCCAAGAAGAAGGAAGTGCAGACCTTCACCCTGGCCGACCTGGGCGTGGACCCGGAGACCGTGGGCGTTGCGAACGCCGGCACCCAGGTGACCGGTGTGACCCCGAAGCCGCCGCGCACGGCGGGCGAGAAGATCGTCGACGAGGGCGAGGGCGGCAACCAGATCGCCACCTACCTGGTCGGCCAGAAGGTCATCTGACAGCCCCCCGAGCACTACGAACTTCAGGAGAGAAAGCAAATGGCAGAAGTACTCGTGCTCGTGGAGCACGCCGAAGGTGCCCCCAAGAAGGTCACCACCGAACTCCTCACCGCTGCCCGTTCGCTGGGCACCCCGGCCGCCGTCGTGGTCGCCGCCCCCGGCACCGCCGACAAGCTGGGTGACGCCCTGGCCGCCGCCGGCGCCGAGAAGATCTACGTCGCCGAGTCCGACGACGCCGAGGGCTTCCTGGTGACCCCGAAGGTCGACGTGCTGGCCGGACTGTCCGAGTCCGCCTCCCCGGCCGCGATCCTGGTCGCCGCCACCGCCGAGGGCAAGGAGGTGTCGGGCCGCCTCGCCGCCCGCATCGGCTCCGGCCTGCTGGTCGACGTCATCGCCGTGAACGGTGACGGCTCGGCCGTGCACTCCATCTTCGGTGGCGCGTTCACCGTCGACGCCAAGGCCACCGGCGACGTGCCGGTGATCTCGGTGCGCCCGGGTGCCATCGAGGCCGCCCCGCAGAACGGCGCCGGTGAGAAGGTCGCCGTCGAGGTGCCCGCGCAGGAAGAGGGCGTCGTCAAGGTCACCGCTCGCGAGCCGATCGTCGGCGGCGACCGTCCGGAGCTCACCGAGGCCGCCATCGTGGTCTCCGGTGGCCGCGGCGTCGGCTCGGCCGACAACTTCGGCAAGGTCGTCGAGCCGCTCGCCGACGCCCTCGGTGCCGCCGTCGGCGCGTCCCGCGCGGCCGTCGACTCCGGCTACTACCCGGGCCAGTTCCAGGTGGGCCAGACCGGCAAGACGGTCTCCCCGCAGCTGTACATCGCCCTCGGCATCTCCGGTGCCATCCAGCACCGCGCCGGCATGCAGACCTCGAAGACCATCGTGGCCGTCAACAAGGACGAAGAGGCCCCGATCTTCGAGATCAGCGACTACGGCATCGTCGGCGACCTGTTCAACGTCGCCCCGCAGCTGACCGAGGCCGTGAAGGCCCACAAGGGCTGAGGGCTGGTCCGCCTCTCCGCGTATTGTGCGGGTGGGTCGGCGGCGTGATCCGTCGCGTCGCCGACTCGCCGTAGGTGCGGCGGCGTCGGGTCAGCCGGTACCCGACGAGTTACCCTCTACTCGCCAAATCAGTTGTCGCGTGAGCGATCTGATTTGGCGAGTTGCGCTTTCAGGGGGAATGGTGCGTGGTCTGTTCGATCCTCGGCGGAGGAAGGCCGAGGCTGTCGTCGCTGAGAACCGCGAGGCGGCAGTGTGTCTCGATCCTTCCGAGGTTGTCGCGGAGCTGCACTGGGATTTGGCCGAGTGGCTCGGTTCCGATGCCCCGCCCAAGGTGTTCGATCGGATCTCCGCTGTGCTGGACGAGGGCTTCACCTCGGTGGTGACGACCGGGCAGCTCGTGGATCGGGAGACGCTGCTGTCGGGGCTGTGGTCGGCGCGCAATGCCCAGCCGGGCTTGCGGATCGAGGTGTCGGAGGTAGGGGAGATCGCGCGGCGTCCGGGGCTGGTGGTGGTGCGGTTCATCGCCGGGAACACGGTGGGGGAGATGACGACGCGGCGGTGGGTGACCGCCGTGCTGGTGACCGACGGGCAGCGGCATATGTGGCGATCGGTGCATGAGACACCGATCGACGTTCCCTGATCGGACGGATCGTGGCTATCGCGCGCGGCGGCGCTGGTCGCGGGCCGTGATGATGCCGATGGTGGTGGGGATGAGCAGGGCCAGGCCCCAGGGGGCCATCACCCAGAAGGGCCAGAAGTAGCCCAGGCCGGTCGCCAGCCAGATCACCACGCACAGCAGGTTCACGAAGACCCAGGGCGTCCACATGATCTTGATCCAGGTGGGGATGCCGGTATCGGCCGGGCGGGTGCCGCATTCGGGTCGCTGTGCGGGCAGGTCCGAGGTCAGCGGGACCAGGTCGCCGTGCGTCTTGGCGGCGTAGACTTGTTGCAGGCGTTCGTCGAACTCGTGGAGGCTGAGGCGGCCCTCGTCCATGGCAAGCCGCAGCCGGTTGACGATCTTCTCGCGGTCCGCGTCGGACGCCCGCAGATTCTCGGAGCTCACGAAGCCAGCGTAGGTCGAATGGCCGGTCCGCGCCGATGCAATGAGAGGCTGACGGGGTGACTGTGCCCGACGATGTCGCCGAGAACATCCGTGAGATCTTCGAAGAACGCGGAGAACGCTGGTTGGCGGATCTGCCCACGGTGATCGAAGAACGCTGTGCCGCATGGGAACTGGAGGTGATCGGCGATGCCTTCGGCGGCGGCACCCACTCGTGGGTCGCGCCGGTGCGCCGCGCCGACGCCAGTGTGGCGGTGCTCAAGATTCCGGTGGTCGATCCGGAGAACATCGGCGAAGCCGCCGGACTGCACTGCTATCGGGGTGACGGCGCGGTGCGGCTCTACGAGTTCGATCCGAATTCCGGTGCCATGCTGTTGGAATGGGCTCGCCCCGGCACGCCGCTGCTGGAACAACCGGGTTTCCCGAGTCTCGAGGGCGAACCGGAGCACGTCGACAAGATCGACCTGGCCTGCGCGCTGTACCGGGGACTGCGCCGCGCGCCCACCGGCATTCCCGATCACTTCCCGCCCCTCCCCGAGGCCACCGGCATGGTGAAGGAATGGGTCGAGCTGTTCACCGACCCCGAACCCGAGGTGGCGCAGGTGATTCCGGCACCGCTGCGGCGGTCGGCACTGGACTGGTGCGAACACCTGGCGGTCCCGCACGGCCCGCTGCTGGTGGTCAACCGCGACACCCACCTCGGCAATATCGTGGCGGCCGAACGCGAACCCTGGCTGCTCATCGACCCCAAGGCATACCTCGGCGAGGCCGCCTTCGACGCGGGCTTCCTGATCATGATCCAGGTGCAGAGCGACCCCACCCCCGCGCACGCCCGCGAGGTCGTCGCGCGCACGGCGGCGGGCCTGGACATCGACCCGGAACGCGCCCGCGGCTGGGCGTTCATGCGCGCCATGGAGGAGATCGTCTGGGCGGTCGAGGACGAGGAGCCCGACGATCTGCGCCTGCACCTGGCCGTGGCGCGGGCACTCCACCACTGACGCGGCTCAGGGACCCGACCGCTGACCCGACCGGGTGCGGTCAGGCGCTGTGCAGGGCCGCCAGCAGGGTGGTCAGAATGGGGGAGCGGCGCACATCGCTGCGGGTGACCGCCGAGACCGGCACCCGCAGTGGCCGTCCCGCCAGTCGCAGCGTGGCGATGCCCTCGGTCTGACTGTCCGCGTACAGCACGGTCCAGGCGTCGGGACGGTTGATGAGTTCCATGGTGGCCGTGTGGTCCGGTGGGATGGGCGGTCCGTAGGCCGGTCCGGTGGGCAGGTCGGCGAAGGCGGCGCGCACCACATTGTGCAGCAGCACCTGCTCGGATTCCGGCGGCAGCAGCAGCGGGTACGAGCCGAGCTCGGCGAAGGTGACATCCGCACGTCCGGCCAGCGGGTGGGCGGTGGAGGTGGCGATGACCAGGTCCTCCACCCACAGCTTCTCCACGGTCAGGCCGGGCTGATCCACACTGCCGCGAATGAGCGCGAGATCGCAGTCCCCGTCCGCCACCGCCTGGATGCGCTGCCGGAACGGTTTGATGACGAACTCGATCTCGGCCCCCGGATGCGCGGCGCGTGCTCCCGCGATGGCAGACAGTGATCTTGTTGCGAAAGACATGTTCGCCGCCAAGCGAATGCGTGGCCCGGAAGCCCGTACAGCTGCGCGAATGGCCGATTCCAGACTCAACATTTGTTTTGCAAGAGGAAGTAGCCGGGTGGTCGCGTCGGTGGGCACCACCGAGCGGGTCGAGCGTTCGAAGAGGGTCACGCCGAGGTCACGCTCGAGTCGAGCGATCTGGTGGCTGATGGCCGACTGGGAGATGAAGCAGCGCGTCGCCGCGCGGCTGAAACTCAGCTCCTCGCAGACGGCGACGAAGTACGCCAGCTGTCGCAGCTCCACTCGATGATCTCCATTCATGATCAACCTAGATAAGAGTCATCTACATTATGCGCCCTGACCCCTGGAACAATCACGTTCCGAATCACGGTTAGTCATGACAGAAGGGAGCTGTCATGCAGTACTTGGATTCGGGGATCGAAGCCACTGATGTCGTCATCGTCGGATCGGGCTTCGGTGGCTTGGCCGCCGCCAAGCAGTTGAACAAGTCGGGGATCGATTACGTTCTCATCTCGGCCACTCCGGAGCATCTGTTCCAGCCGCTGCTCTACCAGGTAGCGACGGGTGTGCTGGCCTCCGATGAGATCGCGCCACCCATCAAGAACATCATTCGTCACCACAAGCACGGTGAGGCCAGGCTGGGCACGGTCGTCGGAATCGACGCCGAGGACGCCGTCCTCACCTACGAGACGCCCGAGGGCCTGCGGCGCATCCGCTACAACAAGCTCATCGCGGCGACCGGTGCCAGCCAGTCCTACTTCGGCCGTGACGATTTCGCCGACAAGACCTTCTCGCTCAAGACCATCGACGATGCCAAGCGCCTGCGCGCCCAGATCGAGCATGTCTTCGCGATGGCCGAGAACGCCGATCCGGCCACCCGTGAACGCCTGCTGAGCTTCGTGGTGGTGGGCGCGGGCGCGACCGGCGTCGAGGTCGCGGGCCAGCTGAAGGAGCTGTCGAAGCGGCACTACCGCCAGGAGGTGTCGGTCACCCTGGTCGAGGGCGCCGGTGCGGTGCTGCCGCCCTTCGGCGGCAATCTGTCGGAATACGCGAAGCGCTCGCTCGCCGACAGCGGCGTCGAGGTGCTGCTGGACACCTTCGTGACCGATATCGAACTCGGCAAGGTGACCGTCAAGAGCAAGGACGGCGTGGAGCGTGGCATCGCCGCCGAGACCGTGGTGTGGTCGGCCGGTGTGCAGGCGGGCGGCTTCGCGCGCCTGCTGGCCGAGGCCACCGGCTGCGAAACCGACCGTGCCGGAAGACTATTGGTCAATCCCGACCTCACCGTGGGCGGCCACGCCGACATCTACGCCATCGGCGATATGACCTCGCTCAACGGCTACCCGGGCCAGTCGCCGGTGGCCATGCAGGAGGGTCGCCACGTCGCGGACATCATCCGCCGCAAGAAGCAGGTCGCCACCCCGTTCGTGTACTGGGACAAGGGCAGCATGGCGGTGATCAGCCGGTTCAGCGCGGTCACCAAGGTCAACGATAAGATCAAGTTCACCGGCACCGTCGCCTGGGTCGCCTGGCTGGCGGTGCATCTGTTCTACCTGGTCGGCTTCCGCAACCGCTTCGCCGCGGTCTTCTCGTGGCTGGTGGCCTTCATCGGTACCGGGCGGCCCGGCTTCGACGAGGTGGAAAAGCCCGCCGCGCCGGAGATCTCGGAATACCGACGCGCGGCCTGACCGCGCGGCAGACCCGACCGCCCGGCGTTCGTCACCGGGCGGTCGGCGTATGTTCGATTGCGAAAGCGTAGTCCCGCCGCACCCGGATCGCGACCTGGGAAACCAGCGTTTGTCCTGGTAGGGAACGGTCAGCGACCGTCCGATGAACTCCGCGTGCGGGCCAGATCACGTTCACTCGACTGGCATCGGCTCGCCATCCACAGGTTGCTCCGACGCAGTGTGCGCCTGGCTTGATCGTCGTTATGACCACCAAGGCAGCGTCGACTCCCGCCCTGCTCTCCGCCGCGCCATGTTCCACCCCGGAACCGATCCGCTCCCCGGGTCGTGCCCGGTACTCCCTGGTCGTCGAATCCGATGCGGCCCACCGCGAGGTGGCCCAGCGGCTGCGCTACCGGGTCTTCGCCGACGAGCCCGGTTTCACCATCGCCGACGACGGTACCGGTCGCGACCACGACCGTTTCGACGAGCACTGCGATCACCTGCTGGTCCGGGACAACCACACCGACGAGTTCGTGGGCTGCTACCGAATGCTGCCGCCGCACAA
The DNA here is from genome assembly GCF_000308635.1 of Nocardia otitidiscaviarum NBRC 14405. Lineage (GTDB taxonomy): Bacteria > Actinomycetota > Actinomycetes > Mycobacteriales > Mycobacteriaceae > Nocardia > Nocardia otitidiscaviarum. The sequence goes on along the minus strand of NZ_BAGD01000097.1, from coordinate 275,525 downwards.
GGTGTCCGCCGCCGGCGGCTACTACACCGCCACCGAATTCGACCTCACCGGACTGGATCCGGAAGGGCAGCGGATCGTCGAGATGGGCCGCGCGTGCGTGATGCCCGAACACCGCAACGGTTCGGTGCTCAGCCTCATGTGGGCGGGCATCCTGCACTACATCGAGATCACCGGCTACGACTGGGTGATGGGCTGCGTCTCGGTGCCCATGCGGCTGGCGCCCGAGGACGAGCCCGGGGTGAACGTGCGCGGGGTGCGGGACATGCTGCTCGCCCGCCACGCGGTGACGCCGGAGCGCTTCGTGCACCCGTACCGCCCGGTGGAGGTGGACGGCCGCACCCTCGACGAGCTGGAACCGCCCGCCCGCGCGAAGGTGCCGCCGCTGCTCAACGGGTATCTGCGCCTGGGCGCGCAGATCTGCGGTGAGCCCGCCCACGACCCCGATTTCGGTGTCGCCGACTTCGTGGCGCTGCTCGGCTTCGCCACCGTGAACACCCGCTACCTGGACCGGTTGCGCAGCGCCGCGGCCACGTTCGATGCCCGGTGATCCGCCATGATGCCCGCCTTCCTGTCCCCGGGTTCGGCACCGCTGTCGTGCCCGCCCGCCGCGCCCGTGCACGCCTGGATGCCGTCGAGCCCCTGCGGTCCCGACTGCGTCGAGGCCACCGCTGAGTCCGGAACCCTGCGGGTCGCCGGACGCATTCTGTCCTTCGCGGCCGTGCTGTCCACCTTCCCCGCCGCCTATCTGGCCACCCCGCGCCGCTGGCGACCCGCCGTGCAGCGCGGTTACGCGCGAACCCTGCTGTCGTGCTGCGGCATTCGCGTCCGCGTCGTGGACCGGCGCGGCGACGGCCCGGTGCGCGTCGAGTACGACGCCGTCACCGGGGCGCCGCGCACCGATACCGCGACCCGGATCGAGGACGGCCACGTCGGCCGCGGTCTGCTGGTGGTCGCCGACCATGTGGGCTGGACCGATATCGTGGTGCTGAGCGCCGTACAGCCCATGGGTTTCGTGGCCCGCGCGGATCTGGTGAACTGGCCGCTGCTCGGCGATGTGGCCCGCCTGGTGCGCGTCATCCCCATCGAGCGCGAGAATCTACGCACCCTGCCCGCCGTGGTGAAGACCATGGTGGAGCGCCTGAAATCCGGTGAGCGCGTGGGTGTTTTCCCCGAGGGCACCACCTGGTGCGGTCGCGGGCGCGGTCGCATGCGCCCCGCGCTGTTCCAGGCCGCCGTCGACGCCGAGGTGCCCGTGCAGCCGATTCGCGTGCGCTATCTGGACCGCGCGGGTGAACTCTCCACGGTCCCGGGTTTCGTCGGCACCGACACCCTGATGGATTCCATTCGCCGGGTGCTGCGCTCGCGGGGTGTCGTGGCCGAGGTGGTGTTGCAGCCGCTCGAACTGCCCGGCACCGACCGCCGCGACCTCGCGCTGCGCTGCGAACGAGCCCTGCACGACGACCACCCCAACCAGGCCATTGCCGCCGGTCTCATCCACGAACTCCAGGCGGAACTGGCGCAGGCGCAGTCGCCCGCCGCGCAACCCACCGCCGCGCACGACGCGCCGGTGCGGCGACCCGAAGCGGTGGCACCGGCCGCGATGAGCGTGGCGTACAGCTGAATTCGGCCGAAGAACCGCCCGGCACCGTCGGGCCGCGCATCCCGTCGACGCGATCGTGGCCGCGACGACCGCCGCGTGAGCGGTGGGCGCGGCGCGGGTCACGGGGTGGGGTAGCGCCCCATCCCCGCCGCCCAGAACGGTGTGTACCCGTACTGTCCGTACAGCGCCTCGTAGAACGTGGGTGCGTCGACGAGCGGCGGATCGTAGGGCTGGCTGTCGGTGACCTGCTGTCTGGTGCGGTCGATGTGCACCGACTTCCCCTCGATCCCGACGATCGCCTCCACCGGCACCAGCCGCTTGGTCTGCCCGAACCCGAGCACCCCGCCGGATGCGATCCGAATGAACCGCACCCGTCGCTCGTTCTCGTCGATGATGAGCCCGTCGACCTCCCCGACCTCGTTCTCCTCCGGATCGACGACGGTGCGGTTCCTGATGTCGTAGGACGGGTTTCGCAGGGTCAGATCGGTGTCGTCCAGATCGATGAGCGTGGGTAGCCGCTGCTCGGCCATGACTGTGCTCCTTTCCGGCCCGGCGTGCGCCCGGTGAACCAAACACCGGATCACGCCCCGGACGCGTCGACGCTGAGCGGTGTCCTGTTCCGGACATGCCCGCCGGATCGCCCGGCAAACGCCCCCACCAGCTTGTTCTCGGTTACGGCACGACGGGACCGGTATCCCGGTCCGGTGCGTGCGCGGTGCTCGACCGGTCGAGGCCGCGGGCCAGCAGCTGTGCGGAGTGCACGGGCGCGGTATCCGGGGCCAGTTCGCGGATCTGGGTGCGGCAGCTGAAGCCGTCGGCGGTGATGAGGGTGCCGGGAGGCTGGGCGCGGATGGCGGGCATGAGTTTGTCCTCGGCGCAGGCCACGGAGACGTCGTAGTGGCCGCGTTCGAAGCCGAAACTGCCCGCCAGGCCGCAGCATCCGGCGTCGAGAACGTCGGCGTCGAGACCGGTGCGGGAGAGGAGGTCGCGGTCGGGGTCGAATCCGAGGATGGCGTGGTGGTGGCAGTGGGGCTGGACCACGGCGTGCGAGTCCAGCCGGGGTGGTTGCCACTCGGGGGCGCGTTCGGCGAGCAGTTCGGCGAGGGTGCGGGTCTGCTCGGCCAGCCGGTGGGCGTCCTCGTCGCCGTGCAGCAGCTCGGGCAGGTCGGAGCGGAAGACGGCGGCACAGCTGGGTTCCAGCACCACCACCGGCGTGCTCAGCCGCAGTTCGGGACGCAGCGTCCGCAGTGTGCGGCGCAGAATACGTTTGGCGGTGGGCAGCTGGCCGGTGGAGATCCAGGTCAGGCCGCAGCACACGGCGCGGGTGGGCACCCGGACGGTGAAACCGGCCGCGTTCAGGACCCGGACCGCGGCGCGGGCCACCTCGGGTTCGAAGTTGTTGGTGAAGGTGTCGGGCCACAGCAGTACGGTGCCGCGCGTGCCCGTCGAATCCTGGTGCAGCTCAGGGAATATCGTGGTGAAGCGGGTATCGGCGAAACGGGGCATGGCGCGCGCCGGGGCCATGCCCCCGGCGCGCTTCACCAGCTGTCCCAGCGTGCGCGACTGCACCACCGCATTGGCGAATCCGCTCATGCTGGTGGCCAGCCGCGCCCACAGCGGTATCCAGCCCATCGAATAGTGCGCCATGGGCCGAATCCGGTTGTGGTGGTAGTGGGACAGGAATTCGGCCTTGTAGGTCGCCATATCGACGTCGACCGGGCAGTCACTGCGACATCCCTTGCAGGCCAGGCACAGATCGAGCGCGTCGTGCACCTCCTCGGAGCGCCAGCCGTCGGTGATCACGTCGCCGTTGAGCATTTCGAACAGCAGCCGCGCCCGCCCGCGCGTGGAGTGCTCCTCCTCGCGGGTCACCCGGTAGCTGGGGCACATCACTCCGCCTTGGTGGCCGCGGCATTTCCCGACTCCCACACAGCGGCCCGCGGCCACGCTGAAGCGGTGGTCGTCGTGTGGGAAGGCGAAGTGGGTCTCCGGTTCCCAGGGCCGGTAGTCCACGCCCTGGCGCAGATTCTGGTCGAGGCGGTGGGGCCGGGCGACCTTACCGGGGTTCATGCGGTCGCGAGGATCGAAGATGTCCTTGAGTTCGGTGAACGCACGAACCACCCGGTCGCCGAACATGATCGGCAGCAGTTCACCGCGCGACTGGCCGTCGCCGTGCTCACCGGACAGCGAGCCGCCGTACTCGGTCACCAGCCGCGCCGCGCGCGCCACGAACCGGCGGTACCGCGCGATGCCGTCGGCGGTGCGCAGATCGAAGGGAATGCGGGTGTGCACGCAGCCGTGACCGAAATGGCCGTACAGCGAGGCGGATTGGTAGCCGAACTCGTCCAGCAGTTTCTCGAAGTCGCGCAGGTAGTCGCCGAGCCGGTCGGGCGGTACCGCGGCGTCCTCCCAGCCCTCGTGGGTTTCCGGTCCGTCGGGCGGATACGCGGTGGCTCCGAGCCCGGCCTCGCGGGCCGCCCAGACCTCGGCCTGGCGTCGCGGATCGTCGAGCAGCACGCCGGTGGCCCCGGTGCGGTCGCACACCTCCCGCATCATGGTGTGCGCCTTGCGATCCGCCGCCTCCTGATCCTCCCCGTGGAATTGCACCATGAGCCAGCCCCGGCCCTCGGGCAATTGGCGGGCGGCCGCAGTGGCCAGGGCGCGGGTGCGTTCCAGCTCCACCAGCCGATGGTCGATGGCCTCGAGCGCGGACGGTTCGTACGGCAGGATCCGCGGCACCGCGTCCGCGGCGGTGGCGATATCGGGGTAGCCCAGGACGGCGAGTGTGACGGCCCCCGGCCTGGGCACCAGTTCGATCTCGGCCCGCAACACCGTCACCAGGGTGCTCTCACTGCCCACCAGCAGCCGTGCCAGATGGAAGTCCCGCTCCGGCAGCAGCGCGTCGAGGTTGTACCCGGAGACCCGGCGCGGAATATCGGGAAAGCGGGACCGGATCTCGTCGGCGTAGCGGTCGCGCAGATCGCGCAGTCGTCGCACGATCTCGCCCAGCTCCCCACCGCGCTCGATCAGGGCCGCCTGCGCGTCGTCGGCGGCCGCTCCCACCCAGGCACGGGTTCCGGCGTAGGTGAGCACCTCCAGCCGACGCACCGAATCGGCCATCTTGCCGTACTCCTGCGCGGTGGAGCCGCAGGAGTTGTTGCCGATCATGCCGCCGATGGTGCAGCTGTCATGCGTGGACGGGCGCGGACCCACCATCAGTCCGGTGTCGGCCAGCCGGTCGTTGAGCTCGTCCAGGGCGATACCCGGCTCGACGATGGCGGTGCGCGCGTCGCGGTCCACCGAGACCACCCGGTCGCAGAATTTGCTCCAGTCCAGCACGACCCCGCTGTTGCAGCATTGGCCGGCCAGGCTGGTGCCGCCACCGCGCGACAGCACCGGCGCGTCGTGCGCGCGACACACCGCGACCGCGGCTTCGGCGTCCTCGGGCGTGCGCGGCAGCACCACTCCCAGCGGCACCTGCCGGTAGTTCGAGGCATCGGTGGCGTAGGTCGCCCGAGTTCCGGAGTCGAAGCGCACCTCGCCCCGGACGGCCATCCGCAACTCCCGCTCCAGCGTCCGCGTGTCGATCCGAGGTGATTCGGACCGGTCGTCCGCGCGCTCGACGCCGCTGTCGTCCATCCGTGTCATGCGACACCCTCCTCCCGTGACTGCTCCACGCGGCCCGGTTACCCGCTGGGCCGCGCCGCACACGGCACCGGATCGGCCGCCGGGCGATTGATCGTCCCCGGAGCGGGTAGCACGGCGACAGCGGCGGGATTCACGACGACGAGGAGGAGTCATGCCCATGGACGTATCGGATTACGTGCTACAGCGGTTGCGGCAATGGGGTGTCGAGACCGTGTTCAGTTACCCGGGCGACGGCATCAACGGCCTGGTCGCCGCCTTCGGCCGGGCCGAGAACGAGCCGAAGTTCGTACAGGCCCGGCACGAGGAGATGTCGGCCTTCGAGGCCACCGGCTACGCGAAGTTCAGCGGCCGGGTGGGGGTGTGCCTGGCAACCTCCGGCCCCGGCGCGATCCATCTGCTCAACGGCCTCTACGACGCCAAACTCGATCATGTGCCGGTGGTCGCCATCGTCGGACAGACCGCGCGCAGCGCCATGGGTGGCAGCTACCAGCAAGAAGTGGACCTGCAATCGCTGTTCAAGGATGTGGCCTCGGAGTATCTGGTCGAGGTGAATGTGTCCAGCCAGCTGCCCAATGCCCTCGACCGTGCCTTCCGTACCGCGCTCACCCGGCGCGCCCCGACCGCGGTGATCATTCCCGCCGATTTGCAGGAGGAGTCCTACGAGCCGCCGCAGCACGAGTTCAAGCATGTGCCGTCGAGCCCGCCGGGGCGGTTGCCCACGGTCGTCACTCCGGCGCGCGCCGAGATCGAGCGTGCCGCCGAGGTGCTGAACTCGGGGGAGAAGGTGGCGATGCTGATCGGGCAGGGTGCCCGCGACGCGGCCGCGGAGGTGTTGGAGGTCGCGGATATCACCGGGGCGGGCGTGGCCAAGGCACTGCTCGGCAAGGATGTGCTGCCCGATGATCTGTCGTTCGTGACCGGTCCGATCGGCTTGCTGGGCAGCAGGCCGAGCTACGAGCTGATGCGCGACTGCGACACCCTGCTCATCATCGGCTCGAACTTCCCCTACACCCAGTTCATGCCGGACTTCGATCAGGCCCGCGGGGTACAGATCGATTTGGACGGCACCCTCATCGGGATGCGCTACCCGACCGAGGTGAATCTGGTCGGTGATGCGAAATCGACACTGCGGGAGCTGATCCCATTGTTGCGCCGGCAGGAGGACCGCTCCTGGCGCGAGACCGTGGAGAACAATGTCTCGGACTGGTGGCGCACCGTCGAGCAGCAGTCCATGCTCGAGGCCAAACCGGTGAATCCCATGCGCGTGGTATGGGAACTGTCGCAATGTGTTCCGGACAATGCCATCGTCACCTCGGATTCGGGATCGTCCACCAACTGGTATGCCCGCTGTCTGCGCTTCCGCGGGCAGATGCGCGGTTCGCTGTCGGGCACCCTGGCCACCATGGGCTCGGGGGTGCCCTACGCCATCGGCGCGAAATTCGCCCATCCGGACCGCCCGGTGGTCGCGCTGGTGGGCGACGGTGCCATGCAGATGAACGGACTGGCCGAATTGCTGACCATCGCCCGCTACCGGTCGGAGTGGTCGGATCCCCGCCTGGTCGTCTGCGTCTTCCACAACAACGACCTCAACCAGGTCACCTGGGAGCTGCGCGCTATGGGCGGCGCGCCGAAATTCGAGGAGTCCCAGACTATTCCGGATGTGTCGTATGCCGACCTGGCTCGCTGCATGGGACTCGGTGCGATCGCGGTGGACGATCCCGCCGACATCGCCGGAGCCTGGGAGCGCGCCTTGGCCGCCGACGGTCCCACCGTGATCGACGTGCGGTGTGATCCGGAGGTGCCGCCCATTCCGCCGCACGCGAGCTTCGAGCAGATGAAGGATACGGCCGCGGCCATCCTGCGCGGCGATCCGGGAGCGTGGCACCTGATGTGGCAGGGTGCGAAGACCAAGGCCCAGGAAATGCGGCCCTGAGCGGTTCGCGTGGAACACCGCGCGCGGCGAACAGTCCGGGCGAACGGGTCCGCAACGTTCAGGCCGGGAACCCCGACCGGTCGCCGAGATGCTGTTCGCGCTGTCCGGCCGAGGTTTCCACCGCGGAGCCGGTGAGTTCGCGGGCGGTGTTCACCAGGCCCACCATGCTGAATGCCTGCGGGGTGTTGCCCAGGTGGCGGCCGGTGGCCGGATCGTATTCCTCACTGAGCAGGCCGACGTCGTTGCGCAGGTCGAGCAGGCGGGCGAACAGGGCGCGCGCCTCGTCGGTGCGGCCGGTGCCGTGCAGGGCGTCGGCCAGCCAGAAGCTACAGGCCAGGAAGGTTCCCTCGCCGCCGGGCAGTCCGTCCACCCGGTCGATGTCGGGGTCGTAGCGCCGGACGAAACCGTCCTCGCACAGCCCTTTCCGCACCGCGTCCACGGTGCCGTGCATCCGCGGATCGTCCCAGGGCAGGAACCCGACCCGGGGGAGCAGCAGCAGCGCCGCGTCCAGTCCGCGCGAGCCGTAGAACTGGGTGAAGGTGTTGCGTTCCGCATCGAACCCACGCGCGCACACCTCGTGATGAATCCGGTCGCGCGCATCCTTCCACCGGTCGACCGGGCCATCCAGGCCGTGGGCGGCGACGGTATGCACCGCGCGGTCCAGTCCGGCCCAGGCCATCACCTTGGAGTGCACGAAATGCCGCCGGGGACCACGCATCTCCCAGAGACTGTTGTCCGGATCGGCCCAGTGGCCCTCCAGATACTCCAGGAGCGCTTTCTGCACATCCCAGGCAGCATCGGAGGCGGGTAGCCCGGCTTCCCGGGCCAGGTGCAGCCCATCCAGAACCTCGCCCCAGACGTCCAACTGCACCTGCCGTACCGCGGCATTGCCGATCCGTACCGGTGCGGCGCCTTCGTACCCGGACAGCCAGGGCAGCGTCTGCTCGGGCAGCCGCCGCCTCCCGTCCAGGCCGTACATGATCTGCAATTCGCCCGGATCGCCCGCGACCGCGCGCACCAGCCACTCCCGCCACGCCCGCGCCTCGTCGACGAACCCGGTGCCCAGTAGCGCTTGCAGGGTGAAGGCGGCATCGCGCAGCCAGCAATACCGGTAGTCCCAGTTCCGAGGGCCGCCCAACTGTTCGGGCAGGGAGGTGGTGGGCGCTGCGACGATGCCACCGGTGGGGGCGTACGTCAGCGCTGTCAGCGTGACCAGGGCCCGGCGCACCTCCCCGGCCCAGCGGCCCCGGTAGGTGCAGCGGCTGATCCAGTTCGCCCAGAACGACTCGGTGTCGGCGATGGCGTCGCCGGGGTGCGCCGGGCGCGGCTGGGGCAGATGCGAGGCCTGATAGGTGAGCACGAACGGCACCCGCTGTCCGGCCTCGACCTCGAACTCGGCGGTGGTGGTCATATTGTGGCCGTGTAGCGGCACATCGGTGTGCAACCACACCGCGTCGGGTCCCGCGACGGCGGTGAGTTTCCCGCCCGGGTGCCGGACCCAGGGCACCACGCTGCCGTAATCGAAGCGCAGGCGCAGATCCATCCGCATCGGTACGCGACCCGAAATCCCCTCCACCACCCGAACCACATCGACGGCCGGACGTTGCTCCGGGTCGATCGTCGCGCCGCGCGGCGGCATGCAGTCCACGACCCGGACCGCGCCGTCGGCGGTATGCCACTCGCTGTCCAGCACCAGGGAGTCGCCGCGATAGGCGCGTCGGGTGGCAGTGCCGCCCGCGGCCGGGGCCAATTGCCAGTGTCCGGCCTCCGGGGTGTCCAGCAGCGCCGCGAAACAGGCGGGCGAGTCGAACCGCGGCACGCACAGCCAGTCGATACTGCCGTTCGTGGCCACCAGCGCGGCGGTCTGCAAATCGCCCAATAGCGCGTAGTCCTCGATACGGGACGGCAATCTCCCAGTTCCTCTCGGTTGTCGGGTGAAATCGGAATTGCCCTCGTGATACCCGAGCCGGGTTCGTCCATGCCTCCGGTCGGTACGCCGCATGTTTCCGGTTCGGGCGGCCGGGTAGGCGGTCATCGTCCACCCAGTCCGAAACTGTTGGGAAGTAACCATGTTCGTACACAACAAAGAACTTCAGTTCGAGGTGCGAGTGAATCGACCGGATCCACGTTTCGCGACCTTGCTGCAGGAACAATTCGGCGGTGCCAACGGGGAGTTGAAGGCCGCGATGCAGTATTTCAGCCAGGCGTTCGTCCTGCGCCGGAAACACCCGAAGATGTACGACCTGTTCATGGATATCGCCACCGAGGAGCTCAGCCACCTCGAGATGGTCGGGTCCACGATCACCATGCTGCTCGACGGGCTCAACGACGATCTGGCCGAGGCGAATCAGCGTTGCGACTGGATGCCGGTGGTGGCCAGCTCCGATGGTCGTGAGCAGGCCATTCACCAGGTCGCCGCGAATCCGGTGTATTTCGCGCTGCGCGGCGGCGGTGTCGATGTCAGCAATTCCGCGGGAGTCCCGTGGTCGGGGTCCTATGTGAACTCCAACGGCGAACTCTCGGTGGATCTGCGCAGCAATCTCGCGGCGGAATCGCGGGCGAAGATCGTCTACGAGTACCTCAAGCAGTTCACCGACGATCCGGGCGTGCAGGATACGCTGTCCTTCCTCATGACCCGTGAAATCGCGCATTTCCAGCAGTTCACAGCTGCTTTGAACGAAATGCCGGTGAATTTCCCGCCGGGTGCGCAGCCCGGGGACGACCGATTCCAGAATGTCGCATTCAATATGTCCGATGGCGAATCCAGCCGTGGCCCGTGGAACGAGGGCCGGGGGCCGTGGATCGAGGGCATGGAATGGCAGTACGTCGAGGATCCGGCGCAGCAGTGGCTCGGCAGCGGACAGTTCCGCAATCGCGGCGACGAGATCAACCCCCGGGGCGAGCCCGCCGTGCAGGGCACGAAACCGTTCACCCACGAACACCATTCGGGCGACCGGTAAGGGCGGAGCGGCCGTGTGGCGGCCGGGGCGACCCGGCCGCACCGCGGGCCGACAGGGGGAGAACCGGCTACACCGAATGCTCCGATGTCGAACGCCGCGGTCTCACCGGCGGGCCAGCCCCCAGGCGAGTGCGCTGATGCCCGCGCCGGCGGTGATCGCCGCGGCCGCGAGGGAGCGGTGGTGCCGGGAGAACCACACCTGCGGGCTCCCGTAGTGGGAACTGCGGTCGAATCGGCCGTGCGCGCCGAAGTCCTCGCCGTCCGTGTCGTCCAGCGGTTCCCACAGATTCGCGGGCCGATCCGGATTCTCCGGTTCGGCGGTCTGCTGGGAGGCATAGCCGGTCCGCCCCAGGTAACGGTCGAGCAGGCCAGGGATGATCTTGTTGCCCAGCAGGGTGCCCACGGTGCTCGCGCCGACCCAGTACTCGCGTCGGCCCGGATGGTCGGCGGCGTGGACGATGGCGTCGGCCGCCACTTCCGGCTGGTAGATGGGCGGCACCGGCTGCGCCTTGCGCGGCATGCGGGTCAGGCCCCAGTCGAACTGCGGGGTATTGAGCGCCGGGAGCTGCACCATGGTCACGTGTACCGGGCTGCCCTGGTGCAGCAGTTCGCAGCGCAGTGATTCGTTGAAGCCCTGAATGGCGTGCTTGGCCCCGCAGTAGGCCGATTGCAGCGGGATCCCCCGATAGGCCAGCGCCGAGCCGACCTGCACGATCGTCCCCCGGCCGCGCTGCTGCATGCGCGCCAGCGCTGAGCGGGTGCCGTAGACGTAGCCCAGATAGGTGACCTCGGTGACCCGGCGGAACTCGGCGGGGGAGATCTGCTCGAAGGGTGCGAACAGGGCGGCGAAGGCATTGTTGACCCAGATGTCGATCGGCCCGAGTTCGGACTCCACCCGCTCCGCCGCCGCCTCGACGGCATCGGGATCGGCCACGTCGACCGGCACGGTCAGCGGGGTGCCGCCCCGGGCGCGCACCTCCGCCGCCGCGGCGTCGAGCCCGCGCTCGCCCCGGGCCAGCAGCGCCACCCGGTCACCGCGCGCGCCGAAGGCCCGCGCACAGGCACGGCCCACTCCGGCGCTGGCACCCGTGATCACCACGACGCGAGAGCCCTTGTCGTTCATGGGGTCTCCTCCTTCGGGTTGGAACGTGTCGGCCGCTGACGCGCTGCCGTCCCGCGTGCCGCATGCCCACGGCGGGTCGGGCACCGGGCCGGAGCCTCACGGCCGAGATGCCCGACGGTCGCGACGTCAAACGCCCGGACGAGTCACCGCAGCCGGTAGTCGGCCGCCGCCGCGGCGATCCGCATGCCGTGACCGGGCTCGTCCAGGGGGACCGCCAGTTCGCCGTCCGACACCTCGGGCACGCCGTCCACCAGCAGCGGTTCCAGACGGACGTGGTCGATGAACCACTCGATATGGCGCAGGTCGGTCACGGCTCCCGCGATCGGGGCGTGCAGCGACGGCGCGCAGTGCGCCGACACATCCAATCCGTGCGCGCCCGCCACGGCCGCACCGCGCAGGAAGCCGGTGTAGCCACCGCAGCGGGTGACATCGAGTTGCAGGCAGTCCACCACGTCCACCAGCGCGGCCGCGTCGTAGCCGTCGTAGACGTACTCACCGGCGGCCACATCGCACCGCACCGCGTCCCGCACGGCCGCGAGACCGGTGCGGTCGTCGCTGGTCACCGGCTCCTCGAACCACACCACGCCGAGCCGGTCCAGTTCCTGGCCCACGCGCCGCGCCTGGCCCCGGGTGTAGCCGCCGTTGGCGTCGACCATGATGCGCACGTCGGGGCCGATCAGCTTGCGTACCTGCTGCACCCGTTCCAGGTCGCGCTCGATACAGTCGCCGCGTCCCTCACCGATCTTGATCTTGACGGCCCGGCAGCCCGCCGCCAGCCACCCGCCGACCTGTTCGCTCAGCTGATCCTCGTGCAGATTGACGAATCCGCCCGACCCGTAGACCGGCACCCGTTCCCGCGTCGCACCCAGCAGTGTGGCCAGCGGTACCGCCAGCAGCCGGGCCTTCAGGTCCCACAGCGCGATGTCGACCGCGCTGATCGCCAAGGCTGCGATCCCCTTCGACCCGATGTTGCGGCAGGCCCGATGCATGGTCTCCCAGCATCCGGCGATGTCGAATGGCGATTTGTTGCCGAGGTGCGGGGCCAGATGCACCGACACGACCTCCGCGGTAGCGGGCGACCCGTAGGTCCAACCCAGCCCGAACTCACCACCCGCACCGACCCGCACCACCACCGCGGTGGTCCAATCCCACTCCAGCGTCCCATCGGCCTCGATCTGCTCGGTCGGGAACCGGTACACCGCCACCGCGATGTCCTCGTCGATCCGCACAGTCCTGGTATCCATTGACTCGTCCCCGTTCGGTTGGACTTGATGTCGCGATGGGCGCGACGGCGGGCCCTCATCTGGCCGAGATACCCACCCTGCGGTCCGCTTATCACCGCCGGGCGGCGACGCCGGGAATATCGGCGTGCGGTCGACGGCTATCCTTGTCTGGTCATGAAGTCGGCTTTCCCGGGTCCGGTCGGTGCCCAGACGGTCTACCTCGATCACGCGGCCACGACACCCATGTTCCCGGTCGCCGTCGAGGCGATGACGGCTGTGCTGGGAACGGCGGGGAACGCGTCGTCGCTACACGGGTCGGGGCGGGCCGCGCGGCGGCTGCTGGAGGAGGCGCGGGAGTCGATCGCGGCGAATCTGGGGGCGCGGCCGTCGGAGGTGATCTTCACCTCCGGGGGGACCGAGAGCGACAATCTCGCCGTCAAGGGCATCTACCGGGCGCGGCGTGACGCCGAGCCACGGCGCACGCGGATTCTGGTGAGCGCTGTCGAACACCATGCCGTGCTGGATGCCGTCGAATGGCTGGAGCAGCACGAGGGTGCGGACGTCACGTGGCTGGAGGTGGACTCCGAGGGGGTCGTCTCACCGCGCACGCTGCGCGCCGCGCTGGAATCGTATGCCGACGAGGTGGCGCTGGTCAGCGTCATGTGGGCCAACAACGAGGTCGGCACCGTCCAGCCGATCGTCGAACTGTCCTCGGTGGCCCAGGAATTCGACGTTCCCATGCACAGCGACGCGGTACAGGCCGCGGCGCAGCTGCCGGTGGACTTCGCGGCCAGCGGACTGTCGGCGGCCAGTTTCGCCGGACACAAGGTCGGCGGGCCGCACGGCGTCGGCGTGCTGCTGCTGGGCCGCACCGTGCCGTGCGTGCCGATCGTGCACGGCGGCGGCCACGAACGCGATCTGCGCTCGGGGACCTCGGATGTGCCCGCGGCCGTCGGCCTGGCCGCCGCACTGCGCGAGACCGTGCGCGGGATGGCCTCGCGCACCGTCGAATTGACGCGGCTGAGCGATCGTCTCATCGCCGGTGTGCGGGAGCTGGTCCCCGATGCGGTGCTCAACGGCGCGACGGGGGAGCGGCGGCTGCCCGGCAATGTACATTTCACCTTCCCCGGCTGCGAGGGTGATTCACTGTTGATGCTGCTGGACGCGGCCGGAATCGAATGCTCGACCGGGTCGGCCTGCAACGCGGGCGTGGCCGGACCGAGCCACGTGCTGCTCGCCATGGGCGTGGAACCGGCGCTGGCGCGCGGATCGCTGCGCTTCTCGCTGGGCCACGACTCGACCGATACCGATGTGGATGCCGTATTGGCGGCGCTGCCGCAGGTGGTGGAGCGGGCCAAGGCCGCCGGACTGGCGAGCGTCGGTTCCACCCCGCATGCGAAGGGAGGCTACTAGTAATGCGTGTACTGGCCGCCATGAGCGGTGGCGTGGACTCGGCGGTGGCCGCCGCCCGCGCCCTCGACGCCGGACACGAGGTCGTGGGCGTGCACCTGGCGCTGTCGACCGCACCGGGGACGCTGCGCACCGGATCGCGCGGCTGCTGCTCCAAGGAGGACGCCGGGGACGCCCGCCGCGCCGCCGACGTGCTCGGAATCCCGTTCTACGTCTGGGATTTCGCCGATCGGTTCAAGGAGGACGTGATCGACGACTTCGTCGCGTCCTACGCCGCCGGGGAAACCCCCAATCCGTGCCTGCGCTGCAATGAGAAGATCAAGTTCTCGGCGCTGGCCGACCGGGCGGTGGCGCTCGGCTTCGACGCTGTGGTCACCGGACACTACGCGCGCCTGGCGGACGGGGTGCTGCGCCGCGCCGTGGACGCCGACAAGGACCAGTCCTATGTGCTGGCGGTGCTGACCGCCGAGCAGCTCGCGCGCGCCATGTTCCCGGTGGGCGACACCCCGAAGCCGTTGATCCGCGAGGAGGCCGCGGCACGCGGACTCGCCGTCGCGAACAAGCCCGACAGCCACGACATCTGCTTCATCCCCTCCGGTGACACCCGCGCCTTCCTGGGCGCGAAGATCGGCGTCCGGCCCGGTGCCGTCCTCGATGCCGACGGCACCAAGCTCGCCGATCACGAAGGCGTGCACGGCTTCACCATCGGCCAGCGCAAGGGCCTGGGCCTGCCCGGCCCGGCCGCCGACGGCAAGCCGCGCTACGTCACCGATATCGACCCGGAGACCGGGACCGTGCGCGTCGGCTCCGCCGCCGACCTCGAGGTGTGGACGGTGCTCGCCGAGCGCGCCGTCTGGACCTCCGGTGCGGCCCCCGACGGCCCGATCGAGTGCGTGGCCCAGGTGCGCGCCCACGGCGGCACCGCCCCCGCGGTCGCCGAACCGGTCGAGGGCGGCCTCGTGGTCCGCCTGCGCCAGCCCCTCACCGGCGTCGCCCGCGGCCAGGCCGTGGTGCTGTACCGTCCGGATGCCGAGCACGGTGACCAGGTGCTCGGCAGCGGCACCATCAGCGGCACCGAGCGTGAACGACACTCGTACGCGACAGAATTGGTGTCGGACGCCACGGTGTGAGCATCGCGCGTGCCGGTGTACGGCCGCGAGAGACGGAGTAACCAACGTGGGTGACGGCGGAGCGGGCGAGCCGGTGCAGCTCCGGGGCGGTATCGCCACCGGGGTGGGTTCGTGGCCCGGGACCGATATCCGAGAGGCCACGGCGACCGTCGTCGGCGAACTCGGCGACCTCCCGCATCTGGTCGAGCTGCCCGCGCGCGGTATCGGCGCGGATATGGTCGGTCGCACCTCGGCGCTGCTGGTGGATATGGCCTTCGACAGCACGCCCCGGGGCTACCGGCTGGCCGCACGGCCGGGCGCGGTGGCCCGCCGGGCCCGTGATCTGCTGCGCACCGATCTCGACGCCCTCGAAGAGGCTTGGGAGACAGCCGGTCTGGCGGGCGCCGGGCGCACGGTCAAGGTGCAGGCGACCGGCCCCCTGACCCTCGCCGCCCAGGTCGAACTCCCCGTCGGGCATCGCGTGCTCACCGATTCCGGTGCCCTGCGCGACCTTTCGGAGTCCCTCGCGGAGGGGCTCGCGGGCCATGTCGCGGAGGTGGGCAAACGCCTGGGCGCGAACGTCGTCGTCCAACTCGACGAACCGTCGCTGACGGCGGTGCTGGAGGGTTCCCTGCGCGGTGCCAGCGTCATGAACACCGTGCGTGCCCTGCCCGCCCCGGAGGCCCAGCACATCCTCGACACCGTGATCGCCGCCCAGCCCGCCCCGGTCCTGATCCACAGCTGCGACGCCCGCGCGCCGCTGGGGTTCCTGCGCCGAACCACCGCTGCCGCAGTCGGATTCGACCTGTCCACCATCGGCACACGCGATCTCGACGATATCGGCGAACTCCTCGACTCCGGTCGCCACCTGGCCCTCGGCCTGATCCCCACGACAGCTCCCGCCACCCCGACCACCTGGCGCGAGATCGCCGAACCCGCCGTCCGACTGCTGGATCGCCTCGGCCTACCCCGCCGCCTGCTCGCCACCCACATCCTGGTCAGCCCCGCCTGCGGCCTGTCCGGAGCACCGTTGAGCTGGGCCCGCCGAGCGCTGGAACTGTCCGCCGAATGCGCCCGCGCCTTCTCCGACGAACCGGAAGCCCTGCGTTTCGACTGACGTCACCGTCACCCTGGGGTCCCGGCCCTGCGCCGGGCCACCCGCGCTCAGGACCCGAAGTACGGCCGCGATCCCGGATGCTGGATCTGCCAGTTGTCCGGTTTCCCCGGCGGATACGCCACCGGAATCTGATCGCCCACCGACGGCCACTGCTTCACATCCCACGCGAACCGCCCGTACGTCTCGTGCGCCACCACCGACGGCCCGGAGATATTGCCGCTGATCGTCACGTACTGATCCCCGGGCACATCCGGTCGCGGACTCACCCCGGTCACATACAGCGTCCCGCTCTCGGCCCCCGTCATCGGCTTCCCCTGCCGACCGCGCCGGTAGAGCATCACCACCGCCACCAGACTTCCGACGATCATCACGAGGAAGGCGAATTCCAGCATGACCTCATGGTAGGCGGCTGCGGGGTGGGTGACCGCAGGCCGCCCGCGACCGTCAGTGCGACGCGAGTTCGCTGGTGCCCTGTGGGGTGCGGCGCAACTGCCAGACCGTGGTGCGTTTGGCTTGGGACCGGCCGTTGCCGCGGTCGATGAGGGTGCGGTTGGGGGTGGTGAAGACCAGTTGGGCGCCGTGGGTGTTGGTTTCGGGGTTCTGGAAGAGCTGGATGAGGCGGTCGGTGGCGTCGGGGGTGAGGTGGGCGTCGATATCGTCGACGGCCAGCACGCCGCCGGAGTCGAGGGTGTCGAGGATCGGGGGGAGCAGGCGGAGCAGGGCCAGGGTGGCGGTGGATTCCTCGGTGATGCCGAACGGGGTGTCGATGCCGTCGTGCACCAGGCCGAGGCCGACGCCGCGGCGGGCCACCATGCGGGCGTAGAGGGCGTCGCGGGCGGCGTAGAGGGCGGTGAGTTCGCGGTGCAGCACCGTGACGGTCAGTCCGTGGTCGCGTAGCAGCACCTCGGCGCGGGCGGGGGAGGTGGTGGCGGCGTCGATCTCCTTCGCGGTGGTGGCGATGTCGTTGTCCAGCTCGCGCAGGTAGTCGGCGTACATGGGGTCGTTCTCGGGGATGAGCAGATCGGCGATGCCCAGGTCCGCGGAGCGCAGCAGGGTGAGCAGGCGGGCGGCGTGGTCGGTGGAGCGGGAGATGTGGCTGCCCAGCCGGTGTGCGATGGCCTGCGGATCCTGGTGCCCGCGTTGCACTTCCAGCAGTGATTGGAACCAGCGGTAGGCGGGGACCAGGGCTTCGGCGTACATCTGCCCGGACAGGCTGAGCAGCAGGGCATTCGGGCGCACCAGCGGCACCAGCGCGCCGATGCCGTAGCGGGCGGCCTCGAACATGGGGCCGACGCGGATATCGGCACCGGCGCGTTCGAAGACGATTCGTTTGCGGTTGTGCGGGTGGGTGTGCAGCCATTCGGCCGTCACATCGGCGTTGTCGAGTCGGAAGCCGTAGGTGTACGGACAGCCCTCGGCCACGAAGTTGACCACGAATTCCGAAGGGCGGTCCGGGGATCCGAGGTGCGGGCGGCGGGCGGGCCCGGCGAAGGGATCCCAGCCGGTGACCGAGTTCAGCACCGCGTCGCGCATATGCCACAGCGCGTCGATGAGCGAGGTCTTGCCGGTGGCGGCCCCGCCGTGCACCGCGGTCACCGGTACGGCGACCGGTCCGCTGCCGCGGGTGAGCCGCAATTCCTGCGGTTCGGCGAGGGATCCGTGATTCGACACCTGGAAGCTGCGCAACACGCTCGCCATCCTGCCGGTCGCCGCCGGAATGCGCGAGCGGGGGTGCACCCTTGACAGGCAACCAATAGGTTGCCTATGGTCTAATGTGCAACCAAGGAGTTGCCTATTGAGGAGATGGTGTGGACGAGGTGTTCAAGGCGTTGGCCGACGCGAGTCGCCGCCGCCTGCTCGACAGCCTGAACGATCGCAGCGGCCAAACGCTGCGGGAGTTGTGCGCCGTGCTGGAGATGTCCCGGCAGGCGGTCAGCAAGCATCTGGCCGTGCTGGAGGCAGCCAATCTGGTGACCACCCGCCGCCACGGCCGGGAGAAGTTGCACTACCTGAACGCCGAGCCCGTCAACGCCATCGCCGACCGCTGGATCAACCGCTACGACCGCGGGCGGGTGCACGCACTCGCCGACCTCAAGACCGCATTGGAGAGCACGACCATGGGCAGCAACGAATTCGTCTACGCCACCTACATCAAGACCACCCCCGAGCAGCTGTGGCGGGCGCTCACCGAACCGGCCTTCACCAAGCGCTACTGGGGCGCGAGCTTCGACACCGACTGGCAGCCCGGCTCGGAAATGACCTGGCACGAACGCGATTGGACCAGCAAGGCCCCCGAACAGGTGGTGCTGGAGGCGCAGCCGTACACCCGGCTGTCCTACACCTGGCACTCCGTCGGCCCCGAATTCGGCGAGCAGTTCGGCCTCGACCAGGCCACCGTGGAGCAGTGGGCGAGCGAATCCCGCTCCAAGGTGACCTTCGAGCTGGAACCGGTCGGCACGTTGGTGAAACTCACCGTCGTGCACGACGGGTTCGATGCGGGCAGCGGCCTGCTCGAGGCCGTCAGCGGCGGCTGGCCGAGCATCATCACCAATCTGAAGGCCCTGCTGGAAACCGGCGAGACCCTGCCCGAACTCGACCCGGAGGCGTGGACGCCCGAATCGGTGTGAGTCGACGGTGATTCAGCCGAGCATGCCGTACGCCCGCGTCGTCGTGATCCGCACGACGACGCGGCGGTCGGCCACCATGGCCCGCCGATAGTCGTCCCAATCCGGATGCTCCCCACTGAGTGCGCGATAGTAGGCCACCAGTTCCGCCACCGTCGCGTCGTCCACGTCGGCCGCCACCGGCGACAGTTCCGCCTTCCCCTCCAACACCGCGTACGACCAGAAGTCCTCGCTGGTCACATGCAGCGCCGCCCACGGCTCCCGCCGCAGATTGTGATACTTGGCCCGATCGGCCGTGATCGAGATCCGAATGATCCCGTCCTCCGCTACCCAGTGCGTGACATTGGACAGCTGTGGCCGCGTGTCCTTGCGAATGGTCGCCAACACCGACCGGCGGTGCTCCCGAGCGAATGTGACGGCGGTCTCGATATCCATACGCTCTGCAACCGCGGCCCGGGCGACGGATGTTCCCGAGTGCTCGATCAGTGCTCGCCGGGCAGTGCGCCCAGCAGTGCGCCGACACAGGCCGTGCGTAGCTCGGTGCGTGAGAATTGTTGGTGCTCCAGCCATTCCACGCACAGGGAGTGGACGAAGAGCAGCCAGCTCAGCAGGACGGCGGAGGTCAGGGCTCGTTCGTGGCCGTCGAGGCCGGCGGCGTCGAGAAGCTGCTCCCGCCACGCGGCGTGATGTCCCGTCATGATCGCCTGCACGGTCGGGTCGCCGGCGAGGGTGCGGTTGGCGGCGAGGTAGGTGTTCCGGTTGGCCGCGAAGTAGTCGATGTTCTTGTCCAGTGCGGTCGCGAGTTGTTCGCGTAACGGCCGCGTGCGATCGAGTGCGGCATCGGACAGCAGCTGGTCGGCGGCCTGCTGATAGATGGCCGTGAACAGCTCGCGTTTGGTGGGGAAGTGGCGGTAGAGCAATGCGCGTGAGATTCCGGCACGCTCGGCCACCTGTTCCATGAGCACCTCGTCATAGGGGTGCTCGGCGAACATGCGCGCACCGACCTCGAGCAATTCGCTGCGTCTCCGTTCCGGGGTCAGGCGTCGGCGAGGAGGCATGCCGCGACTCTAGTTGACATATGTCTATTACGTTCGTACCGTCGCTTGTTAGACATACGTCTACTAGCGGCGGGAGGGCGTGATGGACAGAACGCTCCGGGGACTCGTGTGGGCGATGGGGGTTGCCTGTGTGGCGATCGGCATCTTCCACTTCGCGCTCGGCATTCACTCGGTCCCCGGTGAGGGCGGGGCGGGCGCGACCGTGGACAGTCGCGAAAGGTTCTATGGGGCAATCTTTTTCGGCTACGGGCTGGTCTGGATCTGGACCGCCCGGCGGTCGCCCGTTCCAGCATCGGCCGTGCGCTGGCTGGCGGTTGTCTTCCTGCTCGGCGGTGTTGGTCGCCTACTGTCGATGGCCCTGGTGGGACAGCCGCACTGGTTCCAGATCGCCTTGACAGTCATCGAGCTGGCCTTGCCCGCGGTGTTCTTCTGGTTGGCCGACGCCGACGAGAAGCGCATCGCCCGGCCCGTCGGCAGCCGTCCGGAGCCCACCGCGAACGTGTGGAGACCGCTCGGTCACGATTAGTCCGGGATACCCCGTGCGACGTGCGGGAATGTCGCGCCTGAGTGTCGGTGGGCTCCGATAGGGTGCCTGTGTGAGCGAATCGGGAATCGAGATCACCCCGGCGAGCGGGGACGAGCGCGTGGAGTGGCAGCGACTGGCGGAGGAGGTTCGCGACCATCAGTTCCGCTATTACGTGCGGGACGCGCCGATCATCTCGGATGGGGAGTTCGACAAGCTGTTCCAGCGCCTCGAGGCGCTGGAGGAGGCGCATCCGGATCTGCGGACGCCGGATTCGCCGACGCAGTTGGTGGGCGGGGGATTCACCACCGAATTCGCGCCGGTGGACCATCTGGAGCGAATGTACTCGCTGGACAATGTGTTCAACGACGAGGAGATGCGGCAGTGGATCGGCCGGGTGGAGGCCGAGACCGGACCGGATATCCGGTACGTGTGCGAGGTCAAGATCGACGGCGTCGCACTCAATCTGGTGTACGAGGACGGACGGCTGGTCCGCGGCGCGACCCGGGGTGACGGACGCACCGGGGAAGACGTCACGCTCAACGCGCGCACCATCGACGACATCCCGCACGTGCTCACGCCCAGCGACGAATTCCCGGTGCCGAAACTGCTCGAGGTGCGCGGCGAGGCGTATATGACGCTCGAGGACTTCGCCCAGCTCAATGCCGCCATCGTGGCGGAAGGCAAACCGCCGTACGCGAATCCGCGCAATACCGCGGCCGGATCGCTGCGGCAGAAGGATCCGGCGGTGACCGCGCGGCGGCGACTGCGCATGATCTGCCACGGCTTCGGCCGTCTGGACGGCTGGGCGCCGGAATCGCAGCACGAGGCGTATCGGGCGCTGTCCGCCTGGGGCCTGCCGGTCTCCGCGCACACCGTGCTGGTGCGGGGTGCCGACGCGGTGCTCGAGCGCGTCGCGTATTGGGGTGAGCACCGCCACGATATCGAGCACGAGATCGACGGCCAGGTCGTCAAGGTCGACGAATTCGCGCTGCAACGTCGCCTCGGCGCGACCTCGCGGGCCCCGCGCTGGGCCATCGCGTACAAGTACCCGCCCGAGGAGGCCACCACCAAACTGCTGGACATCCAGGTGAATGTGGGCCGCACCGGCCGCGTCACCCCGTTCGCGGTCATGGAGCCGGTGACGGTCGCGGGCTCCACCGTCGCCATGGCCACCCTGCACAATGCCGCCGAGGTGCAGCGCAAAGGGGTGTTGATCGGCGACACCGTCACCATCCGCAAGGCCGGCGACGTGATCCCCGAGGTGCTCGGTCCGGTGGTGGATATGCGGGACGGCAGCGAACGCGAATTCGTCATGCCCACCCGGTGTCCGGAGTGCGGCACCGAACTCGCCCCCGAGAAGGAGGGCGACGCCGATATCCGCTGCCCCAACCAGCAGTACTGTCCGGCGCAGTTGCGGGAGCGGGTCTTCCACGTGGCCGGACGCGGCGCGTTCGATATCGAGGCGCTCGGCTACGAGGCCGCCATCGACCTGCTCGAATCCGGCGCCATCGCCGATGAGGGCGACCTGTTCGACCTCGACGAGGACAAGCTGCTCACCACCAAGCTGTTCACCAACAAGAGCGGCACGCTCTCGGCGAACGGCAGGAAGCTGCTCGACAATCTGGAGGCCGCCAAGGACCGCCCGCTGTGGCGGGTGCTGGTGGGCCTGTCCATCCGGCATGTCGGACCGACCGCCGCGCGGGCACTGGCCTCGGAATTCTGGAGCATCGATCGCATCGACGCCGCCACCGTCGAAGAACTCGCCGCCACCGACGGTGTCGGGCCGACCATCGCCGCCGCGGTGGCGGAGTGGTTCACCGTCGACTGGCATCGGACCATCGTCGACAAATGGCGGGCCGCGGGCGTGCGCATGGAGGATGAGCGCGACGAGTCCATCGAGCGCACTCTCGAGGGGCTGTCGATCGTGGTGACCGGTTCGCTGCAAGGGTTCACGCGCGACGGCGCCAAGGAGGCGATCATCGTGCGCGGCGGCAAGGCGGCCAGTTCGGTATCGAAGAAGACCGCCTTCGTCGTCATCGGCGACGCGCCCGGCTCGAAGGCGGCCAAGGCCGAGGAGCTGGGGGTGCCCATCCTCGACGAGGAGGGGTTTCTGCGGCTCCTGGAGCGTGGCCCCGACGGCGTCGAAGGGTGAGCAAGATCAGGGGGAACCGGTGGCGGTGCCCACTCGCGCGATGCCGCCACCAGTTCCCCGTGATCGAATGACCAAGTCGGATGGAGGCGCGGTATGGGTGTGGAGATTCGGGAAGCGCGGGCGGGGGAGTTCGCGGCTGTGGGGGCGTTGACGGTGGAGGTGTATGTGGGGGAGGGGCATGTGAATCCGCGCAGCGATTACGTGTCCGAGCTCGCGGATACCGCGACGCGGGCCGCCGCGGCGGAGGTGCTGGTGGCGGTGCGCGGAGACGAGTTGCTCGGGTCGGTGACGGTGGCCCGGCCGGGAACGCCGTTCGCCGATATCGCCCGACCGGGCGAACTGGAGTTCCGCATGCTCGCCGTGGCCAAACGGGCGCGCGGACTCGGCGTGGGTTCGGCGCTGATCGACCGGGTCGTCGAGATCGCGCGAGCGGAGGGGTGCGCGGGCATCGTCCTCACCACCATGCCGACCATGGCCGATGCCCGGCGCATCTACGACCGGGTCGGTTTCGTTCATGTGCCGGAACGGGATTGGCGGACCATGGCGGGGACGCCGCTCACCGTCATGCGGAGGGATCTGCTCGGGGAGGCGTAGCGGGCAGCTACCGCGGCGGGTGCGAGCCCTCGGCGCGAGAACTTCTCGGCTAGCCGAGCACCGTGGCGATTATTCCGGCCAGGTAGCCCAGCCGCGCCACCTCGCTGGGGCGGAAGTCCGGTCCGCCCGGACGTCCGAGCAGCAGCACCTTCCCCGTGTCACCGAGGGGCGCGGCGGCGAGTTTGGTGTCCATGTCGCGCCAGATCTGCGGCACCCAGTCGGCCTCGCCGTCGAGCACGCACGGCTTCTCCAGGGGCATCCAGGGCGCCGACGCCGCCTGGGTGGAGGGTGCGCTCTGGCTGCCGACCACGCGGTAGGCACCCTGCGGACCCATGTCGATAATGGTGCTCCAGCCCACCCGCAGCACTCGCGGCACCCCGTCCACCAGCACCTGGAGCCGGTCGTCGCGGGCGCTGGCCACCTGGTCGATGAGCTCGAGTTCCCGATGCGTGTCCAGCATCCCGGAGTACGGGCGCAGCGAGTCCACGAGCACGTCGGCCAGGGATTCGGCCGCGGTGATCAGGGTGTCGGGGAGTGCGCCGGGCGGCACCTCCACCACGATGTCGTCGATCGCGTAGCCGTCGCCGCGTTCGACGACATCCAGCGAGAGGATGTCGGCGCCGACGGAGCCCAGCGCGAGGGCGAGTGAGCCGAGACTTCCCGGGCGATCCGGAAGTTGCACGCGGAGCAGAAATGACACGTGCGTCCCTTCCTTTCCTGTGCGACCGACAACTCGGAACGAATACCCGAGTCTGGCAATACTTACACCCTCGTGAGACCGTTATCGAGTCGACGGGATTCCGGTGACGTGGACCACTGTTCATTGTGGCGGCTATCGAGTGTGGCCGCCATGGTCCCGACCGGTGACGGACGCCCCCGCACGAGTCGATAGGCTGTCGGACAGCCGAATCACCACGCTAAACCATGCCGAAAGGGGTCCCGCGGTGCCCGCCATCTCCCGCGACGAGGTCGCACACCTCGCCCGGTTGTCCCGGCTCGCCCTGACCGAGGAAGAACTGGACCTGTACGCCGGTCAGCTGGATTCGATCCTGAACCACGTCAAGGCCATCTCCGAAGTCGCCGCCGCCGATGTTCCGGCCACCGCGTCGCCGAATCCGGCGACCAATGTGACCCGCCCGGACGAGGTCCAGCCATGCCTGACCCCGGAGCAGGCGCTGTCCGGCGCACCCGCGGTCGAAGAACAGCGGTTCATGGTCCCGCAGATCCTGGGAGAGGGCGAATGAGTGACCTGACCAAGCTGACCGCGGCCGAGCTGGCGGAGAAGATCCACGGCCGCGAGGTGTCCTCGGTGGAGGTCACCGAGGCGCACATTCAGCGCATCGCCGAGGTCGACGGCGAGATCAACGCCTTCCTGCACGTCTCCGGCGAGCAGGCGCTCACCGCCGCCGCCGAGGTGGACCGGGCCGTGGCCGCCGGGACCGTGGCCTCGCCGCTGGCCGGTGTTCCGTTGGCGCTCAAGGACGTTTTCACCACCACCGATCAGCCGACCACCTGCGGGTCCAAGATCCTGGAGGGCTGGGTCGCGCCCTACGACGCCACCCTGACCACCAAGCTGCGCGCGGCCGGTATCCCGATTCTCGGTAAGACCAATATGGACGAGTTCGCCATGGGCTCCTCCACCGAGAACTCGGCGTACGGGCCGACCCGCAACCCGTGGGACAAGGATCGGATTCCGGGCGGTTCCGGTGGTGGTTCGGCGGCGGCGCTGGCCTCCTACCAGGCGCCGCTGGCCATCGGCACCGACACCGGCGGTTCCATCCGGCAGCCCGCGGCCGTGACCGCGACCGTCGGCACCAAGCCCACCTACGGCACGGTGTCGCGCTACGGCCTGGTGGCCTGCGCGTCGTCGCTGGACCAGGGCGGGCCGTGCGGTCGCACCGTACTGGACACCGCGCTGCTGCACGAGGTGATCGCCGGCTACGACCCGCGCGACTCCACCTCGCGCGATGTGCCGGTGCCGCCCGTGGTCGCCGCCGCCCGCGAGGGCGCGCGGGGTGATCTGAAGGGCGTCAAGGTCGGTGTGGTCAAGGAACTGCACTCCGACAGCTACCAGCCCGGCGTGATCTCCTCCTTCGACGCCGCCGTCGCCCAGCTGAAGGATCTCGGAGCGGAAGTGATCGAGGTGTCGTGCCCGCACTTCGAGTACGCGCTCGCCTCCTACTACCTGATCCTGCCGTCGGAGGTGTCGTCCAACCTGGCACGCTTCGACGCCATGCGCTACGGCCTGCGCGTCGGCGACGACGGCACGCATTCGGCCGAGCAGGTCATGTCGCTCACCCGCGAGGCCGGATTCGGCCCGGAGGTCAAGCGCCGCATCATGATCGGAACCTACGCGCTGTCGGCCGGGTACTACGACGCGTTCTACGGTCAGGCGCTGAAGGTGCGCACCCTCATCGCGCAGGACTTCGACAGGGCTTACGAGAGCGTCGACGTGCTGGTCTCGCCGACCAGCCCGTTCACCCCGTGGAAGCTGGGCGAGAAGGTCAACGACCCGCTCGCCATGTACCTGTCCGACCTGTGCACGCTGCCCACCAACCTGGCCGGACACTGCGCCATGTCGGTGCCGTCCGGGCTGAGCCAGGACGACGGCATGCCGGTGGGCCTGCAGATCATGGCCCCGGCCCTGGCCGACGACCGGCTGTACCGGGTCGGTGCCGCCTACGAGGCCGCCCGCGGACCGATCGCCTGAGTGTTCGCGGGCTTCGGCCGCAATCCCGGTGACCACTGAACTGATCCGGCCCACGCGAAACCCGGGGCCGGATCAGCTCCCGGGGGCCGGATCGGCTGGGTTCAGCAGGTGCCGAGACGGGTGCCCTGGTCGGGGCCGTAGCGGTGGCCGTGGCCGGTGGGGGCGTCGAGGGCGGCGAGGAGGTCGGCGGTGGTCTGCAGGAAGCTCACCACCGGGAGCCACGGCGGGACGGGGGCGTCGGGGCGGGTGTCGGTGAGGTTCGCCGGGCGCCACAGCAGGGCGGGGGACCAGTGCACCACGGGGTCGGAGGCATTGGCGAGAACCGTTGCGCCGTCGCGGTTGACGGCTCCGGCCGGGGGTCCGGCCCAGAGGACGGCGCAGGTGCGGCGGTCCTGGTCGGCGTCGTCGGGGAAGATGGCGCTGCCGCCGAGCGCGCCGAGGCTCTGGCCGTAGACGTAGAGCTTCGGCGGGTGGGGGAGGACGGACAGGCGCTGTTCGATGGCCGTGAACAAAGCGCGGGCGGACCGTTCCGCGGCGGCGCGGCCGAAGACGAAGGTGGCCCAGCTCGGTGCCGCCGAGTATTGCAGGCCGACCAGCGCCACATCGCCGTCGAAGCGGTCGTCGAGACCGGCGGCGGCCTCGGCGTCGATCCAGCCCGAACCGGTGGGAACGGTGACCACCAGATGCGAGCGCCGCAGGCCACCGGAGCGCTCCAACTCCCGGATGGCCAGTGCCACGCGGGAATTCAGATCCGGGGCGGAATCGAGGCCCACATACACCCGCACCGCTCGCGCCGGTGTACCCGCCACGAAGCGGCGGCCCTGCGCGCCCAGCGACGGCCAGCTGACCGTGGACACCGGGCTGCCCGACCGCGCGGCGGAGATCGGCTGCCGCACCGCCGGATCCACCGCGGCATTCGCGGCGGCGTAGGCGGCCTGCCGCCACTGCACCACCGCCGGAACCGCGGCCCCCTGCGTCGCCACCACCAGCAGAACGCCGAGCACCGCACTGCGCAACCGTCCCATACGCCTTACCAGCCAACGGATTCCATGCGCGAACCCGACAGCCGCGCCCACGATGAGAGTGGTTCCGAGCAGCCACCACAGCCAGTACTCCGCGCCGACCTGCGCGACCCCCATGGCGTCCCGCAACCGCGTCTGCCAATGCTCGGCATACCCGACGGCCCCGCCCGTCGCGACGGCCGCAACCAGCAGCGCCGGCTGCCGCCACCGCGCCGTCACGGTATCGACATGCACGCCGCAGCGCCGCAACGTGAACCGCACCAGCCCGGCCAGCGCGAGACCGATCACGGCCAGCAGCCCGCTCAGAATCGCCTGCGCCGACGGTGTCCGGGGCAGCAACCCCGGAGCCAGTGAGGCGAGTACGCCCAGCGCGATTCCCACCGTGGTGCCGAGCCGCGGCGTCGCCGTGGGACTGATGGACACGAAACGAACCCGCGGCCCCCGCCACTGCCGCCCGAACCCGAAGCGGCCCCGAGCAAACCGGCGCCCACCGTGATCCGGCGCGCCTTCCCCAGATCGGCGGCTGTGCCGCTGCCGCTGATCGTCGGCCGGATCGAGCTCCGTGGACCGGCCTATCGGCGGTTCCCGGTCCTGCGAAGTCGTCGACCTTGTACGAAGCGGGCTTCGGCCCCTGCGGTCGTCTGGGCTCGGGTGGCGCGATGTGTGGTGCTGCTGGTGGTGTTCGGGGTTGTCGTGGTCTGTTGGCGCTGTGGTGTGCGGCTGTGTTCCACCGTTGTGGTCGACAGCCCCGGTGGTGCGGGTATTCGCCTCCGATACCCGGCTCCCTCCGTCGGGGGAGATCGGTTGCGCCGCTTGCGGTTCTCGGCGCTGCGCGGCACCGGTCCCGAACTCGTGCGTTGTGCTCATGCCGAGGTCCCCCGTGCGGTCGTTGCGGTGGTGTGGCGGCGGAACCCGCCCCTATCCGGTCGATCGGCGCGGCGGCGCAGGCCGCGGCCGGTGGCGAATCCGCTCAGCGCCAGCGCAGCGGCGGCGAGCGGATAGGCGGCCGCCACGGATGGCGAGGTGGGAGCCGTTGCGTCGGTGAGGGTTTCGTGGACAGGCGGTCCGTAGTCCTGGCGGCGCGAGTTGAGGTCCACGGCCGTGGTGGCGACGCTGGCCATGATGCGGCAGCGGGCGCGGGCGATCGGTTCCTGGCGCGCGGTGCAGGCCGCGTGCATGCGCTGCTCCAGGGTGGCGTCGAGCGCCTGCCGAGCCCACGCGGTGAGCGGCTCGCCCCGCGCATCGGCGTAGCGCAGCAGATCGTATCCGAGATCATGGGCCTTGCAAGCGGTCTCGAACTCGGCAGGCAGCGGAACAGGGGAGGAACAGTCGCCACCGGGATTGACCAGCAGCCCCTGCTCGACCGTCGGGTGATAGCCCATGACGGCGGCGAAGTCGGGTGGGATCGCGGCACCGGATCCGCCCGCGGAGGTGAGCGCGATGACCGCCGATCGCGCACCGGCGTTCTCGTCGCGCACCGTGCTCGGAATGGGCGCGCCGTTCCCGGTCCCGGCGGCCGAGCCACCGTCATCAGCGGTGGGATCGCCACCCACGTCGGTCGCCAGAACGCCGGTGATCGCTGCGGCGACCCGAGGTGCGATGGTCGGCAGTCGGTCGCCGAAGGCGGCGGTGGTGCCTGCGGCGGTGTCCGGACTGTCGGAGTTGACGGCGACAGCGCCGTCGAGTGTCGCGAGATTACCCGGGGCTGGTGCGGTCGCGGTCGCGACGGGGGCTGTCGCCACCGTGGAGGCCAGCAGCACCGCCGCCGCGGCCGCCAGCCGCGCACCGCGGATCGGCCTACTGGAGCTTGATGCGGTGGGGCACGGGTGGGGACGGCGGGGACGACCCTGGTGGTCCGGGCTCACGATCATGGTTTCCGACGCTATGGAGGACGCGGGCTCCGGGACGTCACGCTGCGGGACGGTTTCCCGGCTGCGCGGTACGGGGGAGGGGGGTCGGGAAGTGATACTTCGGTAGGGGGTCCAAGATCGCTCGGGGGTATGAGGTGCGGCGGCGCGGCGGGTCCTACTGTCGTGGCTATGGTTGCGACATTGCCGTCACGGCGGCTGCAGCACGCGCGGCTCTGGTTCGACGCGGGCACCGTCGCGGTGGCGCTCATCTTCTACGCCGTCGCGTGGCCGACACTGTTCATCACCCACCAGGTGGCCGCGGCGGCCGCCCCGTTCATCGCCGGGTTCGCCGCCTTCCCGCTGCTGCTCGCCCGGGTGAATCCGGCGCTGGGCTGGGCGATTTCGGCCGGGGCCGCGCTGGTCATCGCCTTGGCGATTCCGAATCGATCCGGCGAGGACATCCCGTTCCAGGTGGTGCACCTGCTGTGCCTGTTCGCGCTGCTGGCCGCGGTGGCGGTGCGCTCCGGCATGCAGATCGTGCTGGTCGCGTGGTTGGCGACGGCGCTGCTCATGGGCACGACCATGGCCTCGCAGGGCGACGAGTTCGCCACCTCCGGGTTCGGCTGGCCTATCGCCGTGACCGGGATCGTGCTGCTCGGCCTCATGGTGCGCTGGCTGACCCAGTCGCGGCAGGCGCTGCTCGCGCAGTCGGAGGAGACCGAACTGGAGCGGGCCCGCCGCGCCATTCTGGAGGAGAAGGCGCGCATCGCCCGCGACCTGCACGATGTGGTCGCCCATCACATGTCGATGGTGGTGGTGCAGGCACAGACCGCCCCCTACCGCATCGACGGCCTGTCCGCGGCCGCCCGCGCGGAGTTCGAGGCCATCGGCGTGGGCGCCCGCGCGGCGCTCAACGAGATCCGCGGCCTGCTCGGCGTGCTCCGTAGCGACGGACAGTTGCCCGAACACGCCCCGCAACCCACCGCCATGGAGGTACCCGACCTCCTGGAAGGCGCCCGCCGCGCGGGCATGGCCCTCACCACGGAGATCGACGGCCCGCTGACGGCCCTCCCCGACGCCACCGGCCTCGCCCTCTACCGCATCGTCCAGGAATCGCTGGCCAACGCCTCCCGCCACGCCCCCGGCGCGCCGGTGCGGGTGCGCATCGTCGCCGCCACCACCGCGGTCACCCTCACCGTCACCAACGACGCCGCCACCCAGATCCCCACGGCCCCTCGTTCCCCCCACGACACCCCCGGCAGCGGCATCACCGGCATGCAGTCCCGCGCCCAGGCCGCGGGCGGCCACCTCACCGCCACCCCCCACCCCGACGGCACCTTCGAAGTCCACGCCCACCTCCCCATAGATACGTAGTCATCGGATCACGGGGAACTGGTGGCGGCATCGTGCGAGTGGCCGCCGCCACCAGTTCCCCCTCGCGGGCATACCTCGGGGGCGATCGTGCGAGACTCGTGGGGTGCGTGAGGTGGGACTGTGGCGATAACCGTGTTGATCGCCGACGATCAGGCGATGGTGCGGCAGGGGTTCGGCGCGCTGCTGGCGGCGCAGCCGGACATCAGCGTGGTCGGGGACGCGCCCGATGGGAAAACCGCTGTGGCGGAAGCGAAGCGGCTGCGGCCGGATGTGGTGCTCATGGATGTGCGCATGCCGGAGATGAACGGTCTCGACGCGGCGCGGGTGATTCTGTCCGCGGGACTCGAGCCGCCGGTACGGGTGCTCATGCTCACCACCTTCGATATCGACGACTACGTGTACGAGGCGCTCGGGATCGGGGCCAGCGGATTCCTGCTGAAGGACGCGCCCGCCGAGGAGCTGGTGCGCGCCGTGCGCGTGGTCGCCGGTGGTGACGCGCTGCTCGCGCCGACGGTGACACGGCGGCTGATCGCCGACGTGACCCGCCGCCGCGCCCGCCGGGCGCCCACTCCGGCGCTGGGCGATCTCACTCCTCGTGAACGCGAGGTGCTGGAGTTGATCGCGCGGGGTATGTCCAATGCCGAGATCGCCGAAACCCTGTTCGTCGCCGAGCAGACCGTGAAAACCCACGTGTCCAAGGTGTTCGCGAAACTGAACCTGCGTGACCGGGCTCAGGCCGTGGTGCTGGCCTATGAATCCGGGCTGGTGACACCGGGCTGAACCATGTGCGAGACCGTGGAACCGAGCGGCCGGAAGGACATCGTGCGCGGTAGGCTCTCCGCACCCGTATGTCACCGGAAGGGGGGCCGTCGCCTTGCTGAAGACGGGTGACGTATTCGCCGGATTCACCATCGAACGGCTGCTCGGTCAGGGCGGTATGGGATCGGTGTATCTCGCGCGGCACCCCCGGCTCGGGAAGCTGACGGCGCTGAAGCTGCTCAACCGGGAGCTGTTCGCGGACCGCGAGGTACGGGCGCGGTTCGAGCGCGAGGCCGATCTGGTGGCGCAGCTCGATCACCCGAATATCGTCGCCGTGTACGACCGGGGTTCCGAGGACGCCCAGCTGTGGATCTCCATGCAGTACGTGGACGGTGTGGACGCGGCCAGCGTGCAGACCGCCACGCTGCCGCCGGAGCGGGCGGTGCAGATCATCGAAGGGGTCGCGGACGCACTGGATTACGCGCACAGCAGGGGCGTGCTGCACCGAGATGTGAAGCCCGCCAACATCATGCTGGCGCGGGCGGTAGGTGGGCACGGGGAGCGGGTGTTCCTCACCGACTTCGGAATCGCGCGGCTGCGTGAGGATTCCACACATTTGACCCAGGCGGGCATGTTCACCGCCACCCTCGCCTACGCCTCGCCGGAACAGATGACCGGCGGTCGGCTCGACCACGCCACCGACCAGTACTCGCTGGGCTGCGCCCTCTACTGGCTGCTCACCGGAATCGGCCCCTTCGACTCCCCGAACCCCGGTGAGATCATCAGCGGCCACCTGCATTTCATGCCCTACCCGGCCAGCATGCGCCGCCCCGGACTCTCCCCGGCCGTCGACGCCGTCATCGCCAAGGCCATGGCCAAGCGTCCCGCCGACCGCTTCCACACCTGCGCCGAATTCGCCGCCGCCGCCCGCCGCGCCCTCGAGGAACCCGCCCCGTACCCCTACCAACCCAACCCCCAAGCACCCCAACAACCCTTCCCGCCCGCATACGCCCCGCAGCAGCAGGGCTACCCGCAGCCCCCCGCCCACCCCCGTACCCGCCCCAGAGCTACCAACCCCCCGCTGCCCCGCCCCCGCACAACCCCCCCGGCTACCAGCCACCCCAGCCCGGCTACCCATCCCCCCAACCCCAGAACTACACCCCCACACCACCTCCCCCACCGGCCTACCCGCCCCCCGGAACACCGCCCGCCCCAGACCAGCCACCCCAGGCCGGTCCAGCTTCCCCCGGCCAGCCGCCGCACGGTGCCCCCGCGCCCGTGATGCGGCATCCGCAGGAGGGCGTCGCACCGCCTGGACAGCCGCCGCCGGGGGATCCAGCGCATTCGGGTCAGCCACACCCGAACCTCACGCCCACGGGTCAGCCGCCGCAAGCTGATTCGGTGCCGTCGGGTACGCCGCCACCGCCGATCCCCGCGCGGCCGGATGAGTCGCCGCAGCCGTACCCGGATCCGTCGCCGCGCGGCGACTCCGCACCCGTGGTACCACCGCCACACGAGAGTGCCGCGCTGCCAGGCCAGCGGTCACCCGCGGATCAAGCGCCGTCGGGTTCGCCTCCGGAGGGATTCCCCGCGCCTGCGGCCCAGACGCCGGAGGGAGGTTCCGCGTCTGCGGCCCAGATGCCGGAGGGAGGTTCCGCGTCTGCGGGGCGGTCGTCCTGGGTTGATTCGCCACACTCAGGTGAGCCGCCGCACGGGGGCTCGGCGTCCGAAAGCCGGTCGCTGCGGGTCGGTTCAGCGCATTCCGGCGAGCCCGCGCAGCCACCGGGGAGTTCCGCTCCGTCGGGACGGCCGCCGCGGGCTGAGCCGGTGCCCTCGGATCGTTCGCAGCCTGGAGTTCCCGCGTACAGCATTCTTCCGCCGCAAGCCGTTTCGGGGGATGACGATCAATCGGCGCAAGTGGCCCGGGGGCGTTCGGATGAGTCGCGGCGTGCGGCCGACGTGTCGGCTGCTCGGCCGCCAGGGGTCGCCGTCTCGGGCGCTGAGAAGCGGTCAGGCGAACACTCGTCGAACCCGAGTGATGCGCCGTTGGACTCGACGCGTAGCGACCGGTTGTCGCGCGAGGAAGTCGCGGCGCTTGGAGGCCGATCACCTCACCTGGATGCGGCCGTCGGCGCGGAGGTGCGACCCGGTGACGCTGAGTCGGCCGGTGGGTCCGGCTCGTCCGCCGTGATGCGTTCGGTGACGGAGCCTGTCTCGTATGCCGTTGGTGTGCAGCGCGATTCGGGCGGGGCGTGGGTTCGGGAAAGTGGTGGACGAAGGAACCCCGGGGAGGTCGACCGCGGCGTGCGGCCGCGCGGGGTTGCTCCGAGTCGCGATTCGGACGGCTCCGGGACCGAGGCGCCGAGTGGTTCGGTCTCCGCCGTCGACCCGGTCGGTTCGCCTTCGGGTGGCGGAACGGATATGCCTGCCGTGGGCGACGAATCCGGCGTTCCCCCTTCGGTAACAGCGTCGGGCGCATCCGCGGCCGGCGCCGATTCGGGATCGGAGTCGGGGCAGCGGCAGGTGACTCGGTCGGGGCGGGACGTGGGGCGTGCGGCGTCAGGAGCGGCTGTCGCGGCCGGGGGTGCCGAGCAGTCCGGTGCTGCGGACGCGACTGCCGGGCAGGTTGATTCGAGTACCGGTCAGGTCGGGGTGACACCGGCTCCTGAAGACGTGGGCCTGGTGCCCACCGACTGCCAGGCGGTGGATTCCCAGACCGCCGAACCGGCAGGTAGCCCCACCGCGGTGGGACCCGATGCGCTGCCACCGGCCGCCGGAGCGCCGCCGCCGTTCGTGCCCTATCCCTATCCGCCCCCGCAGGTGCCGCCGGTGCAGCCGCCGCGGCGGTCGGTGTTCGGGGAGGTGCAGCCTGCCGCGGTGGTGGCGTTGGCCGTTGCGGCGGGGGTGCTGCTGGTGTTGGTGGTGGTGTTGGTCCTCAGCGCGATCGATCCGTAGCGGAGCGGGCAGTGGGTGGCGCGGTCAGGGGGCGGCGCGGTCGTCCAGGACCATTTGTCCGGCGTCCACCAGGATTTGGCGGGCTCGGCGGCGGACTCGGCAGTCGTCGACCGTGCAGCACATGTGCAATTGCATGGCTTGGTGGGATTGTTCGGGCGTGAGTTCGCCCGGGTCTGTCGTGCAGTCGAGGATGTACATCATCAGTTCCGCCGGAATCAGCGCGAGGGGCACGTTAGGGCCAGCGTAGCGAGAATCGCCGGTCATGCGACTCGTTTCGAGTCGACGGTGATCGAGAGGTGCGCCCGGCTCGGGGACGAGTGTGTCCAGAGTTGTCAGGGCTCCGGCTCTCACCGGGCGCGCCTACAAGCACAGCAGGCGCGAGGCGGAAATGTCAGGCAAAGGCGGCAGATATGCGGAACTT
Organism: Nocardia otitidiscaviarum NBRC 14405; assembly: GCF_000308635.1. Lineage (GTDB taxonomy): Bacteria > Actinomycetota > Actinomycetes > Mycobacteriales > Mycobacteriaceae > Nocardia > Nocardia otitidiscaviarum. The sequence goes on along the minus strand of NZ_BAGD01000097.1, from coordinate 241,358 downwards.
TTCCGAAACCGCCAGGTCAGCATTCATTACGCATGGCAGCATCGTTCACAGTGACCGAAAATCAGCTTCGCGGGGGAGGATTCGATGTCAGAGCACAGTTCCACACTGCCGCGCCGCCAGCTGGGCCGATACCTGCGTGAGGGTCGGATGGAGTCCAATCTGACCATTGCCGAGGCGGCTTCGCTCATGGAGTGGAGTGAATCGAAGTTGCAGCGTCTGGAAACCGGCAATGCCGAGAAGATCCGCGTGCTCGACATCCGGGAACTGTGCCGTATCTACGATTTCGACGACGAATTCACCGCGGCGCTGGTGGGACTGGCGCAGCAGTCGAACGTGAAATCGTGGTGGCACGAATACGACAGCCTGGTGCCCGAGGGCTTCGACATGTATGTGGGCCTGGAATCCTCGGCGCGCACCCTCATTTCCTATCAACCCGATCTGGTGCCCGGATTGCTCCAAACGCCGGATTATGCGCGCGTTCTCATCGCCGATTACTGGCCGGATGCTCCGCGTGAGCAGATCGACCGCCGCCTCCAGCTGCGCGTGCGCCGTCAACACCTGCTGACCCGCAAACGCAGCCCCGCGGTCTTCGACGTGGTGCTGCACGAAACCGCGTTACGCAGGGTCGTCGGCACGCCGCGCATCATGTCGGCACAGTTGCGCCGTGTGGCCGATATGAGCACGCTGCCGACGATTACTGTTCGTGTACTACCCTTCTCCGCAGGCGTCCCGTCGGGGCATACCGTCGGGCCGTTCGTGATTCTGGAATTCGGCCGGGACCCGCGGCACAGGCCGGTCGACCCGACCGTGGTGTATCTGGAGAACTACCTCGGCGACCTCTACCTGGAGAAGCAGGCGGCGGTCGACCGGTACCGCGAGGCGTACCACGCGCTCCAGCACGCGGCGTTGGACGAAGCGAGCAGTAGAGACCTCTTGCGGGAGGCAGCGAAGGAGTACGTGACGTGAACGTCGAACGGTCCGGCGCGCGGTGGTTCAAGAGCACGCACAGCACCGGCGCGAAGGAGTGCGTGGAGATCGCGTTCCTGGCGGGCGTGGTCGGCGTGCGCGACAGCAAGCATCCGGCCGGACCGGCATTGATGTTCACGCCCGCCGCGTGGGAGGGGTTCACCGCCGCGGTGACGGCGGGTCGATTCGACCACTGATCGACCACTGAGGCGCGACGCTCGCGGCCCCACACCCGACGGAGCGGGGGCCGCGAGAGTTCGGTTCAGCCGAAGAAGGCAGCCGCCTCGTTGTAGCGGTCCGGCGGCACCAGTTTGAGCTGCTTGGTGGCCTCCGACAGCGGCACCAGCTCGATCTCGGTGCCGTGCAGGGCGACCATCTGCCCGAAGCGGCCCGCGTGCACGGCCTCGGCGGCATGGACGCCGAAGCGGGTGGCGAGGACACGGTCGTAGGCGGTGGGCTGACCGCCGCGCTGCACGTGGCCCAGCACGGTGGTGCGGACCTCCTTGCCGATGCGGCGTTCGATCTCGGCGCCGAGCTGCTGGGCGACGCCGGTGAAACGGACATGGCCGAATTCGTCGATACCGCCGTCGCGCAGGGTCATGGATTCGGGCGCGGGATGCGCACCCTCGGCGACCACGCAGATGAAATGCTTGTCACCGCGCTGGAATCGACGCTTGATCATATTGCAGACCTCGTCGACATCGAACGGCACTTCGGGGATGAGGGTCAGATGCGCACCACCCGCGATTCCGGCGTTCAGCGCGATCCATCCGGCGTGGCGGCCCATGACCTCCACCAGCATGACGCGCTGATGCGATTCCGCCGTGGTGTGCAGCCGGTCGATGGCCTCGGTGGCGACCGCCAGCGCGGTGTCGTGGCCGAAGGTGACGTCGGTGCAGTCGATATCGTTGTCGATGGTCTTGGGCACGCCCACCACCGGCACGCCCTCGTCGGACAGCCAGCTGGCCGCGGTCAGGGTGCCTTCGCCGCCGATGGGGATGAGCGCTTCGATGCCGTTGTCGTCGAGAGTCTGCTTGACCCGGCCGAGTCCGGCGCGCAGCACATCGGGATTGGTGCGCGCGGTGCCGAGCATGGTGCCGCCCTTGGCGAGCAACCGGTCGGTGCGGTCGTCATTGAAGATCTGGATCTTGCGATCCTCGAGTAGGCCGCGCCACCCGTCCTGGAAGCCGACAATCGCGTCGCCCCAGCGACCGTTCGCGGTACGAACGACAGCTCGGATGACCGCGTTCAAGCCTGGGCAGTCCCCGCCTCCGGTCAAAACTCCGATACGCATGCCGCCCATCTTGCCCCGTCCGCGTGACCCTGTGGGCCGCACCCCCGTGAACCGCTCGTTACGGATCGCCGTACCGCCGGGCACCGCACGCTGTGATGCGACGCTATGGCGGGCAGACGCCTCCGGCGAGCTCCTCGAGATGTAGTTCGATCAGCCCCGCGAGCTTGGTGAGCAGGGCGGCGCCGTCGTCGAAGGAACCCGAATCGGGCGCGGCCGCAAGCGCGATGGCGATCTCCCCACCGGTTACCGGGAGCAGCCCGAACTGACGCACCAGATAGTCGCCGCCGATGTCGGGACCCCAGCCGCCCTTGAACCGCGCGCCCGCCAGGGTGCCCAGCCCCCAGCGCTGGCCGGAGCTGACCTTCCCCATGAGCGCGGTGACCGTCTCGGCCTGCGGCAGGCAGGGCAGCCGGGAGGCGAAGCGCAACTGATTCGACAGCGACCATTCCGCCTGCCCGAAGGCCGAGTACTCCGAGCGCGGCGGCCGGGCGGGCACGGTGGTGGTCGAATCACCACCCTCGCGCAGCACGGCCTCCACCGCCTGCGCGGCCGTATCCGCTGATCCGAGCGACTGCCAGAGCATCTCGGCGGAGGAGTTGTCGGAGGCCGTGATCGCCGCGCTGGCCGCGCCGCTGTACCCCGGATTGTTGCGCAGCGCGGCCAGGGTCAGCGGCACCTTGATGGTCGACCAGGCCACACCGGTGCTCCAGTCGCCGAGGGTGACCTGCCGGTCACCGCCCACGGCCATGACCGCCAGTCCGACCGTGCCCTGCAATGTGGCCTGCAATTCGTTGAAATCCCAGGCCAGCGAACCGGGAAGGGCGGCAACGAGTCCGGTGGTGGGCTTGACGGCCGTCGGTGTGGCACCGGTGGTTTCGGGCACCAGCGTGGGCTGGCTGCTACAGGCGGACAGCGCCAGCACGGCGGCCACCCCGGCCGCCCGCGCGAACCGGCTCCACCGCCGGTCGTGACGCGTCGATCGTCGTGGGGACCCGCCGCTCGCGGCGCCGCCCCGAAGTTCCGACCGTGGGACGTCCACCCCGTCTACCTCCATATCCCGGGTGTGGTGGGCGACGTCGATACTCGACCACCGGCTCCCGTCGATCGCAAGGATTCTGGTGTGTCTACGGGCGGTGGTCAAATGCGGTCGGACGCACGCTTTTCGGGTGTGCGGCGGCCATGGCGTCTCTGCGACATCCGGTGTACCGGGTCAGCGCACGCAGCGGCCCCCGCGCAGTTCCTCGAGATGGTCGGCGACCAGCAGGGCCATGCGGTCCATCATGTCGGTGGCGTCGGTGAAGCCGCCCGATGCGGGTTCGGCGGCCATGGCCACCGCCACCGGGCCCGACAGTGTCGGGATCAGGCCGAACTGCCGCACCGTGTAGTCGCCGGTGTCGTCGTCGGGACCCCAGCCGCCCTTGAACTCCGCGCCGATGAGTCGGCCCAGACCCCAGCTCTGGTCGGGTGTGATCTCGCCCATGAGCGAGATCACCGTATCGGCGTCGTCCAGACAGGGCAGCCGGGAGGCGAAGCGCACCTGATCGGTCAGTGTCCAGCTGGTCGCGCCGAAGGCCATGAGTTCGTAGGAGCCCACGGTCGCCAGTCGGGTGTGCCGGTCGGCGATATCGGTGACGGTGTCACCGGCCTCGCGTAGCACCGACTCGACCGCGGTGGCGGCCTCCTCCGCGCTGCCCAGCGAGTTCCAGAGCTGTTGTGCCGCATCGTTGTCGGAGAAGGTGATGGCCGCCTCGGCGGTATCGAGCAGGCCTTCCGGATCGCGGCGCAGGGCCGCCAGGGCGATCGGCACCTTGATGGTCGACCACGCGATACCCGTGCTCCAGTCGCCGAGCACCGTCACCTCGCCACCGCCGACCGGCATGATCGCCATCCCCATGCGGCCGTCCAGACGAGCCCGCAGATCGGCGAAATCCGCTGCCAGGGAGATGGTTCGGGGCAGGCCGAACAGATCCGGCAGGTCTGGTGCGCCCAGTGAGCGATTCCCCTCCGCCGCCGGTAGACCCATCGCGCGGTCGCCGCCGTCGGGCGCGATCTCCGCCGAATCGGCGGCGGGCACACCGGAGGTGCCGACCTGAACGGCACACGCCGACACCGCGAGCAGGGTGGCGAGTACCACCGTGTTCCTCAGGGCCTTACGACAGATCCGAAACGGATCAGTAGACATACACCACCGCGTTCTCTCCACCGGTGCAGGTCACCAATTTCCCTGCGGCCGTGCAACTCATCGGGTACGAGCGGCCGGTCACCGGACTCACCGCGACCACCGTAGCCGTCGTACCCGAGGTGTCGCCCGCCGCATCGGCGTAGGCCCGGCGCACCTCCTCGGCGAACGGGCAACTGGTGACCGAGGTTCCGGTCGCCGAGGAGGTGTAGCCGCCCAGCGACCCGAAGACCGAGGGGCACGGCGTCGCGCCCGCGGGCAGCTGCACCGTGGTCGGCGTGGTCGTGGTGGTGGGCGCGGTCGTCGTACGGCCGGGTGTGGGCGGGGCCGTGCGCGGCCGGGTCGGATTATCCTGTGCCGCCGGTACATTCGGTGATTCGGTACCGCCGTCGTCGATGGCCTGCCAGCCCAGCACGCCCGCCACCGCGGTCAACGCGACGGCCAGCACGCCCACCGCCACCGGCACCACGATCGACCGGCGCTGCCGCGGCCGGGGTTCGGTCGGGGGCGGTTCGACGACCGGATGCTCCGAGGTGGGATAGGCCGACGGGTCCGGCGCGGGCGCGTACGGAAAGTCGGCGTTGCCGGAGGCATAGGAATGCTCACCCCACCGCGGTTCCGCCGGTCGCGCCTGCTCGGGCAGGGGCGTGAAGTAGAAGTCGCTGGGCCGCACCACGGTCGGGTCGGCGGGCACGATCACCGGCAGATCGCCGGTGGCGGGCTGCTCGTCACCAGCCGCGGGGAAGGCCCCGGTCGTGTAGGCCGGTCCGGAATCGGCGGGAGTCCGCCGCACCACGGTGGGATCGGACGCGCCCACCCGTGGCTGGACCGCGGTCGGCGGGACGGCGGGCGGCACCGTGGGCGGCGGGACGGTCCGGGCGGACGGCACGGTCGGGGGCGGCGGCACCGCGACCGGTCCGCCGACCAGCGCGTTGCGCGCGGCCGCGGCGAATTCGCCCGCGGTGTAGAACCGGTCGGCAGGATTCTTGGCCATGGCGCGGGCGATTACGGCGTCCAGCCCCGGCGGAATGCCGGGCCGCAGGTGCGATGCCGGGGGCGGCGACTGCGACAGATGCGCCCGGACCAGCTCGCTCATATTCTGCACCGGGAACGGTCGGGTGCCGGTGAGCGCCTCGTGCAGGACGCAGCCCAGCGAGTAGATGTCGGCGCGGCCGGTGACCGGTCCGACATCGAAGCGTTCCGGGGCCATGTAGGCATAGGAGCCGACGGCCGAGGTCGCCGTGGTGACGGTGCTGTCACCCTCCGCGCGGGCAATGCCGAAATCGGCCAGATAGGCGAAATCCGCCTCGGTGACCAGGATATTGGCGGGCTTGACATCGCGGTGCACCAGACCCGAATAGTGCGCGGCGTCCAAGGCCGCCGCGACCTGCTCGAGAATACCGACCACCCGGGCGGGCGGCAGGGTGTCGAACTGGTTCAGCAGGGAGCGCAGATCCTGGCCGCGCACCAGCCGCATATCGATGTACAGCACACCGTCGATCTCGCCCCAGTCGTGGATCGGAATGATGTGCGGCTCGGCCAATCTCGCCGCCGCCTGTGATTCCCGGCGGAATCGTTCCTGGTAGGAGGGATCCTCGGCGAGTTCGGACGGCAGCAGCTTGAGCGCGACCACCCGGTCCTTCCCGGTGTCGTAGGCCTCGTAGACCTCACCCATCCCTCCCCTGCCCAGCAGCGAGCGCAACTCGTACGGCCCGAACCTGCTCCCGGCCCGCGATGGCGGTGCATCCACCCCGTCCAACCTCCAACTCTGGGACGGGGCGCGGCAGCGGCGGCCGCGACCCATCCGTCAGAGATTGGATTCTCCTGGGGCGACCACACCCTGGTCAAACGCGAAGACGATGGCCGCGGCCCGGTCCCGCAGCCCGAGCTTGCCGAAGATGTGTCCCACATGGCTCTTCACGGTCACCTCGGAGATGCCCAGGGCATGCGCGATCTCGGCGTTGAGGCGGCCGCGGCCGATGAGTTCGAGCACCTCGAGTTCGCGCGCGGTGAGATCGCCGAGCCGGGTGGCGGCCGGGGACGGGGTGGGACGGGCCGACCGGTAGGCGGTGAGCACGCGCGGGGTCACGGTGGGGTCGAGCCAGGCGCCGCCCGCCGCCACGGTGCGCACCGCGCGAATCAGATCCTCGGCGGGGGAGTCCTTGAGGATGAATCCGGCCGCGCCCGCGCGCAGCGCACCGGACAGCAGCTGATCGTCGTCGAAGGTGGTGAGCACCAATACCGGTGGGGCGTCGGCCGATTGCCGCAGGGTGCGGGTGGCCTCGATGCCGTCGATGCGCTTCATGCGCAGATCCATCAGCACCACCTGCGGTCGATGCGCGGCCACCGCGGCGGGCACCTCGTCCCCGTCGGCGCATTCGCTCACCACGAAACCGTCACGGCGGCGCAGGATTCGGCGCAGACCACCGCGCACCAGCTCCTGATCGTCGACGACGAGTACGGCGGTCGGCTCGTCCTCCGGCTGCGTGCTCACACACCCTCCTGGCTCTCCCGCGCCGAGTCGGCGCGGCCCTCCTGCAATTTGCGGGTCATGTTCTGGAACATGGACTTGAGCGAATCCTCGGCGGTACTCGCGGCATTGATGACGACGCAGCCGTCGACCGGCCTGCCCGACAGGGGAATGCGCGCCCGCACCTGCCAGCCGCCCGCCTCGGGTCCGGCCGACAGCATCCCGCCGAGGAGTTCGGCGCGCTGCCGCATACCCCGGACGCCCATGCCGTTGCCCGGCCGGGCGGCCACTCCGGCGGGCAGCGTGTTGTGCACGGTGACGGTGATGCCCCGGGCGTCCACCAGGATGCGCACGCGCGCTCGCGCGCCCGGCGCGTGTTTGGCGATATTGGCCAGCGACTCCTGGCTGATCCGGTACAGCGCCAGCCCCAGGCCCGCGCTCACGGTCGCCGGATCACCCTCGAGTTCGTAGTCCACCGCCATTCCGGCGCGGACGAAGTCGCCCACCAGCTCGGCGATATCCTCCAGGCCGGGTTCCGGGGTGGTGCGGGAGGGCCGCTGGTCGAGCAGCCCGACCGTGCGGCGGATATCGGCCATGGCCTGGCGGCCCAGACGTTCGGCGTCGGCGAGGGCGTCCACGGCCTCGTCCACGTCGCGGTCGGTTTGCAGCGCGTGGCGGGCGGCGGTGACGTGCAGCAGCGTGATGGACAGCGAATGCGCGATCACATCGTGCACCTCCCGGGCGATGCGGCCGCGTTCCTCGTCGGCGGCCCGCGCGGTGCGCACCTCCTGGGTTTCGCGCTCCTGGCGGGTGAAGCGGCTCTGGTACTGCAGCATCCGTCCGGTCATCCAGCCGCACACCACACCCGCGCTGTACTGGAGCGCACCATCGAGATGGCCGATCCGGGCGAAGAAGGCGAGCTGCCCCAGCATGACGAGAGTGAGCGGCACACTCACCAGTGCCGGGGTGATAGCGGCGACCTCGCCCGCGGCCAGGATCAGGATCAGCGGCGAGATATCGTTCTCCACCGGCTGCACCAGGAACAATGCCGTGGCGACCATGGCCAGACCGCCGATCATCACCGGTTTCGGCACCATCCCGAAGAACGCGTACAGCGGGCCGGTCACGTACGTGAGGCCCATGGCCACCAGCGGCAGCGGGCTCGGGAAGTACTCGTGCCGCTGAATCATGGCGATGGTGGCCGCCACCAGCAGCACCACATCCAGCAGCATGATCGTGGCCGCCGGATAGTCGTAGGGCAGCTCCTCCACATTGCGCTGGAACTCGCGCACCGGATCGCGCAGGAACCGGCGGGCCCGCACGCGGCTGTCGCGCGCACTCTCCCGCAGGTCACGCCAGGCGGCCCCGGCGAACCGTGACGTGGCGTCGGTCACGTTCATCCTGTAAGGCTAATTGCCCGGATCGGTCGTGTGCATCCTTCGTCGAGTGGGCCCGATCTCCTACCCCGGTAGGAGATCGATTCGGGTCCACGGCACGAAGACAGGCACAGAACCTGGTACGTAGCGTGTGGGATATCGAGAACGAAAGGTTGGGGCCATGACTTGGGCAGACCACCGTGCTCGCACGGATATCCTGCACGCCGTACTCGATCGAGCGGCGCGAAATCCGGCTGATCCCAAGCTCTTTCACGGACTGCCGGATGTGGAACGCCTCTTCGGAGGACCCACCGGGGTGCTGCTGGCACTGCGGTACCGCTGGGAGAACCACCTGCACGCGAAGCTCGACAACGCGCTGACGGAGGGAAAATCGGCGGTCGACGTCTATCTCGAACTGGCCTCCGAACAGCCCGCGCTGCGCGCCGTCCTGGACACCTACGACACCGACCACCTGATCGACCGGCCGCGAGACCGCGCACTCGCGAGCTGAGGGCGATCGACGTTATTTCCGACGAGGGGAAGCACATGCTGGAACTGACCGACGTCACCAAGGAGTACCGGGTGGGTGAACAGACGGTACGCGCGCTGGACGGCATCAGCCTGCGTATCGAACCGGGGGAGTTCACCGCCATCATCGGCCCGTCGGGCTCCGGCAAGAGCACCCTGCTGCACATGCTGGGCGCCCTCGATTCCCCTGATTCCGGATCGATCCGCTTCCAGGACGCGGAGATCGGTGGGCTCGACGACGATCGGCAGTCCGAATTCCGCAGGCACCGTGTCGGTTTCGTCTTCCAGTTCTTCAACCTGCTGCCCACGCTGTCGGCCTGGGAGAATGTCGCCATTCCGAAGCTGTTGGACGGCACCGGACTGCGCAAGGCCAAGCCGCGCGCCCTGGAACTGCTGGAGCTGGTGGGACTGGCCGACCGCGCCGAACATCGGCCCGCGGAACTGTCCGGCGGGCAGATGCAGCGCGTGGCGGTGGCGCGGGCGCTCATCATGGACCCGCCGCTGATTCTGGCCGACGAGCCCACCGGCAACCTGGATTCCAAGACCGGGGCGTCCATCCTGGAACTGCTCGGCGACATCACCCGGCAGGGCAACTCCGTGGTCATGGTCACCCACGACATGGGCGCGGTGCGCTATTGCGACCGGCTGATCACCCTGCGGGACGGGAAGATCGGCTCCAACGAACTGGTCGAGCACACCGAGAACGGCGAGGCGCGCACGGTACCGGTGGAACTCACCGCATCGCTGAGCGAGGACGGCTCCGAGCCCGCCGAGGCGGTGCGTCCGTGATACGTGCGGGGTGGGATCGTCTGCGGCTGTTCAATATCGGTGAGCTGCTCGCGCACCGTGGCCGCACCCTCATGTCCATGATCGTGATGGGCGTGTCGGCGGGGCTGCTGGTGTCGGTGTTCAGCATCTCCGGCTCCATCACCGGATCGGTGGACCGACTCGCGCGCAGCCTCTCCGGCGACGCCGTGCTGGAGATCAGCGGTATCACCGACGCCGGATTCGAACAGTCGCTGCTGCAAGAGGTTCGGGGTGTCGCGGGAGTCGGGACCGCGGTCCCCATGCTGCGCGCCCCCATCGGGGCCGATGCGGACCGCGCCCTGCTCATCGGCGCGGATGCCAGCGCCGCCGCCCTGGGCAGCGATCTGGACGGGCCGCTGCGTGAGCAGGCGGCCAAGCTGCCGACCGTCCGCAACGGCGTGCTGGTCGGGACCGGAATGGGATACGCGGAGGGGGAGAGCTTCGATATCGGCGGTACCCCCGTCACCGTCGCCGGGGTGCTCGACGATCCGGCCGCGCGCAAACTCAACGACGGGCACCTGGTGATCACGCTGCTGCCGGTGGCGCAGCAGATCACCGACCGGGCCGGGCGGCTGGACTCCATCCAGATCGTCGCCGCCGCCGATACCGATGTGGCGCAGCTGCGTTCGGCCCTCACCGATGTGGTGGACGGGCGCGCCGTGGTGGCCGATCCCGGCATGCGCGCGGCCCAGGCGGGCAGTGCGGTGCAGGTGGTGACCCTCGCGACGCTGGCCTCCTCGGCCGCCGCGCTCATCGTGTCGTCGTTCCTCATCTACAACGCCATGAGTATGGCGGTGGCGCAACGCCGCCCGATGCTGTCGCTGCTGCGCGCCATCGGCGGCCGCCGTGCGCCCATGGTGCGCGATCTGGTGGCCGAATCCGCGCTGCTGGGGCTGATCGGCGGTCTCGTCGGCGCGGCGGTCGGCGTGTTCATGGGGCGCATCGCCATTCACCGGCTACCCGCGGCCATGCTGAACTCCGTCGAGGCGCGGACCGAATTCATCCTGCCCGGCTACGCCGTGCCGGTCGCCGTCGCGGCCTGCGTGGTGGCCAGCGTCGCCGCCGCCGCGCTGGCCGCGCGCCAGGTGTACAAGGTGGCACCGATCGAGGCCCTGGCCCCGGTGGGAACATCCAGCGCCGACACGACGAACCCGATATTGCGCTGGGGCGCTGTGGCGCTGGGCGCCGCGCTGGTGGTCGGCGCCATCGTCATCGCCAACGCCGATCTGGGCCGGATCTCCATGGCGGCGGTCTCGATGGCCATCGCCGGTGCGGTCATGTTCTGCTTCGCCGCCACCGGACCCATCGTGCGCGGCACCGCCGCCGTCGCACGGCTTTTCGGTGCGCCGGGCGCGTTGGGGGCCACCACCGTGGAACGGGCGCCGCGCCGGGTGTGGGCGACCGCCATGACCGTCATGATCGGCGTCACCGCGGTGGTTGCCATCGGCAATGCCACCCGCAATATGGCCGATTCGGCGTCCGAGAGTTTCGCAGGGCTCGGCACCACCGATGTGTTCATCAGCCCCACCGCCATGGAACAGTTCCCGACCGGGCCGATCCTGCCCGCGGACCTGAAGGAGAAGATCGCCGCCGTTCCCGGGGTGGCGGGTGCGGGATCGGCGCAGATGGCGTTCGCCACCCTCGGCGGCGGCCGAGTGATGTTGCAGGCCTTCGAGGAAGGACAGGGTCGCCAGGCCGCGACGGCCGCGCTGAGCGCGGACACCCTGCGGCGCATGGCCGCCGGTGAGGGCATCGTCGTATCCCGGGATGTGGCACGGACATTGGCGGTGCAGCGCGGGTCCACCCTCGAACTGCCGACGCCCAGCGGGATACACCGGGTCGAGGTGCTGGAGGTGGTGCCGTACTTCTCCGCCATCGCCGGTGTGGTCATCCTGGATCTGGACATCCTGCGCCAGTGGTATCAGCGGCCCGGCGAAACCATCATCGGCGTCGACTTCCTTCCCGACGCCGATCCGGACCGGGTCTTCGCCGCCATCCGCGCCGCGGTGCCCCCGGAGATCCACGTCGACACCGGTCCCGAGGCGGTGGCCGCCATCTCCGCCAGCGTCAGCCAGGGCACCTCGCTGAGCACCTCCATCCTCTGGATCGTGGTGGCCGTCTCCACCATCGCCCTGCTCAACACCCTCATGCTCTCGGTGCTGGAACGCCGCCGCGAACTCGGGGTGCTGCGCGCCATGGGCACCAGCCGCCGCTTCCTGCTCCGCACCGTCCTCACCGAGGCGGCGGGCATCGGGGTGGTGGGCGCGGCCATCGGGCTGGCGGTGGGTGCGGCCGTGCACTACCTCGCCACCATCACCATGTCCAGCAGCCTCTCCCTGGACGTGGAGTATCAGCCCAGCCCGCTGCTGCTCGTCTACGCGGTGGTCGCGCTGCTGCTGGCGCTGCTGGGCTCCATCCCGCCCGCGGTGCGGGCCGCCCGGCTGCCCATCGTGGAGGCCATCGCGGCCGACTGAATCCACCCGCCCACGGTGCGTGAATACCGCCGACCGGCCTTACATAGACTGATCGTCATGAGCGCACCCACGGTGGACTTGATGGACTACGCCGATGTCATCGACCGGTACGAGCCGGTGCTGGGCATGGAGGTGCACGTCGAGCTGGGCACCGCGACCAAGATGTTCTGCGGTTGCCCGACCGAATTCGGTGCGGAGCCGAATACCCAGGTGTGCCCGGTGTGCCTCGGACTGCCCGGTTCGCTGCCCGTCGTCAATCAGAAGGCGGTGGAATCGGCGATCCGGATCGGGTTGGCGCTGAACTGCTCCATCACGCCGTGGGGGCGGTTCGCGCGCAAGAACTACTTCTACCCGGACCAGCCGAAGAACTACCAGATCAGCCAGTACGACGAACCCATCGCCACCGACGGCTACCTCGACGTGGTGCTCGACGACGGCTCCACCTTCCGGGTGGACATCGAGCGGGCGCACATGGAGGAGGACACCGGCAAGTCGGTGCACGTCGGCGGCGCCACCGGCCGCATCCACGGCGCCTCGCACTCGCTGCTGGACTACAACCGCGCGGGCGTGCCGCTCATCGAGATCGTCACCAAGCCCATCACCGGGGCGGGGGAGCGGGCGCCCGAGGTGGCGCGCGCCTACGTCACCGCGCTGCGGGATCTGCTGAAGGCACTGGACGTCTCCGACGTGAAGATGGAGCAGGGCTCGCTGCGCTGTGACGCCAATGTGTCGCTCATGCCCAAGGGCGCGCAGGAGTTCGGCACCCGCACCGAGACCAAGAACGTGAACTCGCTGCGCAGCGTCGAGGTGGCGGTGCGCTACGAGATGCGGCGGCAGGCGGCCGTGCTCGCCGGCGGCGGCACCATCATCCAGGAGACCCGGCACTTCCACGAGACCGACGGTTCCACCTCGTCGGGCCGGGTGAAGGAGACCGCCGAGGACTACCGCTACTTCCCGGAGCCGGACCTGGAGCCCATCGCGCCCGACGCCGCCTGGGTGGAGGAGCTGCGCGGAACCATCCCCGAGTACCCGTGGCTGCGGCGCGCCCGCATCCAGGCCGACTGGGGGCTGTCCGACGAGGTGTTCCGCGACCTGATCAACGCGGGCGCGCTGGATCTCATCATCGCCACCGTCGACGCCGGCTCCTCGGTGGACGCCGCGCGCTCCTGGTGGGTCGCCTACCTCACCGAGAAGGCCAAGGACCGCGGCGTCGCCCTCGAGGATCTGCCCATCACCCCGAAGCAGGTCGCGGAGGTGGCTGGGCTGGTCGAGGCCAAGACCATCAACAACAAGGTCGCCAAGCAGGTCGTCGACTTCGTCCTCGACGGCGAGGGCGAACCCGCCCAGATCGTCGAATCCAAGGGCCTCGGCATGGTCAGCGACGACTCCGCCCTCCAGGCCGAGGTCGACAAGGCCCTCGCCGCCAACCCCGACATCGCCGACAAGATCCGCTCCGGCAAGGTCCAGGCGGCGGGCAAGGTGGTCGGCGACGTCATGAAGGCCACCCGCGGCCAGGCCGACGCCGCCCGCGTCCGCGAGCTGGTCCTGGCCGCCTGCGGCGTCGCCGGGTAGCCGCCGAATACCGAAGATCAGTCCGGTCCGCTGCCCGGTCCACCGGCCGGGGGCGGCACCCGGACCACGCGGTCGTCGAATTCGCCGGGGCTACCGCCCTCACCCTTGTTGACGGTGCCGACCCAGACCGCACCGTCGGGGCCCAGCGCCGCGCCGTTGAGGCGGCCGTAGCGGTCCTGCATGGTCAGCGTGGGGGCCTCGGTGATGGCGTGGGTGGCCGGATCGGCCTTGGCGAAGGCCACCGCCTTGGCGTCGGTCATGGCGATGGCGACGCCGTCGGCGGCGGCCGCGCAGCCCGCCACGCCCGGACGGTCGGGCCACGACCACGCCCTGGTCACGTCACCCTCGGGAGTGACGTGCTGGAGGCGGTCCTCGACGGCGGTGCGGTCGGTGACCCAGATGCTCTGCGGGCCGACGCACACATCACCCGCGATGCCGATACCGGAGACGACCACCTCGGGGACGCTGCTGTTCGGGGACGGATTCGGCACCCGCAGCAGTTTGCCCGCGAGCGAATTCGGATCGTCGGCGGCGGCGGGGTTGCCCGCGTTGCCGGTGAGCACCATCAGGTCCCCGCCCGCGAAATCGATGGCGCCCCGATTGCCGGTCGCGCCCTTGGGGATACCGGTGAGGATCGGCTTCACCGAACCGTCCTCGGACACCCGGATCACCCGATTGTCACTGGGGCCGGTGACGTACAGGTAGTACAGCCCGTCCTCGTAGTAGGACGGTGAGAGCGCGATATCCATGAGCCCGCCGTCCGCGGTGCCGGTGTCGATCTCCTGGTCGATCCGCTGCTCCTTCGCCGGAGGCGGCGGAACCTCGCTGGGACCCACCGGCGGCAACAGGGTCAGCACCTCGAGATCCGTGCGGTCCAACACGATCGAGGTGCCGTCACCCAGGACGACAATCCCGCCCGTGACCCCGAGGCAGGAGATCACCACATTCGGGTCGGGATCGACACACGGCCCGGCGGGGCGCTGCGCCGAGGTGGGCGCCTGCTTGTCGGTCGGGCCGAGATCGGCGTCCTGCCAGGACGGTTCGGGAGTGAACGGGCTCGACGCGGACTCGTCGAAGCGGGCGCACCCGGCCAGCAGCGTCACGCCGACCACGAGACCGACCGCGAGCCTCCCCGCGCGGCCCCTGACTCGCCCTCCGGCAACCAAACTCATGGTGCAGACGTTACGGAAATACCGCCGCGCACGCTCGTACGGGGGTGGTCTGTATGTGAAACATCCGCAGGACACGCCCGCGATCCACCGCGCGTCGGGGGCTCGGGGCGCATACCCTGACCCGCGTGACCGACAAGCCGAACGATCCGTCCACCGCGGCGGGGCAGCCCGAACCCGAGCCCGCGCAGCGGCCGGGGACGCCGGTGCGCAGCCCCTTCGACAGTCCGACCGAGCAGATCGATACGGCCGGGCCGAATCTCACCAAGGAGATTCCCCGCACCGACGAGGACCTGGGTCTCGACCCCGACGTGCCGACGCGCGCGCAGGTGGAGAGCGGCGACACCACCCCGATCGCCGCCGACGCGCCCGCTCCCGGAGTCCCCGCCCCCGGGGCGGACGCACCCTCCTACGCGTTCGCGAGCATCCCCCCGGCCCCGACCTCGCCGGAGAACGGTCGGCTGCGTCGCCGCGACGATCGCCGCGGCACCCTGGACCTCGGTCTGCTGCTGTTGCGCCTGGTGGTCGGCGGCACCTTCATCTACCACGGCCTGCAGAAGCTGACCGGCTGGTTCCACGGGCCCGGCCTGGAGGGCACCCGCGACATGCTCGAACAGGGCGGCTGGGACCAGGCCGACATCGGCGCTGCCTTCCTCATCGTCGGCGAACTCGGCGGCGGCATCCTGCTGGTCCTCGGGCTCGGCACCCCGCTTGCCGCGGGCGCGGTGCTCGCGGTGATCCTGGACGCCTGGCTGTGGAAGCAGGGCATGATCCCCGGTTTCCAGTACAAGGCCGCCGCCAGCGCGGTGGAACTGGAAACCGTGCTCGCGGGCGCGGCCGCCGTCATCATCCTCACCGGCCCCGGACGACTGTCGCTGGACCGCAACCGCGGCTGGGCCACCCGCCCGTTCCTCGGCTCGGTCGCGGCACTGGTCGCCGCGATCGCCGCCGCCATCGGCACCTGGCTGTGGCTGCACGGCGGCAATCCGCTCACCGGCGTCGGCCCGTTCGACTGACGCGGCGAGCCATCGGCGAATACGGCACGGCCCCCGGAACCTTCCGGTTCCGGGGCCGTGCCGTATCAGGTCACCACTCGGCGTGGGTGAACCGCTGCCACTCCTCGAAATTCTCCGAGTGCAGGCGTAGCACCTGCTGGGACTTGGCGTCCACCTGTTCCTCCAGGGCCGCACGCTGGGCGCGGATGTCCTCGGCGTCGCCGGGGGCGGCGGAGTATTCGGCTCCGAACAGCTCCCTGGTCTCGGCGGCGAGTGCCTCGGCCTCGGCGAGCAGTTCCTTCGCCTGCGCGTTGCGCTCGTCGCAGCGATCGAGCATCGCGGTGTATTCGGCCAGCATGGCGTCGACCTTGCCGGTGTATTCGATTGTCACACTTCCCCCTTGCTGACTACGGCACCCGCCGGACTGCACCCTTGTCCGCCGACGTCGCCAGAGCGGCGTAGGCGCGCAGGGCGGTGGTGACCGGACGATCGCGGTCGGCGGGCTGCCACGGCCGTTCGGACGCCTCCATTTTCGCGCGCCGCCGGGCCAGTTCGTCCTCGGAAACGAGTAATTCGAGCGCGCGGGTGTGCACGTCGATACGAATCCGGTCACCGTTCTCGATCAGGCCGATCGCTCCGCCGCTGGCCGCCTCGGGCGAAATATGTCCGATGGACAGACCCGAGGTGCCGCCGGAGAACCGGCCGTCGGTGATGAGCGCGCAGGACTTGCCCAGCCCCGCGCCCTTCAGGAATGCGGTGGGGTGCAGCATCTCCTGCATGCCCGGGCCGCCCGCCGGACCCTCGTAGCGCACCACGACCACGTCACCGGCCTTGATCCGCTTGTTCAGAATGACCGATACGGCCTCCTCCTGGGATTCGACCACCACGGCCGGACCCTCGAAGGTGAACAGGTCCTCGTCGATGCCCGCGGTCTTGAGGATCGCGCCGTCCGGGGCGATATTGCCGCGCAGCACGCACAGCCCGCCCTCCACGGTGTAGGCGTGGGCGATATCGCGGATGCAGCCCTGCTCCTGATCGGTGTCCAGTGACGACCAGCGGTTCTCGGTGGAGAACGGCTCGGTGGTGCGCACCCCGCCCGGTGCGGCGTGGAACAGCTCCACGGCCTCCTCGGATGCCTTGCCGGAGCGGATGTCCCAGGTGTCGAGCCATTCGTCGAACGAGGCGGTGTGCACGGTGGTCACGTCGGTCTCGAGCAGGCCGCCGCGGCGCAGTTCGCCCAGGATGGCCGGAATGCCGCCGGCGCGGTGCACATCCTCCATGTGGTAGTCGGAGTTCGGCGACACCTTGGACAGGCACGGCACCCGCCGCGAGATCTCGTCGATGGTCTGCAGATCGAAGTCGATCTCACCCTCCTGCGCGGCGGCGAGGGTGTGCAGCACGGTGTTGGTGGAGCCGCCCATGGCCACGTCCAGGGCCATGGCATTGCGGAACGCCTTCTCGCCTGCCACGTTTCGCGGCAGCACCGAGGCGTCGTCGTCGCGGTACCAGCGATTGGCGATATCGACGATGACGCGTCCGGCCCGCTCGAACAGCGCCCGGCGGGCCGCGTGGGTGGCCAGGGTGGAGCCATTGCCGGGCAGCGCCAGACCCAGTGCCTCGGTGAGGCAGTTCATGGAGTTGGCGGTGAACATGCCGGAGCAGGAGCCGCAGGTCGGGCAGGCGCTGCGCTCGACCTCGGACAGGCCCTCGTCGCTGACGGCGCTGGAGGCGCTGGCCGCGATGGCGGTGATGAGGTCGGTGGGGGCCTGTGCCACGCCGCCGACCACGACGGCCTTACCGGCCTCCATGGGTCCGCCGGAGACGAAGACGGCCGGGATGTTGAGCCGCATGGCGGCGTTCAGCATGCCCGGAGTGATCTTGTCGCAGTTGGAGATACACACCAGCGCGTCGGCGGTGTGGGCATTGGCCATGTACTCCACCGAATCGGCGATGATCTCGCGCGAGGGCAGCGAGTACAGCATGCCGCCGTGGCCCATGGCGATGCCGTCGTCCACGGCGATGGTGTGGAACTCGCGGGGCACGCCGCCCGCCGCGCGGACCGCCTCGGCCACGATCTCGCCGACGTCCTTGAGGTGCACGTGGCCCGGTACGAACTGGGTGTAGGAGTTCGCGATGGCGACGATCGGCTTGCCGAAGTCGGAGTCGGTGAGACCGGTGGCGCGCCAGAGGGCGCGCGCGCCCGCGGCATTGCGTCCGGCGGTGGTGGTGCGTGAGCGAAGCGGTGGCATTGATGGGTCCTCGGGTCTCGTCGCGGGGGCTGTGGCGACTGCGCCGAATCTGCTTCGGCGGCCAGCCCACGTTACTCCGGCGTTACCGCCCCGCCGCGCCCACCGGTCGTCTCGGCGTCCGCGGCGTCCGCGGTCTCGTCCTCGTCCTCCGGTTCCACGAACGGGTCCGGAATGCGACCGCCGGACGCCTCCACCAGATCGCGCAGCCGGTCGTAGCCGACCGCGGGCAGCTTCACCTCGGAGTCATCGGCGAGGTGCAGCCGCAGGTAGCCGCGCTGGGGGATGCTCAGACCCTTGACCTGATCCCAGTCGATGTGACGTCGGCCGCGCACGGTGCGCAGGTCGAGTCCGTCCGGGGAGATCTTGGTTCGGGTGCGCTCCACCCACACGGCCAGCGCCAGCGGAATCGCGAACAGGATCCACAGCACCTGGGGCCAGCCCGCGAACGGGAACAGCGCGCCCAGCGCCACCACGAACACCGCGAGATGGGCCAGGCGCGGTATCGCGATCACCCGCACGCCGGGATCCGCCAACTCGCCGCGCGTGGCGCGCACGAAGGTGCGGATGCGCCCGAAGTCCACTCCGGGCAGCGGGATCTCACTCCCGTCGGCGAGGGTGGCGTACACGCGATTGAATCCCGGAATGCGGACGCCGGAGATTTGCTGCCACGGCACCCGGCGGGTCCGGAAGAGCCCGCGCACCTCCAGCCCGTTCCCGCTGACCACGGTTTGCAGCCGCGTCAACCAGAGCGGGAAGGTGACCACGAGGGGCACGATGGCGACGGCCGGGATCCACAGCCAGTCGGTGCGGAACCGGATGCTCGGGTAGCCACCCGTGTCCGATCCCGCGGCGGGCGTATGGGACGATCGACCTGGTGGCACGGACTGATGCGGTGATGACACACCCCCATCCTCGCATTGTGGTGATTGAACCCGAACAACCGCTCTGTCTCACATAATGGGACACCATTGGTCAGAAGTTTGACTGAACGGACCACGCGCACTTACCGTCGTGCGCGTGAAACGAATCGAGTTGCTCGTAATCGGCCGGCGCGTCCAGCGCTGAGCCGACGATGTAGCTCCCATACGTCAGCTCGCAGCTGCGACGCGCCACCCTCGAACAGCCATAGGCTGTCGGGGGCTTTTTTGTGTTCAGGCAAGTGTGGTTACGACAAGCAGTAAGGAACCAAGACGGTGAGCGCACCTACCGCCCGGCCCGGGCCCTCGGCCCGCAGGCCCGCGCCCTCGGCTAATCAGCCGACCGCGGCTACCGCCGCGACATCGAATCGCCGCCAGGTCCCGCCCGAGCGGGTCACCGGCGCGCAGTCGGTCGTCCGATCGCTCGAGGAGCTCGGCGCGGACACGGTATTCGGTATTCCGGGCGGTGCGATCCTTCCCGTCTACGACCCGCTGTTCGACAGCACCAAGGTCCGCCACGTCCTGGTCCGGCACGAGCAGGGCGCGGGTCACGCCGCCACCGGCTACGCGCAGGCCACCGGCAAGGTCGGTGTGTGTATGGCCACATCCGGTCCGGGCGCGACCAACCTGGTCACCCCGATCGCCGACGCGCAGATGGACTCGGTGCCGCTGGTCGCCATCACCGGCCAGGTCGGCCGCGGCCTGATCGGCACCGACGCCTTCCAGGAAGCCGATATCTCCGGCATCACCATGCCGGTCACCAAGCACAACTTCCTGGTCACCGATCCCATCGACATCCCGCGCATCATCGCCGAGGCGTTCCACCTGGCCGCCAGCGGCCGCCCCGGCGCGGTGCTGGTGGACATCCCCAAGGACGTGCTGCAGGCGCAGACCACCTTCAGCTGGCCGCCGGAGATGCGGCTGCCCGGCTACCGTCCGGTCACCAAGCCGCACGGCAAGCAGGTGCGCGAGGCCGCCCGCATGATCATGGAGGCCAAGGCCCCCGTACTCTACGTCGGCGGCGGCGTGATCAAGGCCGAGGCGTCGGCCGAGCTGCTGGAACTGGCCGAGCTGACCGGCATCCCGGTGGTCACCACCCTGATGGCGCGCGGCGCGTTCCCCGACTCGCACCAGCTCAACATGGGCATGCCGGGTATGCACGGCACCGTCGGCGCGGTGGCGGCGCTGCAGCGCTCCGACCTGCTCATCACCCTGGGCGCGCGCTTCGACGACCGCGTCACCGGCCAGCTGGACTCCTTCGCACCCGGCGCCAAGGTCATCCACGCCGATATCGACCCGGCCGAGATCGGCAAGAACCGCCACGCGGACGTGCCGATCGTGGGCGACTGCCGCGAGGTCATCACCGAACTCATCGACACCCTGAAGGCCGATCCCGCCGCGAGCGCGAATCCGCTGCTGGACCTGTCGGACTGGTGGACCTACCTGGACGGCGTGCGCAAGCAGTACCCGCTGGGCTGGACCCCGCCCAGCGACGGCTCGCTGTCGCCGGAGTACGTCATCGAGAAGCTGGGCGCACTCGCTGGACCGGACGCCATCTACTGCGCGGGCGTCGGCCAGCACCAGATGTGGGCCGCCCAGTTCATCAAGTACGAGAAGCCGCGCACCTGGCTGAACTCCGGCGGCCTGGGCACCATGGGCTACGCCGTGCCCGCCGCCATGGGCGCGAAGATGGGCGCACCCGACCGCGAGGTGTGGGCCATCGACGGTGACGGCTGCTTCCAGATGACCAATCAGGAACTGGCCACCTGCGCCGTGGAGGGCGTGCCGATCAAGGTCGCGCTCATCAACAACGGCAACCTGGGCATGGTCCGGCAGTGGCAGACCCTGTTCTACGAACAGCGCTACTCCAACACCGACCTGGGCACCCACACCCTGCGCATCCCCGACTTCGTGAAGCTGGCGGAAGCGTTGGGCTGCTACGGCATTCGCGTGGAGCGGGAAGAGGACGTGGAGGCCGCCATCCGCGAGGCGCAGTCCATCAACGACCGCCCCGTGGTGATCGACTTCATCGTCGGCAAGGACGCCCAGGTGTGGCCGATGGTGGCCGCCGGCACGTCCAATGACGAGATCATGGCCGCCCGTGGCATCCGCCCGCTGTTCGACGACGACGAATCCGCCGCCGAGCCCGCGGTCATCCACGAGGCCATGTCGCACGAGAAGGCCACGCTCGCGGCGCATGAGCGGGCGAAGAAGGAGACCGAGCGATGACCACCACCACCCACACCCTCTCCGTGCTGGTGGAGGACAAGCCGGGCGTGCTCGCGCGCGTGGCGAGTCTGTTCTCGCGCCGCGGCTTCAATATCCAGTCGCTCGCGGTCGGCGGGACCGAGATCCCCGAGATCTCGCGCATGACAATCGTTGTGACGGTGGAGGATCTGCCGCTCGAGCAGGTCACCAAGCAGCTCAACAAGCTGGTCAACGTCATCAAGATCGTCGAGCAGGATCAGGAGAGTTCCGTCGCCCGCGAACTCATCCTGGTCAAGGTGCGCGCCGACGCCAGCGTGCGCACCCAGGTGATCGAGGCCGTGAACCTGTTCCGCGCCAAGGTGATCGACGTGTCACCGGACGCGCTGACCATCGAGGCCACCGGCACGCGCTCCAAGCTGGACGCGCTGCTGCGCATGATGGAGCCCTACGGCATCCGCGAGATCGTGCAGTCGGGCGTGGTCGCCGTCGGACGTGGACCCAAGTCCATCACGGCGACTCGCTAGAGTGGTCGCCGATCGACGGTCGGCGTTCCGCTTGTCCCCGCCACCGCGGGGCCGATCCTTTGAAATCCACACCGCGCGCCCCCACGCGCACAACGTTTCCCCGCGCAAGCGGGGGTGATCCTGAAGGGAACCAAAAGTGGCAGTCGAGATGTTCTACGACGATGACGCGGACCTGTCGATCATCCAGGGCAAGAAGGTCGCGGTCATCGGCTACGGCAGCCAGGGCCACGCCCACTCGCTGAGCCTGCGCGACTCCGGCGTCGACGTCCGCGTCGGCCTCGCCGAGGGTTCGAAGTCGCGGCCGAAGGCCGAGGAGGCCGGTCTGACCGTCGGCACTCCGGCCGAGGTCGCCGCCTGGGCCGACGTCATCATGGTGCTGGCCCCCGACACCGCGCAGGCGTCGATCTTCACCAATGACATCGAGCCCAACCTGAAGGACGGCGACGCGCTGTTCTTCGGCCACGGCCTCAACATCCACTTCGGCCTGATCAAGGCTCCGGCCAACGTCACCGTCGCCATGGTCGCCCCGAAGGGCCCGGGCCACCTGGTGCGCCGCCAGTTCGTCGACGGCAAGGGCGTTCCGGCCCTGATCGCGGTCGACCAGGACCCGACCGGTCAGGGCCAGGCCCTCGCGCTGTCCTACGCCAAGGGCATCGGCGGCACCCGCGCGGGCGTCATCAAGACCACCTTCAAGGAAGAGACCGAGACCGACCTGTTCGGTGAGCAGGCCGTGCTCTGCGGTGGTACCGAGGAACTGGTCAAGACCGGTTTCGAGGTCATGGTCGAGGCCGGCTACGCGCCGGAGATGGCCTACTTCGAGGTGCTGCACGAGCTGAAGCTGATCGTCGACCTCATGTACGAGGGCGGCATCGCGCGCATGAACTACTCGGTCTCCGACACCGCCGAGTTCGGTGGCTACCTGTCGGGTCCGCGGGTCATCGACGCGGGCACCAAGGAGCGCATGAAGGAGATCCTGAAGGATATCCAGGACGGCACCTTCGTCAAGCGCCTGGTCGCCAATGTCGAGGGCGGCAACAAGGAGCTCGAGGGTCTGCGCAAGCAGAACGCCGAGCACCCGATCGAGGTCACCGGCGCCAAGCTGCGCGGCCTGATGAGCTGGGTCGATCGCCCGATCACCGAGACCGCGTAAGGTTTTCGCGACACGGAGAAGGCCCGGCCCCGCTCGCGGGTGCCGGGCCTTCTCGTACCTTCCTAGCTGCTTCCGAACACGCCACGAGGGAGTGCGTGCCGGAAGGGGTTGCGGAAGGGGTCGTGACCGCGGTTCCAGTCGTTGTGATCGCAGTCGCGGTCCCAACGATCGTGGTCGCGCCAGCGGTCGTGATCGTGCCAGCGGCCGTGGTCGTGCGGGTTGTCCCACGGATTACGGTTCTCCCACGGGTACCGGGGATCCCAGGGGTTACGGTCCTGCCAGTGCGGGCGGGAGACCTCGGTGACCTCGGGCTCGAGCGTGACCTCGGCCGCGGCCGGAACAGCAAGCGCGGTAAGGGGAATCGCGGTGATCGCACCGGCCACGGCCAGGCGGGCCAGCTTTCGTCGGGCGGAATCGGATGACGTCGACCTCATGGTCAGACACTGTGCCGCACTTCGGCCCGAAACGGTATGGGGCTACCCCCATCTCGGAGAAGATCAGGGACGGACTACGTCTCAGGTATGACCCGCCCCCGAGGCCCGGCTCAGTAGTGGGTGCCGCCGTCGATGCGGATCTCGGTGCCGGTGATGAACGCGCCGTCGTCGGAGGCCAGCATGGCGACCACGCCCGCGACGGTGTCGGGGGAGGCGAAGCCCTGGCCGATGCCGGGGATGAGCTTCATGAACAGGCTCAGGTCGGCGTCCTCGGGCAGGCCAGGTCCGCGGCCGTCGGTCATATCGCTGGATATGGAGCCCGGTGCGACGGCCACCACGCGCAACCCCTGCTTGCTGTACTCTGCGGCCAGCGCGTGGGTCATGGACATGATGCCGCCCTTGGACGCGGCGTACGCCGACATGTAGGGGTGCGCGAAGAACGTCGAGGTGGACGCGAAGTTCACGATCACCTTGTAATCGGAGGCCAGCAGCGTCGGCAGCGCCTCGCGGATCATGAGGAAGGTGCCGGTGAGGTTGGTGGTGATGATCCGGTTCCAGTCGGCGAGGGGCATCTCGTGGGTGTGCGCCGACCGCAGGACGCCCGCGGCGTTGACGAGAACGTCCAGCCCGCCCAGGGTGTCGACGGCCTTGGCGACGCCCGCGCGCACCGATTCCTCGTCGCCGATATCGACGGTGACGGTGGCGAGCCGGTCCGCATGCCCGTGCTCGGCGGCCTGCTTGGCGGTCTCGGCGAGTCCGGCCTCGCTGATATCGGCGGCCACGACCTGCCCGCCCTCGCGCAGAATGCGGTGCACGGTGGCCCGGCCGATGCCCGAACCCGCGCCGGTGATCAGGACACGGCGGTCGGTGAAACGCTCCATTGCGGCAACTCCTCTATGATTCTTCGACCCCACCCGCTTGACACGGTACGCCGTGCTGGCACAACGTGCCACTATGGCATCCGGTGATTAGGATGGACCTATTCGACCTGGAAGGACGCCCCGTGGCAGCACCCGACCGCCTGACCCTGGCCGAGCGCCGCAAGCAGGAAACCCGCCTGGAGATCGCCCGCACCGCGGCGCGGCTGTTCGCCGAACGCGGGACCGCGGAGGTCACCGCCGAGGAGATCGCCGCCGCCGCCGGGGTCGCCCTGCGGACCTTCTACCGCTACGCGCGCACCAAAGAGGATGCCGTCGAACCCATGCTGGCCACCGGCGCGCAACGCTGGTTGGCCATCATCTCCTCCGGCCCGCGGCGACTACCCAAGCTCAACGAGTTACAGGCGGCGGCCGTGCGGTCGATGACCCTCGAGGACGACGCCGATCTCGAACTCACCCGCGGCCTGCTGCGTGCCATGGACAACGACGTGGCACTGCGCGGCATCTGGCATCGCATCAATATGGAGAGCGAACGCGACCTGACCCGGGTGCTGACCGAGTTGGCCGGACCGGACGCGGACCCGCTCCGGGTGCGCCTGCTCGCCGCCGCCGCGGCCGGGGCCATCCGCATCGCGCTGGAGGAATGGGCGCTCGATACCTCGGCGCAGGGGCGCGGCTCGAATCCGGCCTCGCTCGCCGTGCGGTGTATGCGGGCGCTGGCGGGCGGTATCTGACCGTCAGCCGATATGGGCGACCCCGCCCAGCATGGACACGGCTTCGGCGCGCGGATGCGGCCGCCACTCCTCCGGACGCCAGTTGGTCACCGAGGTGATGCCGGGGGCCACCAATTCCAGACCCGTGAAGAAGCGCGAGATCTCCTCGCGCGAGCGTAGGTAGAACGGCACCCTGCTGCGCTTGTTGGCTTCGAGGGTCGCGGGCCGATCCTCCGGAGCCAGGTAGTCGCCGGTGGCGTGGGAGATCACCAGATAACTGCCGGGGGCGAGCGCCTCGCGCAGCTGCCGCACCAGGTCGTGGGGCTTTTCCTCATCGCCGATGAAATGCAGGATGGCGACCAGGATGAGCGCCACCGGCTGGCTCAGATCGATCGTGTCGAGCAGATCCGGGTGGGTGAGAATGCGCTGCGGCTCCCGGACGTCGGCCTCCAGGTAGGCGGTCTTGCCCTCGGGGGAGCTGTTGAGCAGTTCGTTGGCGTGCACCAGCACGATCGGGTCGTTGTCCACGTACACGATGCGCGATTCGGGCACCACGGTCTGCGCGATCTCGTGCACATTGCCCGCGGTGGGCAGGCCGGTGCCGATGTCCAGGAACTGTCGGATGCCCCGTTCGGCGAGGTGGCCGACGGCGCGGCGCAGGAATTTCCGGTTCTCCAGCGCCGAGATCTGTACCGTCGGGAATGCCTCGGCCACCATCTCGGCGGACTCCCGATCGGCGGGATAATTGGCCGATCCGCCCAGCCAGTAGTCGTACCGGCGGGCCGGATGCGGCTTCGTCACGTCGATCCGGTCCGCTGCCGAGTCCGAGTTCATTACGCCCCCAATGCATCTCGACTAGTGTTCAGTTTCGTCGGCTCAATACGAACCGCTGGCGATCCTAGCGACGCTACGCCCCGGAAGGTCTACTCGTGCAGTTGCAGTACAGCCCCTACGATTTCGCGGTCCACAGTGATCCTTACCCGTACTATGCCGCCCTGCGCGAGCAGGCCCCCGTCTACCGCAACGAGGTGGACGATTTCTGGGCGCTGTCCCGGCACGCCGACGTGCTCGCCGCCCTGCGCGACTCCGACCGTTTCTCCAGCGTGAACGGTATCCGCATGGAACCGGCCTTCTGGGGACCGCAGGCCGAACGATTCTTCTCCTTCGTGGCCATGGACCCACCCAAGCACACCCGGCTGCGCGGGCTGGTCACCAGCGCCTTCACCCAACGCCGCGTGCAGGGGCTGGAACCCCGGCTGCGGGAGATCACCCGCTCCCTGCTGACACCGCTGGTGGAGGGCGGATCCTTCGACCTCATGGCCGACTTCGCCGGGCCGTACCCGACCGAGGTGATCTCCGAACTCGTCGGCGTGCCGCAGTCCGACCGCGATATGGTGCGCAAACTCGGTATGGAGATCATGTACACCGAGGAGGAGTCCACCGATCTGCGCCCCGAGGCCATGCAGGCCATCGGCGCGCTCGTCGCCTACTACACCGACCTCACCATCGAACGCGCCCGCCACCGCACCGACGACCTGCTCTCCGGCCTGCTGGACGCCGCCGACGGTGACGACCGGCTCACCCCGGAGGAGATCGTCGGCGTCCTGATCCTGCTGATCGGCGCGGGCATCGAGACCACCATGCTGACCCTCGGCAATATCTGGCACGCCGGCTGGCTGCACCCCGACCAGCGCCGCACCGCCCTGGCCGGCGGCATCGACGCCTGGATCGCCGAATCCATGCGCTGGGATCCGGCCACCCAGGTCCACCTACGCACCACCACGACCCCCGTGGACCTGCACGGCGTGACCATCCCCGCCGACGCCCGCATCCTGCTCCTCACCGGCTCCGCCAACCGCGACCCGGCGGTCTTCCCCGCCGCGGACCGCTTCGACCTGGGCCGCGACACCAGCGCCTCCCTGGTCTTCGGCAGCGGCCGCCACCACTGCCTGGGCTCCAATCTCGCGGTCCTCGAACTGCGCACCGCCCTCCAGGAATTCGCCGCCGCGATCGCCGATTACGACATCGACGCCGAGAAGACGCGCCGCATCCACTCGTCGAACAACCGCGGCTTCGCGTCGTTGCCCACGGTCGTCACACCCCGCTGACCGACACTCCGAGCACCTCCGCGTTTCGTACGCCGTCCGCTCTCGCGTCGCCGTTAAGGTAACGACCGGTCGCTCAGCGACTTTTCGGCAACCGCACCGTTGGCGTCGATTCGCGGAGGTCTTCCCGTTGCGTCGGATCTGGCTCAGTATCCTGCTGTCCCTCACCGCCTCCCTGGCCGTCCCAGGGACCGCGGCAGCGCACCCCGAGCAACTCCCCGTGCACTACTCCATCCCGATCCTGGTCGCCGATATGACCGGCGCGAAGACCCCCTTCGACCCGCCCGGCGCGAACGACTGGACCTGCACCCCCACTCCCGAACACCCGGAACCGATCGTCCTGGTGCACGGCGTCCTCGGCAACGGCGCGGGCTGGCCCGCCATGTCCCCGCTCCTGCACAACCACGGCTTCTGCGTCTTCTCCGTCACCTACGGCAGGTACCCCGACCAGCCCGCCGCCCTCGCCGGAGTGGGCGGCCTGGCCCCGATCCCCGATTCCAGCAGGGAACTCCGCGATTTCGTCACCCGCGTCCGCGCCACCACCGGAGCCGACAGGGTCAACCTCCTCGCCTGGTCCGAAGGCACCCTGGTAGCCGCCCACTATCTGCTGTTCGAGGGCGGCTCCCAGGTGGTCGACCAGATCTTCAACCTCGCCCCCATCTACGCGGGCACCCACGCCGCCGACCCGGTGGTGAACACCGTCTACGGCCTGAATGCCCAGGACCCGGTCTTCGCCGCCCTCCGCCCCACCTGCCAAGGCTGCGTGGACATGCTCCCCATCTCGGATTTCATCATCGACCTCCAAGCCGCCGGGGTCTACGCCCCGGAAGTCCACTACACCAACCTCCTCACCCGAGCCGACACCGAGGTCATCCCATACACCAGCGGATATCGGGAGGCACCCAACGCCACGAACATCGTGCTCCAGGACGTGTGCCCGGTGAACCTGGCGGGCCACAACGCGATCTCCGTCGACCCGACCGTGGCGGCGTTGATGCTGAACACCTTCGCACCCGGCACGGTGAGCGAGATTCCCTGTGCGCCAAGCCCGTACCCAGCCATGTGAGCCTCGGGTGGATGTCCGGGTTCGAGGTCAGAACGGCGGGCGATCCGCATCCTCGTCGGTGTCGCCGAGGTCGCACAAGGCAGCCCCCACTCGGACTGGCTGGCCGTCGCGGCGGATGCACAGGCTGCGGCGGCCCGGTGGGACGTAGACGTGCAGTAGTTCGGTTAGTGCGTTGACCACTGGCCCGGGGTCCAACAGCGGTGGATCGGATTGTGGCTCAATCGGTTTCACCCGGGTCGCGGGTACCGGGAAGCGGGGGAACAGGAACTTTGCGCCCTCGGGGTGGGTGGTGATCACACCGCCGGTGGGGGTGCGCCATTCGATGCGCCGGTCTTGGTGGTGGGTGACGGTCCAGCCGTTCAGTCCGTGGTCGGCCAGGGTTTTCAAGCGGTGGTGGCGGCGGCAGTGGCAGGAGAGGTTGTGCTCCGTTGTGCGGCCACCGGAAGCGGGGGAACGGTGGTTGAAGGGCAGCTGGTGATCGAGGTCGGCGGCCGTGGATGGTACCCCGCAGCCGGGGGCTCGGCAGCTACCGTCGCGGGCTCGCACCTGTGCGGCGAGGGTAGCGCTCGGGCGGTATCGCAACTCCCGTGGATCCGTTGAGGGCGCTGGGGGACAGGTGGTGTCGGTATTCTCGGTACTCTCCGGTGCCGTCGTAGTCGGCTCGGCCGAGTGTGCCGATGTGTCGAGTTCGCCTTCGGGGCCGGTGGTTTCGGTGATGACCTGGAAGCGGGCGTGGCGGGCGATCTGCCGGGCGAGGTCGGCGTCGATGGCTCCGAATCCGGCCAGCAGCCCGGGGTTGTCCTGCACCCCGAGCAGTGTGGCCGCGCTGACACCGACCTGCACCAGCGCGCGCCGCCTGTTCGGAACGGGAGCGTCGGGGTCGCGGCGGGGACAGTCGGACAGGTCGCAGCCGCAGGTGAGTTGTCCGCTGCCGTCGGCGAGCGCGACCAGTGCGTCGGCGCGGCGCTGGTTCATGGTGCGCGGGTCCGCCGCGCAGCACTGAGTGATCGCCATCTCCCGCAGTCGTTCGAACAGGCTCCAGCCTCCGGCGGCGGGGAGGACGCCGTCGAGTAGCGCGGTGCCGTCGTCGGCGGCGCGCACCGCGACGTATCGTTCCCGTTCGGCCTCCTGGCGGCGGCGGGTCTGTCCGGCCGGGTCGATCTCGAGCAGCTTCTTGCGGATCGTGTTCCGCAAGCGGGCGGGGTCGCAGCGTTCGGCTCGTGCGACGACCAGATCTTCCAGTTCGGTCACCGCTTCGTCCGGTGCGTTGACCAGCGTGTCGTGGATGGCGCGTGCCCGTGCCAGGTCGATGCGGCCCTCCGCGAAGGCGCGCCGGGTGCGTGGCAGTCGCGCCAATCCCATACCGAGGGCGATCAAGCCGTCGGCGGTGCGTTGCGAGACCCGCACCGCCACACCGATTTCGGTGGCCGCCGATTCACCCGCGTACCGCGCCGCGACCCCGGCCTCGAGCTGCTGCGCGCGGCGCAGTCGATACAGCCGCGTCATCAGAGCGACTTCCTCGGCTTGGGCGGCGGCGATCTGCGTATGGACCGCTTGCAGTCGCTCCACCAACTCGTAGCTGGTGAGCTCGACCTCGGCGGTATCGCTCATGTGTTCGAATCTACCTGGCTGCATTGCGACACGAAACCCCAGTTCACGCGACATGCCGTAGCAATCGAACGAGGAACGGAGTGCTGTACCAGCGGGGCAGCACCGCCAAACAGTGTCGCTTCACCTCCCTTGGGCGTAGCGCTAGCTCAGCCGACGCCCGATATCTGACTTTCGGTCTCGCCGTCGCTGGAGAACTTGTCGAATCGCTCAGCGAGGCGATCGGATGCGGGCCGCTCGCTGCGTTTCCTTGGCACGGTGATCCGGCGCTTGTGCATATCCTGCAGTCCGTGCTGGAGCATGGGTGGGCCATCGGTCTGCTCGAGGAGCGATTTGCATACGTGGATTGTGTAGTCCGGTGCGATCCCGAGATAGTTGGCGTCATACGCTGCGTGGTGCAACTTGCACAGCGCGAGGCCGTTATCCACAGTGGCGCTGCTGTGAGCTTCACCATCCGCGATGATATGGGCAGCATCGAGTAGTCTTGGTTGCCCCAGAGCGCAAACGGCACAGCGGTATTCGTACGCCCGCAGAACTCGGGCTCGAAACTCTGGTTGATGCAGTCGCTGCGCGGTGATCTGCTCCGCGTACCGACGCTCAATCGGTGCCAGGTGCTCTGGGTCGGCCACCGCGCGCAGGTTCGCATCCAATGCGATCAGAAAACGCCGGTTCTGCTTGTCGTCGGCAACGACCCATACCGGAAACACCGGGTGGAAGACTCCGTCGGCAATCTTACGTAGCAGAATCAGCGGCAGACCGAGCTCGTACGCGCGGCGGAGCTTTCGATTGTCGCCGTCGACACTCCCTTCCCGGTAGTCGTAAGCAAACAGCGAGTCGTCGACTTGTTCGTCGGCATAGGAGCTGTCCGGATCCGACAGGATCGAGAGCGTCGCTTCCAAGTAGCGCGGATTTCTGATGCCACGGTTCCGGTCGATCAACCGGTGGACCTCGCCGTCGACCGTGAAATCCCACAACTGCGACCGGGTCACGACACCCGTATCCGCAACCAGCTGATCGAGGTGGTGGAAGATCTCCTGTCTGAGGGCTTCTTCAGCGCTGCTTGCCATGGCGGCAGTTTGCCATGCGGCACCGACATGTTCGCTGCTTCAGGATGGCACGCAGACATGTTCTGGCACAGTGTGATTGGGCATTGTGCATCCTCACCTATGTTGGTCGAGCGCCATGGGTCTGCCATACCCTGTGCGCTGGACTACCTCCGTGACCGCTGCCTGCTCCTCAGTGGTCAGCGCGCGGGGCGTGCCGATGATTGCCGCGTCGAGAAATAGAGTGCAGGCCCACTCCAGGAGAAGGGCGTGTTCCACCGCGTCGTCGAGGGTTGCCGCGTGAGTGACAGCGCCGTGGTTGGCCAGTAGAGCCGCCTGTTTGCCGGGGAGGGCTGCGCGGACGGCGTCGGCGAGTTCGGGAGTACCGAACGGGTGGAAGGGGACTACCGGGGTGGGGCCACCCAGCGGCAGTTGCTGGTAGTGGAGGACGGGGAGTTCGGGGAGGACCAGGCCGACGGCGGTGGATTTGGGGGCGTGGGTGTGGACGATCGCGCCGGCGTCGAAGTCGCGGTAGATGCCCAGGTGGAGGTGGAGTTCGGAGGTGGGGGCGAAGGTTCCGGAGACCACGGTGCCGTGCGGGTCGACGACGGTGATCTGGTCGGGGGTGATGTCGGCGAGGACGGTGCCGGTGGCGGTGATGGCGATGCGGTCGTCGACGCGCGTGCTCACATTGCCCGCGGTGCCGATCAGGAGTCCGGCTTCGGCGAGGCGGCGGGCGGCCGCGGCGACCTGGGTGCGGGCGTCGTGGGCGGGGGAGGACATGGCGTCAACGTACTGGTGCGGCCGAGACAGGAATCAATCGCGCGGTAGGCCCACGGCGAAACCCAGTCCGATGATGATGACGGCGACGATGGAAATGGCGACGATACTCCACATAGCCGTGCAGGCTACGTGCTCGGCGGTCGGTATGTGACCGAATTGCTGTGCGGGGATGGATTATTTGAAAGTCATTCGCGCGCAGGAAACATAGTCGTCGGGGTCGACCAGCATGCGGACTTCGGGGCGGGTGGCCTCCGGCAGTTTCGCCAGTTCCGCGTGCAGCGGAGTGCGGAACGCCTCGCCGCGTGCGGTGATGAGCGGAAGCCAGTTGTCGTGGTGGTTCGGTACGAAGATCGTGGGGCGCAACGCCTCCACGTAGCTGCGGGGATCGCGTAGGCCGTTGGTGAACTGGTTGAAGCCCTGGATCGCGCCGATGTGCACGTCCGAGGCGGGCAGGGCGCGCAGGATCTCGAGCACCTCGGGCGCGCGGTCCAGCAGCGGGCCGGATGAATCGTGCCAGGTGAGCGTGAAATCGGCGGTACGGAACTGGTACAGCAGGGTGCCGCCCTCCGGCGCGGAGAGATGGCGGACCAGGTGGGTGGCATCGGCCAGGGTCGGGCGGTGGGTGCGGATATCGCCGAGGCACGGGGCGGGGGAGACGCGGGCCGAGGAGGTCGGGCCACGGCGGGTGGGCGCGGAGTGCAGGTGGCGCACGGCGGTCACCTCCAATCCGGGCAGCAGCGGGAAATCGTAGCGGTCACCCGGCCCGGAGTCGGCGGAACCCAATTCCACACAGGCGAATTCGGCCTTGAACGCGACCTGCTTGCGAATGGCCGCGCAGTGCTCGGCCGTGCCGTACACCGTCGCACCGCTGGCCTGCGCGATCGGCCCGGCGTCGGCCGCGTGATCGAAATGCCCGTGGCCGATGAAGATGGCCTCGGGGCGCAGCGCCGCCAGCTGGGCCGGGGTGGTGGGAACGTAATGCGAGGTCAACCCGCGCGGCACCCAGGCGTCGAGCAGAAACACGGTGCCGCCCATGGCGATCGCGAATCCCGCGCAGCCGAACCAGGCCGCCAGCACCCGATCCGGGCTCACCTCACCGGTGGCGGGGTCGACCGCCTCGCCGAAGAAATGCCGTCGCGCGGCAACGGTCTCGGCCGGAGTCGGGATGGGCAGGCCGGAATCGGTCAGCCCGGCGAACCGTCCCGCCAGCCTGTTCAGCAGTCGGCTCTTGCTCACCAATGGGACTCCTTCCCCGGAACGGGATCGCGCGGCCCCACCATTGTCGCCGCCGCGGTCGGCCGTGTCAGCGGGTCTTCTCGAAGTGGTGCCCGGCCCGCCGGTTGTTCGCCGCGAGGTCGCATGCCACGCTTAGGCGGGCGCGGGTGGGGGCCGTGCCCTTCGAATCCCTGCGATGGTCGAGAAAGAACGGGAATGGCTCGCGGCACGGTGAAGTGGTTCGACAGCTTGAAGGGTTTCGGTTTCATCACCCCCGACGACAGCGGTCCGGACGTCTACGTCGAGTACACCGCCATCGCCGGGGAGGGTTTCCGCTGGCTGGAGGAGGGTCAGCGGGTCGAGTTCGAATGGCGGCGCGCCAAACCCGGCCCGGAGGCCACCCACGTCAGCGCAGCGCCTGACGTCTGAAGAAGTCGGCGGTCAGGGCGTGCGCCCGGCTCCGGTCGTGGCCGCGCTCACGGGTGAACGCGTCCGCCGCCCGGTCGAATTCGGCCGTGATGAAATCGCTGATGGGGGTGGGCACCGCTCCTGCTCCCATTTCTCGCGTCCGTGACTTCAACTCGGTCAATTCGTGTACCGCACCGGTGAGATCGGCGGGCAGTTCGCATTGTTCGAGCAATGTCGGCAAGTGCATGGGCGCGACCGCCGAATTCGGGTGTTCGTGCAGCCAGCGCAATGCCATCGCCGGACGCAGCGAATAGAACACCTTCTTCAGCGAGCGATTCGAATCGAACAGCCGCCACTGCCGCCTGCCCAGGTGCAGATAATGCATGGCGATCCGGTTCCGATCCGCCACCGCATGGGCCAATTCGCGGAGTTCGTCCCGGAATTCGGCATCGCCGCGATACACGATCGGCGACATCAGCCATTCGACGAGCACCGCATTGCCCGCCACGAGCAGGCGCAGCGCCTTGGCCAGCTCCCAGCCGTTCACGTCGAGCAGGCCGACCAGCGGTGTCTCGATGACATCGCGGCCGCGCCACGGCGTCAGGTAGTCGTCCAGATGGGCGACGTAGACGAACCGGCAGTCGTAGTCGGAGTCGGGCGACGGGAAACCCCATGCCCGGCTGCCGCTTTCGATGGCCAGGCGCACGCCGACCCGGTGGTCGCGCTCGATCCGGTCCAGTTCGCCGTCGATCGTGGCGACCACCGCGGGGTCCATGGAGGCGGGGATCGCGCGCAGGGGCATGGCCGGTGAGGCTAGTCCCGGGCGGTGGCGCGGTGCCACTGGTTTTCGGGGCTTGAAGACTTGTGTCGACTGTGTGTGATAGTTCCGTGATATGAATGACCGATAGGGGCTATATGACTGCGCCCACACATTGTTACTTTTTGTTGCACACATCACATAGTCGTAAACCTCGGTAACGGGTCCGAAAATCCGCCCGATATGCTCGGCGTCAGAAGTTCAATTGGGAATTCGCAAGGAGAGGTATCCCATGATCCCCGTTATTATCGACACCGGTTCCGCTGCCCTGAACGGTCTGCTCGCCACCGGCAGCGCCGCGCTGCACGGCATCCTGGACACCCTGTGGACCGGCTCGTTCGGCGGCTGAATCTGACGTCGAATTAGTCGACTTCGAAAGCCGACCTCGGGATCCGTAGCCCCGAGGTCGGCTTTTCGCGTTTCCGGCTATTTGTCGAACGATCCACTCGCGGAGCCGCTGGCCGAGCCGCTGCCCAGGATGCAGAGCGGATTGTTCACCATCGCGGCCTGCGCCGAACCGGAGGACGAGCCGGTGATTCCGGCGTCGACCGGCGGCGTATCGGGCACCGGGGCGGACGGGTCGCCCGAACCGCCCGACAGCATCGACGCGCCGTCCAGGTTCCCGGGCGCGGGGATGTCGAGCAGGTCCAGCACGGTCGGCGTGATGTCGGCCAGCGTGTAGCCGTTGTACTCGGCGCCGGCCGCGAAGCCCGCGCCGCGCGCGATGACGAAACTGGCCGTCTCGTACGCACTCTGCCCGCCGTGCCCGCCGTCCGGTGTGTGGCCGTGGTCGGTGGTGACCAGGATCGTCCACCGTTCGTCGGGATGTGCCGCGGCGCGGGCGTCCACCGCCGCCGTGATCGTGCCGACCAGAGCGTCCGCCCGGCCGATGGCGTCGCGGTACGCCCGCGGCCAGATGCCGCGCAGCGTATGGCCCACGATGTCCACCTGATCCAGGTGGGTGAACACCAGATCCGTGCCGTCCTCGACGGCGGAGACCACGCCCGCGGTCGCGTTCGCGTCGGCCGTCGTCTCGCAGATGCCCGCACCGGTCGGATCCAACTGCGTGACCTCCACCCGGTCGGCCCTCGGGTCGCCGGTGCGCGCGATCATGCCGATCGTGTCCCAGGTTCCGATGGATGCCGTGGACAGCTGCGGCCGGGTCCGCTCCACCTGGGTGAACACCGTCGGGTACGACGCGAAAGGTGTTGGGTTGCAGGTGGACCCATTGTCCTGGATGCCGTGTTTGGTATCCCACACGCCGGTCAGCGCGGTCGCCCAGGACACGCACGACATGGTGGTGTGCGGGGCGATGGAGGTGCGGGCGAGGGTGCCCTCGGCGGCCAGGCGGCCCAGATTCGGGGCGTTCGCGGCGCGCACCTCACTCCACAGCGTGCCGTCGATGCCGATGACGACGACCTTGTTCGCGGTCGGGGCGGCCGTGGCCGGTGCCGCCGCGGCGAGGGGGAGGGCGGCCAGTGCGGCCGCCGCCAGCAATCTGCGAGACATGCGCGGCACCGTAGCCGCGCAGAGCGTCCGGCGCGCATTGAATCTGGACAATTGACCTAGAAAGTCCCGCTCAGTGGGAAGTCCCCGCTCGCCGTAGTGAAGGCACCCGCCTACCAGGCGGTAAGGCCACCCGAAATCGCGCCCATTAAGCTGGGCCGCGAAAATGCCGACCCCATTCCTCCAGGAGTACCCCCAGTGAGCCAAGCAGGCCGTCCTGTAGTTCTGATCGCCGACAAGCTCGCCCAGTCGACCGTCGACGCGCTCGGTGACGGCGTCGAGGTTCGCTGGGTCGACGGACCCAACCGGGCCGAGCTGCTCGCCGCCGTGCCCGAGGCCGACGCGCTGCTGGTGCGCTCCGCCACCACCGTCGACGCCGAGGTGCTCGAGGCCGGCAAGAAGCTGCAGGTCGTCGCCCGCGCGGGCGTGGGCCTCGACAATGTCGACGTCCCGGCCGCCACCGAGCGCGGTGTCATGGTGGTCAACGCGCCGACCTCCAATATCCACACCGCCGCCGAGCACGCGGTCACCCTGCTGCTGGCCGCCGCCCGCCAGATCCCGGCCGCCGACGCCACCCTGCGTGAGCACACCTGGCAGCGCAGCAAGTTCAACGGTGTCGAGATTCTCGGCAAGACCGTCGGCGTCATCGGCCTGGGCCGGATCGGGCAGCTGTTCGCGCAGCGCCTCGCGGCCTTCGAGACCAAGATCATCGCGTACGACCCCTACACCTCCCCGGCCCGGGCCGCGCAGCTCGGCATCGAACTGGTGAGCCTGGACGAGGTGCTCGAGCGCGCCGACTTCATCTCCATCCACCTGCCCAAGACGCCCGAGACCAAGGGCATGCTGAATGCCGAGACGATCGCCAAGACCAAGAAGGGCGTCATCATCGTCAACGCCGCCCGCGGCGGTCTGATCGACGAGCAGGCCCTGGCCGACGCCATCACCTCCGGCCACGTGCGCGCCGCCGGTATCGACGTGTTCGAGACCGAGCCGTGCACCGACAGCCCGCTGTTCAACCTGCCGCAGGTCGTCGTGACCCCGCACCTGGGCGCCTCCACCGCCGAGGCGCAGGATCGCGCCGGCACCGATGTCGCCAAGTCCGTGCAGCTCGCCCTCGCCGGGGAGTTCGTGCCGGGCGCGGTCAATGTCACCGGCGGCTCGGTGACCGACAATGTCGCCCCGTGGCTGGAGATCGTGCGCAAGCAGGGTGCGCTGCTCGGCGCGCTCGCCGACGAGCTGCCGGTCAGCCTGGAGGTGCAGGTGCGCGGCGAGCTGGCCGCCGATGACGTTGCGGTGCTGGAGCTCTCGGCCCTGCGCGGGGTGTTCTCGGCGCTCATCGAAGACGCGGTCACCTTCGTCAACGCGCCGTCGCTGGCCAAGGACCGCGGCCTGGAGGCCTCGGTCACCACCCACACCGAGAGCCCGACCCACCGCAGCCTGGTCGATCTGCGCGCCGTCTTCGGCGACGGCCGCACCCTGAATGTGGCGGGCACCCTGACCGAGCCGCAGCAGGTGCAGAAGATCGTCAACATCAACGGCCGCAACTACGACATGCGCGCCGAGGGCCTCAACCTGGCCGTCCTCAACTACGAGGACCGTCCGGGTCAGCTGGGCCGCCTGGCCGGCAAGCTGGGCGAGGCCGGGATCGACATCCTCGCCGCGCAGCTCACCCAGGACCTCGACAAGGAGGGCGCGACCGTCGTGCTGCGCGTCAACCAGGAGGTTCCGGCCGAGGTGCAGGCGTCCATCGCCGAGGCCGTCGGCGCGGCCAAGGTCGCGCAGGTCGACCTGAGCTGAGCGCCGGGTAGCCGAGACGCCCGAAAGTCCTTGCCGCCGAGCCCCCTTCCGCGAGTCTGGAGGGGGCTCGGCGCGTTCCGGGTGCCGTCATGGCCTCCAAATCTCATAGATTGGGAAGTTGGCTACCTCACCTGCTGTGGCCTTATCCCACTGATTGAGATGCGGTTGCCCTGGTGTGGGTGGGCGAGCGGGTGCCCGCTATCGTGGCCCGTAACTCACGGGCGTCATATCCGAACGGAGCAAAGTTCATGAAACTCGCTGTCATCCCGGGCGACGGTATCGGTCCCGAGGTCATCGCCGAGGCCCTCAAGGTGCTCGACGTGGTGGTGCCCGGTGTCGAGAAGACCGCATACGACCTGGGAGCCAAGCGGTTCCATGCGACCGGCGAGATCCTGCCGGACTCCGTGCTGCCCGAGCTGAAGCAGCACGACGCCATTCTGCTCGGTGCGATCGGCGACCCGTCGGTGCCCAGCGGCGTGCTCGAGCGCGGACTACTGCTGCGCACCCGGTTCGAACTCGATCACCACGTGAACCTGCGCCCGTCCAAGCTCTACCCCGGCGTCACCTCGCCGCTGTCGGCCAACCCGGAGATCGACTTCGTCGTCGTGCGGGAGGGCACCGAGGGCCCGTACACCGGCACCGGCGGCGCGATCCGGGTGAACACCCCGCACGAGGTGGCCACCGAGGTCTCCACCAACACCCGCTTCGGCATCGAGCGCGTGGTGCGCTACGCCTTCGAGAAGGCCAAGCAGCGCCGCCAGCATCTCACCCTGGTGCACAAGAACAATGTGCTCACCTACGCCGGTTCGCTGTGGCAGCGCACCGTCGACGAGGTCGCCCTCGAATACCCCGATATCCAACTGGCCTACCAGCACATCGACGCCGCGACCATCCACATGGTCACCGATCCGGGCCGCTTCGACGTGATCGTCACCGACAACCTGTTCGGCGACATCATCACCGACCTGGCCGCCGCCGTCTCCGGCGGTATCGGCCTGGCCGCCTCCGGCAATATCGACGCCTCCGGCGCCAACCCGTCCATGTTCGAGCCGGTGCACGGCAGCGCCCCCGATATCGCGGGCCAGTCCAAGGCCGACCCCACCGCCGCCATCCTCTCGGTATCCCTGCTGCTCGCCCACCTCGGCGACGCCGAGGCGTCCGCTCGCATCGAGGCCGCCGTCGCCAAGGACCTCGCCGCCCGCACCGCCCCGGCCTCCACGGTCGAGATCGGTGACCGCATCGCCGCCTCGGTGTAGGTTGAGCCGTAAACCCGAAACGCCCGTGCTGGAAGACCTTTCCGGCGCGGGCGTTTCGGTTGTCCGGGGGTGATGTGCGCGGCGCGTGTCACCATCGTGGATGTGGTCGACCTCTGGTCACATCAGCCGCTTTCGTGTACTGACGTCACGGGAGTCACTGTGGGGCTCCGGGTTTCGGGTCGGTGGGGACCAATGGGACCGCCGCTACGGCGATTACGGCGGCCAGCAGGTAGGCGGCGGGGAAGCCCGCGACGGTGATGAGGGCGCCGAAGGTGGGGGCCAGGGCCGCCGAGGCCAGGTTCTGGCCGGTGTTCTGGATGCCCAAACCGCGTCCGCTCCAATACGGTCCGGCGATCTCGGCCACGGCGGTGAAGGCGAGGCCATTGTCCGAGACGGTGATGACCGAGGCGGCGAACATGATGGGGATGGCCAGCCACCACCATTCCAGCCAGGCCGTGACGGCCAGGGCGGCCATGGAGATCACCGCCGCGACGGCCACCGTGCGCAGCGGCCGCAGGCGGCTGCCGACCCGGTCGGACCAGATGCCCGCGCCGATGCGGCCGCCCGCGCCCAGCAGTTGGGTGGCGGTGACCACCGCCCCGGCCACCGGCACTGACCAGCCGATATCGCGGTGCAGCCACAGCAGGGCGAAGGTCCACAGCGCCGCCTGCGGGATGACCAGCAGCACCGAGACGATATGGATCCGCCACAGGGTGGCGTCACCGCGGTACGGATTGGCCGGGCGGCCGTGTGCGCCTGCGGGTTCCGGGCGCGGCGGGTCGATGATGCCGAAGAGGCAGCCGATCGCGGCCAAGCCCGCCATCACGGCCGGAACCAGGATGGCGGTCGAGAACCCGTGCGCCGCAGCGACGGTGGGGATGCTCAACGCGCCGATGCCCACCCCCAGCGGCTGGGCCGTCTGCCGGATGCCCATGGCCAGGCCGCGGCGCCGCGGCGGGAACCAACCTACGATCACCCGCCCGCTCGCGCCATTGGTGCTGGCCGCGCCCATGCCGCCCAGGAACAGCAGCGCGCCGAGCGCGGCGTAGTCGGTGACCGTGGCCGCCGCCACACCCGCGACCAGCATCAACGCCGGTCCGGCCACCAGGACCCGGTGTTCGCCGATGCGGTCCACCACGTAGCCCCAGGCGATCAGCGTGCACACCAGGCCCACCGTGGGCATGGCTACCAGCAGACCGGCCGTGGCCAGCGACAGTCCGCGGTCGGTCAGGGCGGGCAGCAGGAACGGGGTGCCGTGGACGAAGACCGCGCTGGCGGCCTGCGCGAAGACGCCGAGCGCGAGCATGGACCACCGTTTCGACGTGCCGATCTGGGTCACGGTGGCCATGGCCATCACCTCGCGTCTCAATATATGGGATCGATGTCTTACTGTGTGGACATCGTTGCTCACGGTACACCCGTGGCGCAAGTCGATTCCAGTGGCGAGCTGTCTGTTTGCTCACACCGGTGCGACGGCTCGACGGCCTTGTCGCTTTCCGTCGAGTTGCGTTGCGTTACGGTCGTTTTCACATTCGCGGCGACGGGTGCGGGGGAGGGTGGCTCGGCCGCTGCGCGGCCGTCGTATTCCGGGCGTCCGAGGTTCGTGGCCGCCCTTGGCCGGGCACGTTCGGGCAGGTGGAAGCCGGTCGATAGACTGCGACCCATGCGCCTAGGTCGAGTTGCCAGCCCCGATGGGGTCGCTTTCGTCAGCATCGAAGGAGACGACGGCGACACCGTCGCCCGCGAAATCGCCGAACACCCGTTCGGTACACCGACGTTCACCGGCCGCAGCTGGCCGCTGGCCGACGTGCGGCTGCTCGCGCCCATCCTGCCGAGCAAGGTGATCTGCATCGGCAAGAACTACGCGGCCCACGCCGAGGAGATGGGCGGCCCGGCCCCGGCCGATCCGGTCATCTTCATGAAGCCGAATACCTCGGTGATCGGCCCCAACCTGCCGATCATCCTGCCGCCCAGCTCTTCTCAGGTGGATTACGAGGGTGAACTGGCCATCGTCATCGGCGGTGCCTTCAAGAACGTCCCGGCCGCCAAGGCTCACTCGGCGATTCTGGGCTACACCGTCGCCAATGACGTCACCGCCCGCGACCAGCAGCGTCACGACGGCCAGTGGACCCGGGCCAAGGGCTACGACACCTTCTGCCCGCTGGGGCCGTGGATCGAAACCTCGGTGGACCCATCGGATCTGGAGATCGTCACCGAACTCGACGGCGAGGTGAAGCAGCGCAGCCGTACTTCGCTACTGCTGCACGACATCCCGAAGCTGATCGAATGGGTGTCCACCGTGATGACGCTGCTGCCCGGCGATGTCATCCTCACCGGCACGCCGGAGGGCGTGGGGCCGATGCGGGAGGGGCAGAGCGTGTCCGTGACCGTCGAGGGCATCGGCACCCTCACCAATCCCGTTGCCACCAAACGCTGATCGAGAGAAGAGCTGATGTCACACCCCCACTCCCCGCCCGCCGGGTCCGACGTCCGGGTCCGGTTCTGCCCGTCGCCCACCGGCACGCCGCACGTCGGCCTGGTCCGCACCGCCCTGTTCAACTGGGCCTATGCCCGGCACACCGGCGGCACCTTCGTCTTCCGCATCGAAGACACCGATGCCGCACGCGATTCCGAGGAGAGCTACCAGGCGATTCTCGACGCCCTGCGCTGGCTCGGCCTCACCTGGGACGAGGGACCGGAGGTCGGCGGGCCCTACGGTCCGTATCGGCAGTCGCAGCGCAGGGACATCCACCTGGACGTGGTGGGCCGGTTGCTGGAGGCGGGGGAGGCGTACGAATCCTTCTCCACCCCTGAGGAAGTGGAAGCCCGGCACAGGGCCGCCGGTCGCGACCCGAAACTGGGCTACGACAACTACGACCGCGATCTGACCCCCGAGCAGATCGCCGCCTACAAGGCCGAGGGCCGCCCCGCCGTCATCCGGCTGCGGATGCCCGACCACGACCTCACCTGGACCGATCTGGTGCGCGGGGAGACCACCTTCAAGGCGGGTGTGGTCCCGGACTTCGCCCTCACCCGCGGCACCGGCGATCCGCTCTACACGCTGGTGAACCCGGTCGACGACGCCATGATGCGGATCACCCACGTCCTGCGCGGCGAGGATCTGCTGTCGTCCACGCCGCGGCAGTTGGCGCTGTACGCGGCGCTGCGGCGGATCGGGGTCGCCGAGTTCACCCCGGAGTTCGGCCATCTGCCCTTCGTGATGGGGCAGGGGAACAAGAAGCTGTCGAAGCGTGATCCGGAGTCGAATCTCTTCCATCACCGCGACCGCGGGTTCATTCCGGAGGGTTTGCTGAATTATCTGGCGCTGCTCGGCTGGAGCATCGCCGATGATCATGACGTCTTCTCCATGGCGGAGATGGTGGCGGCGTTCGATATTTCGAAAGTGAATTCGAATCCGGCGCGTTTCGACCAGAAGAAGGCCGATGCGATCAACGCCGAACATATTCGTTTGCTGGAACCGGGTGACTTTGCTCACCGGCTGCGCGCTTACCTCACCGAACACGGGCATATCGGCGCGGAGGTGGACGACAAGCTGTTCGCCATAGCGGCCGATCTCGTGCAGACCCGGATCGTGGTGCTCGGCGATGCGTGGGATCTATTGAAGTTCCTTTTCGTCCCGGCCGACGAGTTCACCGTCGACGAGGCCGCCGCGCAAAAGAATCTCGGCCCCGACGCCGTTCCGGTGCTGGAAGCGGCCATTTCCGCGCTGGACGGTGTTTCGGAGTGGACGGCGGCGCCGATCGAGGAGGCGCTCAAGGGGGCGCTCATCGACGGGCTCGGCCTCAAGCCGCGCAAGGCGTTCGCACCCGTGCGGGTGGCGGTCACCGGATCGCACATCAGTCCGCCGCTGTACGAGTCCCTGGAGCTGCTCGGTCGGGAGACCGCCATGGCCCGGTTGCGTGCCGCGCTGGGCGCCAGCGGCCCGAAATGACCGGAAACAGGGGGTCTGACCAGCCGATTTGTAGTTGACCGGGTGGCGTTTGGTAATCTCTTTCTCGGCCGGAAGCGAGGTCGAGAGCCCCACAAGGGAGCGACCGAACGCCCAGGTCATTGGGGTATGGTGTAATTGGCAACACAGCTGATTCTGGTTCAGCCATTCTAGGTTCGAGTCCTGGTACCCCAGCGGAGCTTTCCGGAGCTCTCGGTTGCTCGCAACCAATCCTGGTCCCGTCGTCTAGCGGCCTAGGACGCCGCCCTCTCAAGGCGGTAGCGCGGGTTCAAATCCCGTCGGGACTACAAGGAAAGGCCCCTAACCTCGGGTTGGGGGCCTTTCACTGTTTTCGCCGGGTTCGCGCGAGGCGTGCCGAACGAGATTCTCAGTCCAAGGCTTTCGCGGTTGAACCGCCCAACGGCATCGCGGGCATGCCGAGTTTGCGGTGATCCCAGCTGCGCACCCGTTCGGGCACCACGCGCACGGCCACGCGCTTGTTCAGCATCTGCTCCACGAACGGCTTCATATCCTCGCTGTAGGGGCCGGTGTAGCGCTCCCACACGCTGACGCCGACCCGGAACAGCGCCTCGGGATCGTCGACGATTTCGGCCCGCCCCTCGATGGACACACCGCGTAGCTGGTCATAGGTGTCGCCGGCCTCGACCAGCACGGTGACGCGCGGATCGCGGCGCAGATTGACGGCCTTCTGCGACTTCGCCTTGGTTTCGAACCACAGGTGGCCGTCGATCAGGCCGTACCACATGGCGGTGAGGTGCGGCGTGCCCGTGGGGCCGAGCGTGGCCAGGGTGGCGATGCGGCTGCGTTCGAGGAAATCGGTGATCTCCTGGTCGGTCATCACGATCGCGGCGCGTTGATTAACTCCCATGTGGAGACTGTACTTTACGGCGTATGAGGCAGGTCACACCGCTCGCCGGAAGCGAGCGCTGCGACCCGTGATCTCCGAGGGGCGGCTGTGGGCGTTGTGGCGGCTGTGGGGCCGCGGACGGTCCGCGATCCCATCGGCCACCGGAACGCCCGTCAGAGGCGCTTGTGGAGGGCCTCGGCGGCGGCCACCAGATCGGCGGCCCAGCGCGCCCCCGGGCGGCGGCCCATCCGGTCGATGGGTCCGGATACCGAGACGGCGGCGACCACCGCGCCGGCGGCGTCGCGCACGGGGGCCGACACGCTCGCCACCCCGGCCGCGCGTTCGGCGGCGCTCTGCGCCCAGCCGCGGCGGCGGACCTCGGCCAGCGCGCGCTCACCGAAGACGGCGTCGGCCAGCACGGTGCGCTGCAGGTCGGTGTCGGCCCAGGCGAGCAGCACCTTGGCGGCCGAACCCGCGGTGAGCGGCATGCGCGCCCCGATCGGCACGGTGTCGCGCAGGCCCGCGGCCGGTTCCATGGCCGCCACGCAGACGCGGGCATTACCGTCGCGGCGATAGAGCTGCACACTCTCGCCGGTGATCTCGCGCAGGCGCGGCAGGATGGTGGCGGCCGCGTCGAGCAGGGGGTCGCTGGCGGTGGTGGCCAGCTCCGACAGCGCGGGTCCGGGTCGCCACAGGCCCTGGTTGTCTCGGGCCAGCATCCGGTGCACCTCCAGGC
This sequence comes from Nocardia otitidiscaviarum NBRC 14405, assembly GCF_000308635.1. Classification (GTDB taxonomy): domain Bacteria; phylum Actinomycetota; class Actinomycetes; order Mycobacteriales; family Mycobacteriaceae; genus Nocardia; species Nocardia otitidiscaviarum. The sequence goes on along the minus strand of NZ_BAGD01000097.1, from coordinate 197,298 downwards.
CCACGGCCAGCCGGTGCGCGGTGGCGCGGGGCAGGCCGGTGCGGGTGCACAGCTCGTTGAGGCCGCAGGGTTGCTCGGCGACGGCGGCCAGCACCGCCATGGCTTTGTCGAGCACCCCGATACCGCTATGCTGTCTCATAGAACGATATTAGCGTCTCGTATGTTGGGAATTGCAACTCGACTCCCCGACGGCCCGCGAGCCGCTACGACCGCGCCACCAGCCCGGGCGCGGCGCTGTCTATCGAAAGGTGATGGAGATATGGCCCACCGGCCACGCACTCTGGCGGAGAAGGTCTGGGAGCAGCACGTCGTCGTCCGCGGCGCGGGCGAGGGCGACCAGCGCGAACCCGACCTCATCTACATCGACCTGCACCTGGTCCACGAGGTGACCAGCCCGCAGGCGTTCGACGGCCTCCGGCAGGCGGGCCGCCCGGTGCGCCGCCCGGATCTCACCATCGCCACCGAGGACCACAACGTCCCGACCATCGACATCGACAAGCCGATCGCCGATCCGGTGTCGCGCACCCAGGTGGAGACGCTGCGCCGCAACTGCGAGGAATTCGGCATCCGGCTGCACCCGATGGGCGATCTGGACCAGGGCATCGTGCACGTGGTCGGCCCGCAGCTGGGACTGACCCAGCCGGGAACGACCGTGGTGTGCGGTGATTCGCACACCTCCACGCACGGCGCGTTCGGCGCGCTGGCCATGGGTATCGGCACCTCCGAGGTGGAACATGTGCTGGCGACCCAGACATTGTCGCTGCGGCCGTTCAAGACCATGGCCATCAATATCGACGGTCAGCTGCCGCCGGGCGTGACCTCCAAGGACGTGATCCTCGCGGTCATCGCGCAGATCGGCACCGGCGGCGGTCAGGGCTATGTGCTGGAGTACCGCGGCGAGGCGGTGCGCTCCATGTCCATGGAGGCCCGGATGACCATGTGCAACATGTCGATCGAGGCCGGTGCCCGGGCGGGTATGGTCGCGCCCGACGAGGTGACCTACGAATTCCTGAAGGGCCGCCCGCACGCCCCGCAGGGTGCGGACTGGGACGCCGCCGTGGCGGCCTGGGAGGCCCTGAAGACCGACGAGGGCGCGGTTTTCGACGCCGAGGTGCATATCGACGCGTCGGCGCTGACGCCTTTCGTCACGTGGGGCACCAATCCGGGTCAGGGCGCGCCGTTGGGTGCCACCGTGCCGGTTCCGGCCGAGATCGCCGACGAGACCGAGCGTGAGGCGGCCGAGAAGGCGCTGCGCTACATGGATCTGACCCCGGGGATGCCGCTGCGCGAGGTCAGCGTCGACACCGTTTTCGTGGGTTCGTGCACCAATGGCCGCATCGAGGATCTGCGCGCGGTCGCAGAAGTTCTGAAGGGCCGCACGGTCGCGGCGGGTGTGCGGATGCTGATCGTCCCGGGTTCCATGCGGGTGCGGGCGCAGGCGGAAAAGGAGGGGCTGGGCGAGATTTTCACCGCCGCCGGCGCGGAATGGCGCCAGGCCGGGTGTTCGATGTGCCTGGGCATGAATCCCGACCAGCTGTCGCCCGGTCAGCGCTGTGCCTCCACCTCGAACCGCAATTTCGAGGGCCGCCAGGGCAAGGGCGGCCGCACGCATCTGGTCTCGCCGCTGGTCGCGGCGGCCACCGCGGTGCGCGGAACCCTGTCCTCACCGGCCGATCTGAACTGATCCGGCATCGATTCGGCCCTTTCTCACCAGACTTCAGGAGTAAACGATGGAAGCGTTCAAGGTTCACAAGGGGATCGGTGTTCCGCTGCGCCGGTCCAACGTCGACACCGACCAGATCATCCCGGCCGTGTATCTGAAGCGCGTCACCCGAACGGGATTCGAGGACGGTCTGTTCGCGGCCTGGCGAACGGATCCGCACTTCATTCTGAACACCGAGCCTTACAAGCGGGGTAGTGTCCTGGTCGCCGGTCCGGATTTCGGTACCGGATCCTCACGAGAGCACGCGGTTTGGGCGCTCATGGACTACGGCTTCCGGGTCGTGATCTCCTCGCGCTTCGCCGACATCTTCCGGGGCAACGCCGGCAAGGGCGGTCTGGTGGCCGCTCGAATGTCACAGAACGATGTCGAATTGCTCTGGAAGTTGCTCGAGGAACAGCCCGGTCTGGAATTGGTGACCGACCTCGAGGCGCGCACGGTGTCGGCGGGAACCGTTGTGTTGCCGTTCGATATTGATGACTACACCAGGTGGCGCCTGCTCGAAGGGCTGGACGACATCGGTCTCACTCTGCGTCGCTGCGACGAGATCGACGCCTACGAAAAGGCAAGGCCAGCTTGGAAACCGACGACGATTCCGGCCCATATTTCGCAGACGTAATCATTGGGAACCGTTAGCTGAACCCTCCCAAACCAGGTTGCTGGGCGTGTGCCACGCCACATGAATTTTGGCGTGGCACATAGACTCTTGCCCAATGAAGGTTTAACGTGGTACCTAGTCGGTCCGACGACGGGCCATTTAGTCTGCGGAGGATTCAATGAACAAGGCGGAACTGATCGATGTTCTGACCGAGAAGTTGGGTACTGACAGGCGCACGGCTACTGCGGCAGTGGAGCAGATGGTCGACACCATCGTGCGCGCTGTGAACAAAGGCCAGAGCGTCACCATCACCGGATTCGGTGTCTTCGAACAGCGTAAGCGGGCCGCTCGCGTCGCCCGTAACCCGCGCACCGGCGAAACCGTCAAGGTGAAGCCGACTTCGGTTCCCGCGTTCCGTCCGGGCGCGCAGTTCAAGGCGATCATCGCGGGTAAGCAGAAGATCGCGGCGAGCGGCCCGGCCGTGAAACGCGGTGTGGCCGCCCCGGTGTCGGGCAAGGCGGCGGGCGCCAAGAAGACGACCGCCAAGAAGACGGCCAAGAAGGCCGCCGCGAAGAAGACCACCGCCACCAAGGCCCCGGCCAAGACCACGGCGAAGAAGGCCGCGTCGAAGGCCCCGGCCAAGAAGACGGCGGCCAAGAAGACCGTGGCCAAGAAGACCACGGCCAAGAAGACGGCCGCGAAGAAGGCCCCGGCCGCCAAGAAGACGACGGCAAAGAAGACCACTGCCAAGGCAACTGCGGCGAAGAAGACCACGGCCAAGAAGACGGCCGCGAAGAAGGCGCCCGCGAAGAAGACCGCCGCCAAGCGCACCGCCCGTCGCTGACGGGGGTAGCGTCCAGCGGAGGCACTGCGCTACGCAGTGGGACGACATATGCGAAACGGCCCGGCCATCGGCCCGGGCCGTTTCGCATGTCAGGGGCCGGATTCGCCTGCCGGGGCGGGGAATCGGGCCGGTCGGGGGGCAGATCTCCCCGTCAGAGGCCGGATCGGCCTGTCGGAGCGGGGTTTTGGACCGGTACGCCGCCTGCGCGGTGAAATGCGCTAGCGCTGATGCGAAATGGGCCTGTGACGGTGCGAAATGGTGCCGGTGTGCCGGAATGGAACGGTTGTGACGGCGGAAATGATCTCGGTTGGAATGGTCGGATGACCGTATAAATGGAGATCGTATCTCCGCCCGTCGAATACGCCGCTGACGGCGCTGCATCCGCCAGCGGCACACCAAATTTGGTCTAACGTCCGATATCGATCGTGAGGGCGCGGTCGAGGTGGTCGGCGGCCACCAGGCGACCCCGGCGCAGTGACAACACCCATACGCTGCCCTTGCGATTGCGGGCGGGCGGCAAACCCACGCCGTCGCGGGCAGCCCAGCGGTCGAGCAGATCCGGAATCACCTTGCCCTGGCTGCAGATGACCGGAACGCTGTCCTCGGAAACCAGTTCCACTGCCCGCCGCAGCGCCGCATCGGGCGCCTGTGCGTACCCGGCCTCGGAGAACAACGGCTCCCGGACGATATCGACGCCCAGTTTCTCGGCCAGCGGGGCCACGGTCTGCACGCAGCGCAGCGGTGGGGCCGAGTGGATTTCGTCGGCGCCGAAGGCGAGCAGATTCGGCACCAGCGCCGCGGCCTGGGCGCGCCCCGCCTTCTCGAGCGGCCGCTCGTCGTCCGGGCCGGAGAAGCGCTCCTTGCGCCCGGCCTTGGCGTGCCGCACCACCAGCAGGGTGGCGGTATCGGCCGGTAACCGCAGGAAGCTGCGCACGACGGTGCGATCCATCGGATAGGACAGCTGATCCATCAGACCGTCGATGCGCTGCCACTGCAGCTCGTCCACCTCGGAATTGGCCGAGAACGCCCCGTCGACCACCTCGGCCGCCCAGTAGTACACCCGCTTGAGCTTGCGATGCCCCGGGATCGGGTAGGTCACATGCCCCAGATAGCGGCCCAGCCGACACTGGAGACCGGTCTCCTCGGCCACCTCGCGCACGGCGGTGACCATCGGCGTCTCACCGGGATCCAGCTTGCCCTTGGGCAGTGACCAGTCGTTGTACTTGGGCCGGTGCACGACGGCGATCTCCAGCCCGCCCGAGCGGTCGTGACGCCACAGCACGGCGCCGGCGGCGAGGATATTGGGTGTCACGCGGGGATCGTTGATCCCGTTGCCGTTCTCAGCGGTCGCGGTGCCCTCGGTCATATCGGTGCGCGCGCCGCTCACCGGCGATCCGGACGACGCAGCCGCATCAGGTGCTCCTGGTGGTCGCGCACCTGCTCACCCGCCACCGAGGTATCCGGCCGTGCCAGCCAACTGCTGTCGGATTGCAGCACCCAGCAGCGGGTGTCGGGATGCAGCGCGGAATCGAAGACCTCGCCCAGCTGCTTGGCCAGGCGCGGATCCTTCACCTGCGCCATGACCTCCACGCGCCGGTCCAGATTGCGGTGCATCATATCGGCGCTGCCGATCCAGTACTCGTTCTGCGCCTGGAAGTGCAGCACCCGGGAGTGCTCCAGGTACCGGCCGAGAATCGAACGCACCTCGATGTTCTCGCTCATCCCGGGCACGCCGGGGCGCAGGCCGCAGATGCCGCGCACCACGATCTGCACCGGCACCCCCGCCTGGGAGGCGCGGTAGAGGGCGTCGATCACCTGCTCGTCGACGATGGCGTTGGCCTTCAGCCGGATTCGCGCCTGCTCACCCTGCTCGGCGAGTTCGATCTCGCGTTCGATGCGCTCGATGATCCCGGCGCGCACCCCGATCGGAGCCACCAGCAGATTGCGGTAGTTGGCCTTGCGCGAGTAACCGGTCAGCGAATTGAACAGATCGGTGAGGTCCGCACCGATCTCCGGTGCGGCCGTGAGCAATCCGACGTCCTCGTAGAGGCGCGCGGTCTTGGGGTTGTAGTTGCCGGTGCCGATATGGCAGTAGCGGCGGATGGTCGCGCCCTCGCGGCGCACCACCAGGCAGGTCTTGCAGTGCGTCTTGAGGCCGATGAGGCCGTAGACCACGTGCACACCCGCCTGCTCCAGGGCACGGGCCCACTTGATGTTGGCCTGCTCGTCGAAGCGGGCCTTGATCTCCACCAGCGCCACCACCTGCTTACCGGCCTCGGCGGCGTCGATGAGGGCGTTGACGATGGGGGAGTCACCGGAGGTGCGGTACAGGGTCTGCTTGATGGCCAGCACCTGCGGATCGGCGGCGGCCTGCTCGATGAAGCGCTGCACGCTGGTGGAGAAGGAGTCGTAGGGGTGGTGCACGAGTACGTCGCCCTCGCGCAGGGCGGCGAAAACGTTTCGCGGAGTTTCCCGTTCACCGAAGGCCGGGGGCGTGGCGGGCACGTAGGGCGCGTCCTTGAGGTGCGGGCGGTCCACCCCGTACACCTGCCACAGGCAGGACAGGTCGAGCAGGCCGGGCACCTGGATGACATCGCCGGGATCGACGTCGAGCTCGCGCAGCAGCAGATCGAGCATGTGCTCGGTCATATCGTCGGAGACCTCCAGCCGCACCGGGGATCCGAAGCGGCGGCGGGCGAGTTCGCGTTCCAGGGCCTGCAGCAGGTCCTCGTCGCGGTCCTCGTCCACCTCGAAGTCGGCGTTGCGGGTGATGCGGAACGAATGGTGTTCCACCACTTCCATTCCCGGGAACAGCAGCGGCAGGTGCGCCGCGATCAGCTCCTCCATGGGCAGGAAGGCCGCCATGGCGGATCCACTGGGGGAGTTGGCGTCCCGCGCCGGGTTGGAGCGGCGCACCCGCACGAAGCGGTCCACATTGTCCGGCACCTTCACCCGGGCGAAGTGCTCGCCGCCGGTCTCCGAATCCTTCACCGTCACGGCCAGATTGAGACTGAGGCCGGAGATGTAGGGGAAGGGGTGGGCCGGATCCACCGCGAGCGGGGTGAGGACCGGGAAGACCTGGTCGGTGAAGTAGCCGGAGAGGCGTTGACGCTCGGCGTCGTCGAGGTCGGCCCAGCCGATGATGGCGATGCCCTCCTCGATCAGGGAGGGCAGCACCGAATCGAGGAAGACGCGGGCGTGCCGGTCGGCGAGTTCCTGGGCGCGGGCGGCGATCAGATCGAGCTGTTCGGTGGGGGACAGGCCGTCGGCGGAGCGGACCGAGAGACCGGTCTCGGCGCGGCGCTTCAGCCCGGCCACGCGAACCATGTAGAACTCGTCGAGATTCGAGGCGAAGATGGCGAGGAATTTGGCGCGCTCGAGCAGCGGCTGCGAGTGGTCCTCGGCCAGGGCCAGCACGCGGGCGTTGAAATCCAGCCAGCTCAGTTCCCGATTGAGGTAGCGATTCTGCGGCAACTTCGACTGGGTGGGCGGTGGGGTCGCCGCGGGCGGGGCCGCGGGTAGCTGCGGCGGTTGCTTGACGGTGTCCGTATCGCTCACACTCACGATCATTCCCTATCTGCCGAGGGGCTCGCCTGTCCGACACCGCCCATTGCAGCGCAGATCACGCCGGTCGTCGCACCGGCGGACCCGTGCGGTCCACTGAATGTTTGCCATCTCTCCGTCGCGACACACCGAGTTCACTCAGCAGGGCGCGGGTGTTCACGCCCACGCCGAGTGTCATCGCTCGGCCCAGATCGTCGGCGGTGTCCACGTCCTGCCGCAACCCGGGCCAGTCACCGAGCAACTCCACCGCACCGGCGGCGATGTGGCGGCGGGCCGAGTCGGTGCCGAAAAGCGGCGCGAGGGGGGCGGATCCGTCGCGAACCAGCAGGGCGACGGTGCCGGTCCCGGCGTGGTCGGCCACCACCGCGCGCCGGTTCTCGGGTGCGGCGGTGAGCATCCCGGACAGTTCGACCGGCCGCAGGGCGGGCAGATCCGCTTGCAGCGCGAGCAGTTCCACCGGGCCGTGGTGGCGGCGCACCGCCTCGGCGGCGGCGGACAGGGCCGCGTTCAATCCGCTATGGCTATCGGCCCGCGACTGTGATCGCATCGCTTCCGGGTGGACGTACGCGCCCAGCCCACGCACCAGATCGGCCACCCGCGGATCGGGCGTCACCACCGTGACCGAGCCGATTTCCGGCGTCGCGGTGGCCGCGTCCACGGTGTCGGCGAGCATGGCCAGCACCAACCGGGGCCGGTCGCGTGGATGCAGCCGGTCGGCGAGTCGGCTCTTGGCGAGCGCGAGACTCTTCACCGCGATGACGGCGTGCACGGACGAGCGCATGCCCGAATCCTCCCACTCGATGGTTACCCGGCGCGCGGCGGTGGCAGTAAACGCCGCGTGAACGCCCGTCCGCGACCACCGCTCTGAAATGCCAAGCGGTCGAGCACGCGGGAATGTTCCCGGGTGTGGCAGTGCGGCCCGGCCGGGCGCGACGGGTGCATATATTGGTCTGATGACGAGGGCAGCGGTGCTGGGAGCGGGGTCGTGGGGGACCGCGTTCGCGAAGGTGTTGGCGGAGGCGGGAACCGAGGTCACCATGTGGGCCCGGCGACCGGAGGTGGCGAAGGCGATCGCCGGTGAACATCGCAACCCCTGGTATCTGCCCGATGTGGAGTTGCCGCCCATCGCCGCCACCGACGACCACCGAATCGCCCTGGACGGCGCGGACATCGTGGTGCTGGCGGTGCCGTCGCAGTCGCTGCGGGCCAATCTCGCGGCGTGGAAGGCCGATATTCCGGCCGACGCCACGCTGCTGAGCCTGGCCAAGGGCATCGAGACCGGCACGCTGCTGCGCATGAGCCAGGTGATCGCCGAGGTGAGCGGCGCCGACCCGAGCCGGGTGGCGGTGCTGTCCGGGCCGAACCTGGCCAAGGAGATCGCCGCCCGCCAACCCGCCGCCACCGTGGTCGCGTGCAGCGACGCCGCGCGCGCCGAGGCGGTGCAGCGGGCCTGCGCCACCGGCTACTTCCGGCCCTACACCAATACCGATGTGGTGGGCTGCGAGATCGGCGGTGCGTGCAAGAACGTCATCGCCCTGGCCTGCGGTATCGCCTCCGGCATGGGGTTGGGTGACAACTCGATCGCCAGCCTGATCACCCGCGGGCTCGCCGAGATCATCCGGCTCGGCGTCGCCCTCGGCGCGGAACCGGTGACCCTCGCCGGTCTGGCCGGAGTCGGCGACCTGGTCGCCACCTGCACCTCCCCGCTGTCACGCAACCGCTCCTTCGGTCATGTGCTCGGCTCCGGCGGCACCATGGAGACCGCCCAGGAGGCCACCCACGGCCAGGTCGCCGAGGGCGTGAAGTCCTGCACCTCGGTCCGCGCGCTGGCGGAGCGGACCGGCGTGGAGATGCCGCTCACCGATGCCGTGCACCGCGTCTGCCACGAAGGGCTGTCGGCCGCCGAGGCGGTGGGGCAGCTGCTGGGGCGGCGGCTCAAGTCGGAGTGACGCCGCTGTCGTCCGGTTCGAGAGCGGGGCGAGTCACCCGTGTAACCGAAGCGTCATCGGTGACCGGGTACGGTTCCGGGCATGACCAACAGGATCCGGGTGGCGGTGGTATTCGGCGGGCGGAGCAATGAGCACGGCGTATCGTGCGTATCGGCCCGCACCGTGCTGGGCAGCCTCGATCCCGAACGGTACGAGCCGGTTCCGATCGGGATCACGCGCGAGGGCACCTGGGTGCTGGGCGGTCGGGATCCGCGGGAGCTGAGCGGCAAGGCCCGGGAACTAGCGGTCGAGGCGTCCGCGGGGACCGCGCTCACGCTGGCCGTCGACCCCAGCCGGTCCGGGCATCTGGTGCCGGTCGGCGGGGGTGAGGTGCTGGGCAGTGTGGACGTGGTGTTCCCGGTGCTGCACGGCGCCTGGGGTGAGGACGGCACGCTGCAGGGACTGTTGGAACTGGCCGGGGTCCCGTACGTGGGCCCGGGCGTGTTGGCCAGCGCGGCCGGTATGGACAAGGAGTTCACCAAGAAACTCCTTGCCGCCGAAGGACTTCCCATCGGCACCCAGGTGGTGCTGCGACCCGGTGCGCCCACCCTGAGCGAGGCCGACCAGCGGCGGCTCGGCCTGCCGGTCTTCGTCAAGCCCGCACGCGGCGGCTCCTCCATCGGCATCACCAAGGTGGTCTCCTGGGACGATCTCGACGCCGCCATCGCCACCGCCCGCGAACACGATCCGAAGGTGATCGTGGAGGCGGCGATCGTGGGGCGTGAAGTCGAGTGCGGCGTACTGGAATTCCCGGACGGCCGGGTGGAAGCCAGTGTGGTGGCGGAGATCCGGATGCCGGAGACCGACCCCGCCGCCGAGGGGCCCGGATTCTACGACTTCGACACCAAATACATCGACGACGTCTGCGAATTCGATGTTCCGGCCAAACTCGACGACGATGTGGCGACGCAGGTCCGCGAGATGGCGGTCGAGGCGTTCCGGGCGCTGGACTGCCAGGGTCTGGCCCGCGTCGACTTCTTCGTCACCGCGGACGGTCCGGTCATCAACGAGATCAACACCATGCCCGGGTTCACCGCCATCTCCATGTATCCGCGCATGTGGGAGGCCAGCGGCATCGACAATTCGACCCTGGTGAGCACGCTCATCGAGACCGCGCTGGCGCGGGGTACCGGGCTGCGCTGACGGCCCGAGCGGCGTGGTGCCGCTTCGGTTCGGCGCGATTCGTCCCCTGAATCGCGCCGGGCCACACGGGTATCGTCGACATGGTGATCGTCGCGATGACCCTTCCCGGCTTGGCCCTGCTGCTCATCGCGGTGGCCTTCGCCGATGTGGCCTACCGCAGGACCACCGGACGAACCGCGCTGCCGTGGATGCGCGGTGACGAGCAGCGCACCGCGAGCGCCATCGGCTTCGAACAGCTCGACACCGTGTTCTCCTCCGGCAAGCGCGTCGAATTCGAACAGCGGCAGTCGGTGCTCATGCACCGCGAGAATCCCGGCGACGGCGCTCCCGGCGGTTTCGACATCGACCTCCGCTCCGGGACCGCCCGCCTCGCCAAGTCCTGAGCGGGTCTAGTTCGGCAACTCGCCCGGGTCGAGCGGCTGTGCCGGGATCGTTGCGGTGATCGCGTCCGAGATCTCCTGCAACGGAGTCGGGCCCGCGCTGTCGGGCATGGTGACCGCGATATACGTGCCCCGGTCGACCGCGATCCACGTCCCCGACGTCACCCCGCTGGTCTCGTCCCGCACCGCGAACCAGTTCACCCCGTTGACAACCTGCAACGGCGACGCCCGATGGAACTCCAACGGCCGATCCAGCCCGCAGCGCAGCACGATCGGCTCCCCGCCCTCGGGCAGCTGCCACGCCTTGGTGGCGGGCGGTGCGGGCTCGACCAGTTCCGAGGTGGTGTAGTCGCCGAGTTCGCCGGGCAATGCGGGCAGCAGCGCCGTGCACGCCGGGCCGTCGGCACCGGGCGCGGGCACCGAACCGAGCGCCAGGGGCTCCCGGGTCACGTTCTGCCGCGCCACCACCGCCATCACGATCACGCCCACCAGCAGTGCGATGGGCAGCGCGACGGCCGTGGCGATGAGCGCGGGTGAACGTCCCGCGGTCGCGTCGTCGGATTCGCTGACGGTGATTCGGGTCGAGACCGCGCCGGATTCGGACGCGCCCGTGTCGTCGGCTTGCTCGCCTCGCGCCGGGGTGGCGGTGGCGGCCGTCGCCTCGCCTCGGGCAGCGGTGTCGCCGCCGGGCGTCTCGGTGTTCGGGGCCTGCATATCCGGTGTGCCGGGGGCGTCCGAGGAACCGGGCGTCCCGGACGCGGTCGTCGATGGCTCGTCCGCTTCCGGCTTACCGGGATCGCCGGATTCCGCTGGCTGCCCGGTGGACGTGGGTTCCGTCTCGTTCCCGTGCGTGTCCTTGCTCATCCGGTCCGACATCCTCGATCTGCTCGGCCGGGCGGTGGCGTCCGGCTGGTGGTCTGCGAGTGCAGGGACGAGGGTACCGTCGGTTGGTCCACCGTTCGCAGCGCACTCGGCCGTAAGGAGACCGCCATCACCGGCAGGAGCAATCGAGATGTCGGCGGGCCTGCCGGGCCTGGAAGCGGAGCGGAGCGCGCCACACCGGTGACGGTGGCCGAGTTCGGGGAGTTCGCGTTGATCGCGGCGGTGAACGCCGGGCGGGAGCAGGCTCCGGGTGTGCTGCTGGGGCCGGGTGACGATGCCGCCGTGGTGGCCGCACCGACCGGCAGGTTCGTGGTGACCACCGACATGCTGGTGCAGGATCGGCACTTCCGTTTGGACTGGTCGAGCGCATACGAGATCGGGCGCAAGGCGATCGCCCAGAATGCCGCCGATGTGGTGGCCATGGGTGCGGCACCGAGCGCGTTCGTGGTGGCGCTGGGCTGTCCGGGCGGCACCCGGGTGGATTTCGTGCGTGAACTCGCCGACGGCATGTGGGCGGAGGTCGCACGTTCCGGCGGTTCCATCGCCGGGGGCGATATGGTCCGCAGCGCCCAACTGGTGATCTCGGTGACCGCCTTCGGCGATCCGCGCCGTGCCCCGATCCTGCGGTCGACCGCCCGTCCCGGCGATGTGGTGGCGGTGGCCGGGCGGCTGGGCTGGTCGGCGGCGGGGCTGGCGGTGCTGAGTGCCGGTATCGACCCGGAGCCCTTCGCGAATGTGGTTGCCGCCCATCGCGTTCCGCATCCGCCCTACGGTGCGGTACTGGAGCTGCCCGCTGCCGCGCCGGTCTCGGCGCTCACCGACGTCTCCGACGGACTGCTCGCCGATCTCGGGCATATCGCCCAATCTTCCAGTGTCGCCATCGATCTCGATGCCGCCGTGCTGCGCGATCCGGCCCTCGATCCGGTGTCCACCGCCCTGGACACCGATCCGCTCGACTGGATCCTCACCGGCGGCGAGGATCACGCCTTCGCGGCCACCTTCCGCGATCCCGAGGGGATTCCCGCAGGTTGGAGCGTTATCGGCCGCGTCGGCGCGGGTGCGGGCGTGACCGTCGACGGCACGTCTCGGCCCGGACCCGCCGGGTGGGAGTCGTTCGCTTCGGGTGGGTGAGGTTTCGCCGTGAATTCGCGCGCCGTATGTTATCCGGACATGGGTGCCAAACCACTGTCGGAGGTCGTCGATTCGGGCTGGGCCGAGGCCCTCGAGCCGGTCGCCGACCGCATCGCCGCCATGGGCGAATTCCTGCGTGCCGAACTCGCCGCCGGGCGCGGCTATCTGCCCAAGGGCGAGAACGTGCTACGAGCCTTCCAGCGTCCGTTCGACAAGGTGCGGGTGCTGATCGTCGGGCAGGATCCCTATCCCACGCCCGGCCATCCCATGGGCCTGAGTTTCTCGGTGGCCCCGGATGTTTCGCCGGTGCCGCGCAGCCTCGCCAATATCTTCTCCGAGTACTCCAAGGACCTCGGCCACCCGACGCCGTCCTGTGGTGATCTGTCGCCGTGGTCGGATCAGGGCGTGCTGATGCTGAACCGCGTGCTCACCGTGACGCCGGGACAGCCCGCCTCGCATCGCGGCAAGGGCTGGGAGGCGGTGACCGAGCAGGCGATTCGCGCGCTGGTGGCCCGGGACCAGCCGCTGGTGGCGATTCTGTGGGGTCGCGACGCCGCCACGCTCAAGCCCATGCTGGGGTCCACGCCGTACATCGAATCCGCCCACCCCTCACCGCTGTCCGCTTCGCGCGGTTTCTTCGGATCTCGTCCGTTCTCCCGTACGAACGAATTGCTCGGTACCCTAGGGGCCGCCCCGGTGGACTGGCGTCTGCCGTGAGGGGTGTACAACCCGCCAGAGCCTATTCAGGAGCAAATGCATGCAGAGAAAGACCGCCCGCGGTGTCGTCGCCGCCCTCGCCGTGGGTGCCGCGTTCGCAGCCGTCCCCGCCGCCCAGGCCGCGCCGCTGACGCTGGAGCCCTATACCGCCCCGGCCGCCACGCCGTCGGAGGCCACTCCGGTCGGCAGCATCTTCGACACCAACAGCGCCTCGTCGCTGTCGTCCGGAACGACCTCGACGCTCGCGTGCTTCGTGCAGTCGATCAGCCAGCAGGTGCAGTGCATCGGCGGCGCGCAGTAGCCGTCGGCGCGTCATCGAGGATTGCGTAGTCGAGGATTGCGTAGTCGAGGACTAGGAATGGTGCGGTAACGCTGCGGCGTGCCGCACCATTCGCACTTCCAGGGCCGGGCTGAAGGCTTCCACGCGGCGGCCGCCGTCGAGTGCGAAGCCGTATTTGCGGTAGAACGCCCGGGCGCGCGGATTCTCCTCGAACACCCACAGCGAGGTGTCGACATCGGGGACCAGGACGGCGCGCATCAGATCGTGGGCCAGTCCGGTGCCGTACCAGGCGGCGCGCACGTACATGGCATTGATCTCGTGCGGGGTGGGCGCGGCATCGTCGAGGGACGGGCCACCGCTGCCGAAGCCGATGACGGCGTCGTCGGCCACGGCCACCACGGTGCGGCCCGGATAGCGCAGGCGCTGCTTCTCCAACTGTTCGGCGCGCCGGTCGACGTCGAAGGCGTCGAGCACCTGCGCGGGAACCAGATTCGCGTACGCCTCACGCCAACAGGCGATATGGCATTCGGCCAGGCTGTGGACGTGCTCGGCCCCCAGCGGGAGCACCTGCCAGCGCTTCACTTCCGCCCCCTTCGTGTGCGCGACCCCACCCTACCGACGACAACGCCCCGGATCACCCTGTGACGGGTTCCGGGGCGTGGACGCGGTGGTGCTGAAAAGCGGTGGTGCTGAAAAATCAGCCGCGGACGACCTTGCCGGCCTTCAGGCAGGAGGTGCACACGTTCATGCGGCGGGTGTTGCCGGGGGCAACCTGCGCGCGCACGGTCTGGATGTTCGGGTTCCAGCGACGGTTGGTGCGCCGGTGCGAGTGCGAAACCGACTTACCGAAGCCGGGGCCCTTGGCGCAGACGTCGCAGACGGCAGCCATAGTCGCGAGCTCCTTCATGTCATGTGGGGACGCGCCGCCCAGGGCGACGTGTCCGAAAACTTAATGTCGTGGACGTGCCCGCCAGCAGGTGGCTGGCGAACGCGGGCCGATACCTGAGAGGGCAGGACCGGTGCCCCGCGTGAGGCAACCCTGCAAGAGTAACCACCCGGCGACGGCGATGTCCAATTGCCCCCCGGATCGTCCGCTACAGCGGGGTCACCGTGAACGGGACCTCACCGGATTGTCCGAGATGGGGTTGATCGACGGTCACCCAGCCGACGATCTCACCGTAGCCCGGGGAGAAGATGGCCGATTTGCCGTCGTTCATCCAGAAGCCGGGGCCGTGCGGGGTGATGGATTTGGTTCCGGTCTGCCCGGTGGTCTCATTGCGCCAGTGCAGGGTGACGGTGAGCTGGCAGGAGCCGACGCCGTACAGATCGGCCGCCACGGTGAAGGCGGCCGAACCGGGGTAGGCGTCACCCTTCACCGAAGAATCGACGACGGCGACGCATGGGCCGTTGGTGAGGGAGTAGAGCGTATTGAAGGGCCCGCCGGGCGCGGCGGCCGCCGGGGCCGCCAGAGCGACGGCGGTGGCGGTGGTCGCGGTGGCCACGGCCGAGCAGAGCAGTGCTGATCGATTCGAGCGCATGATCGCCTCCGAGCGACTGACCTTGGTGATATGACCCACATCGCACGATAGCCCCCGGCCGCTACTCGGACCGGCGATCGACGAGGGTGCCGACATCGGGTGGCGGCGAGTTGTCGGAGTGGGCGACTAGGCTGGCGGCCGGGGGTTTCGCAGGCGATGGCGTGGTGGAAGGACGGTGACGGTGCCCGGGGAAGGGGACGTGTTCGACGGTGCCGCGCTCACGCGCTGGGGGCAGCGCTGCCTCGAAGGACTCGAACGGCATCGTGACGAGATCAATGCGCTGAATGTCTTCCCGGTGGCCGACGCCGATACCGGGAACAATCTGCTGACCACCATGCGGGCCGCGGTGCGGGCGGCGGAGGCGGAGACCGGGTGCGGACAGCCGACGACCGGAGTGGTTCCCGCCGCCGGGCCGAGCGCCCATACGGTCGCCGTCGTCATGGCACGGGCGGCGACGGTCGGGGCGCGGGGGAATTCCGGCATTATTCTTTCCCAGGTGCTACGCGGTATGGCCGAGGGCGTGACCGCGGGGCCGCTCACCGCCGGATCGCTGCGGCATGCGCTGCGCCGCGCCGCCGTGCTGGTGCGCGAGGCATTGAGCTCTCCGGTCGAGGGCACGATGCTGACCATCCTCGACCGCGCCGCCGAACACGCCGCCGACTGTGCCGACGAATCGCTGTCCGCGGTGGCACTGGCCGCCGCGGACGGCGCTGCCAAGGCGCTCGGCGAGACCCCCACGCTGCTGGGCGTCTTACGCGAAGCGGGCGTGGTGGACGCGGGCGCGCGGGGGTTGCTGGTGCTGCTGGACGAACTCGTCGCGGCCACCGGTGGGCGTATGCCGGCCCGTCCGGCGTACGTCCGCCGCACACCGGCCGCCGGACGCGGTGACCACACCGGCCGGGGCGATGACGACGTACGCGCCGAATCGGGCGGGCGCGGCGGAATGTCGACGGCCGGGGTACCCGCGCCGCAGTACGAGGTCATGTACCTGCTGACGCGGACCGACGAGCGGCGGGCGGGGCGGTTGCGGGAAGTGCTTGCCGGATTGGGGGATTCGGTGGTCGTGGTGGGGGATGGGGACGGGGCGTGGTCGGCGCACGTGCACTGTGCCGATGCGGGGGCAGCGGTGGAGGCCGGGCTGGCGGCGGGGGCGCTGAGCCGGATCCGGATCGAGACGCTGGCGGTGTCGGCGCATGCGTCGGCGGGGCCCGCGGATCGCGGCATCCTGGCCGTGACTTCGGGTTCGGGTGCGGTGCGGCTGTTCGAGGACGCGGGGGCGACGGTATTGGAGGGGGAGGTCACCGCGGAGGAGCTGCTGGCCGCGATTCGCGCGCTCCCGCACCGTGAGGTGCTGGTGCTGCCCAACGGCGCGCTGCCCGCGCACGAACTGGTCGCGGTGAGTGTGGCCGCCCGCGACGGCAATCGGGATGTGCTCATGCTGCCGTGCGCGTCCACCGTGCAGGGGCTGGCGGCGCTGGCCATGCACGATGCGGGCCGCTCCGCCGCCGACGATGTCTTCGCCATGTCCGAGGCGGCCGCCGGAACCCGCTGGGGCGCACTGCGGGTGGCCGCCGAGCGCGCCCTCACCATCGTCGGCACCTGCGAAGCCGGGGACGGGCTGGGGCTGGTCGGCCACGATGTGGTGGTGATCGATCCGGATGTGCGCACCGCCGCGCGCACCCTGCTGGACCGCATGCTCGGTCTCGGTGGGGAATTGGTCACCATACTGCTCGGCGCGTCGACGCCCGCCGGGCTGGCGGAGGAATTGACCGAGCACATCACGGCCGGATTCCCGGGCGTGGAGGTGGTGGTGTACCCCGGCGGTCAGGCCGGGGATCTGGTGCAGATCGGGGTGGAATAGATGGCGACACTGGCCGACCGGCTCGACCACGTGCTGGGCGTGAAAGCCGCCGAGCCGTTGGCGGACGCGTTCGATATGCACACCGTCGAGGATCTGTTGCGCCACTATCCGCTGCGCTACGCCACCCAGGGCCAGCCGCTCACCGAGGAGGCGCCGGAGGAGGGCGCGCACATCACCGTGATGGGCCGCGTCACCAAAACCGAACTGCGGCCGATGAAGAACCGCCGCGGCAGTCTGCTCAAGGTGGCACTGGACGTGGGTGGCGCGCGCCCGGTGGACATCACCTTCTTCAATGGCGACAAGGTGCGGTACCTGGTCAAGGACGGCGTCAAGGCCATGATGTCGGGCACCGTGCACTGGTGGCGGCCCGACCGCTGGAACCTCTCCCACCCCGACTACCTCATCCTGCCGGACAAGGGCGACGGCACCGTGGAGAGTCTGACCTCGGTGCGCGGCGGCGGTGCGCTGCGCGGTCTGGCGCAGACCGCCAAAGGTAAAGGGGGCATGGATGTCTCGTTCTTCGAACGCGAGTTCATCCCGGTCTACCCCGCCACCGCCAAGGTGCAGAGTTGGGACCTGCTGCGCTGTATCCGCCAGGTGCTCGACCAGCTGGACCCGATCGACGACCCGCTGCCGGAGGAACTGCGCACCGAGCACGCCCTGATCGCGGTGTCGGACGCGCTGCGCCTCATTCATCTGCCCGAGCACAAATCCGATATCGAACAGGCGAGGGGCCGTTTGCGTTTCGACGAGGCGCTGGCGCTGCAACTCGTGCTGGCACAGCGCCGCCACGATGTCGAGGGCCGTACCGCCCGCGCCTGCCCGCCCCGCACCGACGGTATCGCCGCCGCCTTCGACAAGCAGCTGCCCTTCGAGCTGACCGAGGGGCAGCGCGCCGTCATCGGGGAGATCTCCGACGACCTGTCGCGCACCCACCCCATGCACCGGCTGCTCCAGGGCGAGGTCGGCTCGGGCAAGACCATCGTGGCCCTGGAGGCCATGCTCCAGGTGGTGGACAACGGCCGCCAGTGCGCCATGCTCGCGCCGACCGAAGTGCTTGCCGCCCAGCATTATCGGTCGCTGCGGAAGATGCTCGGCGAACTCGGCACCGCCGGTGAACTGGGTGCGGCCGACCAGGCCACCAAGATCGTGCTGGTGACCGGCTCCATGTCCACCAAGGAGAAGAAGGCGGCCCTGCTCGACGCCATGACCGGTGAGGCCGGCATCGTGATCGGCACGCACGCGCTCATCCAGGACACTGTGGAGTTCCACGATCTGGGCATGGTGGTGGTCGACGAACAGCACCGCTTCGGCGTCGAGCAGCGGGATGCGCTGCGCGCCAAGGCCAAGGACGGTGTGAGCCCGCATCTGCTGGTCATGACCGCCACTCCGATTCCGCGCACCATCGCCATGACCACCCTCGGCGACCTGGAGACCTCCACCCTCACTCAGCTGCCGCGCGGCCGCTCGCCCATCACCACCAAAGTCGTTCCCGCCAAGGTGAAACCGTCCTGGGTGGATCGCGCGTGGGAGCGCATCCACGAGGAGGTACGGGCGGGCCGCCAGGCGTACGTGGTGTGTTCGCGCATCGGCGGCGACGAGGAGGAGAACGGCAAGAAGAAGGGTAAGGCCGCGGCCGAGAAGGAGGGGCCGACCACGCACGCGGTGGTGGATGTCTACGACATGCTTCGCGGTGGCCCCCTCGCGGATCTGCGTGTCGGCCTGCTGCACGGCCGCCTGCCCGCCGATGAGAAGGACAGCGTCATGCGGGCCTTCAACGACGCGCAGATCGACGTGCTGGTGTGCACGACGGTCGTCGAGGTCGGCGTGGACGTCCCGAACGCCACCATCATGGCCATTGTCGACGCCGACCGCTTCGGGGTGAGCCAGCTGCATCAGCTGCGCGGGCGCGTCGGGCGCGGCCGGCACGCCGGTCTGTGTCTGCTCATCACCGAGACCAATCCGGTCGGCTCGGCCATGGCCCGGTTGGAGGCGGTCGCCGCCACCACCGACGGTTTCGAACTGGCCGTACTGGATCTGCGGCAGCGGCGGGAGGGTGATGTGCTCGGTTCGGCCCAGTCCGGCACGGCGCGTTCGCTGCGGCTGTTGTCGCTACTGGACGATCTCGAAGTCATCACCGCCGCACAGCAATTGGCGCGTGAGGTGGTCGAGTCGGATCCGGGGCTGAGCCGACATCCGGGGTTGGCGGGCATGATGCACGCCGCCGTGGACGCCGAGCGGCTGGAGTATCTGGCCAAATCCTGAGGCCGCGCGCGGGGAGTGGAGGAGACAGCGTGGTAGCCATCGACGTCGATCGGACGTGGAAGTCACCGGAGCGTCGGCCGTTCCGGCAGCGGGTGGCCTGGCAGGGGTTGGGCGGGGTGCCGCCCACCGCCCTGGTGCTGGCCGGGATCGTGAGCGTGCAGATCGGCGCGGCCTTCGCCAAGCAGCTGTTCGCCTCCACCGGTCCCGCGGGCGCGGTCAGCCTGCGCCTGGGGTTCGCCGGAATCGTGCTGCTGGTGCTGTGGCGTTCGGCGCTGCGGATCGAGCGCCGCGCGATTCCGGTGGTGCTGGCGTACGGGGGCGTGCTCGCCCTGATGAATCTGTGCTTCTACGAGGCCATCGACCGGATTCCGCTCGGCATGGCGGTGACGCTGGAGTTCCTGGGGCCGCTGGCGATCGCGCTGGCCGGATCGCGGCGCTGGATCGACCCGGTGTGGGCGCTGCTCGCCGGTGGCGGCGTCTTCCTGCTCACCCGGTCCGACGGTGCGGTGGTGTGGTCGGGGGTGCTGCTGGCGCTGGCGGCGGGGGCGTGCTGGGCGGGCTACATCCTGCTGTCGGCCAAACTCGGCGAACGTACCAGCGGCGGTGGCGGTTTGGCGCTCGCCATGGCCTTCGGCGGGATCGTCATGGCCCCGGTCGGCATTCTGGACGCGGGGGCGGCGCTGTTGCAGCCCGCCGTGCTCGCGGCGGGTTTCGCGGTGGCGATGCTGTCGTCGGTGGTGCCGTATTCGGTGGAGTTGGAGGCGTTGCGCAAGATTCCGGCGCGAGTGTTCGGAGTGCTCATGAGCCTCGAACCAGCGGTGGCGGCGCTGGCGGGTCTGCTGGTGTTGGGGCAGGTGCTGAATTTCGGGCAGTGGGCGGGGGTGGTCTGTGTGGTGGCCGCCTCGGCGGGGGCTACGCGAACGGCTGCCGAACCCGAGGTCTGAGTGCTGGCTCCCGGTGCGTCCGGGAGCGGTACGGCTCGCATCAATCCGACGATATTGATTGATCAGACAATATTGGTCTGACCACTTGACCTCTGACCAATTATCGTCGTAGCGTCGTGGGCATGGCGTTGCAGCGCATCGATCGCAGAACCGTTCCCGACGAGGTCTTCGAACAGCTCGTCGACACCGTGCTCGACGGCGAGCTCGCACCGGGGGAGACGCTGCCCGCCGAGCGGCAGCTCGCCGAGGCGCTCGGCGTCTCCCGGCCCACCGTGCGGGAGGCGTTGCAGCGGCTCGCGCACACCGGACTCGTCGAGGTGCGGCAGGGCGGTGGTACCACGGTGCGCGACTTCCGCCGCTTCGGCGGCCTGGATATGCTGCCGCGCTTGCTTTTCCGACGCGGTGAACTCGACCATGCGGTATTGCGCAGCATTCTGGAGGCGCGCGCCGCCCTGGGCCGCGAAGTGGCCGGGCTGGCGGCCGAGCGCGGCGGCGCGGACGCGCTGCCCGCACTGCGTGCCGGTGTGGACGAGCTGGCGGCCCACCGGGATCCGGTCGCCCAGCAGCGGGCGGCGCTGGCCTTCTGGGACCACCTGGTGGATGCCGCCGACTCCATCGTCTACCGGCTGCTCTACAACAATCTGCGCGCCGTCTACGAGCCCGCCCTCGAGGCGCTCGCGGTGCTCATGGCCGCCGAGGTCACCCGCGTCGATCGCTATCGCGCCATCGCCGATGCCGTCGCGGCGCGCGACAGCGCCGCCGCTCGCACCGCCGCCACCGACCTACTGTCCACGGCGACAACGGAATTCGCCACACTTATTCGCCGTCTACAGGAGGCGCCCCATGAACCCGAACGATCCTGACCGCACCGCCCGAGCCCGGCTGGCCGCCGATGAGGCGGCGTCCGCTCGCCGCGCCAAACTCTCCCTGCCCGACGCCTTCCGGGTATTCGTGCGGCAGCCCTCGCCGTGGATCATCGCGGCCCTGTTCGTGACGGCGCTCGCGGCCCGGATCGCGGTGGGGGACTGGCGGATCACCGACGCCCTGGTGCCGGTGGTGATGCTGGCGCTGTTCCCGCTCGTCGAATGGCTCATTCACGTCTGCGTGCTGCACTGGCGACCCCGCCGGATCGGCCGTCTCACCGTCGATTCGCTGCTGGCGCGCAAACACCGGGAACACCACCGCGATCCGCGTGATATCCCGCTGATCTTCATCCCCTGGCAGACCTTCCTGTGGCTCATCCCGGCGCTGGTCACCATTGCCGCCCTGGTCTTTCCACGTCCCGGCCTGGGCCTGACCTTCCTGGTGGTGCTCGCTCTGCTCGGCCTCAACTACGAGTGGACCCACTACCTGGTGCACACCGACTACCAGCCCAGCGGCCGGCTCTACCGTGCCGTCCGCCGCAACCACCGCCTGCACCACTTCAAGAACGAGCACTACTGGTTCACGGTCACCACCTCCGGCACCGCCGATCGAATGCTGCGCACCTACCCGGATCCCGGTGCGACCCCCAATTCGCCGACCGCGAAAGCCTTGCACCAGTAGGCAGGTGCGTGTCAGCGCCGACCGTGTCCGAGCAGAGCGAGCCGGACGCGGTTGTCGGCGCCGGTTTTGGCCATCAGGTTGGTGACGTGGGTTTTGACGGTGGTGATGCCGACGTGCAACCGGTTCGCGATCTCGGTGTTCGACAGGCCCTCGGCCACCAGGTCCAGCACCTCCCGCTCGCGGGCGGTGAGATCGGCGACGGGTGCGGCGGGATCGGCTTCCGTGCGCGCCGTCAAGGCCGAATCCAGCACGCGCCGTAGCACTTCCGGTGTGAAGGGATGGTCGCCCGCGGCGGCGCGGCGGATGCCCGCCAAGAGGTCCGCCGGGGAGGCGTCCTTCACCAGGAAACCGCAGGCTCCGGCGGCGAGTGCGGGGTACAGGTGATCGTCGTCGTCGAAGGTGGTCAGCACGACCACGCGGGCGGTTGGTCGGTCGGCGAGAATGCGCGCGGTGGCGCGGATGCCGTCCATACCGGGCATGCGCAGATCCATCAGCACCACATCGGGGGTGAGCCGCGCGGCCAACCGCACGGCCTCGGCTCCGGTGGCGGCCTCGGCGACCACCTCGAGGTCGTCGGCGGTCTGGCAGAGCATCCGCAGTCCGGCGCGGACCAGCTGCTGATCGTCGACGACGAGTACCCGGACGGTCACGGCGCGACTCGCGACCGGGTGGGCAGCTGCGCGGTGACCTGCCAGCCGCCGGTGACGGAAGCCGCGGTGAACGCCCCGCCGAGCAGTTCCACGCGTTCGCGCAGGCCGATCAGGCCGACGCCGGGCGGGCCGTCGCCGGTGCGCGCCGCCGAACCCTGGTCGCGCAGTGTGAAATCCACCTTCTCATCATGGCGGACGATCGTCAGGGCGGCCCGTGCCCCGGGCCCCGCATGCCGCACGGTGTTCGCCAATCCCTCCTGGGTGAGGCGCAGCAGTGTCAGTCCGGTGAGGGCGTCCACGTCGGTGATCGCTGCGTCCACCTCCGCGTGCGTCCGAATGCCCAGCCGCCGCGCACGTTCCACGGCGGCGGCGATGGCGTCGGGCAGATCCGCGGGCGCGAGGAAGGATTCGTCATCGCCGTTCGGATCACGCAGGACGGTCACCAGCTTGCGCAGATCCGCCAGCGTTTCCCTGCCGCTGGCATGAATATCGTCGAGCACCTCGAGGACGGCGGGCGGGGCGTCGGGCAGCGCGTGGCGCGCGATGCCGACCCGCAGCACGGTGGAGGACACGTGGTGTGCGATGAGGTCGTGCAATTCCCGTGCTATGGCGGTGCGTTCCAGCGCCCGCGCGGCAGCCACCTCGGATTCGCGGCGCTGGGCCAGTTCGTGGGCTTGGCGTCGCGCGCGTGCGGCGCTGTCGCGCGCGGTGCGCAGCAGGGAGCCGATGAGCAGTGGCAGTCCGGCCATGACCGCGGCACGGTACGCGGTGGCGGCCGCGCTCTCACCCGGATGCTGCAGGTACGCACCGGCGAGTACCGCCGCGCCGAGCAGCGGCCGCCAACCCCGGTGCCGCGCGGCGAGTTCGGTGAGCGCGATGGCGGCGGCCACCTTGGCGACGACCGGGCCGGTGTGCCCGTATTCGAAGCCGAGCATGAGCACGCCGGTGGTGGTCAGCGCCGTGGCCAGCGGCCAGCGCACCCCACCGGCGGTGAGCAGCACCGAGGCAAGGGCGATGGTCCAGTCGAGCGGGTCGGTGGTTCGGGTGAGCAGCAGCAGGCACCCGGCCGCCAGCGCGGTCAGCACCAGCAGTCGGATCGGAATCGACCGGGCATCGAGCATCCACTCGATACCGCGCCGCATTCCGGTCGACTCCACCACCTTTCACATCATGCCCGCTCACACCCGCCCCGCGTCTCCTCCCGAGGGAGGAGACGGCTCCTCCCCGCGGCCGCCGGGAGGAGCCGCCGGTCGGATCCGCGGCGGGGCGCAGCGGGGCACGGTGGACGTCATGAACGATGCGACCGACACTCCGCCCACCGCAGACGACCCCTCGAAACCCAACCGCCGCAAGCTGCTCGGCCTCACCGCCTCCGGCCTGGCGGTCGGCGCGGCGGCCGGATTGGCCGGGGGAGTGGCGCTGGGGGCGGACTCCAACCCGCCCCCTGTGCCGTCGATCGGGATCCGGCGCTTCGAGAACCAGGTGGTGCTCATCACCGGCGCGACCTCCGGCATCGGCGCGGCGGCGGCCCGGCAGTTCGCCGCCGAGGGGGCGCGGGTCGCTTTCTGCGGTCGCCGGGTCGACCGCGGTCAGGCGGTGGAGCGGGAGATTCGCGCGGCGGGCGGGGAGGCCACCTATATTCGCGCCGATGTGCTCGTCGAGAACGAGGTGCGCGAATTCGTCGATACCGCCGTGCGGATCTACAACGGGCTGGACGTGGCGTTCAACAATGCGGGTATCACCATTCAGAAGAAGCTGCACGAATACAGTGCCGAGGATTTCGATCGCGTGGTCGGCACCAATCTGCGCGGAGTTTTCCTGGCGATGAAATACCAAGTGCCGCATATGCTCCGCGGCGGTGGCGGCACCATTGTGGTGACATCCTCGAGCAATGCGTTGGCCACCGATGCCGGTCGCGCCGCCTATACCGCGAGCAAGCGGGCGCTGGTCGGTCTGGTGCAGTCGGCGGCCCTGGACTACGCGGCTGCCGGAATCCGGGTGAACACCCTGGTCCCGGGCACCACGGACACCGAACTGGTCTGGCGGGCGGGTGGTCTGGAGTCGATGCCCGCCGATGCGCGGCAGGTCTTCCTGAAACAGTGGGCCAGTTCGAATGTTCCGGGCCTCGGTCGCCTCGCCACCCCGGAGGAGATCGCCACTTTCGCACTCACCCTCGCCTCACCCGAACACACCTATCTCACGGGTGCGCAACTGGTGATCGACGGCGGGAAAACGGCGCACGCCTGAATAGTGTCCGGCGTGCACAGGCAAGGCTGACCTTGCTGTTTATCGGGACGAGACCGATATAGGATCACTGACGGATCCCCCGTGGGTCAGCCCACCCACGGGCCCAACGGCACGGAGGAATTCATGACCACATTGGAAATGCCTCACGTCAGCGAATGTACGGTCAGCGACTGCTCGTACAACCACGATGGCTGCCACGCCTACGCGATCAATGTGGCCGGGGAGAACGGCCACGCCGACTGCACCACCTTCATTCCGCTCTCGAGCAAGGGCGGGCTGGATCGCGTCACCTCCATGGTCGGCGCCTGCCAGCGCGCCGACTGCACCCACAACAAGGATCTCGAATGCACCGCGCCGGAGATCCGGGTCGGCCTCGGTTCGTCCGACCATACGGCGAACTGCCTGACCTACACACCGGCCTGACGGCTGCGGCGGTCAGCGCGACTCGATCGTAGCGATGCGGTCGGGTCGCGCTGGCCGCTGTGCGGATATCAGAAGTAGACGCCCGGTACGCAGTAGCCCGTGACCAACTGGCGGTCGCCGTAGCGGACGGTCGCCGCGTCCCACCGCGCGCCCAGATCGCGGACGAAGGTCCGCGCCACCTCGAGATCGGCGCGATCGGCGATCAGGACGAGTGTGCCGTCCTCGGTGACCGAGCCGCCGCCGAGTCGTTCCCGCGCCACCGGATCCGCCAGCAGGGCATCGTGCACGCGCGACAGCTCGACGCCGGGCACCCGCACGAGGAACCCGTCGGCGCGCTCGTCGTCGGCCGGGAGGAATTCGATGCCCACCACGGCTTCCTGGTTGTAGCGCACCCGCAGGTCGTCGGCGATCCAGCACAGATTGTCGCGCCCGGTGCAGGCCAGTTCGAAACGACGGGCGGGCTCATAGGTGAGCTGGCGGGACTGCTCCGACCAGTAGACGCCGTCGACGGGTTCGGAGTACACCGTGAGCCCGAGCTCCATGGCCGCCGTGAGATTCACTTCCAACTCGAACTGGGTGAGTGGATCATCCAGCCGGGGATCGGCCGGGTCGGTGATGGTGGCGGTATTCCACGTGCCGACCAGCTCCGCGGTGGGCCGCAACGGGTCGTCGGGCGCGCACGACCACGGGCCGTACGCCTCGGCGGTACCGCCGCCCGCCGTGAGCAGCGCGCCGGTGAGCGCGAGCACGACGGCGAATGCGGCGACGATTCTGCTGGTGATCATTCGGCTGTACCCCCTCGCAGGGTCGACCCGACCACCGCTCGGGCGAATCGAGCAGCCTCCACAGTGTAGAACCGGACCGCACGCCCCGGCGGCGCATTGCCCACGATTCGACGGTTCTCGCGGGCGGTTCGGTCGCTCGGTCTGCGCTCAGCGCGGCAGGCGCGGGTAGGGCAGGTCGGTGCAGGTGGTTTCACTGACCGCCAGGGGGCGTCCGATCTGCGGGAAGGCGCGTTGCGGGCAGTCGGGGCGCTCACAGACCTTGCAGCCCGCGCCGATGGGCACCGCGGCGGCGGGGTCGTCGAGTTGCAGTCCCTGGGAGTACACCAGGCGGTCCGCGTACTCCAGATCGCAGCCGAGGCCGATGGCGAATTCCTTGGGGCCGGTGCCGAATCCGTGCGGGGCGGGATTGGTGGTGCGCGCGATCCACAGGTAGCGGCGGCCGTCGGGCATGGACGCCACCTGGGTGAGGGTGCGGCCCGGATTGGCGAACGCCTCGTAGACCACCCACAGCGGACAGCTGCCGCCCACCCGGGAGAAGTGGAATGCGGTGGCGGACTGGCGTTTCGAGATGTTCCCGGCGCGGTCGGTGCGGATCAGGAAGAACGGCACCCCGCGATGTCCCTGCCGCTGCAGCGTGCTCAGCCGATGACAGACCGTCTCGAAGCCGACCTCGAAGCGCAGGGCGAGCAGGTCGATGTCGTAGCGCAGTTCCTCGGCGCTGCGCAGGAACTTCCCGTACGGGAGAACGAGCGCCCCGGCGAAGTAGTTGGCCAGTCCGATGCGGGCCAGCGCGCGGGATTCGCCCGCCAGCGACGGGGTTTCGTCGAGCACCTCGTCGAGGAGCTGGCCGTAGAGCAGGAAGGCGAGGGTGGTGGCGATCTGGAAGGCGCGCTGTCCGG
Organism: Nocardia otitidiscaviarum NBRC 14405; assembly: GCF_000308635.1. Taxonomy (GTDB): domain Bacteria; phylum Actinomycetota; class Actinomycetes; order Mycobacteriales; family Mycobacteriaceae; genus Nocardia; species Nocardia otitidiscaviarum. The sequence goes on along the minus strand of NZ_BAGD01000097.1, from coordinate 170,894 downwards.
GGCGTAGCCGCCGCGCCAGGGTGAGAGTTCGGGTTTCCGTGTCGTAGTGGCGCTTCGGGATATTCGGGTCGGCGCCGTCGCCGCGCACCAGGACGGTCACACCCGCGCGTTCCTCGGCCACCCGCGCCAGCTGCCGGTCCAGTGAGCCGATGGTGAGCCCGCATTCCTCGAACAGCCGCTCGGCGGCCAGATCCAGGTGGGCGATGTGATTGTGGTGGTCGTAGAAGAAGTCCCGCACATCCTCGTAGGGCATGGGCACGCCGGGCGCGCCGGTGGGCGCGGCCACCTTGGAAGACAGCAGATCCAGTTGGTCGGTTGCGGCCCGTAGCCGCCGGTGCATGGCGACGATGATCTTGGCGACCTCGGGTAATCGGGTGGCCAGGTCTTCGACCTCGGCGACCGGCGCGGAGTTGCCGCCGCTGGCCTCGACGAGCACCTCGTGCAGATCCGAGACCAGCCGGGCGTCGGAGTCCGCGGCGAAGAACTGCACATCGAGGTCGAAGGTCGAATTCAGTTTCAGCAGCACGGGAATCGTGAGGGGTCGCTGATCGCGCTCCAGCTGGTTGAGGTAGCTGGGGGACAGATCCAGAGACTTCGCCAGCGCGGCCTGGGTCATCCGCCGTTCCTCGCGCAACCGCCGTAGTCGGGCACCCGCATACATCTTGCGCACGCGTGGAACTCTACCCAGATGACTTCGCAATCATCGCAATTTCGCGCGGGTTCGTAGCCGGAAATCTGCTACTGCAAGGTATTTTCGCGCCACGCGGAGAGTGCGTAGCGTGCGAAGAAAGAACCGTCGCTCCATTTATGAGCAAAACATATGAAGACCCATATAGTACGTGTTCTCGCCGTCGCCGAGGCGTTTCCGCGGCAGGAATCTCGAGCGGGAACGTTTGCCGAGGTCGCTGCCGGCCCGCGGCACCGACCCGCTCAGCGGTCGAGTACGAGCGCCTGCGCGGCGATCACCGTGGCGCCGTCGTGGGTCACCGACGGCGAGCCGTGCAGCCGGTAGCCCTCGTCCAGCAGCGCGCTCACCCGTGCGCAGAAGGTCGCGTCGTCGGGACCGGTGATGAGTCGGTAGCGCAGCGGCGGATTCGCGGTCATGACACCGATCCTAGGAGGCCGGTCGCCCAGGCATGATCGAGTGCGTTCGGGCCAGTTGTTGCCGACTGGCTCTGTATTCGCAGACCAGTTGTCGACATATTGGTCGAATGTTGCTTCGACGGTTGATCGCGCTCTATGTCGGATTGGTGCTCTACGGGCTGTCGATGGCCGTCATGATTCGAGCCGGGCTGGGTTTGGATCCGTGGGATGTGTTCCATCAGGGCGTGGACCTGCGGGTGCCGATCAGCTTCGGTGCGGTGGTCGCCGTGACCGGGGTGGCGGTGCTGCTGGCCTGGATTCCCCTGCGGCAGCGGCCAGGTCTGGGCACGGTGAGCAATGTGGTGGTCATCGCGGTGGCCGTGGATGCCGGGTTGTGGCTGTTGCCGCAGGTACACGGGCTGGGCTGGCGGATCGCCGCCATGGGGATCGCGGTCGTGGTCAACGCCGTCGCGACGGTGCTCTACATCGGTGCGGGCATGGGCCCTGGACCGCGGGACGGCCTGATGACGGGACTGGTACGCCGCACCGGTCGACCGGTCTGGATGATCCGCACCGGCATCGAGGCCACCGTGCTGGCCACCGGCTGGCTGCTCGGCGGCAGCGTGGGCATCGGAACCCTGGTCTACGCCTTCGGAATCGGCCCGCTCATCCAACTGATGATCCCGTTCGTGGACGACTGGCTGCCGGGCTTCCGTGATCCGGACAGCGCCGCGCCGGAACAGCCGTCGCCCGCCGCCGGTGTGCCCGCCGGGGTGGGAAATCCCTAGGCGTTCCGGGACTTCCGGGACAGCTCGGTGGCACGGCGGCGGCGCAGGTCGGACACGGACACCGGCCCGGACCCGCCCGTGTGGAGCATTCGGTCGCAGTCGAGCAGGAACGCCGCCAGCAGCGGCCGCAGCGTCGCGGGCGCACCCGGCTCGAACACCAGGCGGCGCTCCCCGACGGTGACGACGAATCGGGCGTACGCGGTCCCGTCGGCACGCGAGACCGCCCAGGCCGAATCACGCCTGCGGGTGCAGGTGATGGCGGCCAGCGGTGCGGCCGCACCGTCGCGGACGAGGTAGGCCAGCCGCGCGGGGTCGCTCCGGTCGGCGTCGATCCATCCCACCGGGGTGCCGCGGTGATCGTCGACGCCGAGGACACCGTCGCCGCCGCGCACGCCGAACCTCACCGCGCCGTCCGGAGTCGCCAGGGTGTGCAGGGTGCGCCCGGACCGGTGGCCCAGCCACACCGGATTCCCGGCGCGGTCGACGATGTCGAGCCCGCGGGCCCGCCAGGCGTCCGCGTCCGACCCGGCCGCGGCCGTCAGCGCCACCGCCTTTCGGCGACTGCGCGCGGCGACGACCGCGACCACGGTCCACGCCGCCAGGGTCGCCAGGTCGGCCAGAACCGCCCAGCTCAGCCGGATCCACAGCACCGCGGCGGTGTCCTTGTACGCACCGGTGACCGGTGCGATGCGGACGCCGACCGTGCCGCCTCGGTCGAAGGTGTTGGCGCCACTGATCGTGCCGCCGCCGGTGCTGCCGTCCGGCCGTGTCCACCGCCCCCAGCAGCGGATGTTCTTCCCGCCGGAACAGCCCACCACGACGGCCTCCGCCCGTGGTCCCGCCGTGAACGCGTACAGCGCCAGACCCGAATACGTGTTGACGGCCAAGAGAATCGCGAACGTCAGCGCCAGCGCCAGGACTCTGCGGGGGTGCATCGACCCACCGTAGGCGCGATGGGGGCGACGGGTCGCTGCGCGGTGCGGCCGAAGGGTGGCGGTGCTCGTGTGCATCCGGGTCGCGTGGTCGAGCGCAGCAGGCGCAGTTCTGGCCGCCAGCAGTGATACGTATTGGACGGTCGCGTTTGTGCTGCGGCAGGCTGGGATCCGACGGACAATAGGGTCCGGCTCGGCATACGGAGGACACCATGGCGAAACCCGGCCCATCGGCGCGACTAGACGTCACCGAGGGGGCGCTGGCGCACAACCTGCCCTATCTCGCGCTGGGTTCCGGTCGGCCGCTGGTATTCCTGCGCTGGTTCACCCCCGACCATGCCAATCCCACCGGCTGGATGCGGACCTCGGAGATCAAGACGTTGAGTCCGCTCGCCCGGCACTTCCGCGTCTACGCGGTGAACCGGGCGCCCGGCACCCCGGCGGGCACCACCATGGCCGATATCGCCGACCAGCATGCCGAGGCGCTGCACAAGGAATTCGGTGAACCCGTGGATGTGATCGGCGTGAGCTCCGGCGGTTCGGTCGCACTACAACTGGCCGCCGACCATCCGGAGGCGGTGCGCCGACTGGTGGTCGTCTCCTCCGGCTATCGGCTGGAACCGCACGTGCGGGAGGCGCAGCTGAACTACGCGCGGGCCGTCGAGTCCGGACGGCGCGGGATGCACCACATCGCGGGCGAAACCATCCAGAACCCCGTGGCCGCGCGCCTGGTGGCCGCGGCGGCGTGGCTGCTCGACCCGCTGGCGCGGCCGCACGACCCCGCCGCCACCGCGGCGTTCATCCGCGCCGAGGACGCCTTCGACCTCACCGACCGGCTGGGTGAGATCAGCGCGCCCACCCTCGTCCTCGGCGGTGACAAGGACGCGGCCTACCCGGTGCGGAACCTGGAGTTCACCGCCGCGGGCATTCCGGGCGCTCGCGCGCGGGTGTATCCCGGCGCCTCGCACATGGGCGCGATCAAGGACCCGCGGCTGGTCGCCGACGTGGTGGACTTCCTCACGGACTGAGGCGGGAAGGTCCGCGGCCATCGGCCGCGGACCTCCGCTACTCCGGGCGCGGTGGTGCCCGGGCCACGCGGGCTCAGCGCACGGCATCCGCGGCCGCGCGCATATTGCGCAGCGCGGCCTCCACCTCGACCGGACCGCGGGTCTTCAGCCCGCAGTCCGGATTCACCCAGAGCCGTTCGGCGGGTACGGCTTTCAGCGCGGCCCGCAGCGAACGCTCGATCTCCGCCACGCTGGGTACGCGCGGGGAGTGGATGTCGTACACGCCGGGACCGATGCCCAGCGCGAAGCCGGCCGCATTGAGATCGTCGAGCACCTCCATGTGCGAGCGGGCCGCCTCGATGGAGGTGACGTCGGCGTCCAGGGCGGCGATCGCGTCGATCACCTCACCGAATTCCGAATAGCACAGATGCGTGTGGATCTGGGTCGCGTCGGAGACCCCGGAGGTGGCCAGCCGGAACGCGGCCACCGACCATTCCAGGTACTCCGGCTTGGCCTCGGCCCGCAGCGGCAGCAGCTCTCGCAGCGCCGGTTCGTCCACCTGGATGACGCGGATGCCCGCCGCCTGCAGGTCCACCGTCTCCTCGCGGATCGCCAGCGCCACCTGCCGCGCCGAATCGGCCAGCGGCTGGTCGTCGCGCACGAACGACCACGCCAGAATGGTCACCGGACCGGTGAGCATGCCCTTCACCGGCTTGTCGGTGAGCGATTGCGCGTACTCGATCCATTCCACCGTCATGGGCGCGGGCCGGGCCACATCGCCGAACAGGATGGGCGGCCGCACGCAGCGGGTGCCGTAGGACTGCACCCAGCCGTTGGCGGTGGCGGCGAAGCCGTCGAGCTGCTCGGCGAAGTACTGCACCATATCGTTGCGCTCGGGCTCGCCGTGCACCAGCACATCCAGGCCCAGCCGCTCCTGCAGCGCGATGACGTCCGCGACCTCGGCGCGCATCCGCTCGGTGTACTGCTCGGCGGTGAGATCGCCCCTGGTGTACGCGGCGCGTGCCTTGCGGATCTCCGGCGTCTGCGGGAACGAGCCGATGGTGGTGGTCGGCAGCAGCGGCAGGTTCAGCCGATCCCGTTGCAGCGCGGCCCGATCCGCCGCCGGTGCGCGCCGGGTCGCGGCGGACCCCAGCGCCGCCAGCCGCGCCCGCACGGTGTCGTTGCGCAGCCGCGGGTCGGTGGCCCGATTCGCCAGCGCCGCACGGGCGGAAGCCAATTCGGCGGCGACCTCGTCGGTGCCCCGGTGCAGGGCGGTGGCCAGCATCCGCACCTCGGCGACCTTCTCGTCACCGAACGCGAGCCAGGAACGCAGCGCCTCGTCGAGTCCGGGCTCCGCCGTCAGCGTGTACGGCACGTGCAGCAGCGAGCAGGAGGACGACACCACCAGCGCGCCGGTACTGCCGAGCAGGGTGGCGAGGGTGGACAGCGCCCGGTCGGGATCGGTGCGCCAGATATTGCGGCCGTCGACCACACCGGCCACCACGAGCTTGTCGCGCAGGGGCCGGACCGCGGCCACGTCCTCGACGGTGGTTCCGGCGGTGAAGTCCAGGGCGATCGCCTCGACCGGGGTGGAGGCCAGCACCGGCAGTGCGGCGTCCGGATGCCCGAAGTAGGTGGCGACCAGGACGGCCGGGCGGTCGGTCGCGGACGCGAGGTCGCTGTAGACGGTGCCGACCAGTGCGAGTTCGTCGGCGGTGAGATCGGTCACCAGCACCGGTTCGTCGATCTGCACCCACTCCGCACCCGCGGCGGCCAGGCGACTCAGCAGGTCGCGGTACAGCGGCAGCAGTTCGGCCAGGCGCGACAGCGGCTCCGCGCCCACGCCCTTGGCCAGTTTCAGGAAGGTCAGCGGACCGATGACCACCGGCCGCGCGGGAACGCCGAGTTCCTGTGCCTCGGCCAGCTCACCCAGCAGTTTGTCCGAGTTCAGGGCGAACCGGGTCTCCGGGCCGATCTCCGGGACCAGGTAGTGGTAGTTGGTGTCGAACCACTTGGTCATCTCCAACGGCGCGACCGCGTCGGTGCCGCGCGCCGCCGCGAAGTAGCGGTCCAGCGGATCGGCGATCTCGGCCACCCGCGGCGGCAGCGCGCCGAGCAGGACCGCGGTGTCCAACATCTGGTCGTAGTAGGAGAAGGTGCCGACCGGGATCGAATCCAGTCCCGCGGCGTGCAGCGCGGTCAGCTGCGAGTCCCGCAGCTTCCGCCCGACAGCGTGCAGCGCGTCGGCGTCGATGCGCCCGGCCCAGTAGGACTCGGTCGCCTTCTTCAACTCCCGATTCGGCCCGATGCGCGGAATGCCGAGCACCGTGGCGGTGAAGGAGGTCGGTGTATTGGTCACGGATATTTCTCCAGTGTTCCAGAGCCACTGGCCACCACCGCGGGCGCGAACAGCCGTGCCACGCGCACACCGAACGGCATGCGAATACGCACATGCGGTCCATCGCCCAATCCACGAGGCGGAGGCCGCCGGGTACGGCGTACCCGGCACAGTCGGCAGGTCTTCGGACTCACGGGCTCCGGCCGAATGGCCGACCTACTGGCCGTCGCTTCCCAGGTGTGGCACCCAGTGCGTGGTACGGCGGTCGTTCCCGTTTACCGCTGCGGGACAGTCCCGGATTCTCACCGGGTTCCCTCTCACCGGAAGAACTCACCCGTGGTGAGCTTCCGGTTTCGACGCCGACTGGGGGCTCCCGTCCGGCGAACCGATTGCGCTGCCGAGCATATCGCCGCGCCGACGGCTCCGGCGACGGGGCCGGAGCCGGGCCGGTGTGTATCGTCCGGATGAACACATCTTCGCAACCTGGCTAACGTCGGTTGTGAAGATTCCTGCGAACCCGACATCGTGACCGAAGGGTGTCCGGGGAGCAGGTACCTTAGGCGGATGTTCTCCAAAGTCCTGGTCGCCAACCGCGGCGAGATCGCCATTCGCGCCTTCCGCGCGGCATACGAACTCGGCATCGGCACGGTCGCCGTCTTTCCCCATGAGGACCGCAATTCGGTCCACCGGTTGAAGGCGGACGAGGCGTATCAGATCGGCACGCCCGGACATCCGGTGCGCGCGTACCTGTCGATCGAGGAGATTCTCGAGGCTGCGAAGACCTCGGGGGCCGACGCGGTTTACCCCGGTTACGGTTTTCTTTCCGAGAATCCCGACCTCGCGGCGGCGTGCGCCCGCGAGGGGATCACCTTCATCGGCCCGTCCGCACAGGTGTTGGAGCTGACCGGGAACAAGGCCCGCGCGATCGCCGCGGCCAAGGCCGCCGGGCTGCCGGTGCTGACCTCCAGCGCACCCTCCGCCGACGTGGACGAGTTGCTGGCGGCCGCCGAGACCATGGACTTCCCCGTATTCGTCAAGGCCGTGGCCGGTGGCGGCGGCCGCGGTATGCGCAAGGTCGACGACCGCGCCCAACTGCGCGAGGCGGTGGAGGCGGCCATGCGCGAGGCCGAATCCGCCTTCGGTGACGCGACGGTGTTCCTGGAGCAGGCGGTGGTCAACCCCCGCCACATCGAGGTGCAGATCCTCGCAGACTCGCACGGCGACGTGATCCACCTCTACGAACGCGACTGCTCGCTGCAGCGGCGGCATCAGAAGGTGATCGAACTCGCGCCCGCCCCGAACCTGGATCCGGCCGTGCGTGACCGGATCTGCGCCGACGCGGTGGCCTTCGCTCGCCAGATCGGCTACAGCTGCGCGGGCACGGTGGAGTTCCTGCTCGACGAGCGCGGCCGACACGTGTTCATCGAGATGAACCCGCGCATCCAGGTCGAGCACACGGTGACCGAGGAGATCACCGATGTGGACCTGGTGCAGGCGCAGATGCGCATCGCCGCCGGGGAGTCCCTGGCGGATCTGGGGCTGCGGCAGGAGTCGATCACGATCCGGGGCGCGGCGCTGCAGTGCCGCATCACCACCGAGGATCCGGCCAACGGGTTCCGGCCCGACACCGGCCGCATCACCGGCTACCGGTCGCCGGGCGGGGCGGGCGTGCGGCTGGACGGCGGCGCGAACGTGGGCGCCGAGGTCGGCGCGTACTTCGACTCCATGCTGGTCAAACTCACCTGCCGCGGCCGTGACTTCGCCACCGCGGTCGCGCGCGCCCGCCGGGCGGTGGCCGAGTTCCGCATTCGCGGCGTCACGACCAATATCCCGTTCCTGATGGCGGTGCTCGACGATCCGGAGTTCCGGGCCGGACGGGTCACCACCTCGTTCATCGACCAGCGGCCGGAACTGCTCACCCAGCGTTCCTCGGCCGACCGCGGCACCAAGATCCTGCGGTATCTGGCCGACGTCACCGTGAACAAGCCGCACGGGCAGCGCACGACCACGGTGTATCCGCACGACAAGCTGCCCGCATTGGATACGACGGTGCCGCCGCCCTCGGGGTCCCGACAGCGGCTGCTGGAACTCGGGCCGGAGGGGTTCGCGCGCTGGCTGCGGGAGCGGCCCGGCGTCGCGGTCACCGACACCACCTTCCGCGACGCGCACCAGTCGCTGCTGGCCACCCGGGTGCGCACCAACGGGTTGCTGGACGTGGCCGGGCATGTGGCGCGGATGACGCCCGAGTTGCTGTCCATCGAATGCTGGGGCGGTGCGACCTACGACGTCGCGCTGCGGTTCCTCTACGAGGACCCGTGGGAGCGCCTGGCCGCGCTGCGCGAGGCGATTCCGAATATCAACCTGCAGATGCTGTTGCGCGGGCGCAATACCGTCGGCTACACCCCGTACCCGGAAAAGGTCACGCGCGCTTTCGTTTCCGAGGCCACCGCGACCGGCATCGACATCTTCCGCATCTTCGACGCGCTCAACAACGTGGACCAGATGCGGCCCGCCATCGACGCCGTGCGCGAAACCGGAACGGCCATCGCCGAAGTCGCCATGAGCTACACCGGCGACCTGTCGAATCCGGACGAGAACCTCTACACGCTCGACTACTACCTCAAGCTCGCCGAGGAGATCGTCGACGCCGGGGCGCATGTCATCGCCATCAAGGACATGGCCGGTCTGCTGCGGGCTCCGGCGGCGGCGACGCTGGTCACGGCATTGCGCCGGGAGTTCGAGCTGCCCGTGCACGTGCACACCCACGACACCCCGGGCGGTCAGCTGGCCACCTATCTGGCCGCCTGGCAGGCGGGTGCGGACGCCGTCGACGGCGCCTCGGCCCCCATGGCGGGCACCACCTCCCAGCCCGCGCTGTCGGCCATCGTCGCGGCGGCGGCGAACTCACCGCACGACACCGGGCTGAACCTCCAGCACGTGTGCGATCTGGAGCCGTACTGGGAGGCGCTGCGAAAGGTGTACGCGCCCTTCGAATCCGGGCTGCCGGGGCCGACCGGGCGCGTGTACCACCACGAGATCCCGGGCGGGCAGCTGTCGAATCTGCGCCAGCAGGCCATCGCCTTGGGGCTGGGCGACCAGTTCGAGGAGGTGGAGGCCAAATACGCTGCCGCCGACCGGATGCTGGGCCGCCTGGTCAAGGTCACCCCGTCGTCCAAGGTGGTCGGCGACCTGGCGCTGGCGCTGGTCGGCACCGGCGTGGACGTGGACGAATTCGCCGCCGACCCCGGCCGCTACGACATTCCCGATTCGGTGATCGGTTTCCTGCGTGGGGAATTGGGCACACCGGCTGGTGGCTGGCCGGAGCCGTTCCGCTCGCGCGCGCTGGCCGGACGCGGCCCGGCCAAGCCGGAAACCCAGCTCACCGCCGAGGACGAGGCCGGGTTGAACGGGACCTCGGAGCAGCGGCGCGCCACCCTGAACCGGCTGCTGTTCCCCGGGCCCACCGCCGAATTCCTGGCCCACCGCGAGAAGTACGGCGATACCTCGGGGCTGTCGGCCAACCAGTTCTTCTACGGTCTGCGCCACGACGAGGAACACCGTGTCCAGTTGGAGAAGGGCGTCACCCTGCTCATCGGCCTGGAGGCCATCTCCGAACCCGACGAGCGCGGGATGCGCACCGTGATGTGCATTCTCAACGGTCAGCTGCGGCCGATCATGGTGCGCGACCGCTCGATCGCCAGTGAGGTCCCCGCCGCCGAGAAGGCCGACAAGACCAATGCCGGACATATCGCGGCCCCGTTCGCGGGTGTGGTCACGCTGTCGGTCGGCGACGGCGACACCGTCGGCCCCGGCGACACCATCGGCACCATCGAGGCCATGAAGATGGAGGCGGCCATCACCGCGCCGCGCGGCGGCACGGTCAAGCGCGTCGCCATCGGCAAGGTGCAGCAGGTGGAGGGCGGCGATCTGCTGATCGAGCTGAGCCTCAACGAGGCCGCGGCGGAGTGACGCGCATCGTCGCGGGCAGTGCGGGCGGGCGGCGGCTGCGGGTGCCGCCCGCCGGGACCCGGCCCACCTCCGATCGAGTACGCGAGGCGCTGTTCAGCGTGCTCGCCGCGCGGCTTGACTTCGACGGGATACGCGTCGCGGACCTGTACGCGGGCTCCGGGGCGCTGGGATTGGAGGCGCTGTCGCGCGGAGCCGCGCGGGCGCTGCTGGTGGAATCGGATCGCAAGGCCGCCACGGTGATTCGAGGCAATATCGGCGATCTCGGACTGCCCGGGGCCGAACTGCGGCAGGGCAGTGTGGCCGCCGTGCTGGCGTCGCCGCCCGCCGACGGGCCGTACGACCTGGTGTTCTCGGATCCGCCGTACGCCCTGGACGTCACCGGGGTGATCGCCGATCTCGGTCTGCTCGCCGCCAACGGATGGCTGGTCGACGGTGCGCTCGTGGTGGTGGAACGTTCCAGCCGCTCACCGGAACTCGCTTGGCCCGCAGGGTATTACCCGCTGAAGTCGCGCACCTACGGAGAGACCCGGATCGACCTGGCGGAGTACGAGGCAGGGCCGTGAGCAGCGCCTGCTAGCGTCGGCCCATGGCTGGAGCAATCTGCCCGGGATCCTTCGACCCGGTGCACAACGGACATCTCGATGTGATCACCCGCGCGGCCGCGCAGTTCGACGAGGTCGTGGTGACGGTGGTGGTGAATCCGAACAAGAAGGGGATGTTCACCGTCGACGAGCGCATCGAGATGATCCGCGAGGTCACCGCCCACCTGCCGAACGTGCGGGTGGAGCGCTGGCAGGGTCTGCTCGTCGACTTCGCCAAGCAGCAGGGCATCACCGCCATCGTGAAGGGCCTGCGCGACGCCACCGACTTCGGCTACGAAATGCAGATGGCCCAGATGAACCGCAAACTCACCGGCGTCGACACCTACTTCATCGCCACCAACCCCCAGCACGGCTTCATCTCCAGCTCCCTCACCAAGGAGGTCGCCACCCTCGGCGGCGACATCTCCGACCTCCTCCCCGAACCGGTCCACAAGCGCCTCTTGGCCCGCATCGCCGAACGCCGCAAGTGAGCCCCGCGCCCGTGCCCCACGGCACGGGCGCGGTGGATTCACCCGCGTGGACCGCTAGTCGGCGGATTCCGCTTCGAGGAGGACAGTCACGTCGAGGGCCAATGGCAAGGACGGCGGAGGATCGAAGCCCTTCCGCAACTTCACGACCGCCATGAGTTCTCTTCTGCTGACGCAGCAGACACACAACTTCGGAGCGCACCGATTCCGGCAGGTCGGCGAGAAATGCGCTCGCCTCGCAGCGTGAACAAGACTCGCCCAGCCGGCCGACGTTCCGCAGTGAGCGCTGGCCGCATACCGGGCACTTCCACTCCGTCAATGTGTTGCCCACCCGCGCATTGTGGCAGCTCGGACGCGCCCGCTCTACGTCGCCGGGCGGGCGCGGCGACGTAGCGCTATAGCGCGCGGAAGGTGAGGGGTTGTGGGGTGGGGAGGGCTGCCTGGTGGATGTAGCCCGCGCGGTTGAGGCGGCGGGCGCGCGTGAGAGCGGCGCGGACCCGGGCGCCGATCTCGGGGGAGGGGAGTTCGGCGGCGGACCAGCGGACGACGTGGAAGCCCAAGGCGCGCAAGGACTCTTCGCGGCGCATGGCCGCTCGGCTCGCTGCCGCGTCGGTCGTCCCCGTGCGCGTCATACCCGTGTTCGTAGCGGCGGATGTGGGTGCGCGTCGGGGCGGGTAGTGCTGGTCGAAGAGGCCGATGACGCCGGTATCGGGGAAGTAGAAGTCGACGTGGTCGACCAGGCGTCCGCCGGTGGTGAAGACCTCGCCGCGGGAGTACGGGACCGGGAGGCCGAGGCGTCGGAACAGGACGCGGCTGCGGGATTCGCCGATGCTGGCGCTGTGCGGGTCCAGGAACTCCGCCACCCGGTGCGCCTGGGTGCAGCCGTGGCGGCGCTTGGCCGTCCCGAGTTCTTCCTCCAGATCGAGGGCGCTGACCCCGAACCGGCGGGCGATGGCGTCTCCGGCCACCACCGCGGCCTCGAATGGCAGCGTGCGCGCGAGATCGACGATGGTGCGCGCGGGCGTGGTCACCACCAGCCCGCCCCACTCCACCACCCGGTCCACCCGCGCGCAGTGCACCCGCACGTCGGTCCGCACCCGCCCGCCGCCGCGCCGATTGCGCGTCACGCACACCCGACCCAGCTCCGCCGTCGGAATCGGGGCCCCGTACAGCACCGCCGCCGACTGGTGGCTCACGATCGCCGCCACCGACAGTCCCGGCACGGCCGCCTCGATCAGCAGCCGATGTCGTTCGGCCGCACCGAGATCCGCGTACGTCGCCTGCTCGGCGTACACCCCGCGCCGCACCCGCCGCCACGTTCCACCCGCGCACCGCCGCCGGATCTCGTCGTCATCGACCCCCGCCAGCAGCACCTCGGGCCGCCGATGCACCGGCGCGGCGCTCATGCGCCACGCCGACGGAGAGTACGGACGATCGCGGGGTGCACGCGAGGCCGCCCCGGAACCCGCTGGTGCGCAGGCGCTCCCGACACCCCACCGCCGCGCCGCCCGACCCGGCTTCCCACATAACGCTTCATGGCTCGAACCTCCCGAGGAATCGCACTGAACCGATTGATTCCGCACCGCACCACCGCCGAACCACCATGGCGCTGAACCGAACCGGCAACACACCGACGCGATGCGGAACCGCAGCGGCCCGCACCGGCTCCGAACCGCTATGCCTTCCTTGGACGCGCCACACCGCGCCGAGGTTCCCCCGATTCCGGACCAGTTCTTTCCCGCACCGCGAGCAAGCTGCCGCTACCGCCACCGACCGTGTACGCGACCGGGGTATCGCGGCATACGGATACTCGGCTGTAGCACCGATCAGTACGCAGTGCCGGGACGTTCGCGGCCCGCGCGAGGTACGTGCATCGCAGCGGGTCGCGGGCTCAGCCGGTTCGCTAGAACACCCAGAGGCGCAGGGTCAGGAAGCGCAGGGTGCCGACGCCGGCGGTGATGCCGAGGACCGCGGCGGCCTGGGCGGGGCCGCCCAGTTGCGGCGCCGTCCACTCGAGCAGGGCGATGGCTCCGGCGGTGATGGCCAGGCCGGTCAGGGCCAGCGCGCCGCCCTCGAGCTGCGCGGTGTGCCAGCGCACGCGTTCGGAGGCGTGGAAGGTGAGGCGCCGGTGCAGTTCGTTGGCCATCGCCGTGCTCACCACCGACCCGGCCAGATTGGCCAGTTGCGCCCCACTGCCGTAGAGGGTCACGAACAGCAGCAGGTAGCCGATATTGCTGAGACCGCCGACCAGGGCGAATCGGATCAACTGGGCGAAGGCGTGCTCACCGCGCAGGAAGGAGCCGAGCTGTCCGATCCAGTGCGCCCACGCGCGTCGCAGCGTGAGATAGCCGTCGGTGTAGACGGTGAGGACTTCTCCGGCGGGGATGATGGCCCGCTGCGGTAGATCCAGGACGGTCATTGTCTCTTCCGATCGAACTCGCCGAACCCGGGGCCGGTGGGCCAGGTACGACTGCGCTGTCGGAGATAAATGTAGCATCAACCGGAGGGTTTTCCTCCACTTTAATCTGTGGCCTGCGAGACACTCTGTGCGCTAGGAAACAGTGGCCGACACGCCGGAGTCGCACACAGTTGACAGCCGCCCCTCGGGGCACACTGGCCAGAAGCGGAGAGTGTCGCCGTGAGTCCGGCAGGAGAAGTGGGGTAGCAGTATGTACCGGGTATTCGAAGCACTCGACGAGCTCGTCGCCATCGTCGAAGAGGCGCGTGGGATTCCGCCCACCCGCAACTGCATCGTGCCCAGAGGCGAAGTACTGGAACTGCTCGACGATGTGCGCGAGGCCCTGCCCGGCGAACTCGATGACGCCCAGGACGTGCTCGATCACCGCGACAAGATCGTCACCGATGCCCGCACGGCCGCCGACACCACCGTCACCACCGCCAATCAGCAGGCCGATCACACGGTCACCTCCGCGCGCGAGGAGGCCGACCGCATCCTGGCCGACGCCAAGGCGCACGCCGACCGCATGGTCGCCGAGGCCCGCGCGCACGCCGACCACCTGGTCAGCTCGGCGGAGCAGGAGGCCGAACGCACGGTGGCCGAGGGCAAGGCCGAGTTCGAGGCGGTCACCGGCCGCGCCCGCGTCGAGGCCGAGCGGATGACCGCGGCCGGACAGGCTTCCTACGACCGCTCGGTCGCCGACGGCAAGGCCGAACAGGAACGCCTGGTCTCGCAGACCGAGGTGGTGCGCGCCGCGCACGCGGAATCCGCGCGGCTCATCGACACCGCCCAGGCGGAGGCGGACCGCCTGCGCGAGGAATGCGACCAATACGTCGACGGCAAGCTCGCGGACTTCGAGGACACGCTGAACAACGCGCTGCGCGTGGTCGGCAGGGGGCGCACCCAGGTGCGTACCGCACCGAGCGTCCCGGATTACGCGGCGGACTTCCGGCGCTGAACGAGATCTGGGCCGTGACTGGGATTCGGGCCTGACCGGGATGTGGGCACCGGATGGGATTTGGGCGCGGACCGGCTCGTCCCGTATTGTTGAGTGGTTGCCCATTCCACACCGAGCGTGAGTGAGTTCGTGATGTCCGCCCAATCCGGTTCCAATCCGCGTCACCGTCGTCAGGCGACCGACGCGGGTTTCGTGCTGGACGTGCGCAGTCTCGGACGTGCACCCGGATCGATGAAGCAGGTGCGCCGTACCGTCACCACCGACGCGAAGATCGGCCTCGAAATGGTCGGCATTCCCGCCGGTGCGCAGGTCGAGCTGGATCTGACCCTGCAGGCGGTATCCGAAGGCGTCCTGGTCACCGGCACGGTCTCCGCGCCGATCGAGGGCGAATGCTCGCGCTGCCTCGAACCGTTCACCGACGAGATCGAGTTGCGGCTCACCGAGCTGTTCGCCTACCCGGACAGCGCGACCGAGCAGACCACCGAGGAAGACGAGATCCACCGCCTGGTCGACGACCTGATCGACCTGGAACCGGTGGTCATCGACGCCGTCGGCCTGGAACTGCCGTTGCAGCCGCTGTGCGAACCCGACTGCCCGGGACTGTGCCCGGAATGCGGGGTACGGATGGCGATTGCGGGTTCCGAACACGGCCATGAGATACTTGACCCTCGCTGGGCCAAGCTCGCGAGCCTTGCTGTGCAGAACGGTGCCGACGGCACCGGGGCAAACCAGTCAGCCGATTCAGATTCAGAGGAGAAGTAGTCGTGGCCGTTCCGAAGCGCCGGATGTCTCGTGCCAACACCCACTCGCGCCGGAGCCAGTGGAAGGCCACCGCGCCGACCCTGATCACCTGCCCGAACCGGGCCTGCGGCGAGAAGACCCTGCCGCACATCGCGTGCCCCAGCTGCGGCACCTACAAGGGCCGCCAGGTCACCGCTGCCGTCTGATTCTCGGACCTCCGGTAGCGCAACCGTGACCGCCAGCAAGGACGCGGCGGACGTACCCGCCGTAGGCGACTCAGCCGACCACACCAGCCTGCTCGAGGCGCTCGGCGTCGATGTGCGACCGGACCTGCTGCGCCTCGCGCTCACCCATCGCTCGTACGCGTACGAGAACGGCGGACTGCCGACCAACGAGCGACTGGAGTTCCTGGGCGATTCGGTGCTCGGGCTGAGCATCACCGAACGCCTGTATCTGGAACACCCGGACAAGTCCGAGGGTGAGCTGGCGAAGCTGCGCGCGAGCGTGGTCAATATGCACGCGCTCGCCGAGGTGGCGCGCGGGCTGGGCGAGGGCGGCCTCGGCCGTCACCTGCTGCTGGGCAAGGGCGAAGAGCTCACCGGCGGCCGGGACAAGCCGAGCATTCTCGCCGACGGTATGGAGTCGCTGCTGGGTGCGGTGCACCTGCAGCACGGCATCGATGTCGCGCGCAGCGTGGTGCTGCGTCTGTTCGCGGACCTGCTCGAGCGCGGCCCCCGCATGGGCGCCGGGCTGGACTGGAAGACCAGTCTGCAGGAGCTGACCGCGGAACGCGGTATCGGCGTGCCCAGTTACGAGATCACCTCGACCGGGCCCGACCACGACAAGGAGTTCACCGCCACGGCGGTGATCGGTGGTCGTGCCTACGGTCAGGGTGTGGGCCGCTCCAAGAAGGAAGCGGAGCAGAAGGCGGCCGGGGCCGCCTATCAGTCGCTGCACGCCGAGACCGTGGAGAACCCAGGGGCCTGATGCCCGAACTTCCCGAAGTCGAAGTCGTACGACGCGGCCTCGCCGAGCATGTGGCGGGCCGCGTCGTCGAGTCCGTCACCGTCAAACATCCACGCTCGGTGCGCAGGCATGTGCCCGGCGGCGACGATCTGGCCGCGCGGCTGGCCGGCCTCCGCGTCGAGGCGGCGCAGCGCCGCGGCAAATTCCTGTGGCTCACCTTCGACGAGCCCGATACCGCGCTGGTCGTGCATCTGGGCATGAGCGGGCAGATGCTGGTGCAGCCCGCCGACGCGCCCCTGGAGAAGCACGCCCACATCATCGCCGCCCTCGATTCCGGCAGTGAGCTGCGCTTCGTGGATCAACGCACCTTCGGCGGCTGGATGCTCGCCCCGCTCGTCGAGGTGGACGGCACGCCGCTGCCGGACGCGGTGGCGCATATCGCGCGCGATCCGGTCGACCCGCACTTCGATCCGGACGCGGTCGTGACGGTGTTGCGACGCAAACATTCCGAGATCAAGCGGGTACTGCTCGATCAGACCGTGGTCTCGGGCATCGGCAACATCTACGCCGACGAGGCGCTGTGGCGAGCCGGGATCCACGGCGAGCGCATTGCCGCCAAGCTCTCCAAGCCCGCCCTGCACGGTCTGCTCACCGAGGTGCGGGCGGTGATGGGCGAGGCGCTGCTCGCGGGCGGCACCTCCTTCGACGCGCTCTATGTGAACGTCAACGGCCAGTCCGGCTACTTCGAGCGCTCGCTCAACGCCTACGGCCGCGAGGACGAACCGTGCCGCCGCTGCGGTGCGCTCATGGTGCGCGAGAAGTTCATGAACCGGTCCTCGTTCTCCTGCCCGCGCTGCCAGCGCCGACCCCGCCCCTGAACTGGGGGCTTGCCCTCCGGCCACCCGACGGCCTCGCCGCGATCACTTTCAGGCGCTACCGTTTTTCTATCGGCCGCACTGCGCGGCCATGGAGGACGAATGCGCAAACTGACCTACTACGTCGCGTCGACCATCGACGGGTTCATTGCCACCGAGGACGGCTCGGTCGATTTCTTCCCCGTGGGCGGTGACCACGGTTCGGCGATCGCCGCGCACTATCCGGAGACATTGCCGACCAAGGTGCGGGAGGCGCTGGGCATCGACAAGTCCGGCACCACCTTCGACACCGTCGTAATGGGCCGCAAGACACATGATTTCGGCGTCCGGACGGGCACCTCGAGCCCGTACGCGCATCTGCGCCAGTTCGTGGTGTCGGGTGCGCTGCCGGAGAGTCCGGACCCGGATGTGGAGCTCATCTCCGCGGATCCGCTGGGCCGGGTGCGAGAGCTCAAGCGGGAGAAGGGACTCGGCATCTGGCTGTGCGGCGGTGGGGAACTCGCCCAGGCGTTGCTGCCGGAGATCGACCAGATCTTCCTGAAGCTGTACCCGATCGTGCTGGGGCGGGGCCGTCCGCTGTTCGGTTCCAGCGCACGGCTTCCCGACGCGGCCCGCTTCCGGGTGCTGACCAGCCGCGTGTTCGAGGACGGCGTGGCGTTCCTCAAGTACAGCCGGATTCGCTAGCGCACCAGGGCGATATCGCCCCGGTGCGGATATATCAGAGAATCGCGACGGCGACCACGAGGCCGAGCGACAGGTGGGCGGCGGCCACTATCCAGGCGGCCGCCGTGTAGTCGGTGTTCTTCAGCATCGCACCGATGTCGATGCCGACCGCCAACTCCAGCAGCCGTACCGAAACCACCTGCGCCACAATGCCGACCAAGCCGTACACGCCGGCGGTGACGAGGCCGTCGGAGAGCTTGCCCGCCGAGGCGTAGATCGCCAGCACCACGATGAGCGCCATGCTGATCATCCCGCTGGCGCTCACCAGCACCGCATTGGGCCGCCCCTCGGCGACCATGGCGCGCAGCGGGCCCGGGGTGGTCAGATCCACGGCGAGGAAGCCGAGCACCATGAGCACCAGGCCGAGTACGGCGTAGCAGAGGATGGCCCCCACGCCACGGCCGAGCGTGCTCGCTTCCAGCGCGAGTGTGGCTGTCATCGATGTCCTCCAGTTAGGGGGTTGGTCAAAGCTTGCGCACCGACGGGCTCGGTCACCGGTGCGGTCACTGCGGAATCCGGTGCGGTACGAAGGCCGCCCCATCATCGGTGATGAGCCCGGCGGTTTCCCGGATGCCGAGGCCGGCCGAGGTGTCGCCGACGATCCAGGCGCCCAGCACCGGCCGCATACCGTCGAATTCCGGCAGCGGGTCCAGCAACTGGTACACGAAGCCCTCCGCGCCGTAGACGCCGCCGGTGGCGGTTTCCAGGCCCGCGCCGACGATGGTCATATTCGCGCCCTCGCGGCCGAGTTTCGGCTTGCGGATGTATTCGGTGAGTTCGTGCGGGTCGTCGAGGTAGGTGGGCAGCAGATTCGGGTGTCCGGGGTACATCTCCCACAGCACCGCGAGAATGGCCTTGTTGGACAGCAACGTCTTCCACAGCGGTTCCAGCCACATGGTCTGCGGCAGGGAGCCCACCACGCGCTGCCCGAAGTCGTCGTCGAGCACCCACTCCCACGGGTAGAGCTTGAAGACGGAACCGATGGGCGCTTCCGCCAGATCGACGAAGCGCTCCAGTTCGGTGTCCCAGCCGACCTCTTCGATGGGCAGTGCGATGGTGTCGAATCCGGCCTCGGCGGCCGTCTCCTGCATGTACGCGGTGGTGACATTGTCCTCACCGGTGGCGTCGGCGCTGGACCAGGTGAAGTGCAGTTCGCCGCCGGGCAGGGCGTCACGCAGTTCGCCCCAGCGCTCGACGAGCTTCTCGTGCAAGGAGTTCCACTGGTCGTCGTCGGGATGGGTGTCGGTGAGCCAGTGCCACTGCACGATCGCCGCCTCCAGCAGCGAGGTGGGCGTATCGGCGTTGTACTCCAACAGTTTCGCCGGACCGCGACCGTCGTAGCGCAGGTCGAAGCGGCCGTAGACGTGCGGGTCGGCACGCTTCCAGGAATTGGCGATGGGTTCCCAACTCCACTGCGGCAGACCGAAATCGGCGAACCGCTCGGTGAGCACGACCTGTTCGACGGCGTGCAGGCACATGGTGTGCAGCACCTCGACCTGCGCCTCGAGGGCCAGGATCTCGTCCATGTCGAAGGTGTAGTGCACGGACTCGTCCCAGTACGGGCGGGGCTGCCCGCTGGCGTCGCGCCCCGGGGAGCCGTATACCAGCCCCTGCGCCGCGGTGATGTCCTTCCAGCCCGGGCGCGGGGTGCCGCGCAGTCGCCGCATTACGACCCGCCGCCGATCCGGGTGCCCAGCCCGCCGCGCTGAATGGTGGTGCCGCTCTTGGTCTTGATCTCCGCACCCTTGGGCTTCACGGTGGTGCCGCCCGACGGCGCTTTGCCGATGGTGTTCGTGCCGCCGTAGTAGTAGCGGTATTGGTTGCCCGCGAGAATGAAGACGCCGGTGCTGTTGCCGCCGCTGGAACGGGAGGCTTCCTCGCAGTACCGGTCGGGGACCACGATCTCCTCGTTGTTCCTGGTGGCGGTGTAGGTCTCGCCGTTGTTGCCGACGACGACCGTCTCGCCCTTGTCGACGATGACGGTGCAGTAGGCGGTGATATCGGGTCCGGTGAGCGCGCTGTAGGCGAGGTAGCCGCCGCCGACCAGGCCAGCCACGCCCACCACGGCGACACCGCCGATGAGCAGCTTCTTGCGCTTCTTCTGCTTGGCCGCCTCGGCATCGGCCGCGGCCCGGGCCTGCTCCTCGGCTCGCCGCCGGGCCTTCTCGCGCGCCCGCGCCTCGGCCACCGTGGGCGGGCGCGGCTGGGTGACTCCGGGTTCCTGGCGCTGCATGCTGCCGCGCGGCGGGGTCGGCAGGGCGACGGGGCGGTCGTCGTCGGCGGGGTTCGGTGGTCCGCCGGGATGTTCGTCAGTCACCGCTCGACTCCCTGGCCACCCCGCGCACTACCGCTCCTCGAATCCGTTCATTCCGCCCTGTGCGGCGCCCCAGTCTTCCACAACGAGATCGACTCGGCCAGGTGTGTCACCGGCGCGCAGCAGCGCCAGAAGTGTCTCACAATGCTGGCGCGGCCCCTCGGCGATCACGTGCACCCGGCCGTCGCGGTGGTTGCGGGCGTAACCGGTGAGCCCGAGCTCGAGCGCCCGCGACCGCGTCCACCACCGGAAGCCCACCCCCTGGACGAGTCCGTGCACCCAGGCGCTGAGCCGGACGGGGTCGGCGCTCATTCGTCGATGGTGAAGGACAGGTTGACCACGGTGCCCGCCTTCAGGGTGCGGCCCACGGTGCACACCTTGTCGATGGCGCGCTGCGCGGCGACCAGCAGCCGCTGCCGGGACTCCTCGTCGAGTTCGCTCATATCCAGTTCGAAGGATTCGTTCAGCTCGGGGTAGAGCTCGTTCTCGCGGTCGGCGTCGCCGGAGACGCGCACGGTGGCGTCGAAGTTGTCGCCGAGACGGCGCGACAGGGTGAAGTCGGCGCTGAGTCCGGTGCAGCCCGCCAGCGCGATCTTCAGCAGTTCACCGGGCGTGAACGCGCCGGGTACGCCCTGGGAGGCGATGAGCACCTCGCCGCCGCGGTTGTTGCGGCCGGTGTAGGCGCGGGTGCCGGTGCGCTCCACCCACAGTTCGACCGGTTCGGCGGCCAGGGTGGGAGCGGCGGTCTGCGGTGCGGCGGTCTGTTCGGACATGACACGATCCTCCCATTGCTCGGTGGCGGGCCCGGCGGGACCCGTCCGGATATGCCGAACGTCGATCGGGTCGGCCGCATTCCGCCGCACCGGTCGGCTCAGTCCCGCCAGCCGCTGGCGTCGAGCACGGTGTCCCAGGTGAACGGCACCAGTTCCGGATGCCGCAGCCGCAGGATCTCGCCCGGCAGACTGCCCGGCGGGGCCTTGCGCGGATTCGCGATCACCTGTTTCGCGATGGACTCGGTGAGGGCGCGGGTGCCGCCGAGGCGCGGGTAGGCGGCGTGCACGGCGTCGGCCAGGCCCGGCGGCAGATCATTCGGGCCGCCGCCCACGTCGATGCCGATACCGCTGACCGAGATCCAGATCTCGGCCGGGCGGCGGCGACGGTAGACGGGCGACGAACTCAGTCCCGTGGTGTGCGCGGCGATGGCGTCCCAGATGATGTCGACGCGCTCATCGGTGACGCCGTGGCCTTCCAGCCACTGCGCCGCGTAGTCCGCGCCGTCCATCTCGAATCGCTGTGTGCCATTGGCGCGTTCGGCCAGCCCGATATCGTGCAGGACGCAGATGAGGAACAAGGTCTCCTCGTCGTAGTCCCGGCCGGGGGTGAGTCCCTGGGCGGCGGCGAGCGCCCGGCCGAAGAAGAAGCCGCGCAGGCTGTGGTGGCACAGATGTGGCTCCAGCGCCTCGAACATCAGCTGGTTGGCGGCCTCGGCCAGCGGGGTCGCGGGGAGGGCGAGTGACATGAGCTACTCCTATTCCGCGCCGGGGCGCACGATCATGAGGACGACCACGACCGTCCACAGCAGGTTGTAGATTCCGGCGAGCATGCCGAGGGTGCGCAGGCGCTTCCCGTCGTCCGGGGCGTCGAGGGCCTGGCGCTGCATGGGGTGGATGACGACGGCGAGCAGGCCGCCCGCGGTGAAGGTGAGGGCCATGGCGAGGGTTATCCAGATCTCGCTCATCCGGCCCTGCACGGTGGCCAGGATGATGCCGACGATCGGCACGCTGAGGGCCAGTAGCGCGTAGGTGCCGGTGATCCGATGAAAAGCCTTGGCGACGGCAGGGTTTCGTTCGGGCGCGGGTGGTCCGGCCGCGGTGGCGGCGACGGGTGCGTAGCGCGGGAACAGGCTCGCGGCGACGGCCGAGCCGCCGACGAAGATGATTCCGGCCAGCACGTGTATCGACAGCAGTGCCTTCTGCATGGCATCACTCCAACCTTCAGGGTGGCTGAAGCGTAGCAGTAGGCTTCAGTTAGGCTGAAGGTTGTGGGAAACGTCACCGCGAGCGGGGAAAGTGGTTGTCAGGAACCGCTTCCGGCCCGGAAGGCCGCCATCACCGCCTCGCCGATCCGGCGGCGGTCGGGGTCCGCCTCGGCTCCGAACAGGCGCTCGTCCACCTCGTCGACCACCTGCTGGGCCGCGCGCAGCAGGCGTCTGCCCTTCGCGGTGAGTTCGATGGTCGACGCCGATCCGGCGCGGGCGGTGCGATCGCGCACCAGTCCCGCGGCGACCATGGATTTCACCGCGGTGTGCACGCTCTGCACGCTGATGCCGCCCATGCGCGCCAACTCGCTGAACGACGCCCCTGGAATGGCGGCGATATGGCCGAGGACCGCCAAGCGGGCGACGGTGAGGCTCAGTGGGGCCAGTGCCGCGCCGAGTTCGGCCTCGATGCGATGCGCCAAGGTCAGCACGATGATCGAGGTGCTGGCGGGTGGCGGTTCGGGTGGGCCGTGCTGGGTGGTCACCGGGATATTTTCGCGCACGCTCCGGTGCGGGGGTGGTTGCCGGGGCGCGCTGGCAGGTCGCGATAGCTTTCAGTCTGGTTGAAGGTTGGCCCATGCGCGGTTACGCTGCGATCCCATGGACGAATCTACTACTGCACGTAGTAATTCTGGCGGCTCCGGCCGTTTGTCGCGGCGCACGCTCTTCGGCTCGGCACTCACGGCGGCGGGTGCGGCGAGCGCCGGGATCGTGGCGGGTCGGGTGAGCGCGCCGGAGCGCTCGCCGGACCTATCCGTCGAACCGTTCCACGGGCCGCATCAGGCCGGCATCGAGACCGTCGTACAGTCGCACGCGCTCTTCCTGGCCTGCGATGTCGCGCGCCCGGATCGTGGGGTGTTGCGCGAGCTGCTGGCCGCCTGTACGGAGACCGCGGTCGCGCTCACCGCGGGTGAGCGGGTGCCGGATACCGCCGACACCGATCCGGGCTTCAGCAATCACACCGATTTCGCCAGTGGGCTCGATCCCGCCCGCCTGACCGTGACCTTCGGCCTCGGCCCGTCGCTCTTCGACGACCGTTTCGGTCTGGCCGACCGCCGCCCC
Source organism: Nocardia otitidiscaviarum NBRC 14405 (assembly GCF_000308635.1). GTDB lineage: Bacteria > Actinomycetota > Actinomycetes > Mycobacteriales > Mycobacteriaceae > Nocardia > Nocardia otitidiscaviarum. The sequence goes on along the minus strand of NZ_BAGD01000097.1, from coordinate 147,573 downwards.
GAACACCTCCGGCAGCTGCCCGAATTTCCCGGCGACGCACTGAATCCCGCCTGGTGCGGCGGCGACGTCCTGGTGCAGATCTGCGCCGACGACGCCCAGGTGGTGAGCCATGCCTTCCGGTCGCTGCGGGCGCGGCTGCCTGGTCTGGGACGGATGCGCTGGACCCAGCACGGCTTCCTGAGCCGCCCGAAGGACGGCGGCACCCCGCGAAATATGTTCGGCCACAAGGACGGCACCGCCAACCCCCGCCCCGGCACCCCGGAGTTCGCGCGCACGGTCCGGGTGGACGGCTCCGCCGAACCCGCGTGGTTCCACGGCGGCAGCTATCTGGTGTTCCGCAAGATCCGCATGAAGACCGCCGACTGGGACATGCTGCCGCTGGCCGAACAGGACCGCATCGTGGGACGTCGGCGCGGTGACGGCGCGCCGCTCGGCGGCACCGGGGAATTCGATCCGGTGGACCTCGACGCCCGCTCCGCCGACGGCGAGCTGATCATCCCGGCCGACTCCCATATCCGCCTGGTCCACGACATCCCGATGTTCCGCCGCGGCTACAACTACGACTACGGCACCCTCGTCGCGAACGCGGGCGGCGAACCGGAACCGGTCGCTCCGCACAGTCACCCCGCGGGCACCGATCCGAACCACACTCACGGCGGGCACGGCTCCCTGGATGCGGGACTGCTGTTCGTGGCCTACATGAACAACCCACCGGCACAGTTCATCCGGGCGCAGCGAGCACTCGCCGCATCCGATCGGATGAACGCGGTCATCCAGCACACCGGTAGCGCCCTCTTCGCCGTGCCGCCCGGCGTGGCACCCGGTGCGCCGATCGCCGCCGGGCTGGGCTTGGACTAGCTCGCCAGCGACGAAACCAGTTCGGGTGTCAGCTCTTTCAGTCCGTCGGCGACGTAGGCGGCCAGCCCCAGGGCGTCCGCGGCCGGTGGGTAGCGCGGGTGCGGCACGGCGATCACCGTGAGACCGGCGGCGTGCGCCGAGCGCAGGCCGTTGCTGGAATCCTCGATGGCCGCACCGGATTCGGGGGTGATGCCGAGCCGGGCTACCGCCGCCAGATAGCCGTCCGGGGCGGGCTTGCCGCGCGAGACCTCCTCGGTGGAGACGGTGGCCCGGAACAGCCGGGTCACCCCCATGTGGTCGAGGGCGACGTCGATGAGCCGTCGCGGCGACGAACTGGCCAGGCCGAGGGTGAAATGCTCGCCCATGCCGCGCACCGTCTCCACCGCATGCGGCATGAGCGGCAGGTGGTCGGCGTAGCGGTCGCTCATGCGGTCGATGACGTCCCCGGCCACCTGTTCGGGCGTGCGCCGCCCGTCCAGCAGGTCGGTGCTCAGGTATTCGGCCCACTCGGCGGTGCTCATGCCCATGAGCCGGTCCTGGGTGTCGGACAGCCAGCGGCCGCCCAGCTCGTCGATATAGCCGCGCCGGACCTCCTCCCAGATGGGCTCGGTGTCGAGCAGTACGCCGTCCATGTCGAACACGATCGCCTGGAATGACATGGCCCCATCGTGCGCCATCCCGGGCTCACGCCTGGAACCGGTACCCCATGCCCGCCTCGGTCAGCAGATGTTTGGGCTGCGACGGGTCGTCCTCGAGTTTGCGCCGCAGCTGCGCGAGATAGACCCGCAGATAATGGGTTTCGGTCGCGTACGAGGGACCCCACACCTCGCGCAGCAGCTCCCGCCGCCCCACCAGCTTGCCGCGATTGCGCACCAGCATCTCCAGCATTCCCCACTCGGTGGGGGTGAGATGCACATCCTTGCCGTGCCGGGTCACCTTCTTCATGGCCAGATCGACCGTGAAGGAGGCGGTTTCCACCACCGGCTCGGCATTGTCACCGGAGGTCGCGGCCCGGCGCACGGCCGCGCGCAGCCGGGCCAGCAGTTCGTCCATGCCGAACGGTTTGGTGACGTAGTCGTCCGCGCCCGCGTCCAGCGCCTCCACCTTGTCGGAGGAATCCGTGCGCGCCGACAGCACGATCACGGGCGCGGTGGACCAGCCGCGCAGCCCGCCGAGCACCTCGATGCCGTCCATATCCGGCAACCCCAGATCCAGCACCACCACGTCGGGATGTTTCTCCGCGGCCGCGCGCAGCGCGGCCGCCCCGTTCGCGGCGGTGATCACCTCGTAGCCGCGCACCGACAGGTTGATGCGCAGCGCCCGCAGAATCTGCGGTTCGTCGTCGACCACGAGGACCTTGGTCGGCGCAGTCGCCGATGTCGTCACCCGATCTCCTGTTCTGTAGCCGTACCTGCCGGGGATTCCGTCTCGGTGGAGTCTTCGGAGTCACCACCACCCGCGGGTAGGTCGATCACCATTGTCAGTCCGCCGCCCGGGGTCGGTTCGGCGTGCACGGTGCCGCCCATGGCGTCCACGAAACCGCGCACCACCGACAGTCCCAGCCCCACGCCGGTGGAATTGTCCCGGTCGCCGAGCCGCTGGAACGGTTCGAACAGCTGGTCCTCCAGCCCGGTGGGCACGCCCGGCCCGGTATCGACCACGGTGAGCGACACCCGGTCACCGGTCTGCTCGGCGGTCACCCGCACGGGCGCGTCGGCGGGGGAGTACCGCACCGCATTGTCGATCAGATTCGCCAGCACCCGTTCCAACAGCCCGCTGTCGGCGCGGACCGAGACACTGTCGACCGCCACCCGCACCCGGTCGCGGGCGGTCCGCCGCAGACCCCGGGTGCCCATGCCGAGCAGCGCCCGGTGCACCACCTCATCCAGGTATACCCGCCGCATCCGCGGTCGCACGACACCCACCATGAGCCGCGACGAATCCAGCAGATTGCCGACCAGCGCGGTGAGCTGATCCACGGATTCCTCGATGGTCTCCAGCAGTTCGGCGGTGTCCTCGGGGGAGAACTCCACATCGTCGCTGCGCAGACTCGACACCGACGCCTTGGCGGCGGCCAGGGGGGTGCGCAGATCGTGGCTCACCGCCGACAGCAGCGCGCGACGCAGCTTGTCGGCCGCCAGCAGCGCCTGTGCGGCGCTGGCCTCCTCCCGCAGCTGTCGTTGATTCACCAGTCCGGCGGCCTGATTCGCGACCGCGCCGAGTACCAGCCGGTCGGCGGAGGCGAGGCGGCGGCCCGAGAGCAGCAATCGGTGCGTTTTGTCATCGGCCTCGATGGCGGCGTCGGCGTCGTCCACGCGCTGGGGGGCGTGCTCGCCGACAGCGGCGACCACCTCGGTGTCGGTGACGAAGCTGACCGCTCTGAGGTTGTAGGTCTCCCGCGCCCGCTCCAGCAGATCCCGCAGGTTCGCGCCGTGCAGGATCGCCCCGGCGAACAGGGTGAGCAGCTCGGCCTGCCGGGAAGCCCGGCGCGCTTCCCTGGTGCGTTCGGCCGCCACGTCCACCAGCGCCGCCACCGCCACCGCTACCAGCAGCAACACCACGATGGTGAGGGCGTTGTCGATCTCGGCGATCGTCCAGCTGTAGCGGGGGTCGGTGAAGAACCAGTTCAGCAGCAGTCCCGACAGCAGCGCCGACAGTGTCGCGGGTGCCACGCCGCCGAGCAGTGAGACCGCGATGACACCGATGAAGAACAAGGCGCTCTCGCCACCGAGATCCATGAACTGATCCAGCCAGAGCGCGCTCACCGCGCAGATGAGCCACGGCACCCCGACCGCGGCCAGCCAGGAGGTGAGTGTGCGCTCCCGGGGTGCGAGCGGCCGCCACCGGAACCCACGGTGGGATTCCTCGTGGGTCACCATGTGGACGTCGATTTTTCCGGACCGCTGCACCACGGTCGCTCCGATGCCCTCGTCCAGCATGCGCGCCCAGCGCGAGCGCCGGGACGTGCCCAGCACCAGTTGGGTCGCATTGACCTGGCGGGCGAAGTCCAGCAGGGCCGTGGGCACGTCGTCGCCGGTGACGGTGTGCAGCGACGCGCCGAGACCGGTGGCCAGGTCGCGCAGTCGTCGCAACCGCTGGGTCGAGACCCCCGCCAGGCCGTCGCCGCGCACCACGTGCACGACGATGAGTTCGGCACTGGATTTGGCGGCGATACGGCTCGCCCGTCGCACGATGGTTTCCGACTCCGGTCCGCCGGTCACGGCGACCACGACGCGTTCGCGCGCTTCCCAGGTGGCCGTGATCCGGTGGTCCTCCCGATACTTGGCGAGCGCCGCGTCGACCTGATCGGCCAGCCACAGCAGCGCCAACTCGCGTAGTGCGGTCAGGTTTCCGGGCCGGAAGTAGTTCCGCAGCGCGGCATCCACCTTGTCGGCCGCATACACATTCCCGTGGGACAGTCTGCGCCGCAGCGCTTCCGGGGTGATGTCCACCAGCTCCACCTGGTCGGCTCCGCGAACCACCCAGTCCGGCACGGTTTCTCGCTGCACCACTCCGGTGATCTGCTCGACCACATCGTTGAGGCTCTCCAGGTGTTGCACATTGACCGTGGAGATCACATCGATTCCGGCGTCGAGCAGTTCGTGTACGTCCTGCCAACGCTTCTCGTGCTCACTGCCCGGCACGTTGGTGTGCGCCAGCTCATCCACCAGCACCACCGCCGGGGCTCGCCGCAGCACCGCCGCCACATCGAGCTCCGGCAACGTGGTGCCCCGGTACTCGACCAGCCGGGGCGGTACCCGCTCGATCCCCGCCAGCAGTTCGGCGGTCTTGTCGCGCCCGTGCGTCTCGACCACGGCCGCGACCACATCGCGCCCCCGCTCGAGCCGCCGATGCGCCTCCGCCAGCATCGAATACGTCTTGCCGACCCCCGGGGCCGCCCCCAGGTAAATCCGCAGTTGCCCGCGTTTCACTGCCTCATCATCGCGCGCGAGTCACGGCGCGGGACACGCGCCACCCGCACGCGCCGCGTCGCCGTGGCTCCGGCCAGGACACGCAGGCACAGGGCCGCGGTGAGGAAGCCGAAGACCACCAGCAGGGTGCACGCCATTTCGGGCACTGACTTCTCCTTGTGTAGGTGCGCGGGTCTCGCGCGTTCGGATCTCACACTGTTTACCGCCGCGAATATCGATCGGCCGGAGATTAGCGGTTTCTTGACGGGAAGTGCGGGTGCGTTGACGAATTTCGACGACACGCCGGGGGTTTGCTGTTAGCGATTCGTCAGGGCGGCGGCCCGGGGCGCTAAGGATCCGTCAAGAGTCTCGAAATCGGCCCGACTGGGCGCTTGACTCACTGCGGCGCGGCTTCGGCCCGCTCATGAGTAGAGAGAGGTTCTTCAGGATGTCCATCGTGGTGTTCACCGTGCTGACCGTGGCGGTCTTCGCCCTGCTCGGCCTGATCCAGCGGGGAGTGGAGCGGCTGTGACCCAGAACGTCGTCGGTCTGGTCCTGGCCTTCGGCATCGCCGTCTATCTCATTGCGGCGCTGTTGTTTCCGGAGAGGTTCTGAGTGAGCACGACTACAGCGGGGATCGTCTTCCTGGCATCCCTCGTCATCGCGCTGGCCCTCGTCCATGTGCCGCTGGGCGACTACATGTACCGGGTGTACAGCGCCACCGGGCACTCGCGCGTCGAGCGGGGCGTCTACCGGCTGATAGGGGTGAAACCCGGCGTCGAGCACACCTGGGGCGTGTACGCCCGCAGCGTGCTGGCCTTCTCCGCGGTGAGCGTCCTGCTGCTGTTCTTCCTCCAGCTCGCGCAGGGCAGGCTGCCGCTGCACCTGAACGAGCAGGGCACCGAGGTGACGGCGGCGCTGGCGTGGAATACCGCCGTCAGCTTCGTCACCAATACCAACTGGCAGAACTACGGCGGTGAATCCACCTACGGACATGTGGTGCAGATGTCCGGACTGGCGGTGCAGAACTTCGTCTCCGCCGCCGTGGGCATGTCGGTGGCCATGGCCGTGGTGCGCGGATTCGCCCGCCGGCACACCGGCGAGCTGGGCAACTTCTGGGTGGATCTGGTGAGGGGAACCATCCGGATTCTGCTGCCTATCTCGTTCGTGGCGGCGCTGGTCCTGGTGATCGGCGGAGCCGTGCAGAACTTCCACGTGCACGACCAGGTGGCGAATACCGTTGCGGGAGGGCGGCAGACGCTGCCCGGCGGCCCGGTCGCCAGCCAGGAGGCCATCAAGAACCTGGGCACCAATGGCGGCGGCTTCTACAACGTCAACTCGGCCCACCCCTTCGAGAATCCGACGACCTGGACCAACTGGGTGGAGATCTTCCTGCTGCTGGTGATCAGCTTCTCGCTGCCGCGCACCTTCGGGCGCATGGTCGGCAGCCGGAAGCAGGGCCTCGCCATCGCGGGCGTCATGAGCACCATCGCCATGGTCAGCTGGTCGCTGACGCTGTTCTTCCAGCTGCGACACCACGGTACGGTGCCATCGGCCGTCGGCGCGTCCCTGGAGGGCGTGGAACAGCGCTTCGGCGTGGCGAATTCGGCCGTGTTCGCGGCATCGACCACATTGACCTCGACCGGGTCGGTGGACTCCTTCCACGACTCCTACACCAGCCTCGGCGGTCTCATGCTGCTGTTCAACATGCAGCTCGGCGAGGTCGCGCCCGGCGGTGTCGGCTCGGGCCTGTACGGCATGCTGGTGCTCGCGGTGATCACGGTGTTCGTGGCCGGACTCATGGTCGGGCGGACACCGGAATACCTGGGGAAGAAGATCACGCCGCGCGAGATCAAGCTGGCCGCGGCCTATTTCCTGGTCACCCCGTTGCTCGTGCTCGTCGGCACGGGAACGGCGATGACCATGTCGGGCCAACGCGAGCGTATGGCGAATACCGGACCGCACGGGCTGTCGGAGGTGCTGTACGCCTTCACCTCCGCGGCCAACAACAACGGTTCGGCCTTCGCCGGACTGAGCGGCAATACCGCATGGTTCAACACCGCCCTCGGCCTGGCGATGGCCTTCGGTCGCTTCCTGCCCATGATTCTCGTTCTCGCACTGGCCGGTTCGCTGGCCCGGCAGGGCCACACCCCGGAGTCGATCGGCACGCTCCCGACCCATCGGCCGCAGTTCGTCGGCATGGTCGTCGGCGTGACCGTCATCCTGGTCGCCCTGACCTTCCTGCCCGCGCTGGCGCTCGGGCCGCTCGCCGAAGGAATCCACTGACATGACTGCTCCTACCATCGAACACACCTCGGCCGAGCAGCCGAGCAGGGGGCGGGCGCGGCGCGGGCTGTTCGACGCCGAGCTACTGCTGAAGTCGTTGCCGGACGCCTTCCGCAAGCTGGATCCGCGCACCCTGTGGCGCAATCCCGTCATGCTGATCGTCGAGATCGGCGCGGTCTGGGCCACCGTGCTGGCGCTGACCGAACCCTCCTTCTTCGGCTGGGCCATCGTCGGGTGGCTCTGGGCCACGGTGCTTTTCGCCAATCTGGCCGAGGCCGTCGCCGAAGGGCGCGGCAAGGCGCAGGCCGATACGCTGCGCCGGGCCAAGACCGATACCGTGGCCCGGCGGCTGGTCGACTGGTCGCCCGGGGCGCGGGTCGTGGAGGAGCGGGTGGCCGCTCCCGAACTCCAGCGCGGTGACCACGTGGTGGTCGAGGCCGGTCAGGTGATTCCCGGTGACGGGGATGTGGTGGAAGGCATCGCATCGGTGGACGAATCGGCCATCACCGGGGAATCCGCGCCGGTGATCCGGGAATCCGGTGGCGACCGCTCGGCGGTGACCGGCGGCACCACGGTGCTGTCCGACCGCATCGTGGTGCGGATCACCCAGGAGCCCGGCGGCTCGTTCATCGACAAGATGATCGCGCTGGTCGAGGGCGCGAGTCGGCAGAGGACGCCGAACGAGATCGCGCTGAACATCCTGCTCGCCGCGCTGACCGTCATCTTCGTCTTCGCGGTGGTGACGTTGCAGCCGTTGGCGATCTACGCCAAGGCCGACAATCCGGGTGTGCCCGACAGCCTGGCGTTGAACGGCGACGGCGTCACCGGCATCGTCCTGGTGTCGCTGCTGGTGTGCCTGATTCCCACCACCATCGGTGCGCTGCTGTCTGCCATCGGCATCGCGGGAATGGATCGGCTCGTGCAGCGCAATGTGCTCGCCATGTCGGGTCGTGCCGTCGAGGCGGCCGGGGATGTGAACACGCTGCTGCTGGACAAGACCGGCACCATTACGCTGGGCAATCGGCAGGCGTCGGGATTCGTCCCGATGCCGGGCGTGACACCCGACGAGATGGCCGACGCCGCACAGCTTTCCAGCCTCGCCGACGAGACGCCCGAGGGCCGCTCCATCGTGGTGTACGCGAAACAGGCGTACGGCAAGCGGGAGCGCACACCCGGCGAGTTGACCGGCGCGCACTGGGTGGAGTTCACGGCGCAGACCCGCATGTCGGGCGTGGACCTGCACGACGGCCATCGGCTGCGCAAGGGCGCGGCCAGCGCCGTCACCGAGTGGGTGCGTTCGCACGGCGGCGCGGTGCCGAACGAGGTCGGCGCGACGGTCGACGGCATCTCGGCCTCCGGCGGAACGCCGCTGGTGGTCGCGGAGCACGTGGACGGAGAGGCGCGGCTGCTCGGCGTGATCCACCTCAAGGACGTCGTGAAGCAGGGTATGCGCGAGCGCTTCGACGAGATGCGCCGCATGGGCATCCGCACCGTCATGATCACCGGCGACAACCCCTTGACCGCCAAGGCCATCGCCGAGGAGGCGGGTGTGGACGATTTCCTCGCCGAGGCCACCCCCGAGGACAAGCTCGCGCTCATCAAATCCGAGCAGGCCGGTGGCCGCCTGGTCGCCATGACCGGTGACGGCACCAATGACGCGCCCGCCCTGGCCCAGGCCGATGTGGGCGTCGCCATGAACACCGGCACCTCCGCGGCCAAGGAGGCCGGGAACATGGTCGATCTGGATTCGGATCCGACCAAGCTCATCGAGATCGTGGAGATCGGCAAACAGTTGCTCATCACCCGCGGTGCGCTCACCACGTTCTCCATCGCCAATGACATCGCCAAGTACTTCGCCATCATTCCGGCGCTGTTCGTGGTGCTGTACCCCGGCCTGGACGCGCTGAACATCATGCGCCTGGCCAGCCCGCAGTCGGCGATCCTGTCCGCGGTCGTGTTCAACGCCGTCGTCATCGTGGCGTTGATCCCGCTGGCGCTCCGAGGTGTGGCCTATCGACCGGCCGCGGCGTCGAAGCTGTTGAGCCGCAACCTCGCGGTGTACGGCGTCGGCGGCATCATCGCGCCGTTCCTCGGCATCAAACTCATCGACCTCGTGGTCCGATACCTCCCCGGGATGTCCTGATATGCGTACGTCAACCTGGATTCGGCAACATCTCGCGGCGCTGCGCGCGCTGCTGGTGCTCACCGCGATCACCGGAATCGTTTATCCCGTCGTGGTTTTCGCGGTGGCGCAGCTGCCCGGCCTGCGCGACAAGGCCGACGGCTCGCTGCTCGAGCGAGACGGAGACGTGGTGGGCTCCAGCCTGATCGGGCAGTCCTTCACCGATCCCGACGGCAACGCTCTGGCACAGTACTTCCAGAGCCGCCCGTCGGTGGCCGGTGACGGCTACGATCCGCTGTCGACCTCGGCGAGCAATCTCGGCCCGGAAGACATCGTCGACACCGCCGACACCACCAGCCTGCTCACCGAGGTGTGCACGCGCAGTAAGGAAGTCGGCGAGCGCGAGGGTGTGGACGGGCGACGCGCCTACTGCACCCCGGGCGGGGTCGGCGCGGTGCTGTCGGTCATCGGCCCGCGCTCGGCCTACGGTACGGTCGAGCATCCCACCGCAGTGGTCAGTGTCAACGAACTCTGCCCGGCCACACCGTTTCTCACCACGTATCGGGGCGTGACGGTGGAGTGCGCGGTGGCGGGGGAGGACTACTCGATCGGCCGTCTCGTGCCGATCGCGGGTGACGTCCCGGCCGTTCCGGCCGTGCCCGCCGACGCGGTCACCGCCGGTGGCAGCGGGCTGGACCCGCACATCTCCCCGGCGTACGCCGCGATTCAGGTCGCGCGGGTGGCCAGGGCGCGCGGTGTTCCCGCCGACGAGGTCCGCGCACTGGTGGCGGCCCACACCAGCGGGCGGGACCTCGGCTTCCTGGGCGAGCCGAGGGTGAACGTGCTCGAACTGAATCTGGACCTGGACAGTCGATTCCCGCTGCGCGGCTGAGTCTTTCGGCATCGGTGTCGTGTGGCACCGGCCGTGGAGGGCGAGCCGCCCCGATCGCGCAGGGCGAGCGATCGGGGCGGCTCTGTCGTGCGCGACATGTGGGGCCGCGCACGGGGTTGGGGCGTCAGCGGAAGATGACGCAGGTGGTGGTGGCGTGCGCGACCAGGCGGCCCTGGTCGTCGGTGACGCGGCCCTCGGCGGTGGCGGTGGTGCGGCCGACGTGGACGGTGGTGCCGGTGGCGGTGAGCGTGCGGCCGTCGGTGGGCACCGCGCGAATGTATTTGATCTCCAGCCCGAGCGTGGTGTAGCCGACGCCCGCCGGGAGGGTGGTGTGCACCGCGCAGCCCATGACCGAATCCAGCAGGGTGGCGCAGATGCCGCCGTGGGTGGTGCCGAGCGGGTTGGCGAAGTCCGGGCGGGTGCGCAGGCTGAACACGACCTCGCCCTCCTCCAGCGAATCGACCTCGATACCGAGCAGATCGCCGATGTAGGGCGGGCGCTCCGACATGGTCATGGCGGTCCGCAGCAGCTCCAGGCCCGACAGTGCGGCGAAGTCGATCTCGGGGGCGGTCATGAATGGCATCCTTTCGGTGAACCGATCGGTTCACATCTGTCATGATTGGACCATGGACCGATCGGTTCACGCAAGACCCGTGCCGCACGACCGTCAGGAGATCGCATGAGCGCCGGACCCCGCGACCGGTTGATCGAGAGCGCCATCGAACTGGTGCGGGAGCAGGGTGTGCACGGTGCGGGACTGTCCGCCCTGCTGGATCGCAGCCGCGCCTCCCGCAACTCGCTCTACCAGCACTTCCCCGAGGGCAAGGGGGAACTCGTGGAGGCCGCCACCCGGGTGGCGGCCGACCGCATGTCCGCGCTCATCGACACGTTCATGTCCACCGGCACCGCGGAGGACTGGCTGGTATCCCTGCTCGACTGGTGGAAGCGCAATCTGGAACGCAGCGCCTTCGGCGCGGGCTGCCCGGTTGTCAGCGCCGCCCTGGCCGAGGACGAGCCACGCGTGCAGGCCGTCGCGGCACTCGCCTTCGGCGACTGGACCGAACGGCTCGCCGCCGCGCTCACCCGTCAGGGTCTCCCCGAGGAGCGGGCGCGGTCACTGGCCGGATTCATGCTCAGCGCCATCGAGGGGGCCATCATCCAGGCGCGGGCGTTGAAAACGACCCGGCCGCTGGACGAGGTGCGGGAACAGCTGGTGCCGCTGCTGCCGCGCTAGCTCACCACCAACCCAGCAGCGGTTGCAGCTGGCGGCCCAGTTCCGGTGCCAGCGAACGCGAGTAGCTCGCGGTGAGGTGGTGCTCGTCGTGGTAGACGAGGATATTGCCCTCGATCACCGAGCACACGTCCGGACGGCACACCGCGTCGGAGAGATCCAGCGGGAAGACATTCGGGAAGTCCTCGGCGGGCGCGGCGGCCGGATTGACGTTGGACAGCGCATCCTCCCGCTTCATACCGCAGCTCACCCGATCGCCACCGGTGGCCAGGCAGTCGATGGCGCGGTAGCGCACCTTGTCGCGGCGCAACCACGGGGTGTCGCGCATCGCGAGCACGTGCAGGCCGCGATCCTCCAGGGCGGTCCACACATCCAGGTAGTCCGTCGGCGTCTCGTCGCCGCCCGCGTCGGCGGGGCGGGTACCGGTGGTGAACACCCAGTCCGGCTTGTCCTCGCCGAGCCGGTCGATGACCTCCGCGGACCAGTCGCGGCAGTCGGCGATGGGCAGGCCCTTGTACATGGGCTCCGCGGCCACGGTCAGCGGACAGCCCATCTTCAGGAAGACGACCAGCCGGAAACCGTGCTCCTCACCCAGCAGGTGCAGGGCCGGAATCCAGTGCTCGGCATGGGAATTGCCGACCACGGCGATGGTGCGGGTCGCGGAGGTGTCGCCGTACTCGCAGGTGATGACGGCACGGGTGTCGAAGTCGGAGATGCAGCCGTCCCGGGTGGGATAGGCGTTGTCGGCGGGCGCCTCCGCGATGGTCGGGCGCATCTCGGCATTGGGCACCGGCGCGTGCGCGATGAGCGCCTCCGCCCCCGGGTAGCGCACCGGATCGAGCTCACCCACCGGTTGCAGCTTCGAGCCGTTGATCACCTGCCAGGTGAACGCGCATCCGACCAGCAGAATGCCGACGGTCGCGGTGGCGAAGCCGGTGCGCAGCCGGTAGTCGCGGTCGGCGGTGGGTTCACCGCGCACCCGCAGCGGTTCCTCGATGAAGCGGTTGGTGGCGTAGGCGAGCAGCAGGGAGGCGGCGATTACCGCTGAACCGCCGACCAATCCCGCGGTGCGCGACTGCGTTTCGCCGAGCATGAAGATGAGAATCGGCCAGTGCCACAGGTACAGCGAGTACGCGAGCGATCCCAGCCGCACCGCCGGAGCGCTGGCCAGCATCCGGTTCACCCACGGCTGCTGCGCCCCACCGAGATTCGCGCCCGCCGCGATGAGGGCCACGGTCGCGCCCACCGGCAGCAACGCCGCCGGACCGGGGAAGCGGGCGGCGCCGTCGATCAGCCAGCCGCAGGCCACGATGGCGGACAGGCCCGCGACCGCCAGCACCGCGCGGGCCAGGCGAGGCAGTGTGATGTGCGGTGCGGCCAGCGCCAGCAGCGCACCCACCAGCGGCTCCCAGGCGCGCGCGAAGGTGTCGTAGTAGTTCCAGCCCTGCTGATCGGTAACCCCTTGCGTGGCATGCAGGAGCGAGGCGACGGCCAGCACGCCGAACAACGCGGCCACCCAGGCGGTCACCGACCCGGTTCGGTCGTTGCGGCGACAGACGAGGGTCACCAGGGCGACCAGGGCCAGCAGCGCCACGTACATCTGTCCCTGCACCGACATCGACCACAGATGCTGGAGCGGGCTCACGGCGGGATCGGCCGCCAGGTAGTCGGTCCACGCCGCCGCCAGGTACCAGTTCTGGTAGTAGAACAGCGAGGCCAGCGTCTGCGCGGCCATATCGGACCAGCGGGTGTAGGGCTGGAAGACGACCGTCGCGACGGCCACGGCGGTCAGCACCACCACCATGGCCGGCAGCAGCCGCCGTCCGGTGCGCCGCAGCGTCTGGCGGATACCCACCGAACCCGTCTCGGCCTGCCGCAGCAGCATCCCGGTGAAGAAGAAGCCCGACAGCACCAGGAAGACGTCCACGCCGCCGGACACCCGGCCGAACCAGATGTGGAACACCACCACCAGGGCGATGGCTATTCCGCGTAGACCATCAAGGTCGAGACGGTATTCGCGGCGGCGCGGGGCGGCGTCGCCGGACCCGGTGCCCGGCGTGGTCGACGATGACGTGGAGGAGACAGACATGGCGCGGCAATTCTGGAGTATCGCACGCCTCAGCACGAAATCGCCACGCAGATCGTGACGGTAATGTGCGGATTCTCACCGGTGGGCGGGTCAGGCGAGAACGAAATAGCGCAGCCAGAGGTACGGTGCCGCCACCGCGACGCTCACCGCCGTCACCACCATGCCCTTGCGGGTGAATTCCCAGAACGAGATCGGCGTGTCGGCTCGTCGGGCGATGCCCAGCATGACCACGTTCGCGCTCGCGCCGACGGCGGTGAGATTGCCGCCGAAGTCCGCGCCCAGGGCCAGCGACCACCACAGCGCCTCCGCATGCTGGTCCATACCGCCCGCCAGATCCGCCACCAGCGGACTCATGGTGGCGACATAGGGGATGTTGTCGATGATGCCCGAGAGCACGGCCGAGATCACCAGGATGAGCATGGTGGCCAGCAGGGCATCGCCGCCGGTGACCTCGGTGGCGCGGGCGGCGAGCCGCTCGATGACACCGGTCTTCACCAGGGCGCCGACCATGATGAACAGGCCGACGAAGAACAGCAGCGTCTCCCATTCCACGGAGGCGAGGTAATCGCGTTGCGGCAGGCCGGAGATCAGGACCAGGACGCCCGCGCCGAGCAGGGCCACCACCGACGGTTCGATCTGGAAGACGGAATGCCCGACAAATCCGGCGAATACGGCGGCGAGTACGATGCCACACTTCACCAGCAGCCGCGGATCGCGAATCGCCTCGCGCTCGTTCAGCGCCATCCATCGGCCGCCCGCTCCGGATCCACCTCGAACGAACCCCGGAACAGCCGGGGCAGCAGCGCGATGAGCACCAGCAGCACCAGCAGCACGATGGGGGCCATATTCCACAGGAAGTCGTTGAACGACAGATCGGCCCGACTGCCGATGATGATATTGGGCGGATCGCCGATGAGGGTGGCCGCGCCGCCGATATTCGACGCCAGCACCTCGGCGATCAGGAAGGGCGCGGGCGGCACCTCCAGGCGTTCGCACACCAGCAGCGTGACCGGGGCGATGAGCAGCACCGTGGTCACATTGTCGAGGAAGGCCGACGCGAAGGCGGTGATGAGGGTCAGCAGGATCATGACCCGCAGCGCGGAGCCGCGCGCGCGTTTGGCCGCCCATACCGCCGTGTACTCGAAGACCCCGGTCTGGCGCAGCACACCGACGATGATCATCATGCCGAGCAGCAGGAAGATGACATTCCAGTCGACGCCGGTCTCGTGCGAGTAGAAGACGTCGTCGGCATCGAGCACGCCCAGCGCCAGCACGACGGCCGCGCCGCCCAGCGCCGCGGTGGTCTTGTGCACCCGCTCGGAGGCGATGAGGGCGTAGGCGATGAGGAAGACCGCCACGGCCACCGCGGTCATCGGGCACCTCCGCGGGTGCGGACGGCCGTCAGGACTGGAGTGCGGCGGCCAGCAGCCGCGACGAGGTGACCACGCCGAGCAGTCGCCTGCCGTCCAGCACCGCGACGATCGGCGAGCGGTGCCGGGCCATGGTCGCCGCCACCTCGACAATGGTGTCGTCGGGTCGGGCGGTCGGAATGCCGCCGGGCTTGTCCGGCATCACGTCGCGGACCTTCTTGCCCCGCAGGCGTTTCACGGTCTTGTCGCACATGGGCTCGTCCAACACCCCGGCCAGCGACGGATCGTCCTGCACGTACTTCGGGATGATGAAGCGCACCACCTGCCAGGCGGCCAGCACGGCCGCCGGACAGCCATCCGGTCCCATCACCATGATGCCCGGCAGCCGATGCTCCGCCATGAGTCCGGCCGCCTCCAGCGCATCGGTGTCCAGCGACACCACCGGGAACTCCTCGGCCAACTGTGCGGCATGCATAGGTGCAGGATACGACGCTCCGCCCGGCCATCACGCGAAGAGAATACGTCAAGATCGAATTAGCGAGTGTGACCGAAACTCACTGGTCCCGGGGCTGTGAGCGGAGTCGCGGCGGTCGTGGTCGCGCAACTGATGCGTAAAGGCGTGTCGAAACAGATAATCCGGGCATGATGTCACTGCTGATGATCATCGGCGCGGTTCTCGCACTGCTCGCGTTGGCGGCGCTGCTGATCGTGCTGATCGCCCGGAGTACGCGGCGGGGCGTCGAACGCTTCGACCCCCTGGCCTTCACCCCGCAGGGGCCGGGCCAGCGCGGCTGGGGCGGACCACCGCCGGGATACCGGCCTCCCGGGTACGACGGGAGCCCGGCATGGCATCCCGACCTTCCGGGGGGCGGTTCGGACCGATACCACGACGGCCACCACCCGGGTGGTCATCACGGCCAGCACCACACCGGGTATCACGGGCACGCGAATCACGGCTACGTCCACGGCGACTCCGGCTGGTGGAACGGCGGTTCCGGCGACGGCGGATCGGGCGGCGGTGTCGGCGACAGCGGCTACAGCGGCTACAGCGGCGGTGCCTCCGACAGTTCCGGCGGAGGTTCCAGCGACAGCGGGTCCGGCGGCGGTTCCTCGGATTGAGTTGGGCCGCCGCGTATCGTCGGCACGGCGTGCGGGTGGCCGGAATCCAGTGAGAGGGAGCGGGGCATGGCGGTCGAGACGGTCGATGCGGTGGTGGTCGGAATGGGGCCCGGCGGTGAGGATGCCGCGACCCGGCTGGCCGAGGCCGGGCTGTCGGTGGTCGGGGTGGAGGGGCGGCTCGTCGGCGGCGAATGCCCCTACTACGCGTGCATTCCCACCAAGATGATGGTGCGTGCGGCCGCCGCCGTGGCCGAGGGGCGGCGGGTGGACACGCTGGCCGGGTCGGCCACCGTGCGGCACGATTGGACTCCTGTCGCGCGCCGCATTCGTGACGAGGCAACCGACGACTGGAACGACGCCGCGGCCGTGCAACGGTTCGAGAAGTCCGGTGGCCGGTTCGTGCGCGGATGGGGTCGGATCAGCGCGCCGGGGGAGGTGACCGTCGACACCGCCGACGGGGCGCGGGTGTTCCGGGCCGAACGCGCGATCGTGCTCAATCCTGGTACGGCACCGACGATTCCATCCATTCCCGGCCTCGACCGCACGCCGTTCTGGACGAACCGGGACGCGGTGACCGTCACCGCGGCCCCCGAATCGGTGATCGTGCTCGGCGGCGGACCCGTGGCCTGCGAGTTCGCACAGATCTTCGCGCGCTTCGGCAGCGCGGTGACCATGCTGGTGCGCAGCCGGCTGGTGCCGAAGGACGAACCGGAGGCCGCTGCGGTGCTGGCCGAAGCCTTTGCCGCCGAAGGGATTCGGGTGCGCACGGGCACCACGCCGAAACAGGTGGACCACGACGGGTACCGGTTCGTCGTGCACACCGACGACGGCGATGTGCACTACGCGCAGCGGATGCTGGTCGCGACCGGCCGCCACACCGACCTGTCCCGGCTCGGCATCGGCGCGGTCGGCCTGGACGAGAGCGCGAAGCACATCGAGGTGGACGAGCGGATGCGGGCCGCCGACGGGGTGTGGGCCATCGGCGATGTCACCGGCAAGGGCGAGTTCACCCACATGTCCATGTACCAGGCGCGGATCGCGGTGCAGGACATCCTCGGCGGCGGTGGCGAATCCGGCGACTACCGGGCGGTGCCCCGGGTCACCTTCACCGATCCGGAGATCGGTGCGGTCGGTCTGACCGAGGCGCAGGCGCGCGATGCCGGACTGTCGGTGCGCGTCGGCAGCGTCGAGGTACCGGCCTCGACGCGCGGGTGGATTCACAAGGTCGGCAACGCGGGCTTCGTCAAGGTCATCGAGGATGCCGGGCGCGGCGTGCTGGTGGGCGCCACCTCGGTCGGCCCGTGGGGTGGTGAGGTGCTCAGCGCGCTGTCGGTCGCGGTGCACGCGGAGGTACCCGTCACCACCCTGCGCCGAATGATTTTGGCGTATCCCACGTTCCACCGCGCCATCGAGGCCGCACTGGCGGATCTGTCCTGATCGCCGACCGCTGCCGGGTGCCGATGGCAACCCGGCGTCGGTGTTCGGTGCGGTCGTCGGCCGCCGTGGTCGTGGTTCCGCCCGGTGCGATCAGTAGCCGCCGGGCTGGAGACGCAGTGGCACGCCGAGCCGGTTCCACAGGTTGATCTGCGCGGTGATGGCGACCAGGCCGCCGCGCTGGCCCTCGTCGAAGTGCTTTTCGACGGCGGCCCAGATCTCGTCGCTCACGCCGTGCGGGCCGAGTTCGGTTGCCGCCTCGGCATAGTCGAGGGCGGCCTGCTCGGTGTCGGTGAACAGGGTCGATTCCCGCCAGGCGTTCAGGTGGAAGATCCGCTGCTCGCTCTCGCCCTCCTTCCGGGCCTGCGTGGTGTGCATGTCGATGCAGAACAGGCAGCCGTTGATCTGCGAGACGCGAATCTTCACCAGCTCGCGCACCACCGGGTCGAGGGGCCCCCGCTGGATCGCCATCTCCGCGGCCGCCCAAGCCTGGTAGACCTCGGGAGCCAGCTTCGGCAGATTCAGACGCGACATGTGCTCATCCTTTCGTCGATGCCGAACGGTTCGGCACAACTCTTGGACGAGGCAGGGGCACGGCGCGTGACGGGTTCGAACGTGGTGTCCGTCACCGACCGTGCGGCCCGCCCCGGAGCGGACCGCACGGGTGGCGTCAGGGACGGGTCAATGCCGCATAGCGGGCGATGTGGTGATCGGCGCTGCCGTACTCGTGCTGAATCGCGGTGAGCCGTTTGAAGAAGTGGCCGATGGCCAGTTCCTCGGTCATACCCATGGCGCCGTGCAGCTGCACGCCCTCCTGCCCGATGGTGCGGGCGGCGCGGGCGACGGTGGCCTTGGCGGCGGCGACCGCCCGGGCCCGTTCGGCGGGCTCGGCGGTGAGCTTCATGGTCACCAGATAGGTTGCGGCGACGGCCTGTTCGAACTCCAGATGCATATCGACCATCCGGTGTTGCAGGGCCTGGAAGCTGGCGATCGGCACCCCGAACTGCTGGCGCTGCTTGGTGTACTCGACGGTGTCGGTGAGCACCTTGCGCATGGCCCCGACGGCCTCGGCGCAGACCGCGGCGATGGCCTCGTCCCGGGTGGCGGTCACCGCGTCGGCGGCGTCGGTCAGCAGCAGCGCGTCGGCGGGCAGGCGTACGCCGGTGAAGGTGAGGTCGGCGGCGCGCCGCTCGTCGATGGTGCGGTAGCTGTCGACGGTGAGCCCGGCGGGTGGGGCGGCGGCATCGAAATCGAGGACGAACAGGGCGATGCCATCGTCGACGGTGGCGGTGACCAGCAGGTGGGTGGCCAGGGGAGCGGTGGTGACCACGATCTTGGTGCCGTCCAGCACCCAGTCGTCACCCTCGCGGCGCGCGGTGGTGCGCACCTGCCGGAGGTCATATCCGGCCTGGGGTTCCAGCGCGGCGAAGGCGGTGACCACCTCGCCCGCGGCGATGCCGGCGAGCAGATCCTCGGCGCGTTTGCCGTCCGACCGCCGCAGCAGGCCGCCGCCGACCACCACGGTGTCGACATACGGTTCCACCACGAGTGCGCCGCCGAGCGCTTCGGCGACGATCATCGTCTCGACCGGCCCGCCGCCGATACCGCCAACCGATTCCGGCAGGCTGGCGCCGAGCACGCCGACCTCCTCGGCCAGTCCACGCCAGATCTCGGGCTGCCAACCCGCGCCCAGACGGGCTGCGGCACGGCTGGTTTCGAGGTCGTAGCGGGCCGCGAGGAACCCGGTGACGGCGTCGCGGAGCATCTTCTGCTCGGGTGTGAATTCGAAGTCCATGACTACAGTCCCAGGGTGGCTTTGGCGATGATGTTGCGTTGAATCTCGTTGCTACCGGCGTAGATCGAACCGGCGCGGTCGTTGAAGTACCGCAGCGGCGCGACCGCCTGCCATTCCTCGCCGCTGACGAAACCGTCTGCGGGAGCGGTGAAATCGACGACCGGGCCGCCGGGCATGGTGGCGTGCGGTTGATAGGCGCGGCCGCGCGGGCCCGCCGCCTCCAGGGCGAGTTCGGTGAGCACCTGACTCAGCTCGGTGCCGAGGATCTTGATGGTCGACGCCGCCGAACCCGGATCCTTGCCGCGCGATATGGCCGACAGGGTGCGGTACTCCAGCACTTCGAGCACATCGGCGCGGATCCGCGCGTCGGCGAGCCGGCGGGCGAATCCGGGATCGTCGATGAGCGGCGTGCCGTCCGGGCCGGGCTGGGTGGCGGCGGCCTGCGCGAGTTCCTCGGCCATCACCTGGAGCGCGGGCGCGGCCGCCCCGCCGCCGCGTTCGAAAACCAGCAGATATTTGGCCACGGTCCAGCCGTCGTCGATCTGGCCGAGCACATTCTTCTTGGGCACCCGCACCTGGTCGAAGAAGACCTGATTCTGCACCTGCTCACCGGAAGTCATGACCAGCGGCCGGATCTCGATGCCGGGGGTGCGCATATCGATGAGCAGGAAGGTGATGCCCTGCTGCTTCTTGGCCTGCTTGGAGGTGCGCACCAGGGCGAAGATCCAGTTGGCCTCGGTGGCGTGGGTGGTCCAGATCTTCGAGCCGGTGACGATGAAATCGTCGCCGTCGTCGACCGCGGCCATGGACAGCGAGGCCAGATCCGACCCCGACTCGGGCTCCGAATAGCCCTGGCAGAAGAACACCTCGCCGGTCAGGATGCCCGGCAGGAAGTAGTTCTGCTGTTCCTCGGTGCCGAACGCCATGATGGCGTGCGCGACCATGCGGATGCCCATGGGGGACAGGTTGGGCGCACCGGCGAGCGTGCACTCCCGGCTGAAGATGTAGTGCTGCGTCAGACTCCAGTCACAGCCACCGTGCCGCACCGGCCACGCGGGCGCCGCCCAGCCGCGTTCGTGCAGGATGTGCTGCCACCGCATGCTGGCTTCGTGATCCGGGTAGACACTCGTCGCCAACTGCCCGGCCCGACGAAGATCAGGGGTTAACTTTTCGTCGAGGAAACTTCGCACCTCATCACGAAACGCCAGATCGGCGGGCGACCAGTCCAGATCCACGATGACTCCTTGCCTGAGAACTGCCCATAACCATCTCATCGCGAATGCCCTGCTGGCAAATGTGCTGGCACCTGCCATCACTTGCGCCGTCGGCAACGCCTTGACATTCCACTGTGGAGTATTAATATGGGTCTCACCTTCCACAATGGAAGAAACTCGGGAGGATCTGGACATGGACATCGCCTCCGGCACCCGCGCCTCGGACGCCGAGCGCGCGGCCGTCATCGAACAGCTCGGTCGCCACATGGCCGAAGGCCGCATCACCACCACCGAATACGACGAGCGCGCGGCCCAGGTCTACGCCACTCCCACCCGAGAAGGGCTGCACGTGGTCCTCGCCGACCTGCCCGAACTCACGACAACCACCGTGCGGCAGCGCACCCCGCGCATCCCCGTCTGGCAGCGCATCGAGGGCAGCGCCTGGTTCGGCGTCGGCCTGCTGTGCCTGGCCATCTGGGCCATGATCTCCATCGCCGCAGGCGAACCCACCTACTTCTGGCCCTTCTGGGTCATCGTGCCGTGGGGCGGAGTACTGGTGTTCCGCATGCTCACCGGCTGGGAATCGTCCAGCTGCGGAAGGCATCCGCGCCCGAGGTAGGGCAGACCCGTGTACGCGACCCTGCTGACCTTCCACATCCTCGTCGGAGCCGCCGGACTGCTACTCGGACCCATTCTCATGTGGGCCGACTCGCATCGGCCGCGATCGCGGGATATCGGCATCGTCTACCTGGGAGCCGTTGCCGCCGTCTGCCTTTCGGCCACCGCCCTCGTGCTGTGGTGGCGGCCCGAACTGTGGTGGCTGATCCCGCTCTCGGTACTGACCTTCGCCCTCGCACTGCTGGGGCGTTATTCGGCCGGGCGAGCAGGAGTGTGGACCCATGCCTACGTGCACGGCCTCGGGGGCTCCTACATCGCGCTGGTCACGGCGACGGTGGTGGTCAGCTTCGCCGTCGACGGACCGCTGTACGGCGGCGCGCAAGTCGTGGCGTGGGTGGGGCCGAGCGTGATCGGAGTTGTCTTGCTGGAAGTGTGGCGGCGGCGGTCGACGCGCCGGATGAGCCGGTGACCGGGCCGCGGGCCGGTACGGTCGCGGCCACGCTGGCTCGGGGACGCACCTGCTACGACCCCTCGCGGGTCGGCTCGGCGTGGCCGTCACCGATGCGCTCGGTGCGCGCGGACACCTGGAGACCACCACCGGATTCGCGCTCACCGAATCCGGAATGGTGCTGCTGACCGACCGGCTCGGCATCGACCCGGCCGCGCTGCACCGAACCCGCCGCCGGACTCGGGCACCGGCATACGCATGGCTACCCGAGCCGACCGGGTAACCTGGCCGACTGTGCACCTGAAGAGTCTGACGCTGAAGGGCTTCAAATCCTTCGCGTCCGCGACGACGCTCCGGTTCGAACCGGGTATCACCTGCGTGGTGGGGCCGAACGGGTCGGGGAAGTCGAATGTCGTCGATGCGCTCACCTGGGTGATGGGTGAGCAGGGGGCGAAGGCGCTGCGCGGCGGGAAGATGCAGGACGTCATCTTCGCCGGTACGGCGGGTCGCGCCCCGCTGGGTCGCGCCGAGGTCACGCTCACCATCGACAACTCCGACGGGGCGCTGCCCATCGAATACTCCGAGGTCTCCATCACCCGCCGCATGTTCCGCGACGGCGCGGGCGAGTACGAGATCAACGGCAACTCCTGCCGCCTCATGGATGTGCAGGAACTGCTCAGCGACTCCGGCATCGGCCGCGAAATGCACGTCATCGTCGGGCAGGGACAGCTGTCGGCCATCCTGGAATCGCGGCCGGAGGATCGGCGCGCCTTCATCGAGGAGGCCGCGGGCGTGCTGAAGCATCGCCGCCGCAAGGAGAAGGCGGTGCGCAAGCTCGATGCCATGCAGGCCAATCTGGCCCGCCTCACCGACCTCACCACCGAACTGCGCCGCCAGCTCAAACCGCTCGGGCGGCAGGCCGAGGTCGCGCGGCGGGCGGCGACCGTGCAATCCGAGCTGCGGGACGCGCGGCTGCGACTGGCCGCCGACGATCTGGTGTCGCGCCGCCGCGACCTGGACGGGCAGCAGAGCAAGGAAGCGTACGCGCGCGAACAGCAGATCAACGTGCAAGCCGAACTCGACGCCGCCAATGCGGCGCTCGCGCAGCAGGAGTTCGAGCTGTCCAAGCTCACCCCGGGCGCGGAGGCGGCGGCGCAGAGCTGGTTCCAGCTCTCGGCGCTGACCGAGCGGGTCAACGCCACCATCCGCATCGCCCGCGACCGGGCCCGCAACCTCACCATCGAACAGCCCACCGGCAGCGGGCGCGACCCCGAACAGCTGGAGCGCGAAGCGGATCGGGTAGAGGCCGAAGAGGCCGAGCTGGTCGCGGCCGTCGAAATGGCCGCGGAAACGCTGGAAGCCGCCCGGGAACAGCTGCACGAACGGGAGCAGGCCGCCAAGGCCGCCGAGCAGGCGCATCTGGCCGCCGTGCGCGCCATCGCCGACCGGCGCGAGGGTCTCGCCCGCCTGTCCGGGCAGGTGGACTCGCTGCGGATTCGCGCCCAGTCGGTGGACGGCGAGATCCAGCGCCTCTCGACCGCCATCGCCGAGGCGCGGCAGCGCGGCGAGGCCGCCGACGCCGAATTCGAGTCCGTCCAAGCCGAATTGAGCGAACTCGATGCGGGCGAGGAAGGGCTCGACGCACAGTACGAGCATGCCGCGCAGGCCCTCGAGCTGGCCGACCAGCGGGTCACCGAACTGCGTGAGCGCGACCGCGAGGCGGGCAAGCGGGTCGCCTCGCTCGCTGCCCGCGTCGAGGCGCTGACCATGGGTTTGCAGCGCCGCGACGGTGCCGCCTGGCTGCTCGAACACCGTGCCGAGGGACTGCTCGGGCCGCTGTCCGGGCAGTTGCGGGTGGACAGCGGTTTCGAAGCGGCCGTGGCCGCCGCGCTCGGACCCCTCGCCGACGCCGTCACCGCCGACACCGGATCCTCCGCCCACGGTGCGGTGCGAGCGCTCAAGGAGGCCGACGGCGGACGCGCCGCCGTGGTCTACTCCGATGCCGCACAGGCGAATTCGGGGCCGAGCGGGGAACTGCCCGGTGGCGCGCGCTGGTTGCTGGACGTGATCGACTGCCCCGCATCCCTGCGCGCTGCGGTCGCCGCCCTCACCACGGGCGTCGCCGTTGTCGAGAACCTCTCCGCCGCAAGGGAACTCGTCGCGGTTCGGCCCGAGCTGCGGGTCGTGACCCGCGACGGCGATCTCACCGGCTCCGGCTGGGTGCTCGGCGGCTCCGACCGTGCCCCCAGCCAGCTCGAGGTGCAGGCCGAGATCGACGCCGCCCAGCAGGAATTGGCGTCCTGGCAGCGACAGTCCGAGGAGTTCGAGGCGGCCCTGGCGGGAGCGCTGGCCGAGCAGGCTGACCGCAAGGAGGCCGTCGACCACGCCCTGCTCGCCCTGCACGAATCCGATCAGGCGCTGGTCTCCATCTACGATCGGCTCGGCCGCCTCGGCCAGACCGCCCGCGCCGCCCAGAAGGACTGCGAACGCCTGCTCGCCCAACGTGACGACACCGAGGCGGGCCGCGCGGAAACCCTGGAGAAGCTGGCCGAACTCGAGGATCGGCTGCGCCACGCCGAACTCGAGCAGTCCGATATGGATCCCGAGGCCGCGGGCACCGAGACCGCCGGTTACGCCCGCGAGGAGGCCGCCGCCGCGCTGGCCGAGGCCCGCTCCATGGAGGTGGAGGCCCGCCTCGCCGTGCGCACCGCCGAGGAACGCGCCGAATCCGTACGCGGCAAAGCGGATTCGCTGCGCCGCGCCGCCCGCGCCGAACGGGAGAACCGGGCCCGCGCCGAACGCGCCCAGGCCGCCCGCCGCCAGGCCGCCGCGGTGGCCGCCGTGGTCGCCGACTCGGCCGAACGCGTGGCCGCCGAACTGGAACAGGTCGTCGCCCAGGCCGGTGCCCGCCGCGACGACCTGGTGCGTCGTCGCACCGAATGTGCCGCGCAGGTGGATCAGACCAAGGAGCGCGCCCGCGCCCTCACCACCCAGCTCGCCCAGCTCACCGATGCCGTACACCGCGACGAGGTGGCGCGCGCCCAGGCGGCGCTGCGCATCGAACAGTTGGAGACCACCATCTCCGAGCAGTTCGGCATCGCCCTCGACGACCTCATCGACGAGTACGGCCCTGATGTGCCCATGCCGCCGACCGCACTGGAGATGATGGAGTACGAGCAGGCCAAGGAGCGCGGGGAGGCGGTCAGCCCGCCGCAGCCCATGCCCTACGACCGGGCCACCCAGGAGCGCCGCGCCAAGCGCGCCGAGAAGGACCTCACCACCCTCGGCAAGGTGAATCCCCTTGCGCTGGAGGAGTTCGCGGCCCTGGAGGAGCGCTACAACTTCCTCGCCACCCAGCTCGAGGATGTCAAGAAGGCCCGCCAGGACCTGCTCGACGTGGTCGCCGAGGTGGATGCCCGCATCCTGCAGGTCTTCACCGAAGCCTACGAGGACGTGGCGCGCGAATTCGTCGGCGTCTTCAGCCGCCTGTTCCCCGGCGGCGAGGGCCGCCTGCTGCTCACCGACCCCTCCGACATGCTCGCCACCGGCGTCGAGGTGGAGGCTCGCCCGCCGGGCAAGAAGGTCAAGCGGCTGTCCCTGCTCTCCGGTGGCGAGAAATCCCTCACCGCCGTTGCCCTGCTGGTCGCCATCTTCCGCGCCCGCCCCTCCCCGTTCTACGTCATGGACGAGGTCGAAGCGGCGCTCGACGACACCAACCTGCGCCGCCTCATCGGCCTGTTCGAACAGCTCCGCGAGAAGTCCCAGCTCATCGTCATCACCCACCAGAAGCCCACCATGGAGATCGCCGACGCCCTCTACGGCGTGAGCATGCGCGGCGACGGCATCACCCAGGTGATCTCCCAGCGCATGCGCGGGGAGAATCTGGTGGGCGCGACGACCTGATACCGGTCGTCGACCGCGCGCGTCAAGGGCGGTGCGAAAGGTGTCCCGCTGAGCGGGAATTCGCCGGTGTGGCAATGTGAAACGCCTGCGCGTCCGATCTGTGCCGGTTAGCGTCCCGTGGTCATGAAGCGCTCTATTGCAGGTATAGCACTCGGAATCACCGTCACCCTGGCCGCCCCGCTGCCGTCGGCGCTGGGCGATACCGGATCGTCCTCCCTGTCGGGCGGGTCCGGATCGTCCTCGCTCTCCGGCGGTTCCGGCTCGTCGTCATTGTCCGGTGGCGGTGAACTGCCGCCGTACTCCCAGTGGATCTCCGAGGTGCAGACGGTCGCCGCACAGGCTCGGGACTATCTGACCGGGGCGTTGCCCGGGTCGACCAAACCGGCCATCGTGTTCGACATCGACAACACCGTGCTGGAGACGCAGTACAACCCGAGCGTGATCACCCCGGCGATGGCCCCCATGCTGGCGCTGGCACAGTGGGCGAAGGGGCAGGGGGCGGCGATCATCTTCGTCACCGGTCGACCGGCACTGATGAACATCTACACGCAGATCAACCTGTCGGCGGTGGGCTATCCCGTCGACGGCCTGTACGGCAGCCCGTTCACCACGCTGTCGGCGGGGTCGGCCGGATTGCAGGAGTACAAGACCAACGCCCGCATCGATATCGAGGGCGACGGCTACACGATTGTCGCCAATATCGGCAACAGCGCCTCGGATCTGGCGGGCGGGCATGCCCAGCAGACCTTCAAACTGCCCGATTACGACGGTGCGCTCTCCTGACAGCCGGTCGCAAGCATGAACGTCGACGGGCCGCCCGGAACCCGGGCGGCCCGTCGTACGCGGCGCAGTAGGCTCACACCGTGTTGTGGGTGTCGGCGGCCGCCTTCGGAGTCGCGTGGTGGCTGGGGTTGTATCTGCTGGCGCGGGATGCGGGAAAGCCGGTGCTGCGCAGGGCCGGAGCCGGACTGCTCGGCTACGCGGTCGCGGTGGCCCTCGGCTGTCTGTTCGGCGGTGACGAACGGTTCGACGGGGTGCGGGCCGTGCTGGTGTGCGTGCCCGCGGTCGCCTGGAGCGGAGTGTTCGTGCGGCTGCTGCCCGAGCCGCCGGGGGAGCGGGTCGATCGGTGGTGGCGGCTCGGACTGGTGCCGGTGTGCGCGGTTGTGGCCCTGCCCGCGGCCGCCGGAGTCGGCGCGGCGGCCTACGCCCTCGGCATCTGCGCGGTCCTCGCGCTGTTCGGCTCGCTGGTCGTGTTGCTGCGCCATCGCGCCGCGCTCGTCGCGGGATCGGCGCGCGGGACAGTCGCGGGATTGTTCACCGTGGGCGCGGTCATGTTCGGGCTCAGCGCCGCACTCGTCCTGCTCGGTCTCGACCTGGTGCCCGCCACCCTGGTGCTGGCGCTCGTGGTCGTGGACCTGGTGCTGCTGGGCGTGGGCATCGCCGTACTGGACGCCTTCGAGGAGGGGGAGGCGCTGCGCGCGGATATGCTGCGCTCCCTCATGGTCGCCGAAGCGACGGCCATCGTGTTCGGCGGGCAGGCCGCCGTCGCCATCGTGCTGACCGGGCCGCGTCTCGCTCTGGAGGTGCTGTTCTTCGGCACCATCGCCGCCGCCATCGCGCTGCAGGTGCTGTACGTACCGTTGCAGGCCGCGGTCGACCGACTGGTCTTCGCATCCGCGCCGGAGCTGCGCGAGGCGCGCGACGAATTGCGCACCGCCGCGGAGGCCCTGCCGCGGAAGCGGACTCCGGAGCCATCGGACGACGCCGACGCGTCCGGTCTGGCGGCGCTCGGCGAGGACGAGTTCGCGCGTCTGACCCGGCGCGCCCTCAGTCACTACGCCGATCTCGGCAAGCTGGTGTCGAGTCCGCTCATCGACCTGCCCGCCATCGACAGCCGCCTCGCCGGACGCGACAGCGCCCCCGGACCGCTCGATCGTGCGGCCGAACTCAAGACACTGCTCACCGATGCCATCGCGGCGCTGAAGCCGCGCACCGGCGAGGAATTCGGCACCAGCGAGGAGTGGCGGCACTACAACGCCGTGTACTTCTACTACGTGGTCGGCATTCGGCCCTACAGCGTGCGCACCAAACGCACCGATCTGGACCCGGTGTCGCGCAAGGCGCTCGCCTGGTTCGTGGACCAGGTGCCGGAGCGGACCCTGCACAACTGGCAGAACTCGGCAGCGCGCATGATCGCCGCACAACTGCGATCCGGATTCGGCAGCATGTCGAAATAAGGCTCCGACCTGCGGCTGGCAGTATTCGGCAGCGGATGTGGTGGGGTCGGCAGTGGATTTCGGGCGACGGTATCGGCAGTCACGAAACCCAACGGAAAGGTTCCGAATCCCATGACCGCCACCACCGCCACCGGTACCCGCACCATCGCCGGCATGAGCCCGCTGCGCCTGGCCTACACCTTCGACGGCGTCGCCACCCTGGCCTCCGGAATCCTCGTCGCGGCGCTCGCCGGAGTGCTCGATTCGGCCCTGGGCCTGTCCACTCCGCTGCTGCTCGGTGTCGGGGCCTTCTTCATCCTCTACGCGATCGACGTCCTGATCGTGGCCACCCGCCCGGTGATTTCGCGCCGCGCCGCCGCCGTGATCATCGCGGTGAACGCGCTGTGGGCGGTCGACAGCCTGGTGGTGCTGGCCGCCGGATGGCTCGACCCCACCGCCCTCGGGGTGGCCGCCATCCTGGTGATCGCCGCCTTCACCGCGGCCATGGCCGCCGTGCAGGCCTACACGCTGCGCGCGGATCGCTGAACCGACCGCGACGCGAAGAAGCGATGCCGCCCGGGCCGGGCGGCATCGCCGCGTGTCCGGGGGGGATCGGCGGCGACGTGGTCCACGGGGCCGCCGACCGCACCGGGTTAGGTCCGGCCGTGTCGCCGCCCCTACGATTCGGTTCGAGCCGGGCCGGTCGGTCGCGTCAGTCAGGGCTGCCCAGCCGGACCACGGTCGGGGTGAAGGTCCCGGACGACGTGGCGACATCGAGCACCTGCACGCGGTCGGGGTCCAGGCGTAGCAGGGTGAACTTCGGATCGTCCGGGCCGCTCACACCGAAGGTGGTGAGGTCGTAGCCCAGGGGTTCCGGCGCTGTCGTGAACAGATCCCAGACGTGCTTCTTCACCGCGTCGTCCGTCACCCAGGAGGTGACGGCCTCACCGGAGACGGTGTTGTGCGCCGGGCTCCAATAGCTGAACGCCACAGTCGGATTGGCGGCCAGATGGCGCGCCTTGATCGGCGAGGGACTGGTGAAGATCCAGCCGACCGGACGGTCACCCTGCATCTCCCAGATCGGGTGCAGAATGCGCGAGCGCGGGCGACCGTCGGCATCGACCGTGGTGATGGTGCACCACACGATCTCACCGGTGAATCGGAAGAACTCATCCCTGATGGTGTCGAACGTCGTCATCGCGCCTCCCCGGACCGATCGGTTGTGGGCGCATCATCGCACGGGGCGCCGACAGAAATCCGTGATCGCCGAAGTTCGTGCGCCGAGCGGCTTTTCGTCGCATCCTCGTAAAGGGCGGGACAGGTGGGACCGCCCCGACGCGGGTGAGGTGGATGTCATGAGCGCCAAGGTGCTGATCTCCGGTGCCGGCATCGCGGGGTCGACGCTGGCCTACTGGCTCGGCAGGTACGGTTTCGCGGTGACCGTGGTCGAGCGGGCGGCGAGCGCGCGGACCAGCGGCAGTCCGGTGGACGTGCGCGGGGCCGCCGTGGACGTGGTCACCGAGATGGGGGTGCTGCCCGAGCTGCGGGCGGGCGCGACCCATGTCGAGCGGGTCACCTTCGTGGACGGCACCGGGCGGCGGCGAGCCACGGTGCGCACATCGGCATTCGGAGAGGGTGAAGACGAAATCGAAGTGGCCCGAGCCGATCTGGCGGGAGTACTGCTCGCCGCCGCGGGCGATCGGGCCGAGATCCGCTGGGGCGATACGATCACCGGGCTGGTTCAGGATGTCTCCGGGGTGCGGGTGACCTTCGAGCAGGCCCCGCCGGAGCGCTTCGACTGTGTCGTCGGCGCGGACGGCCTGCACTCCACGGTGCGGCGGCTGATCTTCGGCCCGGAGCGGAACTTCCTGCGGCACAGGGGGATCTATATCGCCACCCTGCCCGTGGAACGCTTGGTCGGTGACGATCGTGAAGTGCTCGTGTACAACACGCCCGGCCGGTCGGTCTCCGTACATCCGGCGGGTGGACGGCCCTTGGCGGCGTTCATGTTCCGACGCGGGGAGATCCCGGGCCTGGACTATCGCGAGACGGCGGCGCACAAGCGCATAATCATCGGCGAATTCACCCACCGCACCGGTATTTTCGCCGATCTGCTCGACCAGGTGCGCACCGGTTCCGACCTCTACTTCGACTCGGTCGGCCAGGTGCGGCTGCCGAGCTGGTCGAACGGCCGGGTCGCGCTGCTCGGCGACGCGGCCTCCTGTGTCTCACTGTTCGGCAACGGCTCCAGTTCGGCCATCATCGGCGCGCACACCCTCGCCGAGGAACTGGCCCGCACTCCCGAACTGCCCCGAGCGGCGCTGTCTCGCTACGAATATCGTCACCGTGCCGTCACCAGTGGTGAACAGCGCGGTTTGCGGCTGGCCGCCGCCCTCCTCGTTCCCGGCTCCCGCCCCGCGATCCTGCTCCGCGATACCGCCATCCGCCTGCTGCCCTCGCGCTGACGGGCGATCACCGGGTCGCGGTGTCCGCGGCGGCATCCCGGCTCGGGGTGGCGTGCGTGGTGACTCCGGTGTTCACAGTAAATCGCTGACGTCGTCGGGGACGTCGACCGCGTATTTTCGCAAGGTGTCCATGGGGATCACCTCCAGGGCGTTCTCGTGGGTGGCGGCCAGGATCACGGGGGCGGCGACGCCGTCCTCGTGGGCGTGCAGCCAGCGGACGGCCACCACACACCAGCGGTCGCCGGGTTGCAGGCCGGGGAAGTTGTTCTCGGGACGCGGGGTCAGCAGGTCGTTGCCGATCGACTTCTGGTGGTCCAGGAATTCGGCGGTCACGACGGTGCACACCGTATGACTGCCCAGATCCTCGGGGCCGGTGCTACAGCAGCCGTCCCGGTAGAAGCCGGTGAGAGGATCGGTGCCACACTCCTCCAGCGGTCCCCCAAGCACATTTCGATCGGTCACGTGGCCGATCCTATTGTCTTGGTGTCGGATTCGCCGCTGCTTCGCGGGCTCGGCACGTTGTCGTCCAAACCGGTCGGTAGATGGAGCCTCCGCGCACACTCGTTCCGGCGTGTCCTCCGGTTCGTGGACCGGCCTGTGTGTTATTGCACACGCCGTCGTCCGATTCGGCATGTCGGCAGGGCTTACGGGCCGGTCGGAGTGCCCTCGACGGACAGGTGGGCGAATCGGGCGGCGGTGAACTCTCTGAAAGGATGGTGCCGTGACTGCAGACGCCTGGATTCTGATTGCCGCAATCGCCGCGGTGCTGCTGGTGGCCTTCGTCGCCGGCTTCGTGCTGTACAAGCGTCGGCGTATCTCGCTGACCCCCGACACCACCGAGACCAAGGAGGTCACGGACAAGTCGGGCGGTTACACGGCAGCGGGCGGCTTCAGTTTCAGCCAGGGCGGCGGCACGTCCACACTGCCGAAACCCACCCCGGAACCGGTGCGGCCACCGACGCCGCCGGTCGAGCGCACCGACGACGAGGGCCAGCCGCATATCGGCGACGACGCGGCGGTCCCCCGGGACGCGGCCCGGCGCGGCATCACCGACGTGCGTCTGCCGGAGCCCGAGCAGGGTCCGCAGGCTCCCCCCGCGCCCGAGTCCGAGCTCGACACGCCCGAGGCGGCCGGGACTGTCGCACCTGAGACGTCTGACGTGGCTGAGAAGGAGGCCGCGCCGGATCAGGCCACCGCGCCCGAGCGGGCCGGTGCGCCCGATACCGCCGCCGAGGCCGCGACCAGCGCTTCCGACGTCATCTCCGCACCGGCCGCGGCCGTGGAATCCCCGACCGCCACCCCCGTTCCCGAGGCCCCGGTGCAGTCCGCCCCGGTCCCCGTGGACGTCCCCGACTCCGCCCCCTCCGTGGCCGAGGCCCCGGTCGTCCCCGAGATCGAGCCCACCGCGGGCCGGCTGACCCGCCTGCGCGGGCGCCTCTCCCGCTCGCAGAACGCCATGGGCAAGTCCCTACTCGGGCTGCTCGGCGGCGGCGACCTCGACGAGGACTCCTGGGAGGAGATCGAGGACACCCTGGTGATGGCCGATCTGGGCACCGCCTCCACCGTCGCGGTGGTGGAGCGGCTGCGCGAGGAGATGGCCGCCCGCAGCGTGCGCACCACCGAGCAGGCCCGCGCCGTGCTGCGTGATGTCCTCATCGAGGCCCTGCGTCCCGAACTGGACCGGTCCATCCGTGCGCTGCCGCACGACGACCGTCCGTCGGTACTGCTGGTGGTCGGCGTGAACGGCACCGGAAAGACCACCACCACCGGCAAGTTGGCGCGGGTGCTGGTCGCCGACGGCCGCCGGGTACTGCTCGGCGCGGCCGACACCTTCCGCGCCGCCGCCGCCGACCAGCTCCAGACCTGGGGTGAGCGGGTCGGTGCCGAGACCGTGCGCGGCAAGGAGGGCGCGGATCCCGCCGCCGTCGCCTTCGACGCCGTGAGCGCCGGTATCGCGGGCGGGGTGGACGCCGTCCTGGTCGACACCGCGGGCCGGCTGCATACCAAGACCGGTCTGATGGACGAGCTGGGCAAGGTCAAGCGCGTGGTCGAGAAGAAGGCCCCGGTCGACGAGGTGCTGCTGGTGCTCGACGCCACGGTCGGCCAGAACGGGCTGACCCAGGCCCGGGTCTTCCGCGAGGTCGTCGATATCACGGGCGTGGTGCTCACCAAGCTGGACGGCACCGCCAAGGGCGGCATCGTCTTCCAGGTGCAGCACGAATTGGGCGTGCCGGTGAAACTGGTTGGTTTGGGCGAGGGGGCCGATGATCTCGCTCCGTTCGAGCCCGGCGCCTTCGTCGACGCGCTCCTCGGGTAAACCCGCCCCGACCTGGCGTGACGCCGGGAACCAACATCATCCTCACAATGTGTTCGTAACAGCCGTGCGGATCGGGAAACACGCTGGCAACAGTGCAATCTCATCCGTTCACCTAGGCGAAACGCCGAAGGATCACGGATGAAACACCGACTGAGGACCCTCGTTGCAGGCTTCGTTAGCAGTACACCGGCGAGGCCCGAGATGAGGAGGACAAGGTGGTGGATCCCGTAATCCTGGCGGGCGCTGAAATCGGCGCGCCCGACACAGGTGACACGGCCTGGATGCTGACAAGCGCGGCCCTCGTGCTGTTGATGACCCCCGGGCTCGCGTTCTTCTACGGCGGCATGGTCCGTAGCAAGAACGTGCTCAACATGATCATGATGAGTATCAGCGCCATGGGCATCGTCACGGTGCTGTGGGTGCTGTACGGCTACTCGGCCGCATTCGGCACGGACAAGGGCAGCCTGCTCGGCGACCCCGCCGAATACTTCGGCCTACGGACCCTGATGTCCGGCTTCGGTGAGGAATCGGCCGGGGTGCCGCTGGTCGGCACCGTGCCCGCGACCGTGTTCGTGGCGTTCCAGCTCATGTTCGCGATCATCACCGTGGCCCTGATCTCGGGTGCGGTCGCCGACCGGATGAAGTTCGGCGCCTGGATCCTGTTCGCCGCGGTCTGGGTGACCGTCGTCTACTTCCCGGTCGCGCACTGGGTCTGGGGTGGCGGCTGGATCATGGAGAAGGTCAAGGCCATCGACTTCGCCGGTGGTACCGCCGTGCACATCAACTCCGGTGCCGCGGCGCTGGCGCTGGCGATCATCCTCGGCAAGCGCAAGGGCTGGCCGCAGACGCCGTTCCGCCCGCACAACCTGCCCTTCGTCATGCTCGGCGCCGGTCTGCTGTGGTTCGGCTGGTTCGGCTTCAACGCCGGTTCTGCGGTCGGGGCCAACGGAGTCGCCGGTGTAACCTTCGTCACAACGGTCGTCGCCACCGCCGCGGCCATGCTGGCCTGGTTGCTGGTGGAGAAGATCCGCGACGGCAAGCCCACCTCGCTGGGCGCGGCCTCCGGCATCGTCGCGGGCCTGGTGGCCATCACCCCGGCCTGTGCCTCGGTGAACATCGTCGGTGCGCTGGTGGTCGGCGCGGTGGCGGGCGCGATCTGCGCGCTGGCCGTCAGCCTCAAGTTCAAGTTCGGCTATGACGACTCCCTCGACGTGGTGGGCATCCACCTGGTCGGCGGTGTGATCGGCACCGTGCTGGTCGGCTTCGTCGGCACCGCCGATGCGCCCACCGCTGTCGACGGCCTGTTCTACGGTGGTGGTGTCGACCAGCTGTGGCGGCAGATCGTGGGTGCGGTCGCGGTGCTGGCCTACTCCTTCGTGGTCGCCGCCGTCATCGCCTTCGCGATCAAGGCCACCATCGGCCTGCGGGCCGACGCGGAAGCCGAGTCCGCGGGCATGGACGAGTCGGAGCACGCGGAAACGGCATACGATTTCGCTGCTGTGGGTGGCACGACACGTACCACCGCCGTCAAGGAGGCATGACGCATGAAACTGATCACCGCAATCGTCAAACCGTTCACCCTCGAGGACGTCAAGTCCGGGCTCGAGCAGGCCGGCGTGCTGGGCATGACGGTCAGCGAGGTCCAGGGTTACGGGCGACAGAAGGGCCACACCGAGGTCTACCGCGGTGCGGAGTACTCCGTGGATTTCGTCCCGAAGGTTCGGGTCGAGGTGGTCGTGGACGACGCCTCCGTGGAGAAAGTCGTCGAGGTCATCGTGGAGGCCGCGCGCACCGGCAAGATCGGTGACGGCAAGGTCTGGGTGACCCCCGTCGAGTCGGTCATCCGGGTTCGCACCGGCGAGCGCGGCTCCGACGCGCTGTAAGCGGACAGCAGCTCGAGCGGCGGCCCCGCTCCCGCCGGACCGGTGGGAACGGGGCCGCACTCATGTGGCGGGTCGGCACGCCGACGCGCGGCGGCAGGACAACTGAGATGGGTGGTGTGGTCGTGGGTTTCGAGCGAGCGCGAAACGAACAGGTCGCGGGTGGTGTGGTCGCCAACGGGGCGTCGGATCTGGTCCGTGCCCGCGATCAACTGCTCGGGGAGGCGGGCAGGAACGCGGGCGGCGGTGCGCGCACCCCGCGCCTGGACTCCGAGGCGCTGCGCCAGGCGCTGGTCGACCTGTTCGAATTGTGGTTGACCACCAAGGGTTCCGAGGTCGGCATCACTCCCGACAGCGGCCTGGCGGTGGTGGCGGTGGGCGGCCTGGGTCGCCGCGAGATGCTGCCGTACTCGGATCTGGATCTGGTGCTGCTCTATGACGACGTCGATCCGCAGCGCGTCGCCGAGGTGGCCGATCAGCTCTGGTATCCGCTGTGGGACGCCCACATCAAACTCGACCACAGCGTGCGCACCGTCCCGCAGGCGCTGCGGGTGGCCGCCGACGATCTGACCGCCGCGCTCGGCATGCTGGAGGCGCGGCATATCGTCGGCGACCAGGCGCTGAGCGATCTGCTCGTCAACGGGGTGCGCCGAGATTGGCGCAGCGGTATCCGCTCCCGCTTCGACGGTCTGCTCGAGCAGGCCGAAACCCGCTGGCGCCGCAGCGGGGAGATCGCGCACCGCGCCGAACCCGATCTCAAGAACGGCCGCGGCGGACTGCGCGATATCCAACTGCTCGACGCCCTCGCCATCGCCCAGCTGACCGACGCCATGCCGGGGCTCGGTCCGGACGTACCGGGCGGCGGGCTCGAACTCGCGCACCGGCGGCTGCTGGACGTGCGCACCGAATTGCATCGGGTGGCCGGGCGCGGGCGTGATCAGCTGCGCGCCCAGGACGCCGACGAGATCGGCGCGGCGTTGCGCATCGGCGACCGCTTCGATCTGGCCCGCACCCTGTCGGACGCGGCGCGCACGGTGAGCTACTCCGTCGATGTCGGGCTGCGCACCGCGGCCAACGCCCTGCCGCGGCGCGGACTCGCCCGGCTGCGCCGCATGCCGGTACGGCGACCACTCGATGAGGGGGTGGTCGAACACGCCGGTGAGGTGGTGCTGGCCCGCGATGCCCGTCCGCAACGCGATCCCGGACTGATCCTGCGGGTGGCGGCGGCCGCCGCGCAGACCGGGCTGCCCATGTCGGCCACCACGCTCAACCGGTTGTCCGAGGACGCGCCGGAACTACGGGAACCGTGGCCCAAGGAAGCGCTCAACGATCTGCTGGTGCTGTTGGGCTCGGGGCGCAACGCGGTGGACGCCATCGAGGCGCTGGATCGAACGGGCCTGTGGGGCAGGTTGTTTCCGGAGTGGGGTGTGGTGCGGGATCTGCCGCCGCGCGACGCCATCCACACCTGGACCGTGGACCGGCACCTGGTGGAGGTGGTGGTGCGGGCCAGCGCGCTGTCGACGCGGGTGTCCCGTCCGGACCTGCTGCTGCTCGGCGCGCTGCTGCATGACCTGGGCAAGGGCCGTCCCGAGGACCACAGCGTGGTGGGCGCGGAACTGGCCACCCAGATCGGTCGGCGGCTGGGGCTGTGGCCCTCCGATGTGCGGACGCTGTCGGCCATCGTGCGTCACCACCTGCTGCTGCCCGAGACCGCCACCCGCCGCGATCTCGACGATCCGAACACGGTGCTCACGGTGGTGAAAGCACTCGACGGTGACGCGCAGCTGCTGGAACTGCTGCACGCGCTCGCCGAGGCGGACGCGCTGGCCACCGGACCGGGTGTATGGAGCGACTGGAAGGCGTCGCTCATCGCGGAGCTGGTGCGCCGCTGCCGCCTGTCCATGGCGGGGGAGGAGCTGCCGGAACCGGATCCGATTCCGGCGGAGCTGGTCGCCAAGGCCGAGGCGGGCGGGGTGCACGTGGACCTGCGCGCGGGGGACGGGCGCTACACCCATGTGGTCACGGTCGTGGCCCCCGATACGCCCGGGCTGCTGTCGGACGCGGCGGGCGTGCTGGCCGTGCATTCACTGCGGGTGCTGTCGGCCTCGCTGGGCGGGGCCGGGGAATCGGCCATCGACACCTTCGTGGTGGCGCCCCGATTCGGGGATCCGCCGGATCCCGGTCTGCTGCGCCAGGAATTGATCCGGGCCCGCAACGGCGATTTGGATCTGGCGGGCGTGCTGGCGCGCAAGGAACGCGAGGCGGGCGGGGTGCAGCGCAGTCCCTACGCGCAGGCCGAGCCGCGGATCATCTGGTCCGAAACGGCCGATCCGGGACGGGTGCTGCTGGAATTGCGCGCCGAGGACAGAATCGGATTGCTCAGCCGATTGGCGGGTGCGCTGGCCCGGGTGGGCGCTAATGTGCTCTGGGCGAAAGCGGTGACCCTCGGCGCGGCCGTGGTGGACGTATTCTGCCTGGATCTGGGCCCGGGGGACACGCCGCAGCGGCGGGCGGAGATCGCGGCGGCGCTGCTCGCGGTGGTGCCGCCGCAGCAACCGAAGAAATCGCCCGAATCGGACACGGAAATGGGTTCCGGCAGAGTTTTCTGACCAGTCGCCATGTAGTTGGATTAACTGGCAAACCCTGCGTTTGCCAGTTAATCCGATCGTTGCGTGCAATTTGCTGGAATAGGTATGGGTACCCCGTTCCGCACCTTAATATCCCCCTCTAGAGAAAGCTATCGCGAGCATGAGGGGAGCAGTCGGTGGCAATTGAAGTGGTGTCGGCGTCAATGATGACGTCGGACTTGACCCAGCACATCGCGCGCTGTGTCGGCGGCGACCGCTGGGTCGTTTCCTGGTTGCCCGGACGCACCCTCACCGGACAGCAGGCGGTGACCGCCATGACCATCGCCTCGACCGTCGCCGTCCAGCCGCCCACCGAGGCCGAATGGGCGCTGCTGGACGGACTCGCCCTCGAACTCGGCCTCACCGCGCGCGAGGCGGTGGGCATGGTGGTGCAGGAGAACCACGACCTGTGCCGCCCCGCCACGGCCGCGCGCCGCAACCTGGAATAACCCTTCTCCGCCGGTCCCACTACCCTGGTACCCGAGTGACGTCCCTCGAGATCAGGAGCGCGATCGGTGTTCGAATCCCTGTCCGACCGGTTGGCCGGTGCCCTCAAGGACCTTCGTGGCAAAGGGCGACTGTCACCGGCCGATATCGACGCGACCGCGCGCGAGATCCGGCTGGCACTGCTCGAGGCCGACGTCGCGCTGCCCGTGGTGCGCGGTTTCATCGCCAAGGTCAAGGAACGCGCCAAGGGCGCGGAGGTCTCCGCGGCGCTGAACCCGGCCCAGCAGGTCGTCAAGATCGTCAACGAGGAACTGGTCAATATCCTCGGCGGCGAGACCCGGCGGCTGCGGTTCGCCAAGAACCCGCCGACCGTCATCATGCTGGCCGGTCTCCAGGGCGCCGGTAAGACCACGCTCGCGGGCAAGCTCGCCAAATGGCTGAAGGGTCAGGGGCATCAGCCGCTGCTGGTGGCCTGCGACCTCCAGCGTCCGGGCGCCGTCACCCAGCTCCAGGTCGTCGGCGAGCGGGCCGGTGTGCCGGTCTTCGCACCGCATCCGGGCACCTCCATCGGCGGTGGCGACAACCCGCTCGGGATCACCGCCGCCGATCCGGTGCAGGTGGCGCAGGCCGGTATCACCGAGGCGAAGCAGAAGCAGTACGACGTGGTCATCGTCGACACCGCGGGCCGCCTCGGCATCGACGCCGAACTCATGGCGCAGGCCGCGGGCATCCGCGACGCGGTGCAGCCCGACGAGACCCTGTTCGTGCTCGACGCCATGATCGGTCAGGACGCGGTCACCACCGCCGAGGCGTTCCGCG
The DNA here is from genome assembly GCF_000308635.1 of Nocardia otitidiscaviarum NBRC 14405. GTDB lineage: Bacteria > Actinomycetota > Actinomycetes > Mycobacteriales > Mycobacteriaceae > Nocardia > Nocardia otitidiscaviarum. Next base: position 109,512 of record NZ_BAGD01000097.1, on the reverse strand, counting down.
ACGGCGTCGGATTCACCGGCGTGGTGCTCACCAAGCTCGACGGCGACGCCCGCGGCGGTGCGGCGCTGTCGGTGCGCGAGATCACCGGCCAGCCCATCCTTTTCGCCTCCACCGGTGAGAAGCTCGAGGACTTCGACGTCTTCCATCCGGACCGCATGTCCAGCCGCATTCTCGGCATGGGCGATCTGCTCACCCTGATCGAGCAGGCCGAACAGGTCTACGACCAGAAGCAGGCCGAGGAGGCCGCCCGCAAGATCGGCTCCGGTGAGCTCACCCTCGAGGACTTCCTCGACCAGATGCTCGCCATCCGCAAGATGGGGCCGATCGGCAACCTGCTCGGCATGCTGCCGGGCGCGGGTCAGATGAAGGACGTCCTGGCCCAGGTCGACGACAAGCAGCTCGACCGCGTCCAAGCCATCATCCGCGGTATGACGCCCGCCGAACGCGATAACCCCAAGATCATCAACGCTTCCCGCCGCCTGCGCATCGCCAACGGCTCCGGCGTCTCGGTCTCCGAGGTCAATCAGCTCGTCGACCGCTTCTTCGAGGCCAAGAAGATGATGGGCATGATGAGCCGCCAGTTCGGCCTGCCCGGCTCCCGCGGTGGCGGCGGCAAGGGCAAGAAGGGGAAGAAGGGCAAGAAGGGCGGCCGCGGACCGACTCCGCCGAAGGTCAAGGGCGGCTTCCCCGGCATGCCGGGCCTGCCCGGCGGTATGCCCGCGGGTATGCCCGATGTGTCGAACATGCCCGCCGGGCTGAACGAATTGCCGCCGGGGCTGGAGGGTTTCGATCTGTCGAAGCTGAAGTTCCCGAAGAACTGAGGGCTCTCGACAGGAGGTCGGCATGCGGCTGCGGGGCGTGGTGCTGCCGGACGGGGAGGTTCGTGAGCTGTGGGTGCGCGACGGGCGCATCGCGGCCGAACCGGTGCCCGGGGTCGAAACCCTGTGTGAGAGCGGCTGGATCGTGCCCGGACTGGTGGATGCGCACTGCCATGTGGGCATCCGCTACGGCGGCGGCCACGAGGATCACGACGGGGCCGTGGCCCAGGCCGAGATCGAACGCGATGCGGGGGCGCTGCTGCTCCGCGACGCGGGATCCCCGATCGACACCCGCTTCCTGGACGAGCGCGCGGATCTGCCGGAGATCATTCGCGCGGGCCGCCATATCGCCCGGCCCAAGCGCTATATCCGCGAACTCGGCATCGAACTCGACGACGAGCGCGACCTGCCCGAGATCGTCGCCGAGCAGGCCCGGCGCGGCGACGGGTGGGTCAAGATCGTGGGTGACTGGATCGACCGTTCCGTCGGTGACCTGCGGCCGCTGTGGAGCGACGCCATCCTGAAGGCGGCCATCGACGCCGCGCATCGGGAGGGGGCCCGGGTCACCGCGCATGTGTTCGGCGAGGACGCCCTCTACGGCTTGCTGGACGCCGGAATCGACTGCATCGAACACGGCACCGGGCTCACCGACGACACCATCGCGTCGATGGCGGCCCACGGCACCGCACTGGTGCCGACCCTCGTCAATATCGACACCTTCCCCGGAATCGCCGACAGCGCAACCAAATTCCCCACCTACGCCGCCCATATGCGCGACCTGCACCGCCGCTCCCGCGACACCGTGGCCAAGGCGCACGACGCCGGAATCCCCATCTACACCGGCACCGACGCGGGCGGTTCCATTCGGCACGGCCGCATCGCCGACGAGATCACCGCCCTCATGCACGCGGGCCTGTCACCGCACGACGCCCTGGGCGCGTCCTCCTGGAATGCCCGTGCCTGGCTCGGTCGTCCCGGTATCGAACCCGGAGCCCCGGCCGACCTCGTCGTCTACGAGCGGGACCCGCGTACCAATCCGGAAGTCCTCGCCCACCCGACCTGGGTGGTCCTGCGCGGCCGGGTCTACGCCCGTCACACGCCGGTCACCGGCCACCGCTGAGCCGGAAATCTCCGGAATCCGCCACGAACCAGAAGTGAATCATTCATGCTTCACATGTTTGTGTAGCTCCAACCTGATGAGGTGAACACCGTGGGTTCCGTGGAAGGCCTGCTCACGGCCGTACTGGCCGGTTTGATAGTGAAATTCCTGACCGGCAGCGCCGACTGACGATGCCGCACCCGCAGCCCATCGCGGTCGCCGACCCGGTGGGCTGCCCGTGGTCACCTCCGTAGTCGACGGCGGGCGGCCGCGCGGATCGTAGAGTGATGCGCGGGGCGCCGGCGAGGCCGATTTCCGCGGCGTCCGCGGTGTCTGGCAGAATGGACGACCGTCCTCATCGAGGACAGTGTCAGCCCGTCTCCGGTTACGTACCGCGCGGCGGTCACAACACTCAACGCAAAACCGGGTCCACCCTCGGGTGGGCTGCTGAATTGCGGCCGTGACCACTTCAGGCTGTCCTTCGGGGCTGCCGAAAAACGAAAGGCGCAGCACATGGCTGTTCGCATCAAGCTGACCCGTCTGGGCAAGATCCGCAACCCGCAGTACCGCGTCGTCATCGCCGACGCGCGTACCCGCCGTGACGGCCGGGCCATCGAGAACGTCGGCAAGTACCACCCGAAGGAAGAGCCCTCGCTCATCGAGATCGATTCCGAGCGCGTGCAGTACTGGCTGAGCGTCGGCGCGCAGCCGACCGAGCCGGTGAAGCGGCTGCTGGAGATCACCGGTGACTGGCAGAAGTTCAAGGGCCTGCCGGGTGCCGAGGGCACCCTCAAGGTGAAGGCCGCCAAGCCGTCCAAGCTGGACCTGTTCAACGCCGCGCTGGCCGCCGCCGACAACGAGCCGGTCACCGAGGCCGTCACCCCGAAGAAGAAGGCCGCCAAGAAGGACGAGGCCGCCGAGGCCGAGGCCGCCACCGAGGCTGCCGAGTAATGAGTGCCGTTGTCGCCGATGCCGTCGAGCACCTGGTGCGCGGCATCGTCGCCAATCCCGACGACGTCCACGTCGAGCTGATCACCAGCCGACGTGGCCGGACCGTCGAGGTGCACGTGCATCCGGACGATCTGGGCAAGGTGATCGGCCGCGGCGGACGCACCGCGACCGCGCTGCGCACCCTGGTCGCCGGGATCGGCGGTAAGGGCATCCGCGTCGACGTTGTCGACACGGATCAGTAGATGGAACTGGTCGTCGGGCGGGTCGCCAAATCGCACGGGGTGCGTGGCGAACTCGTCGTGGAAGTCCGCACCGACGAACCGGAGCTGCGGTTCGCGCCCGGCAATGTGTTGAAAGGCCGGCTGCCGCGGGCGACGGCGACCCAGGAGTACGTGGTGGAGTCGGCCCGGGAGCACTCGGGCCGGCTCCTGCTGCGTCTGGTGGGCGTGGACGACCGCACGGCGTCGGATGCGTTGCGCGGCACGCTGTTCGTGGTGGACACCGCCGATCTGCCGCCCTCGGCGGATCCGGACGAGTTCTACGATCACGAACTCGAGGGGCTCACCGCGACCCTCACCGACGGCACCGTCGTCGGCACCGTGGCCGAGGTGCTGCACTCCGCCGCCGGAGAACTGCTGTCGATCAAGGCGTCCGAGGCGTTCCCGCCCGCGGGCCGGGAGATCCTGGTGCCGTTCGTCACCGCCATCGTGCCGACGGTGTCGGTGGCCGAGGGCCGGATCGTCCTCGACCCGCCCGAAGGGCTGCTGGACGCGGAGTGAGCGCCATGCGTATCGACGTCGTCACCATCTTCCCCGAATATCTGGAGCCCCTGCGAACGGCCTTGCTGGGCAAGGCGGTCGAGAAGGGCATCCTCGAGGTCGGCGTGCACGATCTGCGCGACTGGACGCACGACGTGCACAAGGCCGTGGACGATTCGCCCTACGGCGGCGGCCCCGGCATGGTCATGAAACCCGTGGTGTGGGGTGACGCGCTGGACGCGGTGTGCCCGGACGACGCGCTGCTCGTGGTCCCCACCCCGGCCGGGGTGCCGTTCACCCAGGCGACCGCCCGAAGATGGTCCGCCGAAAAGCATCTCGTCTTCGCCTGCGGCCGCTACGAGGGCATCGACCAGCGTGTGTTCGACGACGCCGCCCGCCGGGTGCGGGTCGAAGAGGTGAGCATCGGCGACTACGTGCTGATCGGCGGCGAGGCCGCGGTTCTCGTGATGACCGAGGCCGTCGTCCGCCTCGTTCCGGGCGTCCTGGGCAATCAGCAGTCCCACGAACAGGATTCGTTCTCCGACGGCCTGCTCGAAGGGCCCAGCTACACCCGCCCGGTCTCCTGGCGCGGTCTGGACGTCCCGGACGTCCTGCTCTCGGGCAATCACGCCAAGATCGACGCCTGGCGTCGCGAACAATCGTTGCGGCGCACCCGGGAACGCCGCCCCGATCTGCTGCCGCCGGACTGACTCGTCGCCGCGCCGTGCCGTCGGCTCGCGGATTCGGCCCACCGGTTTCGCGTGCCGCCACGGCGCTTCGGGAGTGGCACCTCGACGCGGCGTCACCCGCCGCGGGTAGTGTCTGCGGGCGTGACGACAGCCTCCGAAACCGTCAACGCAGACAGCACCGGAACTCCGAGCACCGTCGGGCTGGCGAGCGTGAGCCGCCGGATCGCCGATGAGCTAGGGGTGCGGGACGAGCAGGTGCGTGCCGCAGTCGAACTACTCGACGGCGGATCGACCGTGCCGTTCGTCGCGCGCTACCGCAAGGAGGTCACCGGCGGACTCGACGACGCCCAGCTGCGGCAGCTCGACGAACGCCTGCACTACCTGCGCGAACTCGACGAGCGCCGGGCGTCGATCATCGAATCCATTCGCGGCCAGGGCAAATTGGACGCCGAGCTGCACGCGCAGCTCATGCTCGCCGAGACCAAGGCGCGGCTCGAGGACATCTACCTGCCGTACAAGCCCAAGCGGCGCACCAAGGCGCAGATCGCCCGCGAGGCCGGGCACGAGCCGGTGGCCGACGCGCTGCTGACCGACCCGACCACCGACCCCGCCCAGTACACCGCCGAACAGCTCGACGGCGCCCGCGCCATCCTGGTGGAACGCTTCGCCGAGGATGCCGACCTGGTCGGTGAACTGCGTGAACTCATGTGGAGCCGGGGACAGATCACCTCCACCGTGCGCGCGGGCAAGGAGGAGGCGGGCGCGAAGTTCGCCGATTACTTCGACTTCAGCGAGCCGTTCGAGAAGCTGCCCTCGCACCGGATCCTGGCGCTGCTGCGCGGGGAGAAGGAAGAGGTGCTCACCCTGCATCTCGAACCCGATGCGGAAGAGCCCGCCCCCGGCGAACGCACCATCTACGAGGGCCGGATCGCGCTCGAGTTCGGCATCGCCGATCAGGGCCGCGCCGCCGACTCCTGGCTGCTGGACACCGTGCGGTGGGCGTGGCGCACCAAGCTCCAGGTGAGCCTGGGCATCGACACCCGGATGCGGTTGCGGCAGTCCGCCGAACGCGACGCCGTGGACGTGTTCGCCGCCAACCTGCGCGATCTGCTGCTGGCCGCGCCCGCGGGCACCCGCACCACCATGGGTCTGGATCCGGGCTACCGCACCGGCGTCAAGGTGGCCGTGGTGGACGGCACCGGCAAGGTGGTCGCCACCGAGGTCATCTACCCGCACAAGCCGCAGGGGCAGACCGAGAAGTCCCTGGCGGTGCTGGGCGCACTGGTCGCCCGCTTCGGGGTGGAGCTCATCGCCATCGGCAACGGCACCGCCTCCCGGGAGACCGATGCGCTTGCCGCCGAACTGATCTCGCGCATTCCGGAGAACAAGCCCACCAAGATCGTGGTGTCCGAGGCGGGCGCGTCGGTGTACTCGGCGTCGGCGTACGCCACCCAGGAGCTGCCGGATCTGGATGTGTCGCTGCGCGGTGCGGTCTCCATCGCCCGCCGTCTCCAGGATCCGCTGGCCGAGCTGGTGAAGATCGACCCCAAATCCATCGGCGTCGGTCAGTACCAGCACGACGTGTCCGAAACCCTGCTGGCCCGGTCGCTCGGCGCGGTGGTCGAGGACGCGGTGAACGCGGTCGGCGTGGATGTCAACACGGCGTCGGTGCCGCTGCTGTCGCGGGTCTCCGGTATCGCCGGCTCGCTGGCGGAAAGCATTGTGGCCCACCGCGATCAGAACGGCCCGTTCCGCAGCCGGGCCGCGCTCAAGGACGTGCCGCGCCTGGGCCCCAAGGCGTTCGAGCAGTGCGCGGGCTTCCTGCGCATCCGCGGCGGCGAGGATCCGCTCGACACCTCCGCGGTGCACCCGGAGGCGTACCCGGTGGTGCGGCGCATCCTCGACTCCACCGGTCGCGGTATGGCCGAGCTGATCGGCAACACCACGGTGCTGCGCGCACTGCGGCCCGCCGAGTTCACCGATGAGAAGTTCGGTGTCCCCACCGTCACCGACATCATCGCCGAACTCGAGAAGCCCGGCCGCGATCCGCGCCCGGAGTTCAAGACCGCCGAATTCGCCGCCGGTATCGAGAAGGTCGCCGATCTGAAGCCGGGCATGGTGCTCGAGGGCGTCGTCACCAATGTCGCCGCCTTCGGCGCGTTCGTCGACGTCGGCGTGCATCAGGACGGTCTGGTGCACGTCTCGGCCATGTCGCACAATTTCGTCAAGGATCCGCGCGAGGTCGTCAAATCCGGTGACGTGGTGAAGGTCAAGGTGCTCGAGGTGGATGTGCAGCGCCAGCGCATCGGCCTGTCGCTGCGCCTCGACGACGAGCCGGGTCAGGCCAAGCAGGCCGACGGCGGCCGTCCGCGCGGCCAGGGCCAGCGCGGCTCGAACGGCGGCGGACGTCCGCAGCAGCGCGGCGGCCAGGGCGGCAATCGCGGTGGTCAGGGGCGCGGCGGTCAGGACCGCCGCAACCAGCCCGCGCCGAGCGGCGCCATGGCGGATGCCCTGCGCCGCGCGGGATTCGGCAAGTAGGAGACACCGGGGTAGACGGTCGGCGGACCGAGGGCCGCGGTCGCCGCTCCGGGTGTCGAACGGCACACGGGAGCGGCGACCGCCGCGAGTGGCGCTCGCGCGGCCACCATCCGTCGCATCCGTATGGGCAGCCGGGTCCGCAGTACCGCCCTACGGCCACACGGGATCACCGCAGCATCCCGGCTACCGCGGCGGTGGCTGAGCGGATCGCGCCCGCGTCGTCGGCCGCATCCGCGTTGCTGGCCGGTGGCTCGCGACCGCTGCACAATGGGCAGGGCGGTCCGGTGCTCGGCGGCCGAACGGATCGTGACGACGGCGCGTACCGTCGGCGGCCGCACAGGCGGGCACGGAGCGGAGAGTCAGCGGGCTGATGGACGAAATGCGGCGGTGGCTCGATGATGTCGTGATCCCGAACGGACGATTGCCGCTGCTGTGCCTGCTGTTCGGCTTCATTCTCGGATTCGTGCTGATCCGCGTCAGCGTCCGGTTGATCCGGGCGAAGGTGCGGTGGTGGCCGGGGAACGTGCGGGCGGGGGACACCCATATCCACCACATGGTGTTCGGCGTGATCATGGTGCTGGCCTCCGGGGTCGGCCTGGTCACCATGTACGAGAGCGGTGTCGGCACCATCAGCGCGCTGGCGGCGGTGTTCGGCGTGGGGGCGGCGCTGGTGCTGGACGAGTTCGCGCTCATCTACTACCTGCGCGACGTGTACTGGGAGGAGCAGGGGCGCACCTCCGTGGACGCGGTCTTCGTGGCCGTGGCGGTGACCGGGCTGCTGCTGCTCGGCTTCCATCCGCTGTGGCTGCTGGATCTCAACGATGTCCGGCACGAGCCGGATACGGCGGCGCGGGTGCTGGTCGGCGTGTTCGCCATCACGAATCTGCTGCTCGCGGCCATCGTCATTGCCAAGGGGAAGATCTGGACCGGTCTGTTCGGCATGTTCTTCCCGCCGCTGCTGGTCATCGGCTGGCTGCGCCTGGCCCGCCCCGGATCACCGTGGGCGCGCTGGCGCTACGGGTCCCGTCCGAGGACCATGCGGCGCGCCATCATTCGCGAGCGGCGATACCGGCGGCCGGTCATCCAGGCCAAGATCTTCGTGCAGGATCTCATCGCCGGGAAGCCGGATCTCGTCCATGTGCGGCAGGCCACCGAGGAGGAGTTGGAGCACACGGTGCTCCCGGCCCCGTCCGCGCCGCCGCCGACGCATCGGCTCGGTAGCCGGAAGGTCGCCGACTGAGCTGCCGGACCGCGGCCGGTGCAGCGCGCCGATATCGGTGACGAAGGCGACCCGATTACCGGGGCGGCCCGACCATCTGGCACAATGCTCAGGTTGCCTTGGGCGCATCGCGCCCGACGCACCGCCCAATTATCCGGAGTACGAACCGGTCGAGCGCAACCAGTGCCGCCAGGTTCCTCTGCTCGCGCGAACTTCCCAAAGGACGGACATGAACACCCTCGACTTCGTCGACGAAAAGTCGCTGCGCAGCGATATCCCCGAGTTCCGCCCGGGTGACACCGTGAATGTGCACGTGAAGGTCATCGAAGGCAACAAGGAGCGCATCCAGGTCTTCAAGGGCGTCGTCATCCGGCGTCAGAACGGCGGCATCCGCGAGACCTTCACCGTGCGCAAGGTGTCGTTCGGTGTCGGCGTGGAGCGCACCTTCCCGGTGCACAGCCCCAACCTCGACAAGATCGAGGTCGTGACCCGCGGTGACGTGCGTCGCGCCAAGCTGTACTACCTGCGCGACCTGCGCGGCAAGGCCGCCAAGATCAAGGAAAAGCGCTGAAGTAGCTTTCCCGAGCAGCCGCAACGGCGCTCACCGGAACTGCCGAGTAGCCCGGCACCGCACGGTTAGTCGCGGTGCCGGGCTACTCTGTTCCGCGTGGCAGACGAGAGCGACTCGGTGAACCTTTCCTCCGACGACGGCCAGCCCAGGAGCCGGTCGTCGCGGAAGGGAAAGAAGGAGAAGAAGCAGCGGCCGTTCTGGCAGGAACTGCCGCTGCTCATCGGTATCGCGGCCATCATCGCCGCCGTGGTCGTGACCTTCATCGGTCGCCCCTACGTCATTCCCTCGCAGTCCATGGAGCCGACCCTGCACGGCCGCAACGGCACCGGCGACCGCATCTACGTGCAGAAGCTGAGCTACTACTGGAGCGATCCCCAGCCCGGTGACGTAGTGGTCTTCGTCGGGCCGACCGACTCGTGGAACCAGCACTATCGGTCGATCCGCTCCGAGAACACCGTGGTGCGCGGGGTGCAGAACTTCTTCTCCATCTTCGGCCTGGTGCCGCCGGATGAGAACGACCTGGTCAAGCGGGTGATCGCGGTCGGCGGGCAGACCGTGCAGTGCTGTGACGACCAGGGCCGGGTGATCGTGGACGGCAAGCCGCTGGACGAGCCGTACGCGCAGTACCTGTACCCGTATGTGCCCGGTCTGCCGTACGGCCGCCAGAACCCCCAGGGGCGGGAATTCGGACCCGTCACCGTGCCGGAGGGCAACCTGTGGGTCATGGGCGACAACCGCAACGAGTCGGCCGACTCCCGCGCCCATATGGACGACGAACTGGACGGCACCGTGCCGATCGACGATGTGCGCGGCAAGGCGGTGGTCAAGATCTGGCCCCTGAGCCATATCGGACTGATCCGGTCGCAGAACCCCCAGACCAACTGAACACGGAGAGATAATCGACCGGTGGGGACTTCGGGCAATGGCGCGGCCCAGGGCGCCGCGCGCGACGGTGTGCGCAGGTCCGCCGCTGCACGGGCCGGTGGCGGGGCGACTTCCAAGAACGCGAAGGCGCAGAGCGGCAAGAAGATTCGCTGGGAGGGCGGTGACTGGCCGCCGCGGGTGGTGATGCGCCGGGCCGGTGGGCTACGCACCCTCGAATCGGCGTTGATCCGCGGTGGCCTGGGTCCGGTCGCCGGGGTGGACGAGGCCGGGCGCGGCCCCTCCGCCGGACCGCTGGTGGTCGCCGCCTGCCTGCTCCCGCCCAAACCGCTGCCCGCGTTGGCCGGACTCGACGACTCGAAGAAGCTCACCGAAGCGGTGCGGGAGGAGCTGTTCCCGGTCATCCAGCGGGTGGCGCTGGCATGGCGGGTGGTGGTGATCCCGGCCTGGGAGATCGACGCCATCGGCATCCACGTGGCGAATATCGAGGGCATGCGGCGCGCGGTGGCCGGATTGGATCCCGCGCCCGGGTACGTGCTCTCCGACGGGTTCCGGGTCCCCGGCCTGCCCGTACCCTCGCTGCCGGTGATCGGCGGCGACGCCTCGGCGGCCTGTATCGCGGCGGCGAGTGTGCTGGCCAAGGTCACGCGCGACCGCATGATGGTGGAATTGGACGGGCAGTTCCCGGGGTACGGTTTCGCCGCCCACAAGGGCTACAACACCACCGAGCACACCGAGGCGCTGAACCGGCTCGGCCCCACGTCCGAGCACCGTCGATCGTGGCGAAACGTACGAGAGACCGGCCGGGTGGCTACCGATACCGCGTATGCGGGATGATGTTCTGATAAGCCAGTGTGGCCAGTGTGGCGAGAAGGAGGATTTTCCACCCGATGAGCGCCGAGGATCTCGAGAAGTACGAAACCGAGATGGAACTCTCGCTGTACCGCGAGTACAAGGACATCGTCGGCCAGTTCTCGTACGTGGTGGAGACCGAGCGCCGCTTCTACCTCGCCAACTCGGTCGAGTTGCGGCCGCAGAACGCGGACGGCGAGGTGTACTTCGAGGTGCGGATGTCCGATGCGTGGGTCTGGGATATGTACCGGCCCGCCCGCTTCGTGAAGCATGTTCGAGTCATCACCTTCAAGGACGTGAATATCGAAGAGCTGGAGAAACCCGACCTGCGGCTGCCTGAGTAGGCGGTCCGGAGGCCCGGTTGTCCACAACCCGGCCGGATATCCCCAGACTTTCTGTTCTCCCAGCTCAGCGTGGGCGGGACCATCGCGGTCCCGCCCACGCTGGTCGTATGGCACAGAATCCGCTGGCACAGCATCCAGCGCTCGAGGGCGCACATACACCGGTACTGCTCCCGGACGGTGGTCCGCCGACTGCCGGTCCGCCGACCGCCGGTCTGCCGGGTGCGGTCCCGCCGGGTGGCGGGCTGCCAGAGGGTGGTTTGCCGGGTGGCATTCCGCCGGGCGGTGGAGCGTGCGGTCAGGGTTCAGGCGGTGGGCCGCACAATCAGGTGCTGGGTGCGCGCGGGGAGGAGCTGGCGGCGCGGTATCTGCGGGCCGCGGGTATGGAGGTGCTCGCTCGCAACTGGCGGTGCCGTTACGGCGAACTCGACCTCATCGTGCGCGATGCGGAGGTCACGGCCTTCGTCGAGGTGAAGACGCGGAGCGGTGTCGGGTTCGGGCTGCCTGCCGAGGCGGTGACCTTCACCAAGCAGCGGCGCATCCGGCAGCTGGCGCTGCTGTGGTTGCGGGAGCAGACCGGGCCGTGGCTGCGCATCCGTTTCGACGTGGTCTCCGTGCTGCTGCCGCCCGGCGGGGAACCGGAGATCACACATCTGCCGGGGGTGTTCTGATGCCGCTGGGGCGGGCGTATTCGGTGGCGGTGGCGGGGGTGGACGGGCAGCTGGTCGAGATCGAGGCCGATATCGGGCAGGGGCTGCCGTCCCTGCACCTCGTGGGGCGGCCGGACACCACCTTGCAGGAGTCACGGGATCGGGTGCGGGCGGCGGTCACCAACTCGGGGGAGCGGTGGCCCGACGGGCGCGTGGTGCTCGCGCTGTCACCGGCGACGCTGCCCAAGGTCGGCAGCGTGTACGACCTGGCGCTGGCCACGGCGGTGCTCGATGCGGCGGGCGCGGTGCCGGTCGACCGGCTCGCCAAGGCAGTGCTGCTGGGTGAGTTGGCCCTCGACGGTCGGGTGCGCCGGGTGCGGGGCGTACTGCCCGCCGTACTGGCCGCGCGCACGGCCGGACGGTCCACGGTGGTGGTGCCCATGGCGGCCCTGCCCGAGGCCGGACTGGTGGACGGCATCGAGGTCTTGGGTGCACCCACCCTGCGCGCGCTGCTGGACTGGCTGCGAGGCGACGGCGATCTGTTCGCCCCCGACCGCGTGCAGCCCGCACCGACCTGGACCGGTGGTGATCTCACCGAGGTGGTCGGTCAGGACGAGGCGCGGTGGGCGCTGGAGGTGGCCGCCGCGGGCGGGCACCATCTGCTGCTCACCGGCCCGCCCGGCATTGGCAAAACCATGCTGGCCCAGCGACTTCCGGGGCTGCTGCCGCCGCTGAGCGAACGTGAGTCGCTCGAGGTGACGGCCATTCACTCGGTGGCGGGCACACTGTCCGGCAACCACCCACTGATCACGGTCGCCCCCTTCGTCGCGCCGCATCATTCGTCATCGGTGAGCGCCATGGTGGGTGGCGGCTCACCCTCGGCCCGGCCCGGGGCGGTCAGCCGGGCGCACCGCGGCATTCTCTTCCTCGATGAGTGCGCGGAGGTTTCCAAGGCTGTATTGGAAGCTCTCCGAACGCCTTTGGAAGAAGGCGAGGTGCGCATCGCGCGACGCGACGGGGTCGCGCGCTTCCCCGCGCGGTTCCAGCTGATCCTGGCCGCCAACCCGTGTCCGTGCGCACCGGCCCGCGATATCGACTGCATCTGCGCCCCCTTGGCCCGTCGCCGCTACCTGGGCAAACTGTCCGGCCCGCTGATGGACCGCATCGATCTCTGGGTGCAGATGCACGCGCAGGCGGCGGGTGCGTTCAGCGGCGAGAAGGCCGAGAGCAGTGAAACCGTGCGCGCCCGCGTCACCGCCGCCCGCGAGGTCGCGGCCAACCGCTGGAAGGCGGTCGGCTGGTCGCTCAATGCCGAAGTGCCGGGACATGTGCTGCGGCAACGCTTCCGGTTGCCACGCGAGGCGCTGGCACCGGTGGAGAACGCGCTCAAACACGGCCGAATGTCCGCACGCGGTGCGGACCGCGCCATCCGCGTCGCCTGGACCATCTGCGACCTGCGCGGCGGCGAGGTGCCCACCGCGCAGGATGTATTGCAGGCATTGACCTTTCGGCAGCGGGGGACATCATGAGCGAGCCGCAGCCTGCATCACGTCCCACGCCGTGTGCGTTGCCGCTGCCTGGACCGCCTCCCACACCGTGTTCGACGCCGACGCCGATGTCTGTACCGATGCCGGATTCGGATGCGTGTGCGTCTGCCTCTGCGTCTGGATGTGCGGCCGCTGGGGTAGGGGCGTGCGCGGGTGGCACGGATGCGGGTCCGACCGAACCAGATACAGGGTCAGCCGCTTCCGGTTCGGGTACGGCCGACCCGGGCACCGATACGGGTGCGTGGCAGACTCGCGCGCCGGATGGTCGGGATACCGCGCTCCGCCGCCAGCGGGACACCTCCGATACCGACGTGGCCAGTGCGGCAAGCGAGTTGCGCACGAGAGTCACAGCGAGCACGAGCGGTGTGGCGGGTGCGAGTGGCGTGGTGAGCATGAGCGGCGTGGCGGGTGCGAGTGGCGTGGTGAGCACGAACGGCGTGGCGGGTGCCACGGGAGTGCAGGGTGGGTTGGGCGCGGCGCGGGAGGCGGGGGTGTCCGGTGCGGTGAGCGCAAGCGCTGCGGTGGGTGGAACCGACGTTGCTGGCGTGCCGTTGAGCACCGAAACCGTTGTACCTTACGTTGATTCGGAGGCCCGTCGGTTGGCGTGGGTGTACCTGTCTCGGGTTGTCGAAGGGCCGTGTGCGCCGCTCTCGGCGCTGATCGAATCGGTCGGAGTGGTGGAGGCCGCGCGGGCGGTGCGGGAGTGCGCGTTACCGGACACGCTGCGGGGCCCGACCGAGTCGCGGAGGGGAATCGACAGGGCCGAACGGGATCTGGAGCTCATGGAGCGGATCGGTGGACGGGTAGTGACGCCCGATGACGCCGAATGGCCCGCGTGGCGGGTGCTGGGATTGAGCCAGCTCGATCCGGGTGCGGACGAGGGCGGCGCGGTGCCGCTGGTGCTGTGGGTGCGCGGGCCGCGGTCGTTGGCGGAGTGCACGGAGCAGGCGGTGGCAGTGGTCGGCGCGCGGTGCAGCACCGGATACGGGAACCAGGTCACGGGCGAGATCGCCGGTGAGCTGGCCGCTCGTGGGTGGACGATCGTCTCCGGTGCCGCCTTCGGCATCGACGGCATGGCGCATCGGGCGGCGCTCGCGGCCGGGGGCGTCACGGTCGCGGTCCTGGCATGCGGGGTCGACCGCCCGTACCCCGTACAGCACGACCGGCTGCTCGCCGAGATCGCCGACACCGGGCTGGTGATCAGCGAGTACCCGCCGGGCGTCACCGCCCGCAAGCACTACTTCCTCGCCCGAAACCGGCTGATAGCCGCCCTCGCAGACGGTGTGGTGGTGGTCGAGGCCGGGCTGCGCAGCGGCGCCCGCAACACCGTGAAGTGGGCGCGCCGCCTGAGCCGCCCCGCCCTCGCAGTCCCCGGTCCGGTGACCTCGGCGGCCTCGGTCGGCTGCCATCGCATGATCCGCGAGGGCGAGGCCCTGCTCACCACCGGCGCGGAGGACATCGTCGACGAGGTGGGCACATTCCGGCTCTCCCTGCCGGGCAGTGTCCCGCCGAACCCGGAGGACAACCTGGCCGGCGACGAAGCCGCCGTCTACACGGCCCTGCCGACAACCGGATCCCGCCTGCCCCGCCTGCTGGCCGAGCACGCCGGACTATCCGTGCCCGCCGTCCGCGCCGCCCTGTGCGCCCTGGAACTCGCCGGTCTGGTGTCCTGCGACGGGAACGGCTGGTACCGACTCGCCGCCGCCGCGCGGCCGTGAACATACCGGTCACGCCGTGGTTCGGCGGTCCACTGTCCCTGCCGTCGCGGCTGATCCGATCAACTACGCCCGTGTCGTCCACGGTCGTGTCGCCCGTGTCGCCCACGGTCGTGTCGCCCGCGTGCGCGTGCCCGCCGCGTACGCGTGCTCCACCGCAGTGACGTACCAGTCGCCGATGATCCCCTCGTTAGTCTGCTGTGCTACCGGCGAATACGAAGCCTGGCAGGACACCCTCGAGCCGGACGGGTTCACCCCGGAGGACTTGCGCGACGCCGTCTACGGTGTATTGATCGCGCGGTGGGCCGGATGTTTGGCGGAGTGCGGAGCCGGAAGCCGACGGCGTCGGGACCGGCCGTCGCGCCCGTCGTGCTCGTGGTGCATGATGCCGCCGAACGTGGTGCCGGAGCGGCCCGACAGGAACCGGACAGTTGAGAATCGGCCGCGTCACGGTCGGCCGACGGGGTGCCACGGCACTCGCAGCGTCGCACGGCCGAAGGCCGCTGGCTTCGCGGCTGGTGGTCGGCGTAGCGCTGTGCTGCTTCGCGCCGCCGCGTGGTCCGGTGGCGCGTCGCTTGCGGGAGTGGCCGGGGGAGGGGGAATCATGGGGGTATGAGTGGTCTGCCCGAGGATTTGGATGCGTTGCTGGTGGAATACGGGCGGCATCTGCGGTTGGGGCGGAACCGGTCGGAGCATACGGCGCGAGCCTATGTGGGGGATGCGCGGTCGCTGCTGGAGCATTTGGTGCAGCGGTCGGCCGACTCCGGGGTGGGGGAGGTGGACGTGGCGCTGTTGCGGTCGTGGTTGAGCGCGCAGGCGGCCAAGGGGGCGGCGCGGACCACCATGGCGCGGCGGGCGTCCTCGGCGCGGACGTTCACCGCCTGGCTGACGCATACGGGGCGATTGGCGGTCGATCCGGGGCCGCGGCTGGGGTCGGCGCGCGCACATCGGGTGCTGCCCGCCGTCCTGGGGCGCGAGCAGGCGCGGTCGGCCATGGATGCGGCGGAATCCGGTGCGGCGCAGGAGGATCCGCTCGCACTGCGGGACCGGCTGATCGTGGAGTTGCTGTACGCCACCGGAATTCGGGTGGGTGAGCTGTGCGGGCTGGACGTCGACGACGTCGATCGGGAGCGTCGACTGGTGCGGGTGCTGGGCAAGGGCAACAAGGAGCGGTCGGTGCCCTTCGGCGGCCCGGCGGACACCGCCCTGGAGAACTGGTTGCGGCGGGGGCGCCCCGCCCTGGCCACCGCCGATTCCGGCCGTGCCCTGCTGCTCGGCCGCCGTGGCCGCCGCATCGACCAGCGCCAGGCCAGAACCGTTGTGCACGAGGTGATCTCGGCCATCCCCGGGGCTCCCGACATGGGGCCGCACGGCCTGCGGCACACCGCCGCCACCCATCTGCTGGAGGGCGGCGCGGATCTGCGTGTCGTCCAGGAACTCCTCGGCCACGCGAGTATGGCCACCACGCAGCTCTACACCCACGTCTCCATCGACCGTCTGAAGAAGGTGCACGACCAAGCTCACCCGCGCGCCTGAGGGCGCTGTGATCCATCCCTCACCGTCGTATCGCGACTGTATCGGCGAACTATCGTCAGCCAGGCGTACAGTTTGTTAGGTAATCCTAATACGGAGGTGATTCACTTGGCTCGTCCCGCACGTCCTCGGACGAAACTCGTCGTCCAGAGCACCAACCGGCTCACCGACCACCTGATTCGCGTACACCTCGGCGGTCCCGAATTCGCCACGTTCCAGCCCAACGATTTCACCGACGCCTACGTCAAACTGCTGTTTCCGGGCGAGGACGGCGAAACCATGCGCACCTATACCGTGCGCTCGGTCGACCCCCAGGCCCAGCAGATCGCCATCGACTTCGTCTACCACGGCAATGAGGGTGTGGCCGGACCCTGGGCGGCGACCGCCCGCCCCGGCGACGTCATCGAGATGTTCGGTCCCGGCGGCGCGTACGCCCCGCGCCCCGACGCCGACTGGCATCTGCTGGCCGGTGACGAATCCGCCCTGCCCGCCATCGCGGCGGCCTGCGCGGCCATGCCCGCCTCGGCCGTGGGCCGGGTCTTCGTTGAAATCGCCGGTCCCACCGACGAACTCGACTTCGAACGCCCCGACGGCGTCCGCCTCACCTGGATCCACCGAGGGACGGCCGCACCCGGGGAGAAGCTGGTGGCGGCCGTGCGCGCGGAGCCGTGGCTCGACGGGCAGGTGCAGGTGTTCATCCACGGCGAGGCCCAGGCGGTCATGCACCAGCTGCGGCCCTATATCCGCAAGGAACGCGGCATCTCCGCGGAGTGGGCATCCTCCATCTCCGGCTACTGGCGGCGCGGCCGCACCGAAGAGGGCTTCCGTCAGTGGAAGTCCGATCTGGCCGAGCGCGAACAGGCCGAGGCCGCCGCGGCTCGATAGGAACGCTCGCGTCGGTTGCGGTACGTTAGCTGAAGGTAGTGCAGTCGTACCTGACCGGAATGTGTGAACACCGAGTCGAAAGGGTTTGCGATGGCCGACCAACTCGATCCCGTGGTGCGGCGGTTCGTCGACGCGCTCAATGCGGGCGACCGCGATGCCTTCTACGGGGTGCTGACCGCCGACGCGACCATGTCCGACGACGGGTCCGACCGCGATCTACGGCAGTGGACCGCGAGCGAGATCTTCGATACCGCCGGACGGATGGACATCCAGTCGGTGAGCGAAGGCGGGCGGGCGCTGGTCGCCGACTACTCCAACAGCCGCTGGGGCGCCATGCGTACCGCCTGGCGGTTCGAGGTGGACGGTGACAAGATCAGCCGATTCGAGACCGGTCAGGCCTGACCGGGGCGGACGGCATCGATGTACCGACCCGCTATGTAGCGCTGGATGATTCGCACCGCCGGGCCACCCAGCCGGGTGTACCAGGTGTCGGGCCGGGAGAACGCCGCGACCACGCCGTACACCGACTCGTCGGCCGGGTCGTACTCGACGGCGAACAGCTCCTCCCCGCACTCCGGATGGCCGGGCAGGGTGCCGTAGGCGAAGCCGAGCCGGTTCGGTTCCGCCAGCACATAGACGACCTGGCACGGCGCGACGATGGCGACCGGGCCGGCCCCGAGCCGGACCGTGAGCCGCGTCCCCACCTCGGCGACCGGCGTACTCGCCTCCCGGAAGATCCCGGTACCCCGCTGCATGCGATACGCCCGAATGTCCGCACCCGCCCGCTCGAACAGCTCCCGCCCGGACCCGATCCGGCTGCGAATCCGGAAATGATGGTAGCCGGACGGGAACTCACCCTTGGTCGCACCGACCTCGGGATAGGTGAACGGGGTGGGGACGGGACGGATCGACATGGCTCCATCCTGCTGTCGGCAATGGCGGCGGGCCAATGCGGCAGGGAAGCTATGTCACTCGCCACCGTGGCCGAATTCCGTACCTGCCGCGCGGCGCTCCGGTGCCGAGACGGATCGCTGGCCGCCACCTCGCTGGCCGCCACTGCCCTCGTCGGCCGCCCCGGACCCGTACACCGGCAGCTGTAGGTCGCTCGCTGCGGGAGCACGAACAGACGCCTGCTCGCAGCGGACTCGCCGACGGGTGCTCCGACATCGGCTCGGCGGCCGGGGGAGACTGGTGCCATGAGTCACCCCACCCCCGTGGACGACGACGAACAAGAGGTGGACTACCGCTTCACACTCGCCAATGAGCGCACCTTTCTGGCTTGGATGCGGACGGCTTTGGGATTGCTGGCGGGCGGTGTGGCGGTGCACGAGTTGGTGCGACCGTTCCGGCATCACGGGCTGCGCACGGCGGTGGGAATGAGCTGCATAGTGCTCGCGATCGCCATCGCGGTGGGCGCGTACGGGCGCTGGCGGCAGGTGACGGCCGCCATGCGGCGCGGCGATCCGCTGCCGCGCACGGTCATGGTGCCCATCCTGTCGGCGGGCATCGCCGTCATCTCGGTGCTGTCGGGTATCGGAATGCTGTTGTCGTGAGCGGAGTTCCGACGACCGAACAGGGCCTTCAGGCGGAGCGGACCGCACTGGCGTGGTGGCGCACCGCCGTGGCCGCGATGGCGAATGCGGTTCTGCTGCTGCACGCGGCCGCGGTCAGCGGTTGGCGGCCGGCGGCCGTCGCCCCGGTGGCGGCGGCCCTCGCGCTCGTCCTGGTGGTGGCGGTCGGGGTGCGCCGTGCGCGCACCCTGCACACCCGCCCCCGGGCGAACTGGAGCGACGGTCGATTCGCGGTGGTCGTGGTATCCCTCGCCATCATCGCGGTCACCTGCGTGGTGGCGGTGTTCACCCTCGGACTGTCGCGGCTCGAACCGTGACCCGCGTCGCGGTGCACGCGTGGCCGCCGGGGATCGCGGTGCGCGCCCGCCTGCGGGAATCGTGGGTTGTGCCCGGCTGTGGGGATTGCGGGGGTGCCGGTGATGTCAGCCAGTGGCTTCAAGCGCAGCGGCGTGGGCCTGACCAGGGGCAGCGGGTCCAGGTACGTCCGTCCGCGTCGCAGCCCCCAGTGCAGGCACACTCCGGGGCAGCCGTGGTCGCCGCGCTCCAGTACGCCGAGCACGGTCCCGCGTGTCACTCGCCGCCCCGCCGCCGTGGTGGCCCGCACCGGCTCGTAGGTCGTGCGTAGTGCGCCCGCGTGGTCCACCGACACCACGGATTTGCCCGCCACCGTTCCGGCGAAAGCCACCACCCCGTCGGCCGCGGCGAGCACCGGTTGTCCGGCGGCACCGGCCAGGTCCACCCCGCGATGTCCGGGTAGCCAGTCGTGCTCCGGATTGTCGAAGACCCGCACGACCGCCGGACGCGGACGCAGCGGCCAGTCGAACGCGTCCTTCGGCGCGGCCGATCCGGTGGGCGATACCGCGGCGGTCAGCACGAGCCAGCCGAGGACGGCCCGGCCCAGCGCGAGCCGGTGGACAGCGACCCCGCCCAGCGCGAGCCGGTCGCGGGCGACCCGGTCCTGGCTGGGCGTTGTGATCCGATACATGTATCCAGCGTCGTATCGGCAGGTCGGCGATGGAATCCCGGTATCGGCGAGTGTGGATGACACGCGCCGATGTGAATACCCGTCTCTTCCCTCGCGAGACCCGATTTCTGTCTGACCCGTCACCCCCGTAGACTGGTCCAGCGGTTTGCGTACGCAGACCGACTTCGCGCGCCCGCATCGAGGGTCGCCGGCTGGTCCCATCGCGTTCCGCTGAACATCGATTGTTCAGCAGGTGCGTCGTGGGTTCCGGTGGCCGCGGGCGCCAGGGCAGAGATCGCCGATTTCTGCGTCAACCAGCGATAAGAGGAGATACGGGAGCCATGGCTGTCGTAACAATGAAGCAGCTGCTCGACAGCGGCGCGCACTTCGGTCACCAGACCCGTCGGTGGAACCCGAAGATGAAGCGGTTCATCTTCACCGACCGCAACGGCATCTACATCATCGATCTGCAGCAGACGCTGACCTACATCGACAAGGCCTACGAGTTCGTCAAGGAGACCGTGGCGCACGGCGGCACCGTCCTCTTCGTCGGCACCAAGAAGCAGGCCCAGGAGTCGATCGCCTCCGAGGCGACCCGCGTCGGCATGCCCTACGTGAACCAGCGCTGGCTGGGCGGCATGCTCACCAACTTCCAGACCGTGCACAAGCGGCTGCAGCGCCTCAAGGAGCTCGAGGCGATGGAGCAGACCGGCGGTTTCGAGGGTCGCACCAAGAAGGAAATCCTCATGCTGACGCGTGAGAAGAACAAGCTGGAGCGCACCCTCGGCGGCATCCGCGATATGGCCAAGGTGCCCTCGGCCATCTGGGTCGTCGACACCAACAAGGAGCACATCGCCGTCGGCGAGGCGCGCAAGCTGAACATCCCGGTCATCGCGATCCTGGACACCAACTGCGATCCCGACCTGGTCGACTACCCGATCCCGGGCAACGACGACGCCATCCGCTCGGCCGCGCTGCTGACCAAGGTCGTCGCCTCCGCCGTCGCCGAGGGTGTGCAGGCCCGTGCCGCGCGCGCCACCGGTGATGCCAAGCCCGAGGCCGGCGCCGGCGAGCCGCTCGCCGAGTGGGAGCAGGAGCTGCTGGCGGGCGCCACCGCCGAGGCTCCCGCGGAAGCCCCGGCCGCCGAAACCGCCGCCGAGGCGGAGCTGAAGGAGAACCCGGCCACCAAGACCCCGGCCGACTTCTGATTCTCAGCCGCGAGGCTTTGTTCACCTTGCCGACCGTTTCCGTTGGGTAGCGGTCGGCAAGGTGTGACCACCACAGACTTACTCACAACAGGAGGCTCGCCCCAGATGGCGAACTACACCGCCGCCGATGTGAAGCGGCTCCGCGAGCTCACCGGCTCCGGCATGATGGACTGCAAGAAGGCTCTCGAGGAGAACGGCGGCGACTTCGACAAGGCCGTCGAGTTCCTGCGCATCAAGGGCGCCAAGGATGTCGGCAAGCGCGCCGAGCGCGCCACCGCCGAGGGCCTGGTCGCCGCGCAGGACGGCGTCATGATCGAGATCAACTCCGAGACCGACTTCGTCGCCAAGAACCAGGAGTTCCAGGATCTGGCGAACGCGGTCGTGACCGCGGCCGCCAAGGCCCGTCCGGCCGACCTGGACGCCCTCAAGGCCGTCGACCTGGGTGGCAAGACCGCCGACCAGGCCGTGCAGGAGCTGGCCGCCAAGATCGGCGAGAAGCTCGAGCTGCGCCGGGTGGCCGCCTTCGACGGCACCACCACCGTCTACCTGCACAAGCGTGCCACCGACCTGCCGCCCGCCGTGGGCGTCCTGGTCGAGTACCAGGGCGAGGGCGACGCCGCCGCCGAGGTCGCGCGTGCCGCCGCCATGCAGGTCGCCGCGCTCAAGGCCAAGTACGTGAGCCGCGACGAGGTTCCGGCCGACGTGGTCGAGAAGGAGCGCTCCATCGCCGAGGCCACCGCCCGCGAGGAGGGCAAGCCCGAGGCCGCGCTGCCGAAGATCACCGAGGGTCGCGTGAACGGCTTCTACAAGGACGTCGTCCTGCTGGAGCAGCTGTCGGTCACCGACAACAAGAAGACCGTGAAGCAGCTGCTGGACGAGGCCGGTGTCACCATCACCCGCTTCGCCCGCTTCGAGGTCGGCCAGGCGTAATCGCCTGACACAGCGAAACAGTCCCTCGCGCAACGAGATTGCGCGAGGGACTGTTTCATTTGTCAGGAACGGCGGAGGCGGCGGGGTGGGATGCCGCGAGGCCGGTCGACAGCTGGCGGCGAGGTCGGCCGGGCGTGAGTCGCGGTATGACGCGCCCTCGATCGCTCTACCGCCTCATCGCGCCTCCAGCAGTTCCTTCAGCCGCTCGAGATCCTTCCGATTGGCCGAACGCATCGCCGCGACCAGAACCGGTGCGGCGATCTTCGCGAATCCGGTGGGCTCCCCCCGATTGCGCAGCGTCATACGCGTTCCGCCGTCCGCCGTGTCCTCCCACGTGTAGGTCGTCTCCATCGGAAACGGCCCCGCCGCGGTGCTCATGACGAATCGTTCGCCGGGCACCAGTTCCCGCACCTCGTAGGTGTAGGCGAGTTCGCGTCCGAGGAACCGCGCCACGAACGCCATCCGCGAGCCCACGCCCACCGGTTTCGCGGTGAGCCACTGCACGGACCGGATATTCGTGTACCAGCGCGTGGCATTGTCCGGATCGCCCGCGAAGGCCGCGACCTCCGCCCGCGGCCGAGCTATCTCGATGGTGGTCGCGACGTCGACGGACATGGGCCGATGCTACGCCGGGGAAGCTGTCAGCCTTCGTGCCGGTGCGGTGGCGTGCGCCTCACGGCTGCCAGTCGGTGGCGCGCAGCCAGGTATCCAGGTCGTGCAGGTCGGGATGGGCGGCGCGGAGCCCGTCCAGGTCGATGTCGGCGTGCGGGTGGGTGTTGAAGAAGGCGAACATCTTCGCCACCTGCTCGTCGAAGGCCTGGATCTGCTCGATCGGGATCTGCACCGTGCGCGGGCGCAATCCGGCTGTGCGGGCGAGTTTTTCGGCGATCTGCGGGGGCGTCAGTACATCGCCCGCCAACTCGATGGTGCGGCCGATGAACTCCTCGGGCCGGTCGAAGACCACGGCCGCGAATCGCCCGATATCGGCGATGGCGATGAGCGGCATCGGCACCTCGGGCGCGACGGCCAGCGCCAGCACCAGGTGGTCACCATCCCGGGTGGGCCGGTTGTAGGTGGCGAAATTGTCCATGAACAGCACCGGCCGCAGGATGGTGGCGGGTAGCTCCAACTCGCGGATGCGGTCCTCGATGCGCTCCTTCGACGCGTAGTACTCGATGCCGGAGCCCGCACCCGCCCCGCTGAGCGAGCTGTAGACCAGATGCGGGATGCCGAGTTCGCCCACGAGTTCGGCGATGCGGCGGCCGCGCCGCTGTTCCTCGGCCACGCCCGCGAGGCTGATATTCGCCCCGGACATCATGGTCAGCATGAGGAAGACGCCGTGTGCGCCGTCCATGGCCTTGCGCAGCGAATCCTCGTCGTCGAGATCGCCCACGGCCAGTTCGGCTCCCGCGTCGCGCAGCGCGACCGCGGCGGGCGCGTGCGGGTCGCGGACGAATGCCCGCACCGGGCGACCGCGGTCCAGCAGGGCGGTGGCGGTGGCGGTGCCCTGGCGTCCGGTGGCGCCGATGACCAGTACCGGTCCGTTCGGTCGGGACATGTCGTACTCCCTTGATTCTCTTGCCGTTTCGGCTCTCCGATGAGAATCACGCTACGAAGCCGGGCAGATTCCTGTCCTGGTAGCGATACTGCTACCCAGGTTTCGCGCGGGGAGGGCTGCGACATGGTAGACGCCAAGGGCGATCACGGGTCCGAGCGCGGCAGGCGGGCACGGCTGGCCGAATTCCTGCGGGCCCGGCGTGCGCAACTGCAACCGGCCGACGTGGGGCTGCGGGCCTACGGTGACCCCGCGCGCCGCCGCACCCCGGGTCTGCGCCGCGAGGAGGTGGCCGAGCTCTCCGGTGTGGGCCTGACCTGGTACACCTGGCTCGAGCAGGGCCGCGACGTGACCGCCAGCCGTCAGGTGATCGATGCCCTCGCCCGCACTCTGATGCTCGATCACGACCAGCATCGCCACCTGCGTCACCTGGCCGGATTCACCGAACCGGACACGGAGTGGGCCGCCGACGACCGCGCCCGGATGCAGCGCCTGGTCGACGCCGTCCTCCCGAACCCGGCCTCGGTCTACGACGCCGCCTTCGACTACCTGGCGTGGAACCGTGCCTACGCGCTGCTGCGCCACGACCCGCTGGCCCTGCCGCCCGAGCGCCGCAATCTGCTCTGGATGATATTCACCGACACCGAGAATCGGACGCGCATGCCGCGGTGGGAAGCGGCGGCGCGGGCGGTGCTGGGCCAGTTGCGCGACGCGGTGGGCCGCCGTCCCGACGACCCGCGGCTGACCGCGCTGGTGGCCGGTTTGCGCGAGGCCAGCCCGGAGTTCCGGCAGTGGTGGGCGGAGTATCCGGTGCGTCGATTCCGCCCGGCCACCATCGTGGTGTGTCATCCGGAGGTCGGCGAGGTGGAGGTCGAGCTGTTCCAGTCGCGACCGGTGGAGAATCCAGCATCGCTGCTGGTCGTGCAGGTGCCCACCACCGCGACCGCCGCGGCGCGTCTGGCCGCGCTGTCGGCCCGCGCGGAAACCGGATAAACTGCCCCGAAATTCTCACCGGGAACGAGGGTCGGGTCACCCTCGCGCCCGCGCGTGAGGCAGGATAGATAAAGCTCGTCGCCGTCCCGTGCAATACGCATATCGGGATGGTCTTTTCATGTGCGTGCGCAGGCTCGCTGCCGAGGGAGAAGGAGACCGATGACGGACCCGGAAACGGCGCCCGACCGCAAGGGCTATCGCCGAGTACTTCTCAAATTGGGTGGTGAGATGTTCGGCGGCGGCAAGGTGGGGCTCGACCCGGATGTCGTGCAGACGGTCGCCGAACAGATCGCCGAGGTCGTCTCCACCGGTGTGCAGGTCGCGGTCGTGATCGGCGGCGGCAACTTCTTCCGCGGCGCCGAACTCGAGGAGCGCGGGATGGAGCGGGCCCGCTCCGACTACATGGGCATGCTCGGCACCGTCATGAATTCCCTTGCGTTGCAGGACTTCCTGCAGAAGCAGGGGATCGACACCCGGGTGCAGACCGCCATCACCATGGGGCAGGTCGCCGAGCCGTACCTGCCGCTGCGCGCCAAACGGCATCTGGAGAAGGGCCGCGTCGTCATCTTCGGCGCCGGTATGGGTATGCCGTACTTCAGCACCGATACCACCGCCGCGCAGCGCGCCCTGGAGATCGGTGCGGAGGTGGTGCTCATGGCCAAGGCCGTCGACGGTGTCTTCACCGCGGATCCGCGCGAGGACGCCGCCGCCACCATGTTCACCGAGATCACGCACAAGGAAGTCCTGGAGCGTGGTCTCAAGGTGGCCGATGCCACCGCGTTCAGCCTCTGTATGGACAACCAGATGCCCATCCTGGTGTTCAATCTGTTGACCAAGGGCAATATCGCCCGTGCCGTGGCCGGTGAGAAGATCGGCACGTTGGTGCGGACGTGAACCGCACGGACCGCGCCGACCGAAACGAACGATGACGCTGTGGAGGAAACGCCGTGATTGAAGAAGCGCTCTTCGACGCCGAGGAAAAGATGGAGAAAGCCGTCTCGGTGGCGAAGGACGACCTGGGGTCCATTCGGACCGGTCGCGCGAATCCGGGCATGTTCTCCCGGATCGTCATCGACTACTACGGGTCGCCCACCCCGATCACCCAGGTGTCGAGCATCAATGTGCCCGAACCGCGCATGGTCGTGATCAAGCCCTACGAGGCCGCGCAGCTGGGCGCCATCGAAACCGCCATCCGCAACTCGGATCTGGGGGTGAACCCGACCAATGACGGCCACATCATCCGGGTGAGCGTGCCGCAGCTCACCGAGGAGCGGCGCCGCGAGATGGTGAAGCAGGCCAAGTCCAAGGGCGAGGACGCCAAGATCTCCATCCGCAATGTGCGCCGCAAGGCCATGGAGGAGCTGGGCCGCATCCAGAAGGACGGCGAGGCGGGCGAGGACGAGGTCGGCCGCGCCGAGAAGGAACTGGACAAGACCACCCACAAGTACGTCGCGCAGATCGACGAACTGGTCAAGCACAAGGAATCGGAACTGCTCGAGGTCTGAGCCGGTCGGCGGCGCCGGCCGGGGGTAGGGACGAACGGACGACAAGTGAGCGACAGGACAATCGTGGCCGAAGATACTGCCGCCGCAGACAATGCGACGCCGTCGGAGGTGACGGGGGCGGCGCAGCAGCCCGCGACCCCGGGCACATCCGGCGATCCGGCGCGCGCGGGTTCGTCGGCCGCCATACCGGATCCGGTCCCGGCGTCCGACGGCGACAAGGGCGGCAAGTCCAAGGCGGGCCGCAACCTGCCCGCCGCCCTGGTGGTCGGTTTCGGGTTGGGGCTGTCGCTCATCGCGATCCTGCTGTTCGTGCCGAAGGTTCTCGTCGGCGTGATCGCGGTCGCTATGGCGGTGGCCACCTGGGAGGTCGCCAAGCGGCTGCGTGAGGCCGATGTGCTGGTGCCGCGCATTCCGCTGCTGCTAGGCGGTCAGGCCGTCATCTGGCTGGCCTGGCCGTTCGGTCCGGAGGGGGTGGCGGGGGCCTTCGCGGCGACCGTGCTCGCCCTCATGGTGTGGCGGCTGTTCGACCACGGGCTGCGCGCCACGCCGCGAAACTACCTGCGCGACACCGCGATCAGCATCTTCGTCCTCGCCTGGGTGCCGCTGCTGGCCTCCTTCGCCGTCCTCATGCTGCTCGACGACGACGGCAATCTGCGGGTGCTGACCTTCATGATCCTGGTGGTCTGCTCCGATGTGGGCGGCTATGTCGCCGGGGTGCTCTTCGGCCGCCATCCCATGGTTCCCGCCATCAGTCCGAAGAAGTCCTGGGAGGGCTTCGGCGGTTCGCTGCTGTTCTCGGTGATCGGCGGCCTGCTCACGGTCACTTTGCTCTTGCAGGCGAATTCCATGATCGGCGTGCTGCTGGGTGTGGGCCTGGTGCTGGTGGCCACCACCGGCGATCTGATCGAATCCCAGATCAAGCGGGAACTGGGCATCAAGGATATGGGCACCCTGCTGCCCGGACACGGCGGCATCATGGACCGGCTGGACTCCATGTTGCCGTCCGCATTCGTGTCCTGGCTGGTGCTGACGGCGCTGCTGTGAGGCCGGGGGCTCCGACGGTGGAGCCCCCGCCCGTCAGCCCACTTTCTTCGCGGCGCGCCGTAGCTGGAAGATGCGCCAGCCGCCGACCAGCGCCATCACCAGCGCCCCGATGATCACCGACAGCAGTACCAGTACGCCGATCGGCATCTGGAACCGCCAGGCGAAGAACTCGACGTGGGCCGTCTCCAGATTCTGCAGGATGAAGACCAGCAGCACGATGCCCAGCAGCGCCGCGATGATCAGGGCCAGCCAGGTGTAGCCGGTGCGGGTTTTCAGCGCCCGGTCGATGGTCGGATCGGGTTTTCTCGTGTCGGTCGGCTTGTCGATCAGTTTCTCGGGCTCCGGGTGTTCAGCGTCCCCGGGGTGTGCGGCGTCGGCTGTCATAACTCGATCATTGCGGATAGCTATGACCAGTGCACGGATATTGCCCGTTGTCGCAGGTATGTCGGACTTGCCGGAGATTCATGGGTGGTGTGATCAGCGCCGCCCGCCCCGGCACCCGCGCGACCGCGCTCGGATGGGACACTGGAGAGGTTATGACTGCCCCCCTGCCGCTCGTCTTCGACGCCCCCCGCCGTGGCATGCCGCCGCGGCACCTCGCCGACCTCGATGCCGAGGAGCGGCGCGCCGTCATGGCGGACCTGGGGCTGCCGAAGTTCCGCGCCGACCAGATCGCGCGCCAGTACTACGGGCGGCTGCAGGCCGATCCCGAGCAGATGACCGATCTGCCCGCCGATATGCGCGCCAAGGTGGGTGAGGCGCTGTTCCCGCCGCTGCTCACCCCCGTCCGGCATATCGCCTGCGATGACGGCAGCACCCGCAAGACACTGTGGAAGGCGGGCGACGGCACCCTGCTCGAGTCGGTGCTCATGCGCTACCCCGACCGGGCCACGCTGTGCATCTCCAGCCAGGCCGGCTGCGGTATGGCCTGCCCCTTCTGCGCCACCGGCCAGGGCGGCCTGAACCGCAACCTCTCCACCGCCGAGATCGTCGACCAGGTGCGCGCCGCCGCCGCGGCGCTGCGCGACGGTGAGGTCGCCGGTGGGCCCGGCCGCCTGTCCAATATCGTCTTCATGGGTATGGGCGAGCCCCTGGCCAACTACAAACGCGTGGTCAACGCCGTTCGCCGCATCACGTCTCCGGCTCCGGACGGTCTGGGCATCTCCCAGCGCAATGTGGTGGTCTCCACGGTCGGGCTGGCCCCCGCCATCCGCAAACTCGCCGACGAGGACCTGTCGGTGACCCTCGCGGTCTCCCTGCACACCCCCGACGACGAACTGCGCGACACCCTGGTCCCGGTGAACAACCGCTGGCCGGTCGCCGAAGTCCTCGACGCGGCACGCTATTACGCCGACAAGTCCGGCCGCCGCGTGTCGATCGAGTACGCATTGATCCGTGACATCAATGATCAGCCGTGGCGCGCCGATATGCTCGGTAAGAAGCTGCACAAGGCCCTGGGCTCCCGCGTCCATGTCAATGTCATCCCCCTGAACCCGACGCCGGGTTCGAAGTGGGACGCCTCCCCGAAACCTGTTGAGCGTGAGTTCGTCCGCCGCGTCGAGGCGCAGGGCGTGCCCTGCACGGTGCGCGATACCCGTGGTCAGGAGATCGCCGCTGCCTGCGGGCAGCTCGCCGCGGAAGGATGAGCGGACTCGGCCCTGAGGTATTCAGTTCCACGAAGGACTGGCCGTCGAAACGGGTCTCGCCCGACGAACTCGCGCGACGGCTGGCATTCGTTTCGACCGACGATCTGGTCGAGTTCATCGTGGACGCCAGGAATTCCTGGCATCAGCGGCGAAACTGTGTTCGCGCGTTGGCGGGCCGCACGCTGACGCGCTGCTTGCGTGGTTGCGAAGTGTGGATCCGGAATCCGTTCGATATGTGGCGTCTCGCGTCGCGATTCTGACCGCGCGGGGGATGCTGGGTGATATGGAGGTGGCGGACGCGCTGGTCGAATTGGCGTCGAGTCCGTGGGGCCATCTCGGTGGCCCCGCCGACCACGCTATCCAGCGCTTGATCGTTGCCCATGGTCTGCCCGCGATGGATTGCAGAGGCTGGCCTGTTGCCGCCCTTCGAAGGACCGGACGATCATGAGCTACTCGGCCGGGCGATGTCCGCCCTGACCGCGGCAGGATTGGCACCGGCCGAGCCGGTGTCGGCTGGCGACAAATATCAACAGGGCAAAGGCACGTACCAGATCGTCTGAATCGAGGTGGTGATACAGATAGAACGGGCCCAGCGTACTGACCAGGACCTCGCCGACCGAAGTTTCGATGCTGTGGTTAGTACTCGATCGCTATCATTATTATCGCAACGATAGCATGCCTAGATCGACGATTGGCCGAAGCCGACCCCATTAATCGTTGCAATAGCGGTGCTAGGTCGCGGGAAGACGCGTGATGCTGTCGGGGCGGCTGGTCGAAACCGGCAGAGCATGTTCCGGACTGCATGTCCGTAACTACGACATCGGCACCGAATGCGAAGCCGAATTCCGCGATCGGGTTTCGGAAACCGGACTGAACATCGGCGGCGAAGTCACCAAGGTCGTATCTCCTGTGTGAGATTCGAACCGGGCGGGAGGGACGGACGGTGTCGCAGGTGTTCCGACAAGCTTGACTCGAGTTCTCGCGCAACGGTTTCGGCGCCGTTCTGGGAGATGGCTATCGCGGTGCCGAGGAAGGACTCGAATGCCGGTACGAGACTGCCGAGGATGAGGCCGGAGACCTTCTGGCGGTTCGAGACATGGAGTAGCACCGCGTCCCCGTCCGGGCTGGTGTCGATACCGAGGAGCTTGTCGAAACGCCATTCGCGGGTCATCTTGAAGCCCTTGAAGACGACGCGAGAGGTGGTGAGCACTGCTTGGCCGCTGTCGATGGGTGTCTGTAGTTCCGGTCCGGGGAGATAGCGTCCGCGGGAGCCTCCGACGTGGTAGCGAACACCTCTGGCGATGCGGACGCTGACCCCCGAGTACCCGCGGCTATAGGTGCCGGGATGTCGACGCGGTTCGATCAACGCAACCGCCTCGGCGGCCCAGAGCGCCGATTCGCCCTTCTTCAGGAGTACACCGTATTCGGCGCCCCCGGTGTGCCGGATGGCGGACTCGGCCGCGAGCAGGAGTGACGACAACTCATCGTGCTCGAACTGCCACCGAGCGAACTGATCGGCGTACTGCTGAGCCGCGAGGGCTTGGGTTTGTCGGCGCTGTTGCTCGAGGCGTGCCGACTCACGCTCACGTTGCCGCGAAGCCTTGCGAGCGGCGCGGCGCTCGCGCCAGGTCGACCCGGCGGGGAAAGGTTCTGCGGGATCCGTCATGGCAGCTCCCGAGCGATCGGTCCGACCATTTGATTCCCCCTTCACCTGGCCGGTATCACGGTACCTGTACACCGGTAGGCTGGGAGAGAGGAACGGCGGCGTTCGTCGACTCAGGACTGGTCATTGCGAGGTCGCCAGGCGTCGAGGAGGTCTGCTGGGGAGAATGCGGCGTCGAGGTGTTCGGTTGTCGTACCGGATCGGGTGACGGCGATGAGTGGGATCGGTTCGTCGGTAACGCGGTGACGGTGACGTTGGAGCGCGGCCAGATCGTGGTTGTCGAAGGGTGCGTTCTCCAGCCACTTGATGGACCCGAGGAAGGCGAGTTCGTGTGCGACGGGTTCGCGGTCGGCGCCGACGATGTCGATTTCCACGTCGTTGCTGCGGGTCCAGTAGCCGCCGATCGCGGGGACCGCCGGGATGCCGTGTGTGGGGAGCAGACGTGCGAGTGATTCGCGGAGCAGTGGCTCGATGGCGCGGCCTCGCCAGCTCGTCCATCCGCGGTGGATTCGTTCGAGGGTGAGGTCGGGGCGCATGCGGTCCAGTTCGGTGAGGTGGGGGCCGAGGAAGGTCAGCCAGAAGCGCAGGTATGGGTCGGTGATCCGGTAGCGGCGTTCCTTGGATGGGGTGAGGCTGATGGGCAACTCCGCCGCGACGATGCCCTTGCGGGTCAATAGTTCCGTGGCTCGCGTCAGCGTCGAATGCGCGATGCCGCCGGCCGCTCTGGCGATGTTCGTGAAGGTGCGTTCGCCGCTGCCGATTGCCGCCAACACCTGTCGGGCCTGGGTTTGGTCCGGGAATTCGGCTGCCAGCGACAGTTGTGCGGAAACGACCAGAGGGCTCACCGGGTCTGCCAGTTCTCGGGCGAGGAATGCCCAGACATCCTCGCCTGCCCGCCAGCGCACTGCGATGACAGGTAGTCCTCCGGTCACCAGGGCCGCGTCGAAGGCGGCGGCTGGTTCCAGGCCGGTCATCGTCGCCACATCGGCGGGGTTGAGTGGCCCCAGGCGCATTTCGGTGCCGCGTTGGTGGAACGGCCGTCCGTAGGAGGTGAGTGCCTGCATCATGGCGAGATCGGAACCGATGAGGATCAGCAGCACGGGTTTGCGTGAGAGCTCACGATCCCAGGCCCGCTGCAAGATGCTCTCGAACGCACCTGCCGGGTCCATGAGGTACGGCAGTTCGTCGAGTACCACCACAGTCGGCTGGTCTTCCGGCAGGATGCCCGCGAGCTGGCGCAGCGCCGCTGTCCAGTTACCGGGGAGAGCCTCGGCGAAGATGTCGGCGTCCGGCAGCGACGAACTGCGCACGGCGTCGACGAACTCGGTGAGCGGATCGGTGCCGAAGCCGATCTCGCTGGTGTGAAAGACGTTCGGTACTCGGTTCCGGTCCACGAACTCCTCGACCAGTGCGGACTTGCCGATCCTGCGTCGTCCGCGCAGGATCAGGCAACGTCCCGGTCTCGCTGTTCCGATCTCTGCCTGCACCCCGGCGAGTGCTGCAGCGAGTGTGTCCAGCTCACGTTGCCGCCCGATGAAGTCGACCAAGCCACACCTCCGAGTGGATACTACCAATCGCGATACTATCGTGTGCGATAGTATCCTATCGCAGTGTGGAATGTGGCCCGAACGCGATCGGCAAGCACGCCGCTGATCGCATGCGTCGCGAACAAGGAGCTGATATGGGCGCACCGGTCGATCGGAAGGCGTGGCGAGAGCTGGTCGACGGGCTCGTCGAGCAGAAGCGGCGACTTGTGACGTTCGGAGACCATGAGTCGGACACGATGCCGAAGCCGGGGGCGAGCGAGGAGCAGCTGCGAGCGGCGGAATCCAGGCTGGGGCGTCGGCTCGACCCGCAGTATCGAGAGCTGCTTTCGGTGGCCAATGGGTGGGACCACTTCTGGATCAGCTACAGCCTGCTGGGCACCGAGGACAACGGCTACAGCGGCAACGTATTCCTGTTCGTCGGCCCGGCGTCGGATCTGCCGACCGGTGCGGCGGTTCCGCTGCCACCGGAGATGACCTACCCCGATCTGTACAGCTACGTCCGCGCCCAGCTCGACAGCATGACCGTCGACGCCGATCAGGCCACGTTGGGCGAGTATTCGGAACCCTGGCAGGGCCGCAACCTCCGTACCGCCCCGCCGACAATGGCCGAGATCGTCGCGAAGATCGGCGAGTTGATCCAGAGCAGGAATCCTGACCGCCCCGCGCCGTTGCGGGCCGGTGCGACGGTAGCGGAGCTGGACGCGCTCGACCGTGAACTGGGCGGCAGGCTGCACCCCGAACATCGGGAGCTGCTGTCGGAGTCGAATGGACTTGCCACCCCGTATTGGGGCCTCGGGGACGTCCTGTCGGTGCAGGACATCTGTGACGGGGTTCGGTGGCGAGAAGAGTTGGTGCGCAAGCAAAGCGACGAGGATTACCGGTATGATCCGCCCGCTTGGACCGCCGAGGCCGCCCAGCTCCGGGCCTCCGGGCAACAGCGAGACAAGCCGGCCCCGCTGGTCGAACGGGTCGGATATCTCCCGATCATCCCGTTCGCGGTGTCCAGCACGACGTTCTACGGCATCGACATCGCCGACGGTTGTGTCCGGGATCTCCTGCAAGACGGCGAGTACTTCACCAAGTACGGCCGACGTCCGGCCATGGGTCGGACCGTCCGTGACCACCTGCTGAAGGGTTGCCGGGACCTGTGGTGGTTCTCCCGGCTGCGCACCGCCGGTCAATAGGGCCCCTACCGCACCGACACCAGCGATGGCCAGCGTCCGCGATCGTTCGTGGGCTCGACCGGCTGTTCGGCGCGCACCTCGGCCGCCATGCCGCGTGAGGTGCCGCGCGAATACCTCGACAGGCATATGCTCGTGGTAACTGGCACGTTTCGTATCGAGGTCGTCGTGGCGCATATCGATCCGCACACCACGCAACGCGACCTGAGCGCAGGGTTCGCGGCGGAGCTCGAGGCGGGCGGGTTCAGTGCGGCTCGGGAGATCGGGCGGGGCGGGTTCGGGGTGGTGTATCGGTGTTTTCAGGCCGCGTTGGATCGGACCGTCGCGATCAAGGTGTTGACGGCGGATCTGGACTCCGAGGCGCTCGAACGGTTCGTGCGGGAACAGCTCGCCATGGGGAAGCTGTCGGGGCATCCGAATATCGTCACCGTGTTCGAGGTGGGGTCCACCGCGACGGGGCGGCCCTACATCGTGATGCCGTACCACGGGCACGGGTCGCTGGATGCGCGGATCCACCAGCACGGACCGCTCGAATGGCCGGATGTGCTGCGTATCGGGGTGAAGATCGCGGGTGCGCTGGAGACCGCGCACCGGCGCGGTCTGCTGCACCGGGATGTGAAGCCCGGCAATATCCTGCTCACCGAATACGGCGAGCCGCAACTGGCCGATTTCGGAATCGCCCGGCTGACAGGCGGTTTCGAGACGACGGCGGGCACCATCACGGGATCGCCCGCCTACACCGCGCCCGAGGTGCTACAGGGGCAGGTGCCGGATGCCACGGCCGACGTGTACAGCCTGGCCTCGACCCTGTTCTGCGCGGGTACCGGGCACGCGGTGTTCGAACGCCGCAACGGTGAACAGTTGGTCGCTCAGTTCGTGCGGATCACCCGGCAGCCGCTGCCGGACCTCGGTGACGCCGGCCTTCCGCCCGACCTGATCGGCGTGATCGAAACCGCCATGGCCCGCGATCGCGGTGAGCGCTACCCCAGCGCAGCGGATTTCGGGGCGGCGCTGCGCGAGGTTCAGCTCCGGCTCGGGCTCGCACCCGACGAGATGCCGCTGCCCATCCCCGCCGCGGACTCGATCGCTCCGCGCCCCGCCACCACCCCGACCGGCCGCCGCCGCACCACCACCCGCACCACCCCGCCGGTACCCGCCACCCGGCTGCGTCCGCCGGAACGCACCCGGCCGCTGGTCGAACGCCCCCGTCTGCTCGCACCGCTCCGGCACGGATGCGACCGCAGGCTCGCGGTGATCCACGGCCCCACCGGCTTCGGCAAGACCACCGTGGCCGCGCAGTGGTGCGCGGCCGTGCGTGCCGAGGGCGGGTCGGTGGCATGGCTGACCGTCGACAGTGACGACGACAATGTGGTGTGGTTCCTCTCGCACCTCATCGAGGCCGTGCGCGCGGTCCGGCCCGCGCTGGCGCGCGAACTCGGCGAACTGCTCGAGGAACACGGCGACGAGGCCGGACGTTTCGTGCTGACCGAGCTCATCAACGATATCGACCGGCGCGGTGAGCAGCTGACCGTGGTGATCGACGACTGGCACCGCGTCGCCGACCCCGACACCGTTGCCGCACTGCGCTTCCTGATCGAAGGCTCCAGCCCCGTCCTGCACCTCGTGGTGACCAGCCGCAGCCAGACCGGGCTGCCCATGAGCACCATGCGGGCCCGTCACGAACTGGTCGAAATCGGCCCCGCCGCCCTGCGTTTCGACTCCGATGAAGCCTACGACCTGCTGGTGCGGCTGGGTGGGCTGGACCTGGAGCGCGGCGATGTGGAGGATCTCACCGAATCCACCGGCGGCTGGGTCGCGGCCCTGCAACTGGCGGCACTGTCGCTGCGCGGCAGCGACGAACCGGGACGCCTCATCGCCCAGCTGACCGGCCGCCACCACGCCATCGGCGCGTTCCTGGCCGAGAACGTGCTCGACACGCTGGAACCCGAGACGCTGGACTTCATGGTGGCGACCTCGATCACCGAACGCGTCTGTGGCGATCTGGCGACCGCGCTCACCGGGGTTACCGACGGGCACGCGCTGCTGGAGCGGATCGAACAGCAGGACCTGTTCCTGCGCCGTCTCGACGGCGGGCGCTGGTTCCAATACCACCATCTGTTCCGGGATTTTCTGCGGCAGCGGCTCGAACATGATCTGCCCGAACGCATCGACCGGCTGCATCGGACGGCCTCGCGCTGGTTCGCCGAGTACCGGCACGTCAGCGAGGCGGTGGATCACGCGCTGCTGGCCGGGGACGAGACCGGCGCCGTCGACATCGTGGAACGCGACGGCATGTCACTGCTCGAGTACGGGCAGATGGCCAGCCTCATCGGCCTGGTGAACAAACTGCCCCCCGCGGTCATCGAATCGCATCCCCGGCTGCAACTCGATCTGGCGTGGGCGAATATCCTGCTGCACCGCGCCGACGCCGCGGAACGCGCACTGCGTCTGGCGGAATCGACCTTCGACCGCGACGGCCTGGACCCCGACGCCACCGCACTGCTGCGCGCCGAGGCCGGGGTGGTGCACGCGGTCGTGACCGTGCGCGGGGATGTGCTGACCGGGGTGGAGGAATTGCTGGCACCGTGCTTCGCGCGCGCCGACGAACTATCGCCCTATGTGGTGGCGATCGGTGCCAATGTGGCCTGTTTCGCGGCGGCCTACCGCTACGACTTCGACGAGGCGGTGCGCATCCAGGACTGGGCGGCACCGTACATGCGCCGCAACAAGGGGTTCTACAACAAGGTGCACGGCCTGTGCTTCCTCGGTCTGGCGGCCAGTCTGCAACTCGATATCGAACGGGCCGAACACTATTTCCGGGCCGCGCTGCAGGTGGCGAAGCAGTCCGGTGGGAGCCACTCCTACGGTGCCCGGCTGGCCGGATCGCTGCTCGGTGAACTGCTGTACGAGCGCGGGGAGATCGGCGAGGCGGAACGGCTGCTGGACGAGGGCTACAAACTGGGGCCGGACGCGGGGGTCGTCGACTTCAAACTGGCCCGCTACGTGGTCGGGGCCCGGATCAAGGCACTGCGCGGTGACCGCGCCGCCGCCGTTCGCCGGTTGAACGACGGTGCGCGCGTAGCGCATTCGATGTCGCTGCCGCGACTACGCGCGGAGGTGGAGAACGAGCGGCTGCGGCTCGGCCTGCCCGCGCATCCCGACTTCGGGGCGCTGCCGGTGGTCGACTACGAGCACCGTCGCCAACCAGTCGACGAGATCGACGAATTCACGGTGCTCTACGAGGAATTCACCGCGATTCGACTGCTCCTGTCCGAATCCTCGCCCGCCCGTGCCGAACTCGCCCATGTCTGGGCGCGGGAGTGGGTGGATCGCCTCGAATCCGTGCACCGGCCCCGGGAACTGCTCAAGGCGCGGCGCATGCTCGTCGCCTGCCTGGCCGCCACCGGACGCACCGAGGCGGCGAAGGCATTGCTGGCGACGGTGTGCGCGCAGTGCGCGGAGCACGGGTCGGTGCGCTACATCCTCGACGGCGGGCCGCATGTGGTGGCGACGCTCGCCGCCCTGCACGCGGATCGGCTCGCCGGTCGATGGCGGCCGGAATGGCCCGAGGTGCCGGACGGATTCCTGCGGTCGCTGGTGGAAGCCGAAGCCGCACAGACGATCTAGCCCGAACGTTCGAGTCTCAGGGTGGCGCGGCGGGATGCGCGGCGCCCGGGACGGCCGGGACCCGTGGCCCCGCCCACCGGTGAGCGCGCTCAGTCGTCGGCGATGCGCACACCGGGATGATTGGCGCGTTGGTTGCGGGCGGCGAGTTCCACCGTGCGCGCAATGCGCCGAGCCCGGGTCTCGGGGCGTTTCGCGCTGGCGATCCATTCCAGGATCAGCCGTTTCGAGGACGGTGGAAAGCGGCGGAAGTTCTCGTCGGCCACGGCGTTGCGCTCCAGCGGGCATCGCAGGTCGGTGGGGATGGCGGTGGCGGCCGCATCCGGCAGCGGCTGCCAGGTTCCTTCGGTGCGCGCACGCTCGATGACCGCTCGACCTCGCTCGGTCATCAGCCCCTGCTCGATCAGGCGCGCGGCGCGGTCCCGGTTGACCTTGCTCCAGCTGCTGCGCGGGCCCCTCGGGGTGAATCGCAGTATCGAACTGTCCGCGTCGTAGGTGCGGTGCACGCTGTCGATCCAGCCGAAACACAGCGCCTGCTCCATGGCCTCGTGCATGCGCACACTGGGAATGCCGCAACCGATGTGCCGGATCACCAGCCACGCCTCGGTGGTCGTGTGGCTGTGTTCGGCCAGCCAGGCGCGCCATTCGGCCGCATTGCGCGCGACGACGGTCGTCATCTTCACGCCTCCTTCTCGATCGGTGTCGAGAACCATCCTCCGCGTATAAGTGCTCATCGAGTGAGCACTTATACGCGGGAATCGGTGCCGCGCCGGATATCGGCGCACATGTGCGGCGCGGGGCTCAGCGCGGTTCGCGGCGGGCCCGGGCCAGGACCTCCTCCTCGGTGAGGGCGCTGGGCGGATGGTGGCTCAGGCACATCGGGGTGGTGATCTTGCGGAAGGCGGAGCCCTCGCCCGCGCCGTAGAAGCGGCCCGCGGGCAGCCGGGCGATGTCGTCCACGCGCCCGCCCTTGGCCCGGGCCAGTTCCTGCGCTGCCTGGATCTGCACCGAGGCGTTGAGCAGGCCGATGAACTGGGTCGCGGCATTGCCGGTGACCAGGTTGTGCAGCGCCTTCGGGGCCTGGGTGGCGTAGACCATGCCGAGGCCGTACTTGCGTGCCTGCGTGGCGAGTTGGAGGGTGCTGGCGGTGGAGGCCGTCGTACCGCGAGACGGCGCGAAGGTCTGGGCTTCGTCGAGGACCAGCAGGCCGCCGAGCGGACGGTCGCCCGCCGGATGCCGTTTGATCCAGGCGAACAGGGCCAACTCCAACTGGTTGACGAAGGTCTGGCGCTGCTCGGTGGTGGGCAGGCCGATACAGCTGATCACGGAGATGCGGGCGCGCCGTCCGGGGGCCGGGGTGAGCAGGGTGCCGGGATCGAGCCGTTCACCGTCGCCGCCGAACACCGGATCGTTGATCATGGCGGCGTTGAGTTCGTCGGCCATTCCCGATGCCAGCCGGGCCGCGTTCCGGATGGAACTGACGCCCTCCGGCAGAGCGGCGAGCAGTTCCACGAACGCGTTCAGTTCGGTGCCGCGCTCGCGCGCGAAATGGGTCAGCGCCTCGGTCAGTACCGCGGTGCCGGTGCGCAGCTTCGCCGCCGTCAGTCCGGTGCGGGGGAGCAGCCCCGCGACCGAGGCGTCGATGGCGGTGCGGAACTCGTCGGGGTCGTCCAGCACATCGCCGAAGTCGGGCAGCGGATTCAGGGCGAGTGGTCGTCCCGCTTCCCGCCGGGGCGTCCAGACGATCACCTCGGTATCGCTGAAGTACCGCTCGGCCAGCTCCGCGTCCGCACGCCCCCACGCATCCGGTGCGGCGGGCCAGCTGTCGCCCAGCCGGGCCAGATCGTTGTTGGTGTCGATCAGGATGGAGGACACGCCGTGCAGCGCGGCCTCCTCCACCAGCCGTCGCAGCAGGACGGTCTTGCCCGAACCGCTGCCCGCGAAAACCGCGGTGTGCTTGCGCAATTGGTGCAGCGGAACCTGGAAGGCCGCACCGGTGTCCACCTGGCGGCCCACGGTGAGCATGGGCCGCTCGGCGTCGTGGGGTGCATTCGGCTCGGTGACCGCCGGTGGCGGGGCGGCCTGTTCGACGGTGGCGGGCGGTTCGAGGGCCTCCGTGACGGCATCGGCGAGAACGCGCCTGAACAACCGTGATTCGCTGGCCGGCCGCCGAGTCGTCAACCAGCCGTGGAACTCCGGGCCGGCCTCGCCGTACATGGTGTGCAGCGCGCTGAAGGTGCGTAGGTCCTCCTCGTCGATGTTCAACGAGAGCCCCTGTGCCGCTTCCAGTTCGGCCAAGGCGGCCCGGGTGGCCGGACCGGACGAGTACGGGGTGTTCCGCACGATCACGAGATGCCGCTTGCGGGCCCGTGGTCCGATACCGGCCTCCAGACACGCCGAGCGCAGTCGGGTCAGGACCGCGCGCGCGTGCCCGTGGGCGATGGCCCGGAAACTCCAGTGCTCCTCGTCCTCGCTGGCCTCGTCGAGGGTGCGCCGCAGCCGCGCGTGCAGGGCGGGCCGCACCAGGGTGGGCGGATCGACCGTCAGCTGCTGCCCCCCGCCCGGCTGTTCCAGCACGTAGCAGGCCAGCGCCGAATTCAGCAGCGAGAACATCAGGTCGTCCTCGCGTGTGGGATCCAACGGTCCCGCCACGTCCGCGCCGGCGCGCAGCCGGGCGAAGCGTTCGTCGAGCGTCGTCGAGCCGCCGGCCGCGGGAATCGCCCGGGTGGGGTCGGCCGCCGGTACGGCCAGCCCGAACGAGGCGAGTTCGCCGATGGTATTCGCGGCCAGGCAGCCGCGCACGTGTTCCTCCACCCGCTGGAGCAGGCGGCGCGGGGTGTACATGGCGACCTCGGGATCATCGAACGCACCCGGCAGCACCGGCCAGGTCGGATACGGCGGCTCGAATCCGATATCGGCGTACAGGCTGCCGAGATGGCGTTCCACGATGGCGGTGGCAACCGCCTCGGAGGGCATGGCCGTGGAGAGTTCGAGCACCGTGAACCGGTCCGCGGCGGAGTTCACCGCGCGGGCGGTGAGCAGCTCCCAGGATTTGGGGATACAGGCGGCGACGATCAGGGTCCGAACGGTTTCCTCACGCATCCGCATCAGCCCGTCGGCGAGCCGGTTGGCGAGCTGGTCCGCATCGCCCCGCCCGGACTGGGCGATGAGGCTGTCGATCTGATCGATGGCCAGCACGACCGGGCCGGTGAGGGCGAACAGCCGGCACATATCGCCGAACACCAGCTGCGGCACCCGCTCGCGGCGGCGGAAACCCCAGGTGGCCCGGTCGGATTCGTCGATGCCCTCCGGCAGGGTGAGGAAGCTCAGGCCGATCTCACCGAGATTCCTGCGGGCCTGGTAGAGCACCAGGGCGCGCAGGGTATCGCGGCACTGGGCAGCCACCTGCGCGTCGAGATCCTCGACGCGGTCGAGGAATTCGTCCAGATCGCCACGGCTCACCGGCATGGTGCCGCGCAGCCGCATGCCCAGTTCGGGACCGCAGCCGGTCGATTCGGCCAGTGCGGTCAGCATCCGGCCCAGCTGGCCGCCGTCGGAGCCGCGCAGCTGGGTGACGATCCCATGCACCGCGCCCGCCCAGAAGGATTCGCCATCGATGAGCTTGGGCATGAAGAACGCGCCGCCCTGATCCTGCACGTGGCGGCGCAGCCAGCCGAGCATATGGGTCTTGCCGACACCCTTCTCACCGCTGAGGACCAGACCGGTGGGCATGCTGCGGGGCCGGTTCCGGGCGGCGCGCACCGCATGGGTCAGCACCTCGACCGATGCGGAGTGCAGGCCGTCGACGTGGTAGCTCAGCGGGCTCCACACCTGATCGGGTCCGAGTACGCTGCTGAACTGGATCGAGGCCAGGGCGTGCCGCTGTTCCTCGTTCACCGTGCCGCCTCGATGGTGAGCAGATGTCGCGGGGTACCGCCCAGCACCACGGCGGCCGCGTGATCGGCCGCGGTCAGCGTCTTCTGGTCCGCTTCCGCGCGCACGTGCACGTGTGGCCGCCGGGCCAGCAGTTCCAGCGCCCGGTCGACCTCGCCGCGCGGCAGTTCCGCGAGCCGTTCCCGCAGCGCGGCCAGCCGCACCGGCGTGCCGCCGCCCCGGCTCAGATCGGCGTACGCCGACTCCACCCGACCCGGCACATCGGGGCGGAAGACGTCGGCGAGCACCTGCCCGCTGTCGTCGAGATACCGCCGCAGTCCCGCCAGTACGGCATAGAGCGCCCCACCGGCGCATCCGGACCGGGCGGGTCGCTGCCGCGCCAATTCCTCGGCGCACCACACCGCGCCCTTGTCGGTCAGCTCGTGCACGTACGCCCGCCCGACCAGGGCGCTGCTCACCAGACCGAGATCATTGAGGTGGCGCCGGTAGCGGCCGTCGAGCTTGATGCCCGCGACCGACGACAATTCGGCATTGGTCAGCTCGCGCGCCTCGGCCATCAGCACGAGCAGCACGCAGCGCTCACTCAGTGTCAACCGGTCATCGGTCATGGTCGATCCTGTTCTTCTAGGTTCATTACCCGATCGTGGTGCGCGAGTGACCGGTGGCGAAGGCGTGGGCGACCGGTGCCGAATTCGAGTGCGGACCGAATCGACTGTGCGCGTGCGGGAACCGTGCGGGCCTCGGTGTGGCCCGGCCGCCGCGCCGACCGCTCGGCGGGACGCGGGTCGGCCGCGCATCGAGCATCGAACCCCTCCCGCGCCACGAGCCTCCCGCACCTTCGAGTACCACACTGTAGCCATCGAGGAGTCGAGCGCAGAAGTTTCCGCGCGAATTGCCCGCATTCGTCGGATCGTCGGCCGAGTCGAAACATACTGGTCTGCTTGAAATTACGCCGACGCGCCGTTGGTCACGGC
This sequence comes from Nocardia otitidiscaviarum NBRC 14405, assembly GCF_000308635.1. GTDB lineage: Bacteria > Actinomycetota > Actinomycetes > Mycobacteriales > Mycobacteriaceae > Nocardia > Nocardia otitidiscaviarum. The sequence goes on along the minus strand of NZ_BAGD01000097.1, from coordinate 68,165 downwards.
TGCTGGTCGTGCCGCAGTCCCGCGAGCAGTCGGCTCGCCTCGGCGACGACGAGTGGCAGGGCCGCGGTCGGGTCCTCGGTGCGCGCCAGCATCATTCCGCCCTCGCAGAGCGCGCCGAAGACGAGATGGCGGCGGATCTGGAGGTCGCCGGGGGATAGCTCGCCCTCGGCGGTCGCCAGGGCCAGTCCGCCGGTGAGTACGCGCAGAGTGTGGTCGGATTCGATCTCGCGCACGGTGTCCCAGCCGAGTACGGCGGGGCCGTCGAGTACCACGATGCGGCGGAAGCGTGGCTCCAGGCTGCGTTCGAGGAAGGTGCGGCAGCCGGTCAGCAGGGCGGTCCAGGAGTCGGGAGCGGCGGCGGCGACCTGCTCCAGTTCGGCCGCCATCCATTCCTGTTCGGCGATGAACGCGGCGCGGAAGAGGGCCTGCTTATCGGTGAAATGGTGATAGGCCGCACCCTTGGTGACACCGGCCGCGGTGGCGATGGCGGCAATGGAGGTGGCGGCGTAGCCATTGTGCCCGAATAGGTTTCGGGCGGCTGCGACGAGTTTGCCGGTGGTGGTGTCCGACCGTTCGGCTTGGGTGCGGCGGCCGACTGGTCACCGCCGAACTCCTCTCCCGCGGCAAGGACGTCATCGCGTCCGGCCGCGATCCCGACAAACTGGCCGCCCTGGATTCGATCGGAACGCCGGGCTCGGTCGCAACGCACACCGCCGCCGTGGACGACGCCGAATCGCTACGCGCACTTGCCGATACCGCCGATGTGATCATCAACTGCGCGGGCCCGTTCGCCGTCACCGGCATGCCGGTCGCGCGGGCCGCGGCCGAGGCGGGCTGCCACTACATCGACCATTCCGTCGAGGTGCACCCGGTGCGGCAGCTGTACGACACCCTCGCCGAGACCGCGCAGCGCGCCGGGATCACCATGATCCCGAGTCTCAGCTTCTACGGCGGCCTCGGCGACCTGCTCGCCGGTGCGGTGGCGCGCGGGGTCGCCGACATCGACCGCATCACCGTGGCGTACGCGGTGACCAACTGGAAGATGACCACGGGAGCGGTGAATACGGCACGGCTGCTGTTCGCCGACACCGAGCGCGTCGGATTCGAGAACGGGGAACTGCGCATCGGATTCGTGGAACCGCGCAATGCGGTCTTCGCCTTCCCGCCACCCGTCGGACCGCGCACCGTCATCGCGCCGGTCCCGTTCCCGGAGGCGTTCACCGTGCCCCGGCACACCTCCGTGCGTTCGGTGGAAGCGCAGCTCACCGCCCGCACCTTCGAGGAGGAACAGGCGTTCGCCAGCGAACACCTCGATTCCGCCGACCGCGCCGACAGCGAATTCACCATTGCCGCACAGGTTCTCGGCGCGTCGGGATCGGCGTCCGGCACGCTGCGAGGACGTGATCTCTGGCGGGCGGGTGCGCTCGCCTCCGTGGAGGCCGCTGTCCGGGTCACCGGGGGCGCGGTGAAGAGTGGCGTCGTCAGCCCGGGTGAAGCCTTCGACGCGCCGGAATTCCTCGGCGCACTGGCCGATCGGGACGCGTTCACGGTCGACCTGCCGACCGGATCCTGAGGAGGACGGCATGGAACCGATACTCGTCACCGGCGCGGCCGGCGGTACCCAGGGCTCCACCGGTCGCCGGGTCGTCGCGGCACTGCGTCGTGCCGATCGGCCGGTCCGCGCCTTCGTGCGCGCCGACGACGCTCGCGCCGCCGAACTCCGGGAGCTGGGCGCGGAGGTCGCCGTGGGCGATCTCCGCGAGATCACCACCGTGTTCGCCGCCATCGGATCCGGCCACCAGCTCTACCGCGTCACCGAGGCCATCGCGGATATCGGCGGCCGACCACCGCTCACGCTGCGCGAGCACGTGGCCCACCGCCTCGACGCCTGACCGCTCCGCCACCCGGCCCGGGATATGCTGCGGCGGACACCGACCGCAGGGGGAGAGCCCGTGACCAGCGAACAATCGCAGCCGAACCAGCACCCGGACCTACGCCCGCCGTATCCGGAGCAGCCGTGGAATTCGGCGGCGGCCGCGGACGATCACGCCGCACCGCCGTCCGCTGATGCGGGCCCGGACGCCGCCGCGAACCCGTGGGCGAGTGCGAGTCCGCAGGCCGATGGGAACCGGCTGCCCGTCGACCCGCCCACGCAGTACCTGTCCACACCGCCCGGCGGCGCGTACCCGCCGCCCGGCGACGCCCCCACTCAACACCTGGCGACGCCACCGTCCTACTCCGCCGCGCCGCCGTCCTCCTCGGCGGGATACGCGGAGTACCCCGGCATGCCATCGTCGTACCCGGCCGCGCCCGCGCACCAGTCCGCCGCACCGCCGTATCCGGCCGCGTACCAGCCGTATCCGGACGCCGCGGTCACGTCGCCGGGGCCGCCGCGTCCGGTGCAGAACGCCTACTACCTCATGCTGGCCGGGGCGGTGCTGACCGTTCTCAGTACGCTGGTCGGCTTTCTGCAACTGCCGTCGCTGCGCGAGGAGATGGCCGAAACCACGGAGGGCGTGTTCACCCAGAGTGAGCTGGACACGCTGGTGGCGGTCTCGTTCGGGGTCGGCGTGGTGTTCTCGCTGATCTCGGTGGGGCTGTGGGTGTGGATGGCCTTCGCCAACCGGGCCGGGAAGAACTGGGCCCGCGTCACGGCCACGGTCCTGTTCGGCCTCTACACGGCGTCGATGCTGTTCGCCCTGATCGGCATCTTCATGCCGGAGGCGCGCACCACGGTGGTATCCACCATGTTCAGCGTGGTGCTGTGGTGCGTCGGCCTCGCCGCGGTGATCCTGCTGTGGAACAAGCAGTCCACGGCGTACTTCCGTCCGGCCCCCGCCGGATACGCACCGTACGCCGGTTCAGCGGGGATGCCGTATCCCGGACAGCCGGGAGGGCCGTACCCCGGGCAACCGGCGAATCCGTATCCCGGCCCATCGGGAGCGCCGTACCCGGGCCAGCCGGGAGCGCTGCATTCGGGCCAGCCGGGAGCGCCGTATCCCGGACAGCCGAGGACACCGTACGCCGGATCCGGTACCCCGCCCACTGCGGGTAGCCCGTACTCCGGTCCGCCGGGAGCCTGATCGGCCGCACCGGGACCCTGATCGGCCGCACCGGGACCCTGATCGGCCGCACCGGGACCCTGATCGGCCGCACCGGGACCCTGATCGGCCGCACCGGGAGCGGGCGGTCTACCAGCCTGTTCCGCGGTCGCGCCGGGGTCGGTTGCCGGTGGCCCGGCGCTCCTCGCGCTGGGACTTCACCCGCTGCGCCTCGGCGCGCACCTGCTCGGCGTTCGCGCGTTCGCGCACCAGCCAGTCCGGCGGATCCGCCAGCAGTTCCGCTATCTCGGCGGCGGTCAGCGCGTCGGCGACCTCGGCGCGGCTCAGGCCGCTGTTGGTGATGCCGAGTTTGCGGGCGGTGATGTCGCGGGGGAACGGGCCGTTGGCGCGCAGGTCGGTCAGCCACTGCGGCGGGTTCTCGCGCAGTTCGTCGAGTTGGGCGCGGGAGATCGGAGTGCCGCGGAACTCCTCCGGCGTGGCGGGGAGGTAGACGCCGAGTTTGTCGGCCGCCGTCAGCGGCTTCATCAGTTGCGAATTCTGGTCCGGGCTCACCGACCAAGCCTATCGGGCGGGTCGGCGGGGCCGATCCGGCGGTTCAGTACGCTTTCGGGAATGACCAACGACGACGCGTCCGCCGACGCCCCTGCGCTGCGGGTCGGGTTCGTTCCCGGTGTCACGCCCACCAAATGGGAGCGCAAGTGGGGCGAGCGGTTTCCCGGACAGCGCTTGGAACTGGTCGTCGTCGCCCAGGGGGAGCAGGACGAGGCGCTGCGGTCCGGACGCGTCGACATGTGCTTCGTGCGGCTGCCCATCGACCGGGAGGGTATGCACGCCATCCCGCTCTACCGTGAGGTGCCGGTCGTGGTGGTGCCCAAGGATCACCCCATCTCGGTCTACGACGAGGTGAGCACCGCCGACCTGGCCGACGAGCGCGTGCAGGACACCGCCGATCTGGATGCCGCCGTCGGTGCCATCGAACTGGTGGCCGCCAATGTCGGGGTCGCCATCGTGCCGCATTCCATCGCCCGTCTGCATCACCGCCGGGATGTGGTGTTCCGGACGGTCACCGACGCGCCCGACACCCAGATCGCGCTGGCCTGGCCGATCGAGGCGACGTCGGACACCACCGAGGAATTCGTCGGCATCGTGCGCGGCCGGACCGAGCGCAGCTCCCGATCGCCGTCCGGACGTGAGGCAACCGGGGAGCAGTCGAAGCGGTCGACGCAGAAGCCGCAGAAGCAGGGGAGTGGCCGCCCGGCTGCCGGGCAGCGCGCGGGAGCCGGACGGGGGCGTACCGCGGGTGGGCGTAACGGTCGGCGCAGGGGCCGCTAGCTGCGCTTATAGCCTGTGAGCTATACCGCTTTTGTCCGATTTCGAGGGTTCTGTGACGTAGATCATGCCCCTTCTCTTGAATGCCGAAAGTTGGCCCACTACGGGACTTTTCATACCTGCGGTCTGGTTCCGTTGACACTTTCCTAACATTCAGCACTTTCTAAGTTACTTTTCAGCAACAATCTGCTGGACACTTGACCACGGGTGCTCACCGAGGACCCGCGCTCCAGAAGTTGGATGCGCGAAACGCTGTTTCGAAAGCGACGCACACATATGAAGTTCACGAAGGTCGCCGCAACCTCGGCCCTGGTCATCGCGGCACTCGGCATCGCCACCGGCACCTCCTACGCGGAGCCGGCCCCGGCCCCCGCGCCCGCCCCGGGCGTCATCCCCTCGCTGCTGGACGGCATCAACCAGGGTGTGAATTCGGTGCTGCCCGCCATCAACTGGAGCACCCACCTGGAGGGTGACTCCATCGTGCTGGAGACCTCCGCCGGGTCCCTGACCACCGACAACGGCCAGTTCGCGGTGCGCGACAACGCGGGCAACATCGTCACCGCGTTCCCGCTGAGCTACACGCTCGACGATCTGCAGTACCCGATCGACGCCGCGGTCGACGGCCTGCGCGCCACCCTGACCCCGAGCAAGGACGCCGCCGACGCCCGCCCGGTGGGTATGGTCAAGCCGGTCGTCAAGCAGGAGGCGTTCGACGACGCCGTCTCCGCCGCCGCCACCCAGTTCGGCATCATCACCTCGATCGGCACCCTGGTGGGCACCATCGTCGGCGGCGGCGCGGGCTGCGCCATCGGCGGCATCGGCGGCCTGGTGCTGGGCATCCCGGTGCTGGACCTGGGCGGCGCGACCGGTATCGCCGGGTGCCTCGCGGGTGCGGCCATCGGCATTCCGCTGGGTGCGGCCGCCGGGCTGGTGCTGACCGGTGTGCCCGCCGCCATCATCGTGGGCATCGGTTTCCACAACCGCATCAACGCCCCCGAGAACCAGTAGTTCTTCCGGGCAATACCGTGAATCGGGCCGGGTCGCGCGTGGCGACCCGGCCCGATTCACGCTGTGCGTGGCGGTTACCGCGGCTTGCGGGAAATGATCGAGTCGCGAATCAGCACGAACGCGAGCAGCGCGGCGAAGCCGATGGTGAACAGGTAACCGACATTGCCCGAACCCGACGAGGCGCCCTGCGGGCCCTCGAACAGCATGCCGAGCAGAATGACGACGACAACCCAGCCCGCGATGCGGAAGGTGCGCTTCGACTCGCCGCTCCAACCCCAGGCGGCGGAAGGAACCTCGGCCGGATCGACCTTGGTGACGACACCGGCGCTGTGGGTGGGTTCCAGTTCCGTGGCGGCCACTTTCGCTCCTTGATGGCTCGATTGATTGCTGGCCAATATGGTGGCATACGACCATGCGTCGTAGCCAGCAGGGTGGCGGTGACGCGGCCGGGGGATCGGCCGGATTCGATTCGGGAGACAATGAACGCGTGTCCGACGTTGTGAAAGTCCTGCTGCTGGGCAGCACCGGTTCCATTGGCACACAGGCGCTCGAGGTGATCGCCGCCAATCCGGATCGATTCGAAGTGGTGGGCCTGGCCGCGCGCGGCGGCAACACCGAACTGCTGGCCAGCCAGATCGCCGCCACCGGTACCGGCAACGTGGCGGTCGCCGATCCCGCCGCGGCCGCGAAACTCGGTGTGCCGCTGGCCGGTCCGCACGCGGCGGCGCAGCTGGTGCGCGACACCGACGCCGATGTGGTGCTCAATGCGCTGGTCGGCTCGCTCGGGCTGGAGCCGACCCTCGCCACCCTCGAATCGGGTCGACGGCTGGCCTTGGCGAATAAGGAATCCCTGGTGGCGGGTGGCTCGCTGGTCACCCGGGCGGCCGCGCCCGGACAGATCGTGCCGGTCGACTCGGAGCATTCCGCCCTGGCCCAGTGCCTGCGCGGCGGCCGGGCCGAGGAGGTCGAGCGACTGGTGCTCACCGCATCGGGCGGTCCCTTCCGCGGCTGGACCACCGACATGCTGGAGTCGGTCGACCCCGCCGCGGCCAAGGCGCATCCGACCTGGTCCATGGGGCTGATGAACACCCTGAATTCGGCGAGCCTGGTCAACAAGGGGCTCGAACTCATCGAGACGCATCTGCTGTTCGGCATCGACTACGACCGCATCGACGTGACCGTGCACCCGCAGTCCATCGTGCACTCCATGGTCACCTTCACCGACGGCTCCACCCTGGCCCAGGCCAGCCCGCCGGATATGCGGCTGCCCATCGCGTTGGCGCTGGGCTGGCCCGACCGGGTGCCGGGCGCGGCGACGGCCTGCGACTTCTCCCAGGCGGCGACCTGGACCTTCGAGCCGGTGGACAATACGGTGTTCCCGGCGGTCGAACTCGCCCGCCGGGCGGGTAAGGCGGGCGGCTGCGTGACCGCGGTCTACAACGCCGCCAACGAGATCGCGGTCGAGGCGTTCCTCGACGGCGTGATCCGATTTCCCGACATCGTGCGCACGGTGGCGCGGGTCGTCGAGTCCGCCGACCGCTGGTCCGCGGAACCCAGTACCTTGGACGAGGTGCTCGCGGCGGATACGTGGGCGCGTGACTGTGCCCGCGCCTTCGTGCGCAACTAGCTAGGAGGATTCGAGACCGCATGGTGTTCGCGATCGGCTTCGCACTGTTCGCGCTCGGTATCACCTTCTCGGTTGCCCTGCACGAATGCGGCCACATGTGGGCGGCGCAGGCCACCGGGATGAAGGTGCGGCGCTACTTCATCGGCTTCGGTCCCAAGGTGTTCTCCTTCCGCCGCGGCGAGACCGAGTACGGCCTGAAGGCGCTGCCCCTGGGCGGCTTCTGCGATATCGCGGGCATGACCGCCCTCGACGAGTTGGAGCCCGAGGACCTGGACCGGGCCATGTACCGGCAGGCCACCTGGAAGCGCCTGTTCGTCATGTCCGGCGGCATCATGATGAACTTCCTGCTCGGCTACCTGCTCATCGTGGTGCTGGCGGTGGGCTGGGGCCTGCCGCATCTGACGCAGCCGCCGGAAACCCAGTTGGGCGCGATGGGCTGCGTGGCGAGCTACGCACCCGACGGCACCCGTCAGGAGTGCACCGGCGACGGCCCCGCCCAGCGCGCCGGATTGCAGCCCGGGGATCTGGTCACCGCGGTCGACGGCACCCCCGTCGAGACCTGGAACGACTTCCGCGCCTTGACCGAGAAGCAGACCGGTGAGTTCACCTACACGGTCGAGCGGGACGGTCGGACCCTCACCATTCCCATCACCCCGGAGCGGGTGACGGTCTACGACAAGGACGGCCGGTCCGAGACCGTCTCGAAGATCGGTGTCGGCCAGGCCACCGCGGGTCCGCCGGTCGAGTACAGCCTGCCCGGTGCTTTCCCCGCCGCCGCGGCCTTCACCGGCGAACTCGGTGTGAAGACCGTGGAATCGCTGGCCAAACTGCCCGCCAAGGTCGGCGCCCTGGTGGATGCCGTCAGCGGTGGCGAGCGTGATCCGGAGACCCCGGTCAGCGTCTACGGCGCCAGCCGCATCGGCGGTGAGACCGCCGAACGCGGCTACTGGGGCATGTTCATCCTGGTTCTGGCCAGCCTGAACTTCTTCCTCGGCGTCTTCAACCTGCTGCCGCTGCTGCCGCTCGACGGCGGCCACATGGCGGTGGTCGCCTACGAGAAGATCCGCAACCTCTTCCGCAATCGTCGCGGCCTGCCCGACGGCGCACCGGTCGACTACCTGAAGCTCATGCCCGCCACCTATGTGGTGGTGGTGCTCGGCGGCGCGTACATGCTGCTCACGCTGGCCGCCGACATCGTCAATCCGATCACGCTGTTCCCGTAGCGGAAGCCGACGGGTCGGGCTGGTTACCATCGGGTGTGCGCAGCGGATTCGGAGCGGGCGGTTTCATCCGCGAGGTGGTACCGGCTCCGACGCCGCGTCCGGCGGGGTACCCCTTCGATCTGCCGGTGGTGCGGCATCTCGATCGGGTCGGCGCGCTGGCGCTCTCACCGACCGTGACCTTTCTCGTCGGTGAGAACGGCAGTGGCAAGTCGACGCTCATCGAGGCCATCGCGGTGGCGGCCGGGATGAACGCGGAGGGCGGCAGCCAGAACTACCGGTTCGCCACTCGCGCGTCGGAGTCGGAACTCGGTGACCACCTGGTGCTGCGGTGGGGCACCCGGAAGCCGCGCAGCAGGTTCTTCCTGCGCGCCGAGTCGTATTACAACGTGGCCACCGAAACCGAACGGCTGGGGCCGGAACAGCTCGCCGTCATGGGCGGCAGATCACCGCACGAACGCTCACACGGCGAATCGTTCGTCGACCTCATCACCCACCGATTCCACCCCGACGGGCTCTATCTGCTGGACGAGCCGGAGGCGGCGCTGTCGCCCCGTGGCTGCCTGGCCGTGCTGGCGCTGCTGTCGGACCTGGTCGCGCAGCGGTGTCAGATCGTGGTGGCGACCCATTCGCCGATTCTGCTGGCGCTGCCGGGCGCCACCATCTACGAATTGGATGATGCCGACGGCATCGAGACCGTCGGCTACGACGACGCGCTGCCGGTACGCATGACCAGGGACTTTCTCGCCGCTCCGGAGCGCTATCTCGAGCACCTGCTGAAGCCGCGGTAGGCCGGGCCGGGGCGCTCACGCTGTTTCGGTGGCCGAGAGCTCGCGCAGCAGGCGGCGGCAGAGCCGGTCGGCACGGCGGGTGGTCTCGGGCTGGCGGAATTCGGGGGTGAGGGCCAGCACCTGGGCGCAGGCGGTGTCCAGGTCGATGCGATGGCCGACCGAGACGAAGACCGGTTTGACGCCGGTGCGGGTGCGCAGGGCGCGGCCGACCGGTTCGCCGTCGATGGTGATCTCGCCGGTGCCGCCGCGTTCGGGGGCGGGTTCGGCGTAGTCGCCCCAGGCGTTCTTGGCCACGCCGATGGTGGGCAGGTCCGCCATCAGGCCCAGGTGGCAGGCCAGGCCGAAGCGGCGGGGGTGGGCCAGGCCCTGGCTATCGCAGACGATCAGATCCGGTGTGGTGGAGAGCTTTTCGAGGGCAGCGAGGGTGGTGGGGAGTTCGCGGAAGGCCAACAGGCCCGGGACATAGGGGAAATCGGTGGTCCCGACGGCGGTGGCGGTGTCGACCGTCTCCAGCGTGGCGGCGTCCAGGACCACCGCGACGGCCACCACATTGCCGTCGTCGTCGTAGGCGGAGTCGAGTCCGGCGATCGTCCGGAAGTGCGGTGGCGCAGGGTTTTCCGTGATCACCAGCGGCCGGAGACGGTCTTGGAGGGCGATGGCCTCATCCGGGGTGACCGGCCACGAATCAGGAATCTGCACTTTCACTTCCGCCGGGTTACCTTTCGCCCTCGAGAATCGAATACTTACTGTATGCGGCTGCAAGTGACCGCAGGGCAACACCGCTTCCAGGGCAGGCGTCGGCGCAGGCTACGCTTGTCGCCGCTGTCACAGGGCGGCCGGTAACCCGACGTCGTTAGACTCGGAACCGGAACGGGTGAGGACAAGATCGCAACACGAAAGTAGGCAGCCGATCGTGAGCAGTGCCATCGCATTGGGGATGCCGTCCGCACCGGCGGCGACCCTCGCGCCCCGGCGCAAGACCCGCCAGCTGATGGTGGGCAAAGTGGGGGTGGGTAGCGAATTCCCCGTCTCGGTGCAGTCCATGACCACCACACGGACCCATGACGTCAATGCCACCCTGCAGCAGATCGCGGAGCTGACCGCGTCCGGCTGCGATATCGTGCGCGTGGCATGCCCGCGGCAGGAGGACGCCGACGCCCTCGCCGCCATCGCGAAGAAGTCCCCCATTCCGGTTATCGCCGATATCCACTTCCAGCCGAAGTACATTTTCGCCGCCATCGACGCGGGCTGTGCCGCGGTGCGGGTGAACCCCGGCAACATCAAGGAGTTCGACGGCCGCGTCAAGGAGGTCGCGGCGGCGGCCGGAGCCGCCGGCATCCCCATCCGCATCGGCGTGAACGCGGGCTCGCTCGACAAGCGCATGATGGCCAAGTACGGCAAGGCCACCCCGGAAGCGCTGGTGGAGTCGGCGCTGTGGGAGGCGAGCCTGTTCGAGGAACACGGCTTCGGCGACATCAAGATCTCGGTCAAGCACAACGACCCGGTGATCATGGTGGAGGCGTACCGCCAGCTGGCCGCGCAGTGCGACTACCCGCTGCATCTGGGCGTGACCGAGGCCGGTCCCGCCTTCCAGGGCACCATCAAGTCCGCCACCGCCTTCGGCGCACTGCTATCCCAGGGCATCGGGGACACCATCCGCGTCTCCCTGTCCGCTCCACCGGTGGAGGAGGTGAAGGTCGGCAACCAGATCCTGCAATCGCTGAACCTGCGCCCCCGCAAGCTCGAGATCGTGTCCTGTCCGTCCTGCGGTCGCGCGCAGGTGGACGTCTACACCCTGGCCAACGAGGTCACCGCCGGGCTCGAGGGCATGGAGGTGCCGCTGCGCGTCGCCGTCATGGGCTGCGTCGTCAACGGCCCGGGTGAGGCCCGCGAGGCCGACCTGGGTGTGGCCTCCGGCAACGGCAAGGGGCAGATCTTCGTCAAGGGCGAGGTCATCAAGACGGTGCCCGAACACCTCATCGTCGAAACGCTCATCGAGGAGGCCATGCGGTTGGCCGAACAGATGGGCGATGCCGCCGGTGCGGGCGAGCCGGTGGTCAGCGTCAGCTGAGCGGACCTGGGCAGACGCTGAGGCTTTCGGCATACGTGGGGCGCATTTTCACAACTCGTGGCAGGCTGTGAACGTGCGGAGTGTGCTGGAGCCGACTCGCCGGACCAAGGTCTCCGGTGTCCGTCAACTCGCAAACCGCGATCTGACGCAGGTATTGCGCGTGCTCGACACCGATCCGGTGGCGAGCTGCATGGTGGCTGCCCGGCTCCAGGAATACGGCCTGGATACCCGGGGCGGCTACGGGGAGCTGTGGAGCCGCGGCGGACCGGGGAATTCGCTGTGCTTCTCCGGGGCGAATCTGGTGCCCCTGCGCGGCGCCCCCGATGATCTGCGGGCCTTCGCCGACCGTGCGGTCCGCGGCCCCCGCATCTGTTCGTCCATCGTGGGCCGCCGGGAGCTGGCGCTGCCGCTGTGGGAGTTGCTGGCGCAGCGCTGGGGTCCAGCGCGGGAACTGCGCGCCGAACAGCCTCTGCTGGCCCTGGATCGCACCGCGAGCGCCGCGCCGGATCTACGGGTGCGGCGGGTGCGGCCCGAGGAGCTGGACCGCTACCTGGTGGCCGCCATCGCCATGTTCACCGAGGAGATCGGGGTCGATCCGCGCGCGGGGGACGGCGGCCGCAGCTATCGCCGCCGTGTCGCCGGTCTCATCGAATCCGGACGGGCGTGGGCGCGTTTCGAGGACGGTGAGGTGGTCTACAAGGCCGAGGTGGGTTCGCTGTCCCGGCGCACCGGCCAGATCCAGGGCGTCTGGGTGCATCCGGAGCGGCGGGGCGCGGGCGTGGGCACCGCGGGGACGGCGGCGGTGGCCAATGCGGTGGTGGCCTCGGGGCGGACCGCGAGCCTGTACGTGAACTGTTACAACGAGGTCGCCCGGCGCGCCTACGCCACCGTCGGATTCCGACAAATCGCTACATTCGCGACAGTGCTGCTGGACTGACCGCGCGCCGCGGTGTGACGTGTCCGGCGAAATCCGTTCGGGTGCAGTGTGTCACCGCCGGTTTGCGGGTGGTTACCTCTACCCTCGGTGCCGATGTCGACGCGACTGCTGACCCTGCTCGTCGCCGCGGCGGTGACGCTCGCCGCGGTCGGATGCTCCACCGCCCGACAGCGTCCGGTGACCACCGCCGAGGCGTTCTTCGACGCCTTCGCCCGCCATGAAGTGACCGCCGCCGCCGAACTCACCAACCTGCCCGAAAAGGCAGGCCCGGCATTGGCTTCCGCCTGGGAGAAGCTACAGGCCGAGGGGCTCGAGGTGACCACCGGCGACACCCGCGTCTCCGGTGACACCGCCACCGTCGACTACACCTACGCGTGGCGGCTGCCCCGCGACCGCACCTGGACCTACGACGGCCAGTTGCAGCTGGGCCGCAGCGAGGGCCGTTGGACGGTGCGCTGGACCTCGTCGAATATCCATCCGCGCCTGGGCGATACCCAGACCCTGGAACTGCGTTCCATCCCCGCTCCGCAGGCCCGCGTGAACGAACGCTCCGGCAGCGACGTGCTGATCCCCGGCACCGTGCACCGCATCGTCTTCACCCCGGCGCAGGCCCGCGATCCCGCCTATGTCGCCGATGCCATTGCCGCCGCGCTGAATCCGATCCTGCCCAAACTCACCGGCGACGGGATTCTGAAGGCGGCGCGCAAGGCCGACGGCGGGGTGTATCCGGTCGAGGTGCTCACCGAATGGGAGTACAACCTGGTGGGCGCGAATCTGCTCGGTCTGCCCGGGGTCACGGTGTCCCGGCAGTGGGATATGGTCGCCACCGATCGCGATTTCGCCCCCGACCTGCTCTCTCAGGTGCGCAAGAGCATTATCGACGATGTGAACGGCCGGGCGGGTTGGAGTGTGGTCACCCGCAATCGCAATGGCGTGGACACCGGCCTGCTCACCGAGGTGCGTCCGCAGCCCGCGCCGTCCTTCTCGCTGAGTCTGGACCGTTTCGTGCAGCTCGCCGCGCAGCGTGCCGTGGACGCGCGCCGGGAGCAGGCCATGATGGTGGTGTTGCAGCCGTCCACCGGTGCGATTCTCGCGGTGGCGCAGAACCGGGAGGCCGATCGGGACGGTCCGGTGGCCACCTCCGGTTTCTATCCGCCCGGTTCGACCTTCAAGACGGTCACCGCCGCCGCGGCCATGAACACCGGACTGGCGACGCCCGATACCGTGCTGCCCTGTCCGAGCCGAATCATCATCGGCGAGCGCACCATTCCGAACTACAACCTCTTCACCGTCGGTGATGTACCCATGGCCACCGCCTACGAGCGCTCCTGCAACACCTCCTTCGCCAAGCTGGCCAGCCGCCTGCCCGCAGACGCCCTGCGGTCGGCGGCGGCGCAGCTGGGTATCGGACCGGATTACACGGTGGTCGGCCTGCCGACGATCTCCGGTCAGGTGCCGGAGTCGCAGGACATGGTGCAGCGCGCGGAGGACGGCATCGGCCAGGGCAAGGTGGTGGTGAGCCCGTTCGGCATGGCCCTCGCGGCCGCCACCATCGCGCACGGTTCGGCCCCGGTGCCGTATCTGATCTCCGGGAACAAGACCACCGTCGACGGGCAGCGGCCACCCATCGATCCGGAGGTGGTGGCGGGATTGCGGCGGATGATGCGCCAGGTCGTCACGGGCGGTACCGCGGAACGCATCGCCGATCAGGGTGAGGTGTACGGGAAGACGGGTGAGGCCGAGGTGGAGGGCGGCTCACATTCGTGGTTCATCGGTTACCGCGGGGATATGGCCTGGGCGACGCTGCTCGTCAAAGCGGGCAGCTCGGACAATGCCGTGGCGGTAACCAGGGAGATGCTGACAGCGCTGCCACCGGGTTATTGACCCGGGAGCGATCAGCGGGTGGACTGCGTCTGAATGGAATATCGGCCCGAGGCGAGCTTCACGCAGGCGGCGGGTCGCACCACGCCCCCGTCGGCCTCGAGTACGACGGGCTGGTGCTGGGACAGGTTGCGCACCGCGGGCGCGGGACTGGATTCGTCACCGAGTAGCTCGCTGGCTCCGGTTCCGGCGAGGATGATCCCCACCGTGGTGATGAGCAGAAAAGCCGAACGTTGCATGTCCTACTCCCTGGATGTGGGGCGAGTGAGGAGACCCGAACGGTCCGTTTCGGTAAACCGGTACTGCTTTAGGATTGGCTGACTGTTTGCCGCCGAAACAAAACGTTAGATCGCTCTCATTGACGGCACAACCCATGAGTGCGCTCCCGCACACCCGTCCAAATGCAGTGATGCAGGTCACATACCTAAAAGTAGGTTCGGAAAATTTTGTCCGAACCGCGAGGATCTCTCGACTCGCGTCTCAGGGGTCGCGTCTCAGTTGTCGCGACGCAGCGTCGCGGCGAGATGGTGTTGCAGCGGCTGTCCGACCGCCGCCATGCGCAGCGTGTAGTCCAGGGTGTCGCCCGACAGCGCCAGCGAGCGGCCGAGCGCCGTCACCGATTTGGCGGTGCTGCTGCGGCCGATGCTGGTCGAGTCCAGTTCCATGCGCAGGCCGTCGCCGTCGGCGACCAGGCTGCCCTCGCAGATCTCGGTGATCCCGGTCGGGTGGGCCAGGATGAGTTCGATGCGATCGGGGCCGTTGGGCCGCAGGTAGCCGGTTTCGGCGTGCAGGGGCCGACTGCCGTCGGCGGCGCGGGTGCGCTGCCGGTAGGTGAGGAACGGGCGGCCGACATGGCCGAAGTGCACTTCCTCCAGATAATCGAACGAGTCGATGGTCGGGTACTCGCCGTGTCCGCCGCCGCGCCAGGTGCCCAGCAGCGGGGCGAGATGGGCGATATCCGGATGGGGTGCGACGGGGGTCTGGGGATCGAGCACGGCGGTCAGCATAGTGCGCCCGACCGGCGACCGAGTGATCTCGACGCGCGTCGGCGGAAGTTTTTCGCGCAAGGGGACTGGATGGGCGGGGCGGCGTTCGACGGTCAGCGGCGACTGGCCCGCCGGTAGCCGATGGCGGCGGGCACCGCGAACAGCGCGATCGCGCTCATCGACCAGATCAGGGTGAGGGTCAGCGGCCGGGCGAGCGCCCCGCCCTCGGCGAGGGCGCGCATGGTGTCGACGGCGACCGACATGGGCTGGTTGCGCACCACCGGTTGAATCCACTCCGGATAGGCGGGCAGCGGGACGAAGCCGGTGCTGAAGAACATGAGCAGCGAGGTGATGATGGTGATGCTCTCCACCAGCGTGGCCTTGGCGGTGAAGACGGCGATGGCGATGACCAGGGTCGCGAAGGCCAGCCCGAACAGCACCGGCAGCGCGAAGAACGCCAGCGTCGCCAACGGCCCCTGATGGAACCGGAAGCCCAGCGCCATCCCGAAGCCGATGATCACCACGGTGCCGCCGAAGATGCGGCAGCCCTCGGCGATGATGCGGGCGGCCAAGCCGGAGGCGCGGTGCACGGGCAGCACCCAGAAGCGGGCGAGCAGCCCGGCATTGCGTTCCCGCCCGAGCATGACGCCGCTGGCGATGGTGCCCGACAGCGCACCGACCAGCGCGACCATCGGCACCGAGCCGTAGAGGGCGCTGCTGCCGGTGAACTTCTCGATCTGGCTGCCCACCACGATGTCGAGCATGAGCAGCAGCAGGCACGGGATGATGAGCGTTTCCAGCAGTGTCACCGGATCGCGCAGCCAGCGCAGCAGCAGCCGCTGCACCTGAATCCACGTGTGGCGCACCAGCGCGACAGGGGAGCCCTCGGCTTCGGGGGCGATGGTCGTGGGTTCCGGCATGGAGATGGCCATGTCACGACCTCCGCGTGTTGAGCCGAATCGTGCAGACGAGCGAGACCGCGATGATGGCCAGCGCCCACAGCAGCGGCGGACTCATGAGCGACCAGGTCACCGCACCGGCATTGCCCAGGCTGTCGCCGCCGAGGGCGCGCAGCCCGTACGCCCACTGCGAGACCGGCTGATTGCGCACGAACGGCTCCACCCAGTCCGGGAACTGGTCGGCCGGGGCCAGACCGGTGGAGAGCATGCCGAGAATCAGCGGTGGCAGCACCAGCAGCTGGGTGGTGGCCTCGGGACTCTTGGCGGCGGTGCCGATGACATCCGCGCCGAAGCAGAAGGCGATGCCGATGAGCAGGCCCAGCGCCAGGAAGCCGACCGTGTGCAGCGGCCCGCCGTGGAAACGGAAGCCGATGGCATGGGTCGCGATCAGCGCCGCGGTCAGGGCGACGAGCAGGCGGAAGATATTGCCGGACATGCGTGCCGCGGTGGGCACCAGCGGGTGCATGGGCATGGCGTCGAAGCGCCGGTCGAGTCCGGAGACCGCGTCGGTGGCGGCGCGGAAGGCGGCCGAGATGGCGGCGAAGGATCCGGCCTGCAGGATCACGATCGGTGCCATGAACTGCGCGTAGCTGCTGAATCCGGTGCCCGCGAAGGACATCAGCCGGTTGAGCGGAATATAGAAGCTGATGGTGAACACGATCGGCGCGAACACCATGTTCAGGATGTCGCCGCTCTTGACGGCGGGCACGATGAGCCGCACGCTCAGCACCCACCACTGCTGGAGGGTGGCGGGGGTGGCGCGGACGCTGCTGACGGCGGTCACGATCGCGCCTCCGCGGTGTCGGCCTCGGCGAGATGTCCGGTGAGGTTGAGGAATACGTCGTCGAGTGAGGGGCGGCGCAGCGCGATGTCCACCAGTTCGATGCCCGCGCCGTCGAGTCGGCGCAGCGCCTCGGCGAGGGTTTTCGCGCCGTCCGGGGCCGGAATGGCCAGTCGGTCCGAATCACCGGTCAGGGCTTGGCGACTCGACGCGGGCACCAGGCTGTCGAGCGCGTTGACAATGGCCGCGAGGTCCTCCATGCGCAGCGGCACGATCTCGCAGTAGCTGCCGCCGGTGCGGGATTTGAGTTCGTCGGCGGTGCCGTCGGCGATGACCACGCCGTGGTCGATGACGATGATGCGGTCGCAGAGGGCGTCGGCCTCCTCCAGGTACTGCGTGGTGAGCAGGGTGGTGATGCCGTGTTTGCGGAAGCCGCCGACCAGATCCCAGACCCCCTGGCGGCTGCGGGGATCCAGTCCGGTGGTGGGTTCGTCGAGGAAGACCACCTCGGGCCGCACCACCAGCCCGCAGGCGATGTCGATGCGCCGGCGCATACCGCCGGAGTAGGTGCCGACGCGGCGACCGGCGGCCGCGGTGAGGTCGAATTCGCCGATCAGTTCGTCGGCGCGGGCGCGGGCGGCGCGTTTGCGCAAGCCCATGAGCCGCCCGAACATGACCAGGTTCTCGTAGCCGGTGAGGGCGTCGTCCAGGGCGGCGAACTGTCCGGTGAGCATGATGCCCCGGCGCACGGCCGCGGCCTCGGACACCACATCGTGCCCGGCGACCACGGCCCGTCCGGCATCGGGGGCGATGAGGGTGGACAGAATGTTCACCGTGGTGGTCTTGCCCGCGCCATTGGGTCCGAGGATGCCGAGCACCTCGCCGGGCGCGGCCTCGAAGTCGATGCCGCGCAGGGCCCGGACGCTGCCGAACGATTTCTCGACGCCTTCGACGACGACTCCGCCGCTGCTCATAGCCTGCCTCCCAAATGTCGGTCGAGGACGCGGGCGACGGTCGCCAACGCTTCCGGGGTGGTGAGTTCGTCGTGGCTGACCTCGATGTCCACGCGGGTGATGTCGCCGGTGATGTGCGGTCGCCAGCCGTCGGGTCCGAAGATCTCCGAGGTGTCCACGGTGGCGTGGAAATACAGTGCGTCGCCGTGGAATACGGGTCGGCGGTAGCCGGTGCGGGTGCGGGCGGAGGCATTGTAGGAGGCCGCCATGCGTTCCAGGGTGGCGGCGTCGACCAGGTTCACCCCGCCCATGCGGTCGCGGATCAGCTCCGCCGCCTGTTCGGCGCTGGCCTCGGCCGGGATATCGGTCATGCCGAAGACATGGCCGAAGGTGGCGATGAACGCCCCGGCGCTGAGTGTCTCGATGCTGTCGCCGTCGATATCGGCGGTGTCGGCGTCGAGCAGGGCCAGTACGCCGAGTTCCGCGCCCTCCTGCTGGAGGCGGGTGGCGACGGCGTGCGCGATGAGCCCGCCGAAGGACCAGCCGAGCAGGTGGTACGGACCCTCCGGTTGCAGGCGGCGGATCTCGCGCACGTAGCGGCGCGCGAAGTCGTCGATGTCGGCGGCGGCGGGCTCCCCGGACAGGTCGGGGGCCTGGAGTCCGTAGATGGGCCGCCCGGGGGCCAGGGCGTCGGCCAGCCCGAGGTAGGTCCAGGCGATACCCGAGGAGGGATGGATGCAGAACAGCGCCGGTTCGGTGCCGCCGGGCCGGATCGGCAGCACCACGTCGAGTCCCAGCCCCGGCGTCGAATCGGCTCGAGCGGCAGTGGCTTCGGCCGCGCGGTCGGCGAGGTAGCGCGCCTCGTCCGCCGCTGCCTCCCGGGCCGCCGGGGTGTCGGCGAAGGCCGCGGCGGCGGTGAGCGCGTCGCTCCACAGCCGGGCCAGCGCCGCCACCGCATCGCTGCCCAGCAGGGTTGCGGGATAGGAGAAGCTGGCCTGCAACCGGTCGCCGACCACCACGGCATTGATCTCGAGCTCGGCCGTGACGGCGACCCCCAGATCCTCGGTGGCGTGCAGGTCCCCGAATTCGTCGGTGGGCAGCCAGCCGAGCCCCTCCAGCCCGGCCGGGATATCCGCGGCGGCGTAGCGGCCCAGGTAGTTGAAACCGATGCGCCCGGGCACCCGCTGCGGAAGATGTTGTGCGGTATCGACATTCAGGTAGCGCAGCAGGCCGTAGCCCACACCCTTGTCCGGGACGGCCAGCAACTGGTGCTTGACCGCGCGAACGGCCGTGCCCAGGGCGGGGCCACCGGTGCGGGCATCGTCGATGTCGATGCCCGGCAGCTCCAGCCGCAGCGGATAGACGCTGGTGAACCAGCCGACGGTGCGGGACAGATCCGCCCCTGGCACGATCTCCTGCTGCCGCCCGTGGCCTTCCATGCGGATCAGGACGGAGTTCTCCGTGCTGGAACGCCACCGCAGCACCGCCAGCGTGAGGGTGGCGAGCAGCGCGTCCTCCACGCCGCCGTCGAACAGTCCGGGCAGGGTGGTGAGCAGGGCGGTGGTGGTCGGTTCCGGTAGTTCGATCTCGACCGTGCGCACGCTGTCCACACGATCGACGGCCGGGTCGAGTTCACGTCCACCCAGCGGCGGGTCGGGGGTGGCGGCGACGGCGCGCCAGTGGTCGAGTTCGGCGACCCGGTCGCCGCTGCGGGCCTCCTCGGCGAGTGCGTGCGCCCAGCGGCGCATGGAGGTGCCCGGTTCGGCCAGCACGGGGGTGGCCCCGCCCGATATCTGCGCCCAGGCCGCCATCAGGTCGGGGACCAGAATGCGCCAGGACACGCCGTCGATCACGAGGTGGTGGGCGACCACGATGAGTCGTCCCGCCCGTTCCGGAGCGTCGGGGTCCAGCCAGACCAGTTGCAGCACGCGGCCCGCCGCCGGATCGAGCCGGTCGAGGGCGGCCTCCACCTCGGTGACCGCGTATTCGCGCAGCTCGACGGAATCGGCGGCGGCACCGAATTCGATGCGGTGCACCAGCGCGTCGACATCGACCGCGCCCGGCGCGCGGGTGGACAGCCGCCAGTCGTCCCCGTCGCGCTCCAGTCGGGCCCGCAGCATGTCGTGGCGGTCCACCGCGGCCGATACCGTGGCGACGAGCTGTGTCCGGGTGATGCCGACCGGCAGTTCCAGCACGGCGGTCTGGGCGAAGCGGTGGAAACTGCCGCCGCGTTCGGTCATCCACCGCACGATCGGGGTGAGTGGCATATCGCCGACCCCGCCGCCGGGCAGCTCGGCCAGCACGACCGCCGTGTCGGTGGCGTCGGCGATCTCGGCCAGCGCGGCCACGGTGCGGTGTTCGAACACCTGCAGCGGGGTGAGTTCCAGTCCGTGCAGCCGGGCCCGCGACACCAGTTGGATGGCGAGGATGCTGTCACCGCCGAGGGCGAAGAACGAATCGTGCACACCCACCCGTTCCCGGCCCAGCAGTTCGGCCATGATCCCGGCCAGGGCCGCCTCGGTGGGCGTGCCGGGTGCTCGGTACTCCGTCTCCGCCTCGAACACCGGGGGCGGCAGGGCTTTTCGGTCGAGCTTGCCGACGGCGGTGAGCGGCACGTGGTCGAGGAGGACGAAGGCCGAGGGCACCATGTAGCCGGGCAGCGCGTCGGCGGCGTGTGCGCGCAGCGCGGCCACATCGAGGTCCGCGCCCGGGGTGGGCAGGAGGTAGGCGGCCAGGGCGGTGGCCCCGCCGGGACCCGGAACACCCAGTGTCACCGCGAATTCCACATCCGTGGCACGTCCCAGTACGGTGTCGATCTCGCCGAGTTCGATGCGCTGGCCGCGCACCTTCACCTGGAAGTCGGTGCGGCCCAGATACTCCAGCCGCGGCGCCGCGGCGGAGCCGACCCAGCGCACCAGATCGCCGGTCCGGTACAGGCGGTCACCCGGCGCGCCGTACGGGTCGGCCACGAACCGCTGCGCGGTCAGCCCGGGCCGGGCGTGATAGCCGCGCGCCAGGGCCGGCCCGGCGAGATACAGCTCACCGGCCACCCCGAGCGGCACCGGGCGCAGCCGGTCGTCGAGCACCAGGGTGCCCGCGCCGCGGATCGGTCGGCCGATGGTGACCGGGGCGTCCACCCGCAGCGGTTCGGAAGCCGTTGCCCAGATGGTGAATTCGGTCGGACCGTACAGGTTCACCAGGGTGCGTCCGGGCGTCCAGCGCTCCACCAGTTCGGCGCTGATCGCCTCCCCGGCCACGGCCAGCACCCGCACCGTCGTCACCGCCTCCGGGTCCATGGTGGCCAGCGCGGACGGCGTGATCACCAGGTGGGTCACCCGTTCGGCGGCGATGAGTTCGGCCAGCGCCGTCCCGCCGAAGGTCTCCGGGGCGGCGACCACCGCGGCGCCGCCGAATCCGAAGGCCATCAGCGCCTCGAAGGCGGAGGCGTCGAAACTCGGTGAGGCCACCTGGAGCACGCGGGCGTGCTCGTCCAGGTCGAGCAGTTCACGCTGAGCGGCCACCAGGTCCGCGATCCCGCGGTGTGAGACCGAGACGCCCTTCGGGGTGCCGGTCGAGCCCGAGGTGTAGATGAGCCAGGCGGGATTGTCGGGATGCGTCGCCGCGAGGTATTCGCCCCCGCTCGGGGTGGGGTCGTCGGTCGGCGCGTCCAGCAGCAGCCAGGTGGTGGCGGCGGGCAACAGCGGCCGGTGCGCGGTGGTGGTGAGGCCGAGCGCGCACCCGGAGTCGGCGAGCATGTGCTCGATCCGGTCCACGGGGTGGCGCGGATCGACGGGCAGGAACGCCGCCCCGGTCTTCGCGGTGGCCCAGAGCGCGGTGAGCAGCGCCGCGCCGCGCGACAGCGCCAGTGCGACAACCTTTTCCGGCCCGGCTCCGCGTTCGGCGAGCCGGGCGGCCAGGGCGTCGGAGGCGGCGTTCAGCTCCGCGTAGGTGAGCGTGCGGCCGTCGGCGACGACGGCCGGTCGGTCCGGGTGCGCCGTGGCGGTCGCCACGAGAACCTGTGCGAGGGAGGTGATTCCGACGGTTCGCGGGCCGCGCACCGGCACCAGGGCCGCGCGTTCGATGTCGTCGAGCAGATCGATGTCCGACAGCCGGATGTCCGGGTCGGCGACGACGGCGGCCAGCACCCGCCGCCAGCGCGACACCAGCAGGGCGGCGGTGGCCGCGTCGAACAGATCGGTGGCGTAGGTCAGCGTGCCGTCGATTCCGGCCGGTTCACCCTCCGCCCTTCGTTCCAGCAACTCGACGGTGAGGTCGAACTGCGAGCCGTCGCGCCGCACCGGTTCGACGGCGACGGTGAGGCCGGGGAATTCCAGTTCCGGCGCGGTGAAGTTCTGCACCGACAGCGATACCTGGAACACCGGTGCGTGCGCCGTGGACCGCGCGGGCTCCAGCACCTGAACGAGGCGTTCGAACGGCACGTCGGCGTGGGCGAAGGCATCGAGATCGGTGTCGCGCACCCCGGTGAGGAAATCCCGGAAGCCGCTGTCCGCGTCCACCCGGGTCCGCAGCGCGACCGTGTTCACGAACATGCCGACGAGTTCGTCGAGGGCCGCCTCCCCGCGACCGGCGACGGCGGTGCCGATCACCACATCGGCGGTTCCGGCCAGTCGGGCCAGCAGCACCGCCAACGCGGCGTGCACCACCATGAACAGGCTGGTCTCGGTCGTGCCCGCCAGCGCCGCGAGCGCGGTGTGCGTTTCGGTGTCCAGGATGAACGGCAGGTCCCGGCTGCGCATGCTCTGCACCGCCGGGCGCGGGCGGTCGGCGGGCAACTCCAGCACATCCGGAATCCCGGCCAGCCGCTCACGCCAGTAGCCGAGCTGGCGGCTGGCCAGCGACTGCGGATCGTCCTCCGCGCCGAGCAGGTCCCGTTGCCACAGCGCGTAATCGGCGTACTGCACGCGCGGGGTGGGCAGCGCGGCGTTCGCGCCGGAGATCCGGGACAGGTAGGCGGTCACCAGGTCGGCGGCCAGCGGGGCCATGGACGCGCCGTCCGCGCTGATGTGGTGTACGACCAGGACGACGACGTGGGCGGTCGGCACCCGGAACAGGCCCACCCGCACGGGGGCCTCGCGGATCAGATCGAATCCGGTCCCGGCGAGTTCGGCGATCCGATCCCGCAGCGGCGCACCGTCTTCGGTCTCGACCACGGTCAGCTCGGGTGCGGCGCTGTCCACGGTCACCACCACCTGACGCGGTCCGTCGGCGTCGGCCGGATAGATGGTGCGCAGCGTCTCGTGCCGTCCGATCACATCGTGCACGGCCGCGCGCAGCGCCGAGACGTCCAGTTCCCCGGTCAGCCGCAGCGGTGCGACGATGTTGTAGGCCGCCGAGTCGGGATCGAGGCGGTTGAGCACCCACATGCGCTGTTGGGCGGGGGAGAGCGGCACCCGGTCCGGCCGCAGTCGCGGGGCCAGGGCGGGGCGGTCGGGTGCGGTGCCCGCGGCCGGGACGACGCGCGCCGACAGCCGCGCCACCGTCGGCGCGTCGAACAGATCCCGCAGCGCCACCGTGGATCCCAGCGCCGCGTTGACCCGCGCCACCACCCGGGTGGCGCTGAGCGAATCGCCGCCGAGTTCGAAGAAGGAACGGTCGATGCTCACGCGGTCGGCGCCCAGCACCTCCGCGAAGACGGCCGCCACCGCGGTCTCCACCGGGGTGCGCGGGGCCAGATACCGCTGTGCGAGGGTCGCGAAATCCGGTGTCGGCAGGGCGTTTCGGTCCAGCTTGCCCACCGGGGTGAGCGGGACGTCGTCGAGTTCGACGAGGTAGCTCGGCACCATGTAGCCGGGCAGCGCCGCCGCGATGCGGGTGCGCAGCCCCTCCGTGTCCAGCTCCCGCTCGAGCTCGGGCGCGGCCACCACGTACGACACCAGCACGGTGTCACCGGTCGGCCCCGGAAGTCCCACGGTGGCCGCGTATTCCACCTGCTCGTCGGCGGCCAGCACCGCGTCGATCTCACCGAGTTCGATGCGCAGCCCGCGAATCTTCACCTGGAAATCGCTGCGCCCCAGGTACTCCAGCTCCAGGGTCGGACCCTGCGGCCCCTTGACCTCGATCCAGCGCACCATATCGCCGGTGCGGTACATGCGCACCCCGGGGGCGCCGTACGGATTGGCCACGAATCGCGAGGCGGTGAGCGCGAAGCGGTTGAAGTAGCCGCGCGCCAGCTGCGGGCCCGACAGATACAGTTCACCGGTGATACCGAGGGGCACCGGACGCAGCCAGCTGTCGAGCACCATGGCCCCCGCCCCGAGCACCGGCGCGCCGATGGTGATCTGCTCCCCGGCCCGCAACTCGCCCGGGCCGGTCGCCCACACGCTGAATTCGGTGGGGCCGTAGAGGTTCACCATGCGCCGGTCGGCCGACCAGGCCGCCACCAGCTCCGGGCCGACCGCCTCGCCCGCCACCGACAGGCAGCGCAGTGCGGGCAGCTCGCGCGGATCCATGGTGGCCAGCACCGACGGGGTGATGACGGCGTGGGTGACGCCCTCGGTGCGCAGCAGCCGCTCCAGTTCGCCGCCGCCGTACACCTCCGGCGGCGACAGCACCAGCCGCCCGCCCATACCGTGCGCCATGAGCAGTTCGTGCACGGAGGCGTCGAAGCTGGGCGAGGCCACCTGGAGGGCGCTCGCCGTTTCGTCGAGATCCAGGGAGTGCCGCTGGGTGGCGACGAGATTCGCCAGACCCCGGTGGCTCAGCAGCACCGCCTTGGGCTTGCCGGTGGAGCCGGAGGTGTAGATGAGGTACGCGGTCTGGTCCAGGGTGATGGGTCCGCCGCGTTCGGCGTCGGTGACGGGCGCGTCGGAGACCGTCATGGCGCGGCGGATTGTGTTGAGATCGTCGAGCAGCAGCCAGTCGATGGACCCGGGCAGGGTTTCGCCGACCGCGCACACCGTCACGCCGATGGGAGCGCGGGAGTCGGTGAGGATGTGCTCGATGCGTTCCACCGGATAGTTGGGGTCCAGCGGCAGGAACGCCGCGCCGGTCTTGGCCAGAGCCCACACCGCCACCACGGATTCCACCGAGCGGGTCAGCGCCAGCACCACGAAGACCTCGCGGCCCACGCCCCGGCGCAGCAGCACCCGGGCGAACCGGTTGGACCACGCGTCCAGGTCGCGATAGGTCATGGTGAGGCTGCCCGCGCTCACCGCGATGCCGCGCGGGTCGACGCGTGCGCCCGCGGCGAGGATGTCCGGCAGGGTGCGCATGGGCACCGGATCGCCGCCGCGCACCGGCAGCAGCGCCCGGCGTTCGGCGGCATCGCAGTGCTGGAGCTGGGCGATGCGGCGGTGCGGGTGGGTGGCGATCTGGTCGAGCAGGGCGACGAAGCGGTCGAGCAGCCGCCGCGCCCCGGCCTCGGGCAGCTGGTCGGCCAGGTATTTCACGCAGACGCGCAGGGATTCGGAGCCGTCGCGGTCGCGCTGCGGAATCACCATGAGGTTCAGCGGATACGGCGTGGCATCGGTGCCGGATACGTCCAGGATGCGCATGCCCGCGATATCCAGTGCCCGCGAGAGGGTTTCGCGGTCGATGGGATAGGACTCGAAGACGGTGAGGGTGTCGAACAGTTCGGGCAGCCCGACCGCCTGGTGCAGGGCGGCCAGCCCCATGTGCTGGTGGTCCAGCAGTCGCGCCTGTTCGTCCTGCACGCGCGCCAGCAGATCGGCCACCCGTTCGGCCGGGTCGAGTCGCACCCGCACCGGCAGCGTGTTGATGAACAGTCCGATCATGTCCTCGACGCCGCTCAGCTGCGGGGGACGCCCGGAGACGGTGCCGCCGAACACCACGTCGGTGCGGCCGGTGAGCATGGCGAGCAGCAGCGCCCAAGCGGCCTGGACGGCGGTGTTCACCGTGGCCCCGGTGGCGCGGACGGTGTCCTCCAGCCGGGTCAGCGCCCGCGCGTCGATATCCGCCGACACCGTGCCGGACTCGGTGGAGGCGATATCCGCGAGGGTGGGCACCGCGCGGGTCGGCCCGTCCACTCCCGCGAGCGCCTCCCGCCAGGCGGCCAGTGAGGCGTCGTCGTCCTGTTCGGCCAGCCAGCCCAGGAAGTCGCGATAGGAGTGCGGTGCGGGCAGCCCGGCCTGCTGCCCGGTGACGGTGGCGAGGTATCCGGCGAGCAGTTCGCGCACCAGCAGCGGGGTCGACCAGCCGTCCAGGATCAGGTGGTGGTTGGTCATGAGTAGCGTGTACGCCTCGGCGCCGGTGCGTACCAGGGTGAAGCGCAGCAGCGGCGGGCGGGTCAGGTCGAAACGAGTGCCCGCGTCCACCTCGACGATGCGCTCGAGTTCGCGTGGGCGATCGGTCGACTCCGGAAGCTGGGTGAGATCCATTTCCTGCCAGGTGATCTCGGCGGACCCGAGAACCAGCTGCCGGGGCCCGTCCGGGGTTTCGACGAAGGCGACGCGCAGCACGTCGTGCCGGTCCAGCAGCGTCTGGGCGGCGGCGCGCAGGGCGGGCGCGTCCACCCGGCCCGCCAGCGACAGCCGGGTCTGCACCGTGTAGCCGTCGGCGGTGTCGTTGTCGTAGCGGGCGTGGAACAGCAGCCCGTACTGCAGCGGTGACAGCGGCCAGATATCGGTGAGCGCGGGGTAGTCGCGATCCCACGCGTCGATCCGGTCCTGGGGTACCTCGACCAGCGGGAAGTCCGAGGGACTGTGCCCGCCCGCCCCGGTGCCGCGGGCGTGCGCGGTGAGCGCGGCCAGCGCCTGCGACCACAGGTCCGCGAGTTCGCGCACCTGGGCGTCGGTGAGGATGCGCGCGGCGTAGGCCCAGGTGACCTCCAGCCCGGCCGCGGTGTGCAGGGCATTGACATCGACCACGGCGGCCAACGGTGCGCGATCGTCCTGAGTGGCGGTGAAACGCCGTGGCAGCCAAGCACCTTCACCACCGGCTCCGGTGCGGCCCAGGTAGTTGAAGCTCAGGTGCGGGGTGGGTGCGTCCGCGAGCGCGGCCGCCGTCTCCGGGACGAGGTAGCGCAGCATGCCGAAGCCGACACCCTTGTCCGGAACGGTGCGCAGCCGCTCCTTCACGGCCTTGAGCGCCGCACCCGCCGCGGGTCCGCCGTCGAACGCCTCGGCGATATCGATCTCGCCGAGCTCCAGCGCCACCGGGTAGACGCTGGTGAACCAGCCCACCGTGCGGGAGATGTCCGCGCCGGGCAGGATGACATCCTCCCGCCCGTGCCCCTCCAGGGTGAGCAGCGTATCGGTGCGGTCGCGCCAGCGCGCCCAGGCCAGCGCGAGCGCGGTGAGCAGGGCGTCGTCCACGCCGCAGTGGAAGCGCTCCGGTATGAGTTCCAATGCGGTGGAGGCAGTTTCGGTGTCGACGACGGTGACGACCTGCCCCATGGTCGCGGTCGTGTCGAATTCGGGATCGAGCGCCCGCAACCCCAACTCGCCCTGCGGTGTCGCCGCCATCCGCTGCCACAGCGGCAGTTCCCCGACCCGCTCGGCGGCATGCTCCACCTGCCCGTGCGCCCACCGCCGGAACGAGGTGCCGACCGCCTGCAACGGCACCCCCGCGTACGCCAGCGCCAGATCCGGTAGCAGAATCCGCCAGGACACCCCGTCGACCACCAGATGATGCAGCACCATCCACAGCCGCGGCGTGTCCTCGGCACGCTCCATGACCACGAACCGCGCCACCGTCCCGGCCGCCGGATCGAGCAGATCGGCGGCCCGCCGCAACGCGGCTTGCTCGTCGTCGGCCTCGGAGTCGGCGGCGACGGTGACGTACTCGACGAGCGCCGCGGCCTCCACCGTCCCGGGCGGCTCCACCAGCCACTCCCACCCGTTCGCCCGGCCCGTTGCCGCTGCGTCGTCGCTCGCGCGGTGAATCAGGGTGCTGCGCAACAGGTCGTGGTGGTCCACCAGGGTTTGGATCGCCGTGGCCAGGCGGGCGCGGTCGAGGTCTCCGGGCAGGTCGATCAGGGCGGCCTGGGCGAAGCGCGGCCAGGTGTCGCCCTGCTCGAGCATGGCGTGGACGATCGGGGTGAGAGGGATCGGGCCGGTGCCGCCGCCGGGGAGTTCGCGCACCTGGAGTGCGGTGACGTCGGTGGCGGCGGCGGCCAGGGCGGCGACGGTCTTGTGCTCGAACACATCCCGGGCTCGCAGCCCCAGACCAGCGGCCTTGGCGCGGGCCACCAGCTGGATGGCGACGATGCTGTCGCCGCCGAGGGCGAAGAAGTTGTCGTCCGCGCCGACCTCGTCCAGTCCGAGCACATCGGCGAAGACGGCGGCGAGGGCGCGCTCGCGCGGCGTGTCCGGGGCGCGGCCGGCACGGGCGCGGGTGCCGAAATCGGGTGCGGGTAGCGCCTTCCGGTCCACCTTGCCCGCCGGGGTGAGCGGCAGGCTGTCCAGCACCATGATCGCCGTCGGCACCATGTAGCCGGGAAGGTGTTGCGCGACGGTGGCTTTCACCGCCTCCGGATCGACCGCCGCGGCGGGGTCGGCGCGGACGTAGGACACCAGCGCTGTGGCTCCGGTCGGGGTGTTCGCGCCGACCGTCACCACCATCTCGACGCCCGGATGCCGCGCCACCGCCGCATCCACCTCACCCAGTTCGATGCGGAATCCGCGCACCTTCACCTGGGTGTCGCCGCGCCCGGCGTACTCCAGGCGCCACGTTCCGGCGACCGCCCGCCAGCGCACCAGATCGCCGGTGCGGTACATGCGCGCACCCGCCGCGAAGGGATCGGCCACGAAACGTTCCGCGGTCAGGCCGATGCGCTGGTGGTAGCCACGCGCCAGTCCCGGGCCACCGAGGTACAGCTCACCGGTCGACCCGGGCGGCACCGGCCGCAGCCAGGGATCCAGTACCACCGCGCTGACACCGCGCGCGGGTCCGCCGATGGTGATCGGATCACCCGGGGCCAGGGGCGCGCTCAGCGTGGCGGTCACCGTCGTCTCGGTCGGCCCGTACCCGTTGAGCACCCGACGTCCGACCCAGCGCGCGACCAGTTCCGGCGGACACGCCTCACCGCCGACCACCACCGTGCGCACCCGGGGCAGCGTCTCCGGTTCGAGCGAACCCGCCACCACCGGCGTCACATTCAGGTGGGTGACCTCGTGCGCGCGCAGCACCCGCGCCAACTCCTCACCCGCGTAGGCGGCGGGCGGTACCACGGCCACGGTCGCGCCCGCCGCGAAGGCGACGAGCAGCTCCTCCACGGAGATGTCGAAGCTCGGCGACACCGCGTGCGCCATCACCGCGCCCGCGTCCACACCGAAGGCCGCGCCGGAGCCGGTGGCCAGATTCGCCAGGCCGCGATGGGTCACGCCGACGCCCTTGGGCAGCCCGGTGGAGCCGGAGGTGTAGATGAGGTAGGCCAGCTGGTCGATGTGCAGCGGCGAGCGCCGGTCGGCATCGGTCACCGGCGTGAAATCCGCTGCGGCGAGCGCGGATTCGGTGTCCGCGTGGTCCAGCACCAGCCAGCGCACCCGGTCGGGCAGCCCCGCGCGCGCGGCGGCGACGGTCACCCCGGCCACCACGCCGCTGTCGGCGAGCATGTGCTCGATGCGGTCGACGGGATAGTCCGGGTCGACGGGCACGAACGCGGCCCCGGTCAGCGCCACCGCCCACATGGCCAGCACCGACTCCGCCGAGCGCGGAATCGACACCGCCACGGCGCGTTCGGGTTCCGCCCCGGCGGCGATGAGCACCCGGGCCAGCCGACGGGTGTACTCGCTCACCTCGCGATAGGTGAGCACGGTGTCGTGGGCGCGCAATGCCACGGCCGCGGGATCGAGCGCCACCCCGGCCTCGAGCAGTTCCGGCAGCGTGCGGGCCGCGGTCCCGGCCGGTCCGCGTGCGGGGACGAGTTCGCGCTCGTCGTCGGCCAGCACGGTGAGCCCCGCCAGCCGCGTATCCGGTCCGGCGGCCAGGAACGAGCGCAGGTAGGCCAGGAACCGCCCGTGCAGCGACACCAGCTCGGCCTCGTCGTAGCGGTTCGGGTTGGCCTGGAAGTCGATGTGGGTGCTCTCGCCGCCCACCCCGGGGTAGACGTTGACGAACAGATCCTCGATGAGTCCGGAGGTGAGCACGTGCAGCCGCCCGGTCACACCGCCGAGCCGGATGCGGCTGTCCACCAGCATGAGATTGACCGTCGGCCCGAACGAGCCCACCTCGTCCATGGACCAGCCGAGGTCACGGACGATGTCCTCCTGCCGGTACCGCTGCCGCCGCAGCGCCGCCGTCAGCTCGCTCTGGGTGGCGCGGATCAGCTCGTCCACGGTGCGGGTGGGTGACTGCCGCAGCCGCAGCGGCACCACATTGGCCATCATGCCGCCGGAGCGGCGCAGCGCGGCGGTGGTGCGTCCGGAGACCGGCAGGCTGAGTACGACCTCCGGCGCACCGGTCAGCGCTCCCAGGAAGGCCGAGAAGGCGGCGACGATGACGGGTGCGGCGCTGGTGGACAGCCGGGCCACCAGCTCGTCGAGCAGGGCGGCGGTATCCGCGGGCAGGGCGCGGCTGAGCAGCCGCGGATGGGCGTCCACCGCATCGCTGTGACGACCCAGCCGCACCGGTTCGGCCAGCCCCGTCAGATGCTCCCGCCAGTACTCGCGGTCGGCGGCGATGCGGTCCGAATTCCGGTACGCCGCATCGGCGTCCACGATCCCGCGCAGATCCTCGGCCCGGCCCGGCGGGATCTCGCGCCCCGCCGCGGCGGCGTTGTAGATCTCGCCGGTGCGCTGCAGCATGGTGAGCGCGCCGACGCCGTCGAGTGCGATGTGGTGGAAGCGCGAGTACCAGAACCAGCGGTCCTCGCTCAGCCGCAGCATGGTGACCTGGCAGAGCCGGTCACGCAGCGGGTCCAGCGGCGCGGTGTACTCCGCGCGCATCCAGGCGTGCGCGGCCGCCTCCGGGTCGGGCGCCGAGCGCAGGTCGACCGTGTCGATGGCGTCGTCGAGCGTGGTGTCGACGACCTGGTAGGGCAGGTCGTCGAGTTCGAGCAACCGCAGATAGCCGGTGCCGAACTCCTGACCCGCCCGGCGGGCCGCCGCCGCCAGCAGTGCCACGTCCACCGCGCCGACGAACTCGACGTATTGGGCGATGGAGACGGGCGTGTCACCGGCGAGGTGCTGGGCGAACCAGATGCCGCGCTGTGCGGCGGACAGCGGGAAGGGCGCGGCCGGACCGGTGGCGGCGCCGACCGGGGCGGGGGACAGGGCGGAACTCGAAACCATGAACAGTCCTGCGTGCTGGTGAGATATGACGGCTCAGGACGCCTTCCTCGCCGTCTGTCGTTCCGCGTCGGTGATCGGCGCGTCGGAACCGGTCAGGTACTGCACCAGCGTGGAGCGCTCGTCCAGCACCAGCCAGCGGGTGGTGTCGGCCGTGCGCGGCTTGCCCTCCTTGGTGGTCACGCCGAAATCGGCGCGGGCGGAGGAGGTTTCGGTGCCGAGCGGGACCGGGGTGGCGCCCGTCTTGGTAATGGCCAGACGTGCGACCACCGATTCGAGTCGCGGGGTTCCCGCGATGGCGACCCGGGTGCCGGGGCGGGCTCCGAGCCGCAGCAGCATCCGCGCCAGGCGGTTGGACCAGCGCTCCAGCTCGCCGTAGGAGAGCGCGCAGTCGGCCGCCGTCACCGCGATGGCAGCCGGGTCGAGCGCGGCGGCGACCGGCTCGGTCGCGCCCGGGCGGAGAGCGACCAGTGTTGCGGACGAATCGACCGGCTTGCACATGAATATCATCCCCTCGGATGTGGTGATCTGTGGCGCTGTTGGGATGTATTCAGACTCGCGGCCGGCGAGTTCATCCGACAGCAACCTCAGTGCGGGGGATCACCTCTCCGAGGGTGCGGGAATCCTCACCCAAGGTGTATTGATCACCCGGGGGAATCGGTGCGTCTACGTGGACTGGCGCAGCTCCTCGATGACCTGGTTGATCACTTCCTCGGAGTTGCGCGGGCTCAGCGCCATGGCGCGCAGCTGATCGAACATCACCCCGTAGCGGCGCACCTCGCTGTGGCCCTCGATGATCTCGTCGCTGGCGATGCCCTCCACGTACACCAGTTCCGGGTCGGCGGGGTTCTGGAAGTCCAGCACCACGAAGGATCCGGACATGCCGGGATGCGCGCCCGCGTCGAAGGGCAGCAGTTGCAGGATGACATTGCGTTGCGCGGCGTCGCCCAGCAGTCGCTGCAACTGCCCGATCATGACCTCCGGTCCGCCGACCATGCGGCGAATCACGGCCTCGTCCAGCACCACCCAGAGTTCGAGGGGCTCCTCCTTGGTGAGCACCTTGGCGCGTTCCACCCGGGCCCGCACCCGCTGACTGCGCACCTCGTCGGAGATCTTGGGCCAGGAGGTCTGCATGACGGCGTCGGCGTACTCCTCGGTCTGTAGCAGTCCGGGGATATAGCTGGCCTGGAAGAAGCGGGCGGACAGGGCCTCCGCCTCGAAGTTGATGTACGCGCCGTACACCTCGCCGACGGCGGCCTCGAAGGGCCGTGCCATACCCGGCTTCAGTGCGTCGGTCAGCAACTGCAAGGCATCTGAACGCTGCGGCTCGCCGATGCCGTACAGATCGAGCATGGCCGTCAGGGTGCGGCGCTGCGGGCGCGCCTGGGCGGTCTTGATCCGATACAGGGTGGTGACATTGATACCGGTACGGCTGCTGACCTCTTCCTTGCTGAGTCCGGAGTGCTCGCGCAGCTCGCCCAGCATCGCCGCGAGTCTGCGCAAACGGACGGTCAACACGGTGCGCTTGCCTGCCATGTCCAACCCTTTCGCCTAGCGCACGAGTTAGAACGCAGTATTGCGTTCTTGCATTTGTAAGAGCATGATCCAGCTAGCCTAGTTCTTGTACGACCGATCCGATGAGCGGTACAGCTGAATCCGGAGACCAATCATGTTGGTGCGAATAGTGATGTTGTCGGGAACGTTCTGGGAGTCGCGATGACCATGTCCATAGCCGGCGGGCTGCCGACCGCCCCGCAATTGCTCTGCGCCTTCCAGGGCCGGCGTTTCCAGGACCGGGTTCTGCTCCGGTCGGCGCACGCGCTCGCGGAACTGCACGAACGCCGCGCGCAAGTGGCCGACCCGCTCCTTGCCGCCGAGATCGATTGTCGGCGCGGCGAACTCGTTGACGATATCAACGAATGGGTGGAACGGGAACTGCCGCAGCATCGCAACGGGGCCGCCCTGCACACCGAGAGTCTGGGCGCGGTGGTGGACCGGATGGCCCGGAGCTGGGTGGAGGCCAACCAGGTCATCGACCACGAGGGTGCGGCCAGCGACAATACCCATAAACACTGGTATCACCTCGCCGAACTCGTTGACGGCTACACTGATCTCGTAATCGACGTGGCCGGAGGCCGTCGCCGTTTACCTGAGCAGTGACTCCCGAAATGCGTTGACACGATTGATTGCATTGCTACAGAGCCATTGTCGTCAGCGGAGACGTCAATAGAGCGGTCTATCCGACCAATAGCTCGCTCGAAACGTTGGACGTCGCCCGCCACAAGACGGCGGGCGCAACGGGGCGCCCCGCCCGGCGTGCCGCGTGGTCGACTGGCGCGGCACGCCCGTACCCGATATTGCGTTGCAATACCCCATATCGCTGTGTTTTTCGGCAAGGCGGCTACCGCAATTGCCCACCGCATAACTACACACCATTCGGTTTCTTATGAATGGATTCATCGGTGCTCGCGAATGGAGTTCGATGGTGAACGAAGCTGATTCGACTGCTGCGGCATTCCGCGGGCAGGCCGCGGCCGGGGCGTTTCGCATGGATACGGACGCGGCGCGGGGATGCGCCGCGAACTTCCTGCGATTCGCGGCGGCGGTGGAACCGCAGCGGTCCCGGGCGGCGCGCACGCACCGCCTCACCGGCTTCGGCGGCTTCGATTCGGCCCGGCAGTTGCGGTGCGGATTCGAGCACAAGGGCGTCGAACTGAGTCGCTCGCTGGGGGAGTTGCGCGATGCCGCGGTACGGATGGCGGAGGTGTATCTCCTCGCCGGCGGCCTCATCGAGGAAGCCGATCATTTGCCCGTCGATGCCCTCCGCGCGCTCGCGGAGGGCATCGACGGGTGAACGCGGGGCCCGTTCACCGCAGCGCGGCGCGGCCGCGCAGGCGGCCCAGCACCACCAGCGCGATCAAGGTGACCAGTACCAGTAGCGTGGTGCTGGCGGCGGCGTCGAAGACCTCACCGCGATCGGTGGCCGCGAAGATGGTGACCGGCAGCGTTTTCCAGGTGGCGGGGTAAACCATGATCGTCGCGCCGAGTTCGCCCATGGACAGTGCGATCGACAGTCCCGCCGCCGCGCCGAGCGCGGGCAGCAGCAGCGGCAGGGTGATCCGGAACAGCACCCGGACCGGCCCCGCCCCCAACGATTCGGCGGCCTGCCGGTATCCGGGGTCCAGCCGATCCAGGGCGGCGCTGACGCCGCTGAAGGCGTAGGCCAGCACCAGCACCGTATGTGCCAGGACGACAATCCATTTGGTGCCGCCCAGCAGCAGTGGACGTTCGTTGAAGGCGATCAGGACGCCGAGGCCGATGGCCACCGACGGCACCGCCACCGGCACGTGGAAGACGGCATCGGTGATGCGGCGCAACCATTCCGGCGCTTCCCGGGCGGCCAGTGCCGCCCAGGTGCCCAGGACCAGCGCGGCCGCACCGGCCAACAGCGCGGTCTGCAGGCTCACCGACAGACTGGCCGCCTGCTCTCCGGACAGTGCCCGACCGACATTGCCGAAGCCGAGATCCGAGGGCAGCGGTCCGGTCCAGCGTCCCGCCAGCCCCGCCGCCACCACCGTGGCGATGGGCGCGATGAACACCACCGTCACCACCGCCGCGAAGACGGCGAGTACGGCGGCGCGCCCGCGCCGGGTCCACACCAGCATGTCAGCGCTCCTTCCGAGTCCCGGTGAGCCGGGCGAAGATCAGGCGATAGCCGAGGTAGAGGCTCAGCGACAGCAGTACCTGCACGCTGGCCAGCACCGCCGCGCCGGGCAGGTCGAAGGTGACGATGCCCCGGGTGTAGATGAGCGCGGGCAGTGTGATGACGCCCTTGGCCCCGGTGAAGAGCACGATGCCGAATTCGTTGAGCGTCAACAGCAGAACGAGGCTGCCGCCCGCGGCCAAGGCGGGCCAGGCCTCCGGCAGCACCACCCGCCACAGCACCCGCCACGGCGACGCCCCCAGGCTCGAAGCCACATCCAGCTGCTCGCGCGGCAGTTGGGCGAAGGCGGCCAGCAGCGGGCGCACGACGAACGGGGTGAAGAAGGTGACCTCGGCGGCGATCACACCCAGCGGAGTGGTGAGAAAGTTCAGCGCCGGTTCGCTGCGGCCGGTGAGTTCACCGATGAGCGCGTTCACCGCGCCCGCCGTGCCGTAGAGGAAGGTGAAGGCCAGCGTCACCAGGAAGGAGGGCAGTGTGAGCACGGTGTCGATGAGGCGGCCCACCAGACCCGATCCCGGAAACGGCACGAAGGCCAGCACGATGGCGAGGAAGGTGCCCAGCACCAGGCAGCCCAGGGTGGAGCACGCCGCGATGGATACGGTGCGCCACAACGCGTTCCGGAACGACTCCGAGCCCAGCACCGTGGTCCAGGTCTCGGTGCCGCGGCCCGCGTCGGTCCGGGTCGACTCCAGCAGCACCCGGCCGATCGGATAGACGGCGATGCACAACACCACCAGCACCGGCGGCAGTGTCCAGAGCAGCGGCGCGAGCGAGCGGCGCGGGCCGGGTGGGGTGGTGGCGGGGGCGGCGGGTGCGGTGCGGGTCGCGGTCACGCCCGCACCTCGGATTCGTCCGCCGCGGCGGCGGTTCCGATCCCGGGCGGAATCAGCACCCCGGCCGGATCGGGGAACTTCACGCCGACGACATCGCCGATCTCCAACTCCGCGTGGCCGGGCACATCGGCGGTGAGCTCACCGGGCAGACCGGTGACATCCAGGTGCAGCCGGGTCGACGCGCCCCGCCACACCGTGCCGGTCACGCTGGCGCGCAGGACGTCGGTCTCGGTGAGCGGCCGAATCGAGACGGTGTGCGGCCGGACGCACAGGTGCGCATCGGCATTCGGCACCCAGTCGGGCCGCCCCACCCCCGGCGCGGGAGCCTCCGCGCGCAGCGTGTGCTCGCCGACGGTGACCAGCGCGGCGGTGCCGGTGACGTGATTGACGGTGCAGGGCAGCAGATTCGCGCCACCCAGGAAGGCGGCGGTGAAATCGGTGGGCGGGCGCTGCCACAGCTTCCGGGCGCTGTCGATATCGACCAGGCGGGCATCGCGCATGACGGCGATCCGGTCCGCCAGCGCCAGCGCCTCGGATTGGTCGTGGGTGACATACAGCATGGCGGTGTCCGGCAGGGCTTTACGCAACTGCTGGAGCTCACCGAGCATGGACTGCCGTAACTGGGCGTCCAGGGCGGCGAGCGGTTCGTCGAGCAACAGCACCTTGGGTCGGATGGCGAGCGCGCGGGCGATGGCCACCCGCTGCTGCTGTCCGCCGGACAGTTCCCGCGGCAGGCGCTCGGCGTACCCGCCCATGCCCACCATGGCCAGCGCCTCGGCGACGCGTGCGCCGATCTCCCTGCGCGGCACCCGATGTGAGCGCAGTCCGAAGGCCACGTTCTCGCGCACCCGCATATGCGGGAACAGCGCGTAGGACTGCACCACCACCCCGATGCCGCGTCGGGCGGGGGAGAGCTGGGTGACGTCGCGGCCCGACAAGCGCACCGCACCCGAGGTGGGCCGGACGAAGCCGGCCAGCGCCTTGAGCGCGGTGGACTTGCCGGAACCGCTGGGCCCGAGCAGCGCGACCGTTTCCCCCGCGGCGACGCGGAGCGTGAAATCGGCCAGTGCGACAGTGCTCTTCCGGCCGCGGCCGTAGGTGACGCCGACCCGGTCGAATACGATGGCCGGTTCGGCGGTCGCGGCGTCGGTCGCCCTGGATGTCGTCAACGCGGTGGTCATGAGTGCGCTCCTCGGGGTGGGGCGGATTCCTACTGGCCGGTGGCCTGCTGGTACGCGGCGAGGTCGGCGTCGAGATCGGTCAGCACCTGCGCCCAGTCCGGGTAGATGATCTGGACGTTCTGCAGCAGCACCGCCGGATTGGTCGCGCCGCCGGAGGACATGACGCCGCGCAGTTCCTGGCGGGCCGGAATGGCGAAGGAGTTGGGCAGCGCCTGCTGCGCCTCGGCGGAGAGCAGGAACTCCATGAGCTGCTTGGCCTCGGCCTGGTGCGGCGCGCCCTTGGCCAGGCCCATCAGGTACGGCACCGGTACGGTGCTGGCCTTGCCGTCGGCGTCCGCCGGGAAGAACACCGTGAACTTGGAGCCCTTCTCCTTGATATTGGCCATATTCATCTGGATGTCGCCGTTGGCGATGAGGATCTCGCCCTTGTCGACCTTGGCCTGGAGCTTGCCGGTGGAGGAGGAGGGACCGACATTGTTCTCCTGGAGCCTGGCCAGGTAGTCGAGCGCGCCCTGCTTGCCGTAGAGCTGCTGCAGCAGGATCAGCACCGCGGTGCCGTCACCGGCCTGGCCCGGGGTGGAGTATTGGATCTTGCCCCGGTACTCCGGCTTCAGCAGGTCGTCCCAGGTCATCCCGGCCACATTGACCGATGGGTTGGCGATGAAGCAGAGGTAGTTGCCCGCCATCATGACGTACTTGCCGTTCGGGTCCTTGTCCGAGTCGGCGACGGCGCTGGTGTCGATGCCGCTGGGCTCGAGCAGACCGGACTTGTCGGCCTTCTGCATGAACGGCGGCAGCGTGACCAGCACATCGGCCTGCGGGTTGGACTGCTCCTTCTCCACCCGGTTGACGACCTCACCGGAACCGGCTTCCACCAGGTTCACCGCGATGCCGGTCTGCTCCTTGAACTTGTCGAACTGGGTCCTGTACCACTCGCCGACGCCGTCGGCGGAGTAGACGGTCACCGTCTTGCCGTCGGCGGATTCGGTGCCGGTGCCGCCGCAGGCGGTCATGCCGAAGACGACGGCGGTGGCGGAGGTGAGGATCAACGCCGTCCTGGCGAGGGAGCGTGCGAGGCGGTTGTTCGGATTGCGCACGGGGGAAGCAACTTTCGGTTTGTCGGAACTGCTGAATCGAAGGGACGGGGGAGGGCCGCCGCCCGGTCCGCATGGACAGCGGGCGGCGGGGCTCAGGAGCGCTGCGCCAGCAGCAGCCGGGCGAACTCGGTGACGGAATCCACCACGTGGGTGGCGCCCGCGGCGCGCAACTGCTCCGCGTTGTGCGCGCCGGTCAGCGTGCCCGCCACGATGCGCGCGCCCGCGGCCCGGCCGGTGGCGATATCGCTGGCCGTATCACCCAGTACCGCAACGCGATCCACGGCGTCGATACCCAGGCGCAGCAGTGCGGTGAGCACCAGGTCCGGATAGGGGCGGCCGCGTCCGGCGTCGGCGGGGCACAGCGTGAGGTCGGCGATGTCCTGCCAGCTCAGCGCCGCCAGCAGCCGATCCTGGGTGGCGCGGCTGAATCCGGTGGTGAGCGCCACCTTGACACCGGCCGCGCGCAGTGCCGTGATCGCCTCGGCCGCACCGGGAACGGGTGCGGCCGCGGTGGCGGCGAATTCGTCGTAGGCAGTCTCGAATGCCTGATTGGCGCGCTGCGCGCGGTCCTCGTCGCCGAGCAGCGCGCGGAAGACCGTGATCTTGGACTGCCCCATGGTGTCGAGGACGTAGCGGCGGGCGGCCTCGCGCTCGATACCCTCGGCGGTGATTCCGGCGGCGGTGGCGGCCTCCTCGAAGGCGCGCAGCACCAACCCGCCGTCGGCGACGGTGGTCCCGGCCATATCGAGGACGGCGAGATCGATCTGTGTGTCGGACATGGGATTTCCTACAGGTTCAGAAGGTCGGCGGTCTCTTCACCGAGGGCCGGGCCGAGGGTCATGCCGCGTCCGCCCGGACCGGTGACGACCCAGACGGCGTCATCGGCCCGCACCCGGGTGACGATGGCCGCCGGATCGATGGACTGGCTGTACACGCCCGCCCAGCGGCGCACCACCGGCGGGAGTTTGCGGCCGAGCAGTTCCTCCACGACCCCGGTGAGGTATTCGTAGGGGGCCTCGTCCACGTCGAAGGCGAAGGGCTCCTCGTATTCGTGGGTGTCGCCGATGGTGAGGCCGCCGTGCAGGCGCTGCACGCACAGCATCTGCATCCTGTGCCGGGCGGCGACGAAGGACTGCGACTCCTCGGCCTCGAGCCGATCGAGCGCATCGCTCGCGTAGCCGGGGTAGTAGCGGAAACTGTCACCGTCGGCGATGGCGGTGGTGAGATCCTCGCCCAGCGGGGCGGTCTGCATCATCTGCAACCGCACCCGGCGAACGGGCATGTCGCCCACCAGTTCCCGGGCGAGTCCGCTGTGCGACGCACCCGGGCACACCACCACGAGATCGCCCGTGTGGCGACGGCCGCGGTCGTCGGTCACGGTGCCGCCGGCGACGGCGCGCGCCTCGGTTCCGGCGAAGAACCGATAGCGGCCGGTGGCGTCCAGGTACCGGCGCAGGGCGGGCAGCGCCTGTCGGGACTCCACCGCCGCATCGGTCGAGCAGTGCAGTCCGGCAAGGAATTTGCCGCGCAACGCGGGCTCGAGCGCGCGCACCCGATCGGGGTCGAGCAGTTCGAATCCGCGCTCGGCGGCGGTCGCGGCGGTCGCGGCGGCCTCGGCGACCGCGAGTTCGGCCTCGGTGCGCACCAGGGTCAGCGAACCCGCGGGGCGGAAGCCGACGCCCGGCACCCGGCCGCCGATCTCCTCCCACAGCTGCCGGGAGCGCAGCGTGATTTCCAGTTCACCGGCGCTGCGTCCGGACACCCACACCAGGCCGAAGTTGCGCACGGTGGCCCCGCGGGCCTCGACCTCGCGCTCGAGCTGGATCACTTCGTGGCCGCGCCGGACGGCGGCCAGGGCGTGGGCGGTGCCGAGGATGCCGCCGCCGATGATGACCAATCGCATGCGCCCTATCGTGGTCACTGGTCTAGACCTAAGGGTGTTTCGTACGCAAACGGCAGGTTAAAAATTGGTATAGACCATTTCGCTGTACGCTGTGGGGCATGGAGAGATCCGACGCGGCGGGGGCGGGCGCTCGTATCCCGAAGGCGTATCGAATCCGCACCGAACTCGACGCCATGCTGGCCGAACTGGCCGTCGGCGATGCCGTCCCCTCGGAACGCGAACTCGCCCTGCGCTTCGGCGTCGCCCGCGAAACGGTGCGGCAGGCGCTGCGAGATCTGTTGGTGGAAGGCCGGATTCGGCGCAAGGGGCGCGGCACCGTGGTTTCCCGCCCGAAGATGGTGCAGCCGCTGTCACTGCGCTCCTACACCGAGGGGGCGATCAGCTTCGGCCGCGCCCCCGGCCGCCTGCTCGTCGACTGGGCCGACATCCCCGCCGACGACGACATCGCCCGCGATCTGGCCCTGCCCGCCGGAACGCCCGTCATGCATCTGGAACGCATCCTGCTCGCCGACGGCGAACGCATCGGCCTGGAGAGCACCTACATGCCCCTGCCCCGCTTCGCCGCCCTGCGCGACAGCTACGACCCGGAGACCTCCCTCTACGCCGCCACCCGCGCTCTCGGCGTCACCTACGCCGCCGCCACCGAACGCATCGAAACCGTGCTCGCCTCCCCCCGCGAGGCCGCCCTCCTGGAATGCACCACGGCACTGCCCATGATCCTGCTCCACCGTCGCAGCCTCGACCCCGACGGCACCCCCATCGAACGCGTCCGCTCCCTCTACCGCGGCGACCGCATCGCCTTCGAGGCGCAGCTGCGCGAGTAGCGGAACCGCTCAGGCGCGCAACGTCTTCGGGTCGACGCGGCCAGCGCGGTGGCCCGAGCGGCATGGGCGATCCGGTTCGCTTCGGACAGGCGGCCAGGTCGACTGCGTCCGCACGGTGGTCGGTTCCAGCGGTTGCCCGTCGCAGGAGGCGGCATTCGCCCGACGTGACGATCCACGTGCGCTGGGGCGGCAAGGATTTTCGGGCGCGCGGCAGGTCGGCCGCTGCGCGGGTTGGCCGCATGGTCGGGGCTGTACGTTCGGTGGTGGGCCGTGGGACGTAAGTCCCCGCAACCGGGGGCTTCGTGCGCTACACGTGCGGGTGTCCGCCGGGGGACCGTGGAGCCATGTCTCTCACACTGGCACTGTTCCTCATCGCCTGGGCGTTCATCGGCGTGGTGACCGGCCTGTGGATGATCCGTCGCGGCCACGACCCGATGTGGCTCGTCATCGCGGTCGCGCTGGGGCCGCTGTTCGTTCCGATCGCGTGGGAGCGGGTCGAGCGCCGCCCGCGTCTGGCCGCGTCGGGGCCCGAGGGCATTCTGGGGCGCGCCGAAACTCGCGGGCCTCGGGTGCTGGTGGCCATGGACGGCTCCCCGGAATCCGATCGTGCGCTCGATACGGCGCTCACCCTGTTCGGATCCGGGTGCGGCATGCTCGTGCTCGCCGAGGTGGTCTGCTACGACGCCACCGACGACGCCACCCACGCCGCGATCGACGCCGCCGACGCCCGCTTGGCCGCCGCCGCGGAGCGGGCCCGCGCCGCCGGAATGCCCGTGCGCTTCGAGGTGCTGGCGGGTCCCCCGGGTGAGACCCTCCGCCGCTTCGCCACCGACCAGGACATGGACGTACTGATCGTCGGCCGCCGCGGCCGCGGCCTGTCCACCCGCCTGCTCGGCAGCGTGTCCACCGAACTGGTCCACCACGCCGCCCTCCCGGTCCTGGTCGTCGAGCCCACGCGACTGCGTGCTCCGGAGTCGAACGCGACGGTTTCGGCACGATCCGGTCGCGGCTGATCCCTGTGGTCGGCCGGGGTGGCGGGGTGGGCTCGCGCGCGTTAATATAAGTACCAACTTATAGAGGAGGTTTCGTCATGCCCTTGCTGACCGACCCGGCCGCCGTAGCCGGACTCGTGGCCCGTGAACTGCGCAGCGGCGAGCGCGCCGGTGCGCCGACCAGGATCGCTGTCGCACGCCGGACCTACGCGACCGAGCAGGCCGATCTGTGGAGCGCGCTGACCGATATCGAGCGCATTCCACGGTGGTTCGCACCCGTCTCGGGTGACCTGAAGCTCGGCGGGAAATACCAGATCGAGGGCAATGCCGGTGGAGTCGTCGAGGAATGCGACGAACCGCGACGGTTCGCCATCACCTGGGTGTTCAACGATCAGACCTCGTGGGTGCAGGTGACCCTCACCCCGGACGGCGACGGCACGCGGCTGGAACTGGTGCACGAGGCACCCGTCGACCCGGAGTTCTGGGAGCGGTTCGGGCCGGGCGCGGTCGGGGTCGGCTGGGATCTCGCCCTGATGGGACTGGGGGAGCACCTGGCGACCGGGCAGCCGATGGATCCGGCACTGGCACAGACCTTCCACGAGACACCGGAGGGCCGTGCCTTCATCGAAGCCGCGGCACGCGGCTGGGCCGAGGCCGCCATCGGCGACGGCGAGGACCGGGCCGCCGCCCGGGCGGCCGCGGGCCGCACCATCGCGTTCTACACCGGTGCGCCCGAGGACGGCGCGCACTCCTGATGGACCGCTCCCCGGCGAAGATCTTCGAGGCGCTGGGCGATCCGATCCGCCGCCACATCCTCGAACTGTTGGCCGCCACCGGCGAACAGCCCGCGGGCGCGATCGTGACCGCGGTGCAGCGCCACGCGACCATCTCCCAGCCCGGCGTCTCCCAGCATCTCAAGGCGCTGCGCGACGCCGGGCTGGTGCGCACCCGCGCCGACGGCACCCGCCGCCACTACGCCCTCGACCCGGACGGTATCGAGGCGGCGCAGCTTTGGCTTGCGGCCCTGCACGATTCGCTCACGCCGTTCGCCCAGCCGCTCGACGCCCTCGCCACCGAGATCGCCCGCGGCAAACGCGCCCGCCGCGACGAGATCAGCCCGGCTGCCCCTGTCGGTCGCGCTCCTGATCCGGATGCGCCCGCAGCGAGCCCGCATGCGCCTTCGCGGTCGGATCCTGCCGCGTCTTGATCAGGCTGGCCACGGTGACGACCACGAGCACGGCGACGATCACGCCCAGGCTGACCGAGGTCGGAATCTCCGGCACGCGGTCGTCGATGTCGACGTGCGCCCAGTGCAGGATGAGCTTGGCGCCGATGAACGCCAGGATCAGCGACAGGCCGGTCGACAGGTACACCAGCCGGTCCAGCAGACCCTTGACGAGGAAGAACAGCGCCCGCAGCCCCAGCAGCGCGAAAGCGTTGGCGGCGAAGACGATATAGGGCTCGCGGGTGACACCGAACACCGCCGGAATCGAGTCCAGCGCGAACAGCAGATCGATACTGCCGATGGCCAGCAGCACGATGAACAGCGGCGTCACCATCCAGCGCCCGTCCACGCGGGTCGACAGCTTGCCGCCCACATAGTCGTCGGTAATGGGCAGCAGCCGCCGCGCGGCCCGCACCATCACATTGTCGTCGACCTCGGGATCCTGATCGCGGTGCCGGAACAGCTGCACCGCGGTGTAGATGAGCAGCAGCCCGAACAGCAGGAACATGAAGGAGAACAGCGACAGCAGCGTCGCGCCCAAGGCGATGAAGATGGCCCGCATGATCAACGCCAGCACGATGCCGAAGGTGAGCACCTTGTGCTGATGCTCCTCCGGCACCGCGAAGGTGGTCATGATGATCACGAAGACGAAGAGGTTGTCCACCGACAGACTCTTCTCCACCACGTATCCGGCGAAGAACTCCGCCCCGAACCCGCTGCCGTACTGCCAGGCGAACCACACGCCGAAAGCGACGGCCACGAGAATGTAGAACACCGACCAGAGGGTGGCCTCCCGGAAGCCCACCCGATGCGGCTTCACCGCCGCCACGATCAGATCCACCGCGAGCAGCGACAGAATCAGACCGATGGTGACAATCCAGGTCAGGGTGCTGATTTCGGCCACGCGCGCATCCTCCGCTGTGTGCTGCCCCGCGCGGCGTCGACGCCACCCGAGAGTGTCCCCGAGATCGTAACGGTAGACAGTGACCGTGCGGGCCGACCGCGCCGGAACCGGGCCTCCAGGTGCGCATGAATCGGTGTCGGTCACGGCACCGCCGGTAACGGCCGCGAGCCCGTGGTCGGCCGGGCCTCTGGTCGGCCTGCTCACCGCGTCTTGCCGGGCGGGACGGTCGGATCGGCGATCGGCGCGGCCCGGCCGCGGTCGCGCTCACCGCACCTGCGGGGCCACCTTGTCGCCGAGCAACTCGATGTTGCGCAGCACCTTTTCGTGCGGCAGCGTGCCCACGCTGGTGTGCAGCATGAAGCGGTCCAGGCCGAGATCGTCGCGCACGGTGGCGATCTTCTCCGCCACGTGGTCGGGGGTGCCGACGAACAGCGAGCCGCTCCGG
Source organism: Nocardia otitidiscaviarum NBRC 14405 (assembly GCF_000308635.1). Taxonomy (GTDB): domain Bacteria; phylum Actinomycetota; class Actinomycetes; order Mycobacteriales; family Mycobacteriaceae; genus Nocardia; species Nocardia otitidiscaviarum. Next base: position 24,224 of record NZ_BAGD01000097.1, on the reverse strand, counting down.
GAGCGCAGGGCGTCGAAGTGGTCGCGGGTCATGGGGGCCCAGCCACGTTCGCGTCCGAGGGCGCTCATGGCGGCGGCGTAGGGCGCGTAGAAGTCGTTCACGGCCTGCGAATCCGTTTCCGCCACATAGCCGTGCGCGTGCACCGCCACCGGCCGCGGCTCGTGGCCGCCCTCCGCCAGTGCCCGGTGGTACAGGTCCACCAGCGGTTTGAAGCGCGCGGGTTGTCCGCCGATGATGGCGATGGCCAGCGGCAGGCCCAGCAGCCCGGCGCGGGCGACGGATTCCGGGGTGCCGCCCACCGCGATCCACACCGGCAGCGGACGTTCGGTGCGCGGATACACCACGGTGTCGCTGAGCGGGGCGCGGAACTTCCCGGACCAGGTGACCGGCTCGTCCGCGCGAATCTTCAGCAGCAGCGCCAGTTTCTCGTCGAAGAGTGCGTCGTAGTCGCCCAGGTCGTAGCCGAACAGCGGGAAGGATTCGATGAACGAGCCACGGCCCGCCATCAGTTCGGCGCGCCCGCCGGAGAGCAGGTCCAGGGTGGCGAACTCCTGGTACACGCGCACCGGGTCCGCGGAGCTGAGCACGGTGACCGCGCTGGTGAGCTGGATGCGTTCGGTGCGGGCGGCGATGGCCGACAGCACCACGGTGGGGGCGGAGGCCGCGAAGTCGGCGCGGTGGTGTTCACCGACGCCGTAGACGTCCAGTCCGGCGCGCTCGGTGGCGACGGCCTCGGCCACCACCTCGCGCAAGCGCTGTCCGGCACCGGGCGCCGGGCGGTCGCCGACGGCGGTCATCTCGGCGAATGTGGTCAATCCCAATTCCACGGCGGGTGCCTCCTGCAAGTAGTTACCGCGTCAACCAACCTGCTGAACGGACCATGGTCCGGAAGTATTCCGGGTAAGAACCACTCCCCGCGGGCGGATAGTCTTGTTCCATGTCAGTGCGCACCCGCAAACCTCTCGTTCCCGGCACCCAGTCGCCCATTCGAGAGGTGCCGAAGTCCATCGAGCGGCCTGAGTACGTCTGGAAGAAGACGGTCAACGAGGGACACGAGCCCTGGGTGCAGACACCGGAGACCATCGAGAAGATGCGCATCGCGAGCAAGATCGCGGCGCAGGCGCTCGCCGAGGCGGGCAAGGCCGTCGCCCCCGGCGTCACCACCGATCAACTCGACGCCATCGCACACGAGTACCTGTGCGATCACGGCGCGTACCCGTCGACACTGGGCTACAAGGGATTCCCCAAATCCTGCTGCACCTCGCTCAACGAGGTCATCTGCCACGGCATCCCCGACTCCACCGTGATCGAGGACGGCGACATCGTGAATATCGACGTCACCGCCTACATCCACGGCGTGCACGGCGACACCAACGCCACCTTCCTCGCCGGTGACGTGGACGAGGAGGTGCGCCTGCTGGTGGAGCGCACCGAGGAGGCCACCATGCGCGCCATCAAGGCGGTGCGCCCCGGCCGCGCCCTCAATGTCATCGGCCGCGTCATCGAGTCCTACGCCAACCGCTTCGGCTACGGCGTGGTGCGCGATTTCACCGGGCATGGCGTCGGACCCACCTTCCACAGCGGCCTGGTGATCCTGCACTACGACCAGCCCGCCGTGGAGGCCGAGATCGAGCCGGGCATGACCTTCACCATCGAGCCCATGATCAATCTGGGCGGCATCGACTACGAGATCTGGGACGACGGCTGGACGGTGGTCACCAAGGACCGCAAATGGACGGCACAGTTCGAGCACACCCTGGTCGTCACCGACACCGGCGCGGAAATCCTCACCCTGCCGTGAGCGCCCGCCCGCCCGCCGCGAAGGCCAGCCGGTGAAGGGCGCGCTGCTGGTCGCGGGCACCACCTCCGACGCCGGGAAAAGCGTTGTGGTGGCGGGACTCTGCCGCATGCTGGCGCGGCGCGGGGTGCGCGTCGCGCCGTTCAAGGCGCAGAACATGTCCAACAACTCCGTCGTCACCCCCGACGGCGGGGAGATCGGCCGCGCGCAGGCCCTCCAGGCGCGGGCGTGCGGACTCGAGCCCAGCGTGCGCTTCAATCCGATCCTGCTCAAACCCGGCAGTGACCGGCGCTCCCAGCTGGTGGTGCGCGGGCGGGCCGTCGACACCGTGGGGGCGCGCGACTACTTCCGGCACCGGCAGCACCTGCGGCAGGTGGTGGCGGACGAATTGGCCGCGCTGCGAGCAGAATTCGATGTGGTGATCTGCGAGGGCGCGGGGTCACCGGCCGAAATCAACCTGCGCGCAACCGATCTGGCGAACATGGGCCTGGCCCGCGCGGCGGGGCTGCCGGTGCTGCTTGTCGGCGATATCGACCGCGGCGGGGTGCTGGCGCATCTCTTCGGCACCGTCGCCATTCTGGAACCCGAAGACCAGCAACTGATCTCGGGATTCGTCATCAACAAGTTCCGCGGTGACGTAGAGCTGCTGCGACCCGGTATCGACCAGCTCACCGCGCTCACCGGCCGCCCCACGCTCGGTGTCCTCCCCTTCGCCGAGGAGCTGTGGATCGACGCCGAGGATTCGCTCGGCACCGTCGCCGACGCCCCGGTGGGCCGCTCCCTGCCGCCGCGCGGGCCGGAATGGCTGACCGTCGCCGCCGTCCGGCTGCCGCGCATCTCCAACTCCACCGATGTGGAGGCGCTGGCCTGCGAACCGGGTGTGGCCGTGCGCTGGGTCACCGATCCCTCCCGGCTGACCGGCGCGGATCTGGTGATCCTGCCCGGCAGCAAGGCCACCGTGAGCGATCTGGAATGGCTGCGCCGCACCGGAATCGCCGATGCCCTGCGCGCCCGCGCCGCCGCGGGCGGGCCGATCCTGGGCATCTGCGGCGGATACCAGATGCTGGCCCGTGCCATCGAGGACCGCGTGGAATCGGACGCGGGCACGGTCGCGGGCCTCGGGCTGCTGGACCTCGAGATCGAATTCGCCGACCCGAAGGTGCTGCGCCGCGCCACCGGCCACGCCCGCGGCCTGCCCGTGCACGGATACGAGATCCATCACGGTCGGGTCCGTCACAGCGGTGACCGGCCCTGGCTGGAGTTGGACGGCGCTCCCGAAGGGAGTGCGCGCGGCTGCGTCTGGGGCACCCACCTGCACGGCCTCCTGGAGAACGACGCGTTCCGCCGAGCCTGGCTGCGCGAACTCGCCGAGCGCGCCGGGCGTACGGGCTTCGTTGTGGCCGACGATGTTTCGGTGGCGCGGGAGCGCGCCGCACAGCTGGACCTGCTCGCCGACCTGATGGAGAAGCACCTCGACGAGGCGGCCCTGGAAGGGCTGATCACCGGCGGCGCACCGACCGATCTCGCCATTCTGCGCACCACCCGCTGAGCCCCGATCGAAATCACACCGACACGCGATGCGGTCTCCCCGGTGACGTGTACCGTGAATTCACATGGAATCTCGGCAGCTCACGGTCGGTGACAAGACGTGGACCGTGCGAGTCGGGGGCCCCGAATCCCGGCACAGTGTTCTGCTGCTGCCCGATGCGGGCGCTCCCGCGGACGTCTACGACCAGGTCTGTGCCCGCTTGCACAACTCCGATCTGCGCACCTTCGTCGTCGAGCACGCCGACGGCCTCGACACCGCCACCGTGCTCGCCCTGCTCGACCAACTGCGGGTGCCGTGGGCCAACCTGGTCGGCTGCGGCGCCGGGGCCGAGCTGGCCTGGCAGCTGTCCGCCCGGGGGTTCGGCCGGTTCATGAGCCTGGTCGTGGCCGGTCGCGCCCACCCCGCGGTGCCCGTCACCGGCGGTACGGCCCCGGATCCGAGCTGCCCCGCCGTGGAGATCCCCACCACCCTGCTGGCCACCAAGGCGCTGCCCCGGGAAGCGGCCGAGGCGTCCGGCCGCCATGTCTACGGGGAATACCGCCTGGTCACCATGGATGTCACCGACGTGGCCACCGAGGCAGACCACGAACTGGCCACCGAGATCGTGCTACGCACCAGCTTCTGGTGAGGTGGCGACGGGCTCGGCCGAGGCGGTGTCGAGCCAGTCCAGCCACGAATCCAGCTCCGCGAACGCCTGTTTACGCGGCGTCTCCGCGGACAGGAACACATCGTGGCGGGCCCCCTCGATGGGCACGATATTGGTGCGCGTGCCCAGGCAGCCCGACCAGCGCTGGATCTGGCGGACGTCCAGCACCACATCCGACACATCCGCGGCCGGACCGTACGTGCGCATGAACTTGGTCACCTTCGACCGCATGATGAGCGCGGGCACCCCGATATCCAGGCCCTGATGCAGGCGGGCATGCCCGCGGCGGATCGCGCGCAGCCAGCCCGCGTGCACCGGGAAACCGGTCAGCGGCTTCCAGTCCAGGTCGTAATCCCATTCCCCGGCGACGGTGTGGTGCAGGCTGTCGCCGTAGGCGCTGCCCTCGGGCAGCGGCAGGCGGGTCATGGCGCTGAAACGGGCCAGGCCGTGCAGTACCGCCGTACCGACCGACCGGTAGTAGGCAGGTCCCTGCAGGTCGAACCACGGGCTGTTGAGCGCCAGTCCGGTAATGCCCTGCGCCCGCACGCCGCCGGAGCGATTGAGCCGGTTCAGCCACAGCGAGGCGATGAGCCCACCCGTCGAATGCGCCAGGATCAGCGTGGGCAGCCCGGTCTCGGCACGGATGGTCCGCAGCGAGCGATTCAACTCGGCGTCGTAGAGCGTCAGGTCGCTGACATAGTGCGCGGTCTGCCCCGGCTTCCGGGCCCGGCCGCACTTGCGCAGGTCGAGCGCGTAGAAGCGGTATCCGCGCCCGGCGAAATGCTCGGCCAGATGCTTCTGGAAGAAGTAGTCGGTGAACCCGTGCACATAGAGCACGGCCTTGGTCGCGACCGGCGCCTCGGTGGGCGTGTGGCGGACCAGGACGGCCTCCACCTCACCCTCGCCGTCCGGGTCGGGACCCAGTGGGATGGTCAGTCGTTCGTAGCCCGCACCCAGCACATCCGGTTGCCAGGCGGGAGCCGTCGGATCGGTGACGGTGGAGGTCGCGGTGGGCGTATCGGAGCTCACAGTCCCAATCTATCCCCCGACGTCGCGGCATCACACCCGGGAGGGATCTCTCACAATCGGCCCTGTCGCTGCGTGAATTCCACGTGTTGAGGGGCACAATCGAAACTAGGTGAACGACGGGTAACCTAAGCGCCGCTAGGTTGCCGCATCTAGGACAAGGAAGTCGATCTACCCGTGCCGAACGCTGCCAAGATTGAGAAGACCGATGTAGTACTCATCGGTGCCGGCATCATGAGTGCCACCCTGGGTGCACTGCTTCGCCAGGTGCAGCCGGACTGGTCGATCACCGTGTTCGAGCGGCTCGACGCCGCCGCCGCGGAGAGCAGCGACCCGTGGAACAACGCGGGCACCGGCCACTCGGCGCTGTGCGAGCTCAACTACACGCCGCAGAACGCCGACGGCTCCGTCGAGATCACCAAGGCCATCGACATCAACGAGCGTTTCCAGGTGTCGCGCCAGTTCTGGTCGTACGCCGTGGAGACCGGCATCCTGGCCGAACCCTCGAACTTCATCAACCCCATCCCGCACGTGAGCTTCACCCACGGCGAGGCGGATGTGCGGTACCTGCGCAAGCGCTACGAGGCGCTGTCGCGGCATCCGCTGTTCGAGGGGATGGAATTCATCGACAGCCCCGACGAATTCGCGCGCCGGTTGCCGCTCATGGCCCGCGGCCGCGACTTCTCCGACCCGGTCGCGCTGAACTGGACCGACGCCGGCACCGATATCGACTTCGGCGAGCTGACCACCGAACTGCTGGCCTACCTGGGCGCGTCCGGTGCCGATCTCGCCTTCGGGCACGAGGTGCGCAACCTCACCAAGCAGTCCGACGGCTCCTGGCTGGTGAAGGTGCGCAACACCCGTACCGGCAAGGCGCGCGTCGTCAACGCCAAGTTCGTCTTCGTCGGCGCGGGCGGCGGCGCGCTGCCGCTGCTGCAGAAGTCCGGCATCAAGGAGATCTCCGGCTTCGGCGGGTTCCCGGTGTCGGGCCTGTTCCTGCGCTGCACCAATCCGGAACTCATCGCCAAGCACGAGGCCAAGGTGTACGGCAAGGCCGCCGTGGGCGCGCCGCCGATGTCGGTGCCGCACTTGGACACCCGCGTCATCGACGGGGACCGTGGACTGCTGTTCGGCCCCTACGCGGGCTGGACGCCGAAGTTCCTCAAGGACGGCGGCTACACCGATCTGCTCAAGTCGGTGAAACCCAACAACCTGTTCTCCATGCTCGGCGTCGGCGTCACCGAACTCGGCCTGGTCAAGTACCTGGTCTCGGAGCTGCTGAAGTCGCAGGCCGGTCGGGTCGACGCGATGGAGGAGTTCATTCCGCGCGCCGACGGCCACGACTGGGAGCTGATCATCGCTGGCCAGCGCGTGCAGATGATCCGGCGCAAGGGCGCGGGCGGCGTGCTGGAACTGGGCACCGCCGTGGTGGCGGCCGAGGACGGCACCATCGCCGGTCTGCTCGGTGCCTCCCCGGGCGCGTCCACCTGCGTGAGCGCCATGCTCGACGTCATGCAGAAGTGCTTCCCGCACGAATACGCCTCGTGGCAGCCGAAACTCAAGGAAATGGTGCCCTCGCTGGGCGTGAAGCTCTCGGAGAACCAGGCGCTGTTCCGCGAGGTGTGGGACTGGTCCAACAAGGCGCTGCGTCTCGAATCGAACACGCCCGATACCGAAGGGGTCGCGCCGCACGCCGCGGTGTGATAGCAAGACGCGATGATGTCAACGGTTGCTCTCAAACGGTCGTGGGCCCAGGACCTGGATACCGAGACCCTGTACAAGCTGTTGAAACTTCGCGTCGAAGTGTTCGTCGTCGAGCAGAAATGCGCCTACCCGGAACTCGACGGGCTCGACCTGCTGCCGGAGACCCGGCACTTCTGGCTCGACGACGAGGGTGAGGTCATCTGCACCCTGCGGCTGCTCGAGGAGCACCACGACGGCGTGAAGTCCTTCCGCATCGGCCGCCTCTGCACCAGCGTTCCCGCCCGCGGACACGGCTACACCACCCGCGTGCTGCAGGCCGCCCTCGCCGAGGCGGGTTCGGCCACGGTCCGCCTCAACGCCCAGACCTACCTGGTCGACATGTACACCAAGCACGGCTTCAAGCCCGACGGCGACGAGTACATCGAGGACGGCATACCGCATATCCCGATGCGCCGCGGCTGAGCCGCCGCACCTTCCTCGGCCCCCACCGAAACCCGGTGCGGGGCCGAACTTTTGTCCCGGGACGGCGGTCGCGTGCACCCAGCGGCGGCCGTTGGTGATGCCGATGCGATGGAACCGGCCTGCGACGGGGTTCGGGTTTCACCGTGTCCGTCCGTGGCCGGCGGCGTCGAGCGGATGCGGTGGCGACCGGTCACGCTGCCGCCATCGACGGTCAGATCTCAGCTGTGGCGGGGGCGTGGTGAGGGCCGGTGTGTGGCGCGCATACAGTGGGGGCGTGTCGGCTTCCCGTGTTGCGCATCCCGAATCCGTACGAGTGGGCGGTTCGTCCGTCGGGGACGATGCCGGGTTCCCTTTCTCGGCCGTGGTCGGTCAGGAGCGGTTGCAGCTCGCGCTGATCCTGTGCGCGGTGCATCCCGGTATCGGCGGTGTGCTGGTGCGCGGGGAGAAGGGCACCGCCAAATCGACCGTGGTGCGTGCGCTGGCGCAGTTGCTGCCGCCCATCGTGGACGAGAGCGGGGCGCGGCCCGCGCGGTTGGTGGAGTTGCCGGTGGGCGCGACCGAGGACCGCGTGGTCGGCTCACTGGATCTGGAGCGGGTGCTGCGCGACGGCGAGCAGGCGTTCAAACCCGGTCTGCTGGCGGCCGCCCACCACGGCGTGCTGTACGTCGACGAGGTGAACCTGCTGCACGACCATCTGGTGGACGTGTTGCTCGACGCCGCCGCCATGGGGCGGGTGCATATCGAACGTGATGGCGTCTCGGCCTCGCATCCCGCCCGATTCGTGCTGGTGGGCACCATGAACCCGGAGGAGGGCGAGCTGCGGCCACAGCTGCTGGACCGGTTCGGCCTCACCGTCGACGTGGTCGCCTCGCGCGAGGTGGACGTGCGCATGGCGGTGGTGCGCCGCCGCCTCGACTACGAGGCGGACCCGGCCGGATTCGCGGCCCGCTACACCGCCGCCGACCGTGCGGTGGCCGAGCGCATCCTGTCCGCCCGCGACCGCCTCGACGAGATCACCCTCGACACCGTGGAACTGCGCCGCATCGCCGCCCTCTGCGCGAGCTTCGACGTGGACGGGATGCGCGCCGATCTGGTGGTGGCACGCACCGCCACCGCACACGCCGCCTGGCGCGGCGGCGGCGCGGTCACCGAGGAGGATGTGCGGGTGGCGGCGGAACTCGCACTGCCGCACCGACGGCGGCGCGACCCGTTCGACGAGCCCGGTATCAGCGAGGAGCAGCTGGACGAGGCCATGCGGCAGGCGGCGGAGGAAGCCGCGCGGGCGCAGGAGGACGATCCGGGAAAAGCGATGGGGTCTCGCCCGACGACGGTGCGGGGCCGCTGACCGACGACGCGGAACCCGAAGGCGGAGCGGCTGATTCGCCCGAGCCCGAGGATTCGCGAAGCCGTCCGGACGCTGCCGAGGGCCGTTCGGACAGCAGGGAAGGCCATTCGGAGAGCCGCGAAGGCCGTTCGGAACTTGATGATGGCCGTTCGGACGGTAGCGACAGCCGTTCGGACCTGTCCGAGCAGGAGCCGGATTCGGCCGGAGATGAACCGGATCGCCCTGGTGCCGAATCGGATTCACCGACCCGACCACCGGGTGACGCGGATTCTCCTGGTGGCGAGTCGAATTCCGGCCGTCCCGCCCGGGAGGGCGATGCGGGCCTGCCCGCACTCTCCCCGGCCAAGCCCCCGCGCTGGGAGGTCCCGGGTATCGGCGAGGGTGCCCCCGGCCGCCGCTCCCGCGCCCGCACCCGGCAGGGCCGGGTGGTGCGCGCCATCGCGGACACCACCGGCGGCCTGCACCTGCTCGGCACCGTCTTCGCCGCCGCGCCGCATCAGCGCGCCCGCGGCCGCGACTCCGGCCCCCTCGCGCTGGCCGTCGACGACCTGCGCGGCGCGTATCGCGAAGGCCGCGAAGGGAATCTGGTGGTCTTCGTGGTCGACGCCTCCGGTTCCATGGCGGCCCGCGACCGCCTGTCCGCCGTCACCGGCGCGGTGGTGACGCTGCTGCGCGATGCCTACCAGCGCCGCGACAAGGTCGCCGTCATCACCGTGCGCGGTCAGGACGCCGACCTGGTGCTGCCGCCGACCTCCTCGGTGGACATCGCCGTCCGTCGCCTGGCGGGCATCCGGACCGGCGGCAAAACCCCACTGGCGCAAGGACTTCTGAAGGCCCGCGAGGTGCTTGTCCGCGAGCGCGTCCGCGACCCTCGGCGCCGCCCGCTGGTCGTGCTGCTCACCGACGGTCGCGCCACCGGCGGCACCGATCCGGTCCCGCGCGCCCGCACCGCCGCCCGCCTGCTGGCCGGTGACGGGGTCACCGCCATGGTGGTGGACTGCGAACGCGGCATGATCCGCCTCGGCTTGGCCCGCGATATCGCCCGCGACCTGCGCGCCGGATATCTGCGGCTGGGTGAGCTCACCGGCGAATCGGTCGCGGGCGTGGTCCGCGCCGGAGTCGGCGTCGCCTGATCCGGGTCGCCTGATCCGGGTCGCCGGTGCGTCCCCTGCGCTGCGATGCCGGGCGTTCGGTGCCGCCGCGCGGCCGCAGGGCGCCAGTCGCCCACGGGAACCAAACCTTGTGCTTGCACGTCGAAGAGGTATGGGGATTTTTCGTCGTCGTGACCGGCGGGCCGACCGGCGCGGCCAGGTGGCCGACAATGGTGCCGATTTCATGGGGGAGGCCGCACCGGCCCTGATCGAGGCCGCCGCACCCGGCCTGTTCCGTGCGATCACCAGCGGTATCGGCCGTCTCTTCTCGGCGGTCCTGCACGCCCTGAACTGACCGACTGCTGCCAATCCGGTGGCTGCTGGCTGGATTGTGCCCGGAATCGTGCTTGAAATAGTAAAGTCTGTAGGAAATATTCAAGCTACTCGGGAGTCCGAGGCGAGAGGGGGCCGCCATGGCCGATATCACCAGGAGTGTGCGGCCCGACTGGGTCGATGACGCCCTGTTTCCGTTCGAGAGCCGATTCATCGATATCGACGGGCACACCGTGCACTACGTCGACGAGGGGTCGGGGCCCACATTGCTTCTGCTGCACGGCAATCCGACCTGGTCGTTTCTCTGGCGCGACGTGATCCGGGGGCTGCGCGACGACTTCCGGTGCGTCGCCCTCGACTATCCGGGCTTCGGGCTGTCGACGCCGAAGCCCGGATACCGCTACCTGCCCGAGGAACACGCCGACGTGGTCACGGCATTCGTCGACGCGCTCGGCCTCGAGGACGTCACCCTGATCGGGCAGGACTGGGGCGGCACGATCGGCCTGGCCGCGGCGCAGCGGCGGCCGGGCGTCTTCGAGCGCCTGGTACTCGCCAATACCTGGGCGTGGCCGGCCAACGGCGATCTGCACTTCGAGGCGTTCTCGCGCATCATCGGCGGACTTCCGGGGCGCTTCCTGGTGCGGCGGTTCAACCTGCTCGTCAACACCTTCATCCCCACCGGACATCGCCGGCGCACGCCTACCGCGGCCGAAATGGACCACTACCGCCGCGCGCTGGACACTCCGGAACGCCGCCAGGCCTCGGCCGTCCTGCCCGGCCGGGTCCTCGCCAGCCGGACCTTCTTCGCCGAGGTCGAGGCGGGTCTCGCCGATATCGCGCAGCTGCCGACCCTGATCGTGTGGGGTGACGCCGATATCGCCTTCCGGCAGCGGGAACGTGAGCGTCTGGAAGCGACCTTCCCCGATCACCGGACCGTGATCGTCGAAGGTGCTGGCACCTATGTGGAGTCCGACGCGCCCGAGGAGTTCATCGCCGCGTTCCGCGACTGGGCGGCGAGCCGGAGCGGGTCCGCCGGTCGCGCGGGTGAGGAGCGCCCATAGATCGCCGGACATCCGGCTGAGCGGACAGCGCCGGATGCCCGCGACTTCGACACCGACGCCGCCGCGGATGGGGCGGCTCACCCTCTCCGGATGGTGCGACAACCGGCGTGGCCGCGCTGCCCGGCGGTCGGCGCGGGGGCGTGGTGTGGCACCGTTGGGGGCGGCGACCGGGGGTCGCCGTCGCGAAAGGAGCCACATTCCATGCCCAAAGGTGTCCCGCTGCCGGAGAGCATTCCCGACGACGGACTGACGACGCGGCAGCGGCGCAATCAGCCGGTGCTCGCGGTGCACACCGGGCCCGGCAAGGGGAAGTCGACCGCGGCGTTCGGGATGGCGTTGCGGGCGTGGAATCAGGGCTTCGACATCGCGGTGTTCCAGTTCGTGAAGAGCGCCAAATGGAAGGTGGGGGAGGAGGCGGCCTTCCGCACCCTCGGCGGCCTGCACGAGCAGACCGGTGCGGGCGGGGCCGTGGAATGGCACAAGATGGGTGAGGGCTGGTCCTGGACCCGCAAGCACGGCACCGAGCAGGATCATGCCGCCGCCGCCCTGGCGGGCTGGCAGGAGATCGCGCGCCGCCTCGCCGCCGAGCAGCACCGCTTCTACGTCCTCGACGAATTCACCTACCCGCTGAAATGGGGCTGGGTCGATGTGGACGAGGTGGTCGACACCCTCCGCTCCCGTCCCGGCAACCAGCACGTGGTCATCACCGGCCGCGACGCCCCGCAGGCCCTCGTCGAGGCCGCCGACCTGGTCACCGAGATGACCAAGGTGAAACACCCGATGGACGCGGGCCGCAAGGGCCAGCGGGGGATCGAATGGTGAGTACACCGGCGGTGGTGATCGCCGCGCCCGCCTCCGGCAGTGGAAAGACCACGGTCGCAACGGGTTTGATCGGTGCGCTGCGGCGAGCCGGGCACCGGGTGGCCCCCTTCAAGGTCGGCCCCGACTACATCGACCCCGGCTATCACGGACTGGCCGCCGGTCGCCCCGGCCGCAACCTCGACCCCGTCCTGGTGGGCGCGGAACGGATCGCGCCGCTGTATCGCCACGGCAGCCGCGACTGCGATATCGCGGTGGTCGAGGGCGTCATGGGCCTGTTCGACGGTCGTATCGACGAACACCACACCGCCCCGGTGGCCGAGGGCTCCACCGCCCAGATCGCCGCCATGCTGGGCGCACCGGTCGTCCTCGTGGTCGACGCTCGCGGACACAGCCAGAGCCTCGCCGCCCTGCTGCACGGTTTCGCCACCTTCGACAGCGGTATCCGCCTCGGCGGCGTCATCCTCAACCGCGTCGGCAGCGAACGCCACGAACACGTGTTGCGCGCCGCCTGCGCCCGCGTCGGCCTCCCGGTCCTCGGCGCACTACCCCGCATGGCCGAATTGGCCGTCCCCTCCCGCCATCTCGGCCTCATCCCCGCCGTCGAACACGGTGTCGCGGCCGAATCCGCGGTGGCGGCCATGACCGACCTCATCGCCGCACACATCGACCTGCCCGCCGTGGTGTCCCTGGCCGCCTCCCGGGTCACCGGCCCCGCCTGGGACCCCGCCGCGGAACTGCGGACCGCGATGGCGGCGCACGGCATCCGCTCGGCGGATGCCGCTGCCGCTGTCGGCGAGGGCCGCGAGCCCGTCGGCGAATCCGTCATGCGGGATATCGGCGTCGGTGCTCGGCGGTGTGACGGTGCGACCGGTCCCGCTGTCGCCGCCCCCGGCGCGGCTGCGGTGCCTCATGCCGATCGTGTTGCCGCCGTCATGACGGATATGGGGGACGGCGCCCGACGTGGCGACGCGGCCGGAGGAATCGAAGCGCCCGCCTCGTCGGCCGGGGTGACCGGTGGCGGAGTGGGCGGTGCCGGATTCGGTGGTGTGCGAGCCGGTGTGGTCGTCGCGGTCGCCGGGGGCGCTGCGTTCACCTTCGGTTACGCCGAGCATCGGGAACTGCTCGAGGCGGCCGGGGCGCGGGTGGTGGTTTTCGATCCGCTGCGTGACGAATTGCCGTCCGGCACAGCGGGTCTGGTGTTGCCCGGCGGGTTCCCCGAGGAGCATGCGGCGGAGCTGTCGGCGAATATCGCACTGCGCGAGGCCGTGGCCGAGGACGCGCGGCGGGGTATGCCGATCCATGCCGAATGCGCCGGTCTGCTCTACCTGACCCGCACGCTCGACGGCCACCCGATGGCCGGAGTCGTCGACGCCGTAGCCGAATTCGGCCCCCGCCTCACCCTCGGCTATCGGGATGCGGTGGCGCTGTACGATTCCCCCCTGTGGTCGGCGGGCGAACGGGTGCGCGGCCACGAGTTCCACCGCACCCGGCTTACCGTCGCGGGCGCGGACATCCCCGCCTGGGGCTGGCGCTCACCCACCGGCGAAACGGTCAGGGAAGGCGCTCTCCCGCACCGCGTCCACGCCTCGTACCTGCACACCCACCCCGCCGGAAATCCGGCCGCCATCGCCCGCTTCGTCACCGCCGCAGCGGATTTCGCCCGGAGCCGGACAGGTGCCTGACGTGCCCGGCGGCGCGATCGACATCGACCGGCACCGCACTCCCGATCGGCTTCAGCCGACCGATCACCGGGTGGGTGACCATCGCCGCGGCGGCCTGGTGCGTGTGGACATACCCCCGGCCGCTGGTGCCGTAGCGCCCGGGGGGAGTGGGTTCTCGTGACGGGTGCTCTCGTGGTCGGCGTGGGCATGCGGACCGGGGCCGATGCCGCTGACATTCTCGATGCGGTGCGCGCGGTGGCCGCCGAGGTCGAGATCACCTGTCTGGCCACCGTGGACCGCAGGGCCGAGGAGGCCGGATTGGTCTCGGCGGCAGCCGAACTCGGCGTTCCGGTCGTTGCGTTCACACCGAACGAATTGGCGGCGGTGGCGGTGCCCAACCCCTCGGTGCGCACCGCCGCCGTGCTCGGCACGCCGAGTGTGGCGGAGGCCGCCGCAGTGCTCGCGGCGGCGGGCGGGCGGCTGGTGGCGCACAAGCGCGTGGTCGGCGGAATCACGGTGGCGACGGCCGTGTTCGGCGGACGCGAGCGGGTCCGCCGCGTCGATCGCATCGCGAGGCGGCCGTTTGGTCAGGGAGGGCCCCGCGTGATTTGGGACGCCCCGCGTGATTAGGGAGGCCCCGCGCCGGGTGTGGGCGCGGGGTCCCGTCGAACCGTGGCATGAAGTACTTCGTCACCACCGGCCCGTCGGATTGCTCAGGGTGCCACCGACGTCCAGTCCGCGAATCCGGTCGGGTCGTGGCGGCCCAGGCTGCCGTGCTCGAACAGCCCCCAACCCTCGGCATCACCGCAGCGGGCCTTGCCCACATGGTCGATGACGCCGAACGGGATGCGGCCCGCGATGGCGGGGTCGGTGAGGTCGTAGCGGCGGCTGTCGACCCAGCGGCGGCCCTTCCACTGGCCGTGCAGCCAGTCGGGGTCGCCGCCGTAGCCGCAGCCCACGTTCAGGGCGATGAAGGTCCCGGCTTCGACCTCCACTTCCAGCGGTTTGCCGTCGGGGGTGGTCAGTTCGAGGCGCAGCGACACCGGAATCCGCGTGCCGGACCTGTAGGTGAGGTGCACCCGCGGCCAGCCGAGCTGTTCGATGCGCCCGTCGTGCCAGATGCGGGTGGCGTCGTTGAGCGTGCGGAATCCGTTGGGTTCCTCCTGCACGATGACGATGATGGAGAAGTCGTCGAAGCGCAGCGGCACGTACAGCCACCAGAATCCCTGTGACGGTTCGTCGGCCGCGCGTCCCGGCGGATCGGATTCGCCGACGGGCCGGATGCCCCAGGACCGGTCCCTGGTCCCGGTCCACACCGCCGGATCGACCGTGAAATCGGTGCCGTCCACGGTGAGCGTCCCCGACCACGATCCCACCTGCGCGAACCGCTGCGCGTCGATGATGGGCCGGTTCAGCCCGGTGATAATGGTGTGCGGCTCCTCCCGCACCACGGGAAACGCGCCCTCCCAGGTCATGTCGAAGGACAGATCCTCGTGTTCGCACACCGCGCGGATCTTGTGCAGCGGCTCGATCACCTCCAGCCGGTACCCGCCGACGGCGAGATCCAGGCTGCGCTCGGTCAATGCGTCCGAGAAGCGTACCGCCCGTTGCTCGTTCCCGCGTCGCACGGTCGCGAAGGCGTCCACCACACCGAGATTCGGGTACACACCGAACCCGGTGACGAGGAAGGTGCCGCCGTCCCGGTCGGAGGCGTTGAAATAGCTGCGATCGTAGAAGTTCCGATCGCTGGTACCCACCCGCGCCATGGGCAGCGGAGTCTGGTGGATGGGGTATTCGTCCAATGGACCGATCATGTCGTTTCCTCGGTTCGCGGGGTCAATCCCAGGCGTAGGTGCCGTCGAGCAGGGCCTGCAGCAGTGGCCGGTGCATGACGTAGTCGTCGCGGTCGGCGGTGTCGGTGTCCTCGCCGAAATGGATCATGCGGCGTTTGATGCGCGCCATGACGATGCCGTGTCGCAGCGCCGCGTACATGAGGTACCAGTCCAGGTCGCGCACCCGGTGCCCGGTGAACTCCTCGTACAGCCGCTCGACGTCGCTGCGCCGCATGAAGTCCGGCAGGCCGGGCTGGTCGAATCGGGTGGCGATGTCCTGGAAGAACCGGTGGATGAGCACTGTCCACGCCACATCGAGTTCGCGCGGGCCGATGGCCGCCATCTCCCAGTCCAGCACCGCGACCGGATCGAAGTCGCCGAACATGATGTTCCCGGGCCGGGCGTCGCCCCAGCTGAGCACATCCGGTCCGGGATCGGCGGGCCAGTGTTCCTCCAGCCAGTCGAAGGCCCGCTCCAGAATCGGGATGCGATAGCCGTCGCGTGCGAGCGCCCAGTCGTACCACGCCTTCTGGGCGTCCACGTGTCGCCGCAACGACGATCCGGTCCCGGCCAGCGTCGGAAACCGCTCGGCGGGATCCTCGATGGCGTGGATCTTGGCGATGACCTCGATGGTGTTGCGGGTCACGGCATACCGCTGCTCGGGCGTGGCGTCGAACAGCCAGCCGAGGAAGACGTAGGGCGGATTGTCCTCGGGCACCCGCCCGTCCACCCGCCGCATGACGAAGAACGGCGCGCCCAGCACGCTCGGATCCGGCTCCAGCCATGCCAGTGGCGGCACCGGCACGTCGGTGGCCTCGGCCACCCCGGCCATCACCGCGAATTGGGTTGCCAGATCGTAGGTTTCGAAAACGGGGAAGGAGCTGTCCTCCGGTGGCAGCCGCGCCACGAACGCGCCACCGGCCGCCGCGCCGCGCTCGGTCCAGGTGGCGTCGAAGAGCAGGGTGGTGCTCGACATGCCGCCCGCCGTCGGACGGGTGATGGACGTGACCTCGGGCGGGCGGTCCGCCTCGACCTTGGTGGCGAGCCACTGCGCCAGCGTGGCGGCGACCGCGTCGAGGTCGCGTTCGGTGGTGGTCAGTTGCCGCCGCTGGTTGGGATCGGCGTCGGCCGATGTCATGGATCCTCCTGACACAGTGGGACGGTGAGTGGAATGTAACGCGTTCTAGTTGCCGTGCGTCATGAAATCGGCGGATGGGATTCGGTAGTTCCGGTCACCGGGATGATCCCTTGTCTTCCTCGGCTGTACTGGGGAAATACGCCGCGGTGTGGATGGCACGTAAGCCCGGAGGGGTACGTCGGCTCCGGCGGAACCGGGGTGGAAATCAGGGTCAGCCTGGAGGTCGCGCGTGCCCGGAATTCGTAGCGTCGAACTCTCGACAAAGAGAGGGGACACCATGAGCGTGGAGACGGTCGCCGTCGACACCGACCTCGATCAGCCTCCGGCGGCCGCGACGCGGTGGAATCCGTTCACCCGCATCGCCTTCCGTTTCAGCTTCGTTTACTTCGGGCTGTTCTGCGTGCTCTTCCCGCAGATAATACTGTCGTTTCTGGGGCCGCTCGCGCTGCGGCTGCCCGACGACCTGGTCATCAGATACGCGCAGCTGCCCGCCCCGGTCATCGAATGGGTGGGCCGCGCGGTCTTCGACGCCGAGGCGGTCGTGCGCACCGATTCGGGCAGCGGCGACCAGGTCTACTTCTTCGTTCTGGTGTTCTGCATCCTGGTGCTGGCGGTCGCGGCCACGGTCGTCTGGACCCTGCTGGATCGCCGGCGCACCGAATACCGTCGCCTGGCGGGCTGGTTCCTGCTCTTCCTCCGCCTGTGCCTGGCCACCCAGATGCTGCTCTACGGCTTCGCCAAGGCGATTCCCACCCAGATGGCGGAACCGTCGCTGGTGACCCTGCTACAGCCGTACGGCGACTTCACCCTCATGTCGGTGCTGTGGAGCCAGGTCGGCGCGTCCCCGGCCTACGAGATCCTGCTCGGCGCGGCCGAGATACTGGGCGGTCTGCTGCTGCTCCTGCCGCGCACCGCGCTGGCAGGTGCGCTGCTGAGCCTGGTGAGCATGGCGCAGGTGTGGGTGCTGAACATGACCTACGACGTGCCGGTGAAACTGCTGTCGTTCCACCTGCTGCTGCTGAGCCTGGTGCTGCTGGCCCCGGAGGCACGCCGCGTGACCGCGGTGCTGCTCGGCGGCGCGGCCGGACCGTCCACGGCTCCGCGTCCCTTCCACGGCCGCGCCGCCAGAATCGCCGCCGTGGCCCAGATCGCGCTGGCCGCGTGGCTGTGCGTCGGCTTCGCGCAGATCAATCTGGAGGGCTATCGCGAATGGGGCGGTGGTCGGCCGACCTCCGAGCTGTACGGCATCTGGAATGTGGACGAGTTCACCCGCGACGGTATTCCGCAGCCGCCGGTGCTCACCGATGAGAACCGTTGGCGGCGGGTGGTGTTCGAGGATCTCGAGGTGATCCACTACCAGCGGATGGACGACACGCTGGTGCCCGTGCTCGGCACGGTCGACGCCGCGGCGGGCACGATCGTCATGAAGCCGGACCCGGAGGGGCCCACCTGGGCGGACTTCACCTACGAGCGACCCGCTCCCGGCCGGCTGGTGTTGACCGGCATGATCGACGGCCAGCCGGTCACCATGACATTGATACGGCAGGACGAGAACGAATTCGCCTTGCGCGGTTCGGGATTCCATCTGGTGCAGGATTATCCGCACCTCAGTGGCGGTGTGCAGTGAGGTAGGGACGCACGGCCGAACGAGTGATCCCGGCGCTCTCCGGCGAGATCGCCGGGGACCGCCGGGAATGCTCGGCGTAGGGGTTGGCGTTCGCAGCGAATGTGAACGCAGCCACTCTGCCCGAGAGCCTGAAGAACCACATCGACGAGGCGAAGGTGTACGCCACCGTCGCCACGATCGGAGCCGACGGCCAGCCGCACCTGACCGTGGTGTGGCTCGACCGCGACGGCGACGAGCTCATCTACTCCACGACGGTCTCGCGCCAGCAGTACCGGAACATCGTCCGCGACCCGCGTGTCACGGTGATGATCAACCCGCCGGATCGGCCGTACGTCTACGCCCAGGTCCGCGGCGTGGCCAAGGCCGTTCCGGACCCGGAACGCGCCCTGCCGGACCAGATGTCGTTGAAGTTCACCGGCAAGCCCTACCGCGAGTTCAATCCGGCCTCGGTCGACGATGCCGACCGCGTGGTGGTGCGGATCAGCCCCACCAAGGTGCTGGGCCGTTTCTGAACAATCCGAAGCGACAGCCCGGTGCGTCCGTGCCGGATCGGCACGGGCCTGGGTTTCGGGGGCGCGCGCCCGGTGAGGTATCTATCGTTTGCCACACGGAAGCCGGTCGGATGTCGGGTCCGCGAGTCCAGGCCGTAGGCTCGAACCTTGTGCAGAACACGTCAGCCGCAGCCGATGACCACACCGCGCCCCAACCGGTGGGAGACCCGAACTACCTGGTCGGGCTGGATCTGAACGGACGCCGCGTCGTCGTGGTGGGCGGCGGGACCGTCGCGCAGCGGCGACTCGGACTGCTCATCGCCTCCGGCGCGGACGTGCACGTGATCAGCCGGGCCGCCACGCCCGCGGTCGAGGGAATGGCTACCTCGGGGCAGCTCACCCTCACGCTGCGCGACTACGCCGACGGGGATCTGGACGGTGCCTGGTACGCCATGGCGTGCACCGACGAACCGGATACCAACGCGGCCGTGGTGGCGGAGGCCACCCGCCGCCGCATCTTCTGCGTGCGCGCCGACACCGCCCGCCTCGGCACCGCCGTCACCCCGGCCACCGCCCGGTACGACGGGCTCACCCTGGGGGTGCTCGCCAGCGGCCAGCACCGCCGCTCGGCCGCCGTGCGCACCGCACTGCTCGAGGCGCTGCAATCCGGGGTGGTCACCGACGAATCCGAACCGACCGCCCCGGGGGTCGCGCTCATCGGCGGCGGCCCCGGCGATCCCGATCTCATCACGGTGCGCGGCCGCCGCCTGCTGGCGCGCGCCGATCTGGTGGTGGCTGACCGGCTCGCCCCACCGGAACTGCTCGCCGAACTCGGACCGCACGTCGAGGTGGTCGACGCCGCCAAGATCCCGTACGGCCGCGCCATGGCGCAGGAGGCCATCAACGACGCGCTCATCGACGGGGCGAAGGCGGGCAAGTTCGTGGTGCGGCTCAAGGGCGGCGACCCGTATGTGTTCGGGCGCGGCTTCGAGGAGTTGGAGGCGTGCGTGGCGGCGGGTGTCCCGGTGACGGTGGTGCCGGGTGTCACCAGTGCCATCTCGGTGCCCGCCCTGGCCGGGATACCGGTCACGCATCGCGGCGTCACCCACGAATTCGTGGTGGTCAGCGGCCATGTCGCCCCCGACCATCCGGATTCGCTGGTGGACTGGCCCGCCCTGGCCCGGCTGCGCGGCACCATTGTGCTGCTCATGGCGGTGGAGCGGATCGAACAGTTCGCCGCCGCCCTGCTCGCGGGCGGCCGCGCCGCCGACACCCCGGTCACCGTCGTCCAGGAGGGCAGCCTGCGCACCCAGCGCACCCTGCGCGCACACCTGTCCACCGTGGCCGAGCGCGTGCGCGCCGAGGGCATCCGCCCGCCCGCGATCATCGTCATCGGCCCCACCGCCGGATTCACCGCGGGCACGCCGGACGCTGAGGCTGTGTCTATAGACCAGGGCGCGGGCTGAGTTGGCGGGTGGCGCGGGCTGAGCTGGCGGGTGGCGCGAGCTGAGCTGGCGCGTGGCGCGGGCTGAGCTGGCGCGTGGCGTGGGCTGAGTTGGCGGGCGGCGTGAGGTTGACGGTCGGCGTGGGCTGGTCGTGCGAGTTCTTCGGCGTCTTGTCGGGTTCGATCGGAGGCATGCATCCCGCGGGCGAGAACCGACTGGCCGGTCATTCGCGCGTACGGACCGGTTGTGCTTGGTCGGTGTGCGAGCCTCCGGGGCTGGGCGATGGTTGAGGTCCCCGACGCGACGCCCAGTCGGACCGATCGTCGGCGTGCGTCGGTCGCGCCGGTTGCACGCCTCAGGTCGGGGGCGTGTGGAGGCTACCGGGCGGCCGCTGCGTGGCTCCGGCAGCGCGGTGAGATCGGTTGGCCGTGTCCGGCATCCATTACAGTGGCTTGCTGTGCTCGATAAACCCGCTGCGACGATGCAGTATCCGGTGACCACGCGGGCGTTCGGGCTCGCAATCCTCGTCCTGAGCGGGCTGCAGCTGATGGTGGTGCTCGACGGCACCGTCATGATTCTCGCGCTGCCGCGGTTGCAGGAGGAGATGGGCCTGTCCAGTTCGGGCAGCGCCTGGACCGTCACCGCCTACGGCCTGCCGTTCGCGGGACTCATGCTGCTGGGCGGGCGGCTCGGCGACTCGTTCGGCCGCAAACGCATGCTCATCCTCGGCGTCGCGCTGTTCACGGTGGCGTCCGCGCTGTGCGGTACCGCCACCAACGAAGCCTGGCTCATCGCCGCCCGCGCCTTGCAGGGCACCGGTGCCGCGATTGCCGCGCCCACCGCATTCGCGCTCGTGGCAAGCACTTTCGCGCCGGGGCCCGCACGCAATCAGGCCATCGCCATCTTCGGCTCCATGGTGGGTATCGGCTCGGTCGGCGGTCTGGTGATCGGCGGCGCGCTCACCCAGGTCGACTGGCGCTGGATCTTCTGGATCAATGTCCCCATCGGCATCCTCATCGTGATCGGCGCGATCTATCAGCTGCGCGATACCGAGCACCACCGCATCAGCATGGATGTGCGCGGCGCGATCCTGGGCACGGTGGCGGTGGCGGCCATCGTGTTCGCCGCCACCGAGGGGCCGGTGTACGGGTGGGACAGCGCGGTCATTCTCGGGTCGCTCATCGGCGGCTTCCTGCTGCTGCTCGTCTTCATCTTCGCCGAGCGCACGGTCGCCAATCCGCTGCTGCCGTGGTCGCTGTTCGACAGCCGCGACCGGGTCATCTCCTTCGCCGCCATCTTCCTGGCCTCGGGTGTGCTGGGCGCGACAACCTTCTTCGTGGCGCAGTTCCTGCAGAACGTGCTCGGCTACAGCCCGCTGATGGCCGGTCTGGCGAGTATTCCGTTCACCCTCGGCGCGGGCGTCGGCACGGCAGTCGCGTCCAAACTGGCCATGCTGGTGCCGCCGCGCTGGCTGCTGTTCGCCGCCGCGCTGCTGCTGGCCGCCGGGCTCTTCTTCGGCTCGACACTGGATCAAACCGCCGAATACTTCCCGACCCTGCTGATCCTGCTGTCCGTGGTCGGCTTCGCGGTGGGCACGACCATCGTGATCCTGCCGCTGTGTGTGCTGGTGGGCGTGGATATGGGGAATATCGGCCCGCTGTCGGCGGTCGGCCAGATGTTCATGAATATGGGCACCCCGGTCGCGGTCGGCCTGCTCAGCCCGGTCGCGGCCTCCCGCACCCTCTCGCTGGGCGGGCACACCGGCAAGGCCGCCGATATGAGCACCGCCGAAATCGCCGCGCTCGGCAGCGGTTACACCCTCGTCCTGCTGGTCTGCGCCATCGGCACCGCCATCATGGGCCTGCTCGCCCTGACCCTGCGCTACACCCCCGCCCAGCTGGCGCAGGCCCAGCACAATCAGGAGGAAGCCGAACGCTCCTGAGCGCGGGTGGTGAAAACCACCGTGCGCCAAGGGTGTTGTGCGGGCCGACGATTCGGCACACTGCGTACATGAGTACCGACGCGACGCTGATGGAACGGTGGACGGCGCTGGCCGGTCCGCGGGCGCGGGCGGTGGGGGAGGATCTCGTCCGGCGGTACCGTGAGCCGCACCGGCGGTACCACACGGTCGAGCATCTGGCGGCCATGCTGGCCGTCATCGACGATCTGGCAGCCGCCGCCGACGATCCGGACGCCGTCCGCTACGCGGCGTTCTTCCACGACGCCGTCTACGCGGTCGACCGCGCCGACAACGAGGAGCGCAGCGCGCGTTTGGCGGAAGCGGCGCTGCCCGATCTCGGCGTGGATACGGGCACGGTGGCCGAGGTGGCGCGGCTGGTACGCCTGACCGCCGGGCACGCCCCGCAACCCGACGACCGCAATGGCGCGGTACTCTGCGACGCCGACCTGGCCGTGCTCGCCGCGGACGAAACAGGTTATGCCGCCTACGTATCCGCCGTCCGCGCCGAATACGCCCAGATCCCCGACGACGCGTTCCGCACCGGCCGTCGCGCGGTACTGGAGGGTCTGGCACGGCTACCGCGACTGTTCCACACCGACATCGGCCGCACCCGATACGAGTCCGCCGCACGAGCCAACCTCACCCGCGAACTCGCAGCGCTGTCGACTCAGCGGGTGCCCCACGTGTAGGTCCCTGTCGCGCAGCGTCCCCGTTCACACGGCCAACGGAGGCGGTGCCCGAGGCGGCCTGCCGGGGTGGATCATACGAACGCCAGGCCCGCGCCAGCCGACGCACCGCCTCCCACAGTTCGCCCGGACCGGCGACGAAGCCGATTCGGATCATGTAGAGACTGCCGCCGGTGGGGCCCAGTCCGGAATCCGGCAGCACCGCGCCGCCGTACCGCAGGGCACCTTGGGCGAAGGCGATGCTGTCACCGTGGGGAGAGTCGCACCCACGGCGTCTGCCCACCGGCAGTCTCGGGCACTTGCCATTCGGGCAGATGGTGGCCAGGGCGTGGCGCAGGAGACCGTGGCCTTCCTTGCGCTCGTGGGGGCGGGGCGCGACGCGGGCTCATCGAGCTGGCGCTTTCCTGGAATGTATGGGCTTTGAGGTGGCAAGAGATATGAAATGTGGTGGCGTTGGGTGCCTTTCCTGACTTTCGCTGACGCCGGGTTGGGTGCCGTTGGCTGCTATTCCGGCCTGCGGACTGGCTGTGGTGGCGTTTTACAGATCTGATGGTTTGGGGATTGTTCGACGGTTGAGGTCGGGTGGGGGTCGGGCGCTTTGGGGATCGCGGCGGTGCGGTTGGGTGCTGGCTGGAAGGTCGGGTGCGTGCTGGGCCTGGTGAATCAGGCCGTTCGTGTTGTTGCTTGCGTGCGGCCCGCAGGGTCTGGGTGTGGCCGGAACGCGTGGATGTGGCTGGACGGCGTGAGCGTGGCCGCAATGTGCGTAGGCGCGGCCCGACGGCGGAGGCGTGGCCGAATGATGCTGGGCGTGGCCAGATGATGCTGAGCGTCGCCGGATGACGCTGAGCGTGGCCGCAACGCGTGGGCGCGGCCCGACGCCATAGGCGGAGCCCGATGACGTGAGTCTCCCCGGATGACGTGGGCGTGGCCGGATGGCGTGAGCGTTGGTGTGGCGGGATGGCGTGGGCGTTGGTGTGGCCGGATGGCGTGGGTGTGGCCCGCGCGGGCAGGTGGCCGTGCGGGTGGTCCTGTATACCAGGTGCCCTGGTGGACGGTTGGTGTCCCGTCCACAAAGGGTGTGGTGGTGGGCTTATTGCCGTAACGGTGGTGGTGGTAGCCCGGCGTCTTGTTTCACGCGCAGGCGGTGGATGGCGGGGCCGAGGAGTTCGTCGCCGTGGTGGCGGTGATTGACCCGGTGTCTGCGTGTCGGGTCGTGGTGGGTCGGGGGCCGCCACCCGGTCCGCCCGGGATACCGGGTGTGCGCGCCCATTCGTTCGGTGGCCCACCCGGTGGGGTCGTCGGCGTCCTCGGCGACCTGGGCGTGATGCCGGTCGCACACCAGGGTCAGGTTGTCGATATCGGTGTCACCCCCGTGTGCCCACGGGATCAGGTGGTGCACCGCGCACATCGTCGCGGGCGCGTCACAACCGGGGAAGGTACAGCCACGGTCACGGGCCACACACGCCAGCCGCTGCCAGCGCGACGCCAAACGCTGCCCGCGCCCGAGGTAGAGCGGGACTCCGTCACGGCCGAAGAGCAACAGCCAC
>NZ_BAGD01000098.1 GCF_000308635.1 Nocardia otitidiscaviarum NBRC 14405 | reverse complement strand
CTGATGGCGCTGCTGATGCGCGCCGAGCTGGCCCGGCCGGGCCTGCAGTTCCTGTCGGCGGAACAGTTCAACCAGCTGTTCACCATGCACGGCACCATCATGCTGCTGTTCTACGCGACCGCGATCGTGTTCGGCTTCGCCAACATCATCCTGCCGCTGCAGATCGGCGCACCCGATGTCGCCTTCCCGCGCCTGAACGCCTTCAGCTACTGGCTGTACCTGTTCGGCGGCACCATGGCGACCGCGGGCTTCATCACGCCGGGTGGCGCGGCCGACTTCGGCTGGACCGCCTACACCCCGCTCTCGGACATCGTGCACTCGCCCGGCGTCGGCGCGGACCTGTGGATTCTCGGTCT
>NZ_BAGD01000099.1 GCF_000308635.1 Nocardia otitidiscaviarum NBRC 14405 | reverse complement strand
GCCCCACGGCTCATCGCTGCCGCAGCGGGGGTGCCCGGCGCAGGAAATCCCACTGCCGCGCCCGGATCGGCCGCCCAGCCCGGACCGGCCGCGGCCGTATGTCGGTGCGCAGCCGCGTCCGGAGCGCTGGTTCCCGCACCGCGCGCCGCCGGGCGTCCATTCGCCGATCCGGGGTGGGCCGTCGCTGCCGCGCCGGGTGGTGCCGCCGGGAGATGTCCGTTCGCGGTGCCGGAGTGCGCTGTGCCCGGGCCGAAGCGGGTCGGGTGCGAGGTCGCTGTGCCCGGATGGGGTTCTGCAGCATCGTGGGTCGGGGTGTCTGCGCCGGCGCCGGGTCTGGTCGCGTTGGGGTTCGGGGTGGTTGCGGGTGGGCGGGGGAGCGGGGCGCTGGAACGGGTGGTGAGGGCCGCGCGGGCGGCGGCGGCGAAGGTGGAGCAGTCGGGGTAGCGGGCGTCGGGGGATTTGGCGGCCGCGCGGGCGAGGACCTCGTCCAGGGCCGGGGGGACGTCGGGGCGCTGCGGGTGCAGGTGGGGGAGGGGTTTGTTGAGGTGGCCGGCCACCACCTGGCCGGGGTTGGTGGCGGGGAAGGGGCCGTGGCCGGTGAGCAGGGCGTAGCAGGTGCAGGCCAGCGAGTACTGGTCGCCGCGGTGGTCCAGGCGTTCCCCGGAGAGCTGTTCGGGTGAGGCGAAAGCCAGTGTGGCGGAGAACATTCCGGTGGCGGTGAGCTGGGTGTTGGAGTCGGCGAGGGCGGCGATGCCGAAATCGGTGAGCACGGCCCGTTCATCGCGCCCGGTCGCCGCGGCCCACAGCAGGATATTGGCGGGCTTCACATCCCGGTGCAGGATGCCGTGGCTGTGCGCGTAGTCGAGCGCGGCGGCGGTCTCGCTGATGATCCGCACCGCCCGTTCGACCGACACGGCGCGCGGATCCAGCCGGGCGGCGTCGGTGCCGGGCACGTACTGCACGGCGATCCACAGGTGTCCGTCCTGCACCCCGCGGTCGTGAATCCCGACGATGCTCGGATGGTCCAGCCGGGCAATCACATTCGCCTCGCGCTCGAACCGCCGCCGCACCTCCTGGTCCGCCGACACCTCCCGGTTCAGCAGTTTGAGCGCCACCTTGCGCGGCAGCCGCGGATGCCGCGCGAGATAGACCGTGCCCATGCCGCCGTTGCCCAGTACGCCTTCGATCTCGTAACCGGCGAACGACTCGTTCACACCGAGCTGCACGACAGGTCACTCCATCTCGTTCGATCGACAGGGCATCCGGGCCGAGCGCGCACGCTCCCCACGGTGAGTATTCCGCACTCCGCGACTAGGAGCCGTCTCGATTCCGCCACTCGTCGAACCGCTTGCCGATCTTGGCGACGGTCTCGCCCACCTCTTGGCCCACTGTATTCACTGCCGAGGCGGCATCGCGCCCGAGATTGCGCACCACCTTGACCAGCGGATCCTCCGACTGGTCGAAGGATTCGCGATAGCTGCGGGCGGCCTGGCGGATCTCCTCGCCGAACCGCGCGTCCCGGTCGGTGTGGCGGCGTGGGTACTGACCGTCGAGCACCCGCCCGTATTCCCCGCTGGCGATCCATCGCCGCAGTTCGGCGGCGCGCAGCACCGAGAACGGGTGGCTCTGCAACTCCAGGTTGAGCAGTTTGAGCACCCCGTCGCGCAGGTCACCGGAGCGGTCGTAGTCGTCGGCCTGGGCCAGGAAGGCCGCATGGCTCATCTGGTCCACCCGCGAGCCGCCCGCCAGTTTCATGTGCACCCGCACCGACGCCTCCACGTCCTGGCCCGCCAGCAGCCCGGCGCGGTCGCCGGACAGTTCGGATTTGCGGCTCCACTCCATGAGTGCGGCGATGATGGCCCGCAGTGCCCACCCGCCGACCGGAATCCAGCCGATCCCACCGGCCAGCCGCATGAGATGCATGAGCATGGTGCGGTACACGGCGTGTCCGGAGAGCGCGTGCCCGAGTTCGTGGCCGACGACGAACCGCAGCTCCTCCTGATCGAGCAGATCCAGCAGTCCGGTGGTCAGCACGATGAACGGCTGGTCCATGCCGATGGTGAAGGCGTTGGCGCGCGGGTCCTGGAGTACGAACATCTCGGGAGTGGTTGGGGCGTCCAGGATTTCGACGCAGTCCTGGCGCAGCTGATGCACCGTCTTGAACTGCCGTTCGTCCACGCGCACCGCGGTGGCGAGGTAGAGCAGCCGGTGCTGGCGTTCGGCGAGCAGTCCGCTCAGGGTGCGAAGCACCGTGTCGAACCCGGCGAGGCTGCGCAGCGCCACCAGGGCGGTGCGGTCGGCGGGATGCTCCCAGGCGCGGGTGCTGATCTCCGGGAATCGGGTCCGGAGTCGGTCAGGGCTCGTCATGAATCTCCCCCGTGTGGGCGTTTCGCGGTAATTCGCGGCGTCGAATGCCGCTCTGCTACAGTCTGCCCGTGTCGTCGAGTGCTCCACCCCGGGTCCGCCATGAATTGGCGTTGATCGCGGTGGGCTGCCTTGCGGTAGCGGACATTCACTGTCGCTGACCGCCGACCGAACCGCTGCACCTCTCATCAGTAGACTGGCGCGCGTCCTTTCGCAGCTGAAGTTCGTTCCCGGCGGCCCCCGGGCCGATCGCGCCATGGCCGTGCCCGCACGCGGGCCGACGGCAGTCCCCAGATTTCCGCCGACGTGATCGGCGGGCGGTAGGAAAGGTCCTCTCGATGCCTCGCAGCTCCCGGCTCCGACGTCCGGCACTGGTGACCGCGCTGGTCGCCGCCCTCGCCCTCACCGGATGCAGCGGCGGCTCCAGTGACGAGATCGGCGGCGGCGATACCGACAACAGCCGCGGCACCCTGCACCTGTACGCCTACGCGGTGCCGAAGCCCGGTTTCGACAAGGTGGTGCCCGCGTTCAACGAGACCGAGGCCGGGGAGGGCGTCGAGGTGGTGCCCTCCTACGGCGCGTCCGGGGATCAGTCCCGCAAGGTGGCCAAGGGTGCGGACGCCGATGTGGTGAATTTCTCGGTGGAGCCCGACATCACCCGCCTGGTCGACGCCGGGCTGGTCGATCCGGACTGGAATGCCGACGCCAACAAGGGAATTCCCTTCGGATCCGTGGTCACGCTGGTGGTGCGCGAGGGCAACCCCAAGAACATCCGGGACTGGGACGACCTGCTGCGGCCGGGCGTGGAGGTGGTGACCCCCAACCCGTTCAGCTCCGGCTCGGCCAAGTGGAATCTGCTCGCCCCGTACGCGGCCGAGAGCGAGGGCGGCAAGAACCCGCAGGCGGGCCTGGACTACCTGTCGGAATTGCTCTCGCCCGAGCACGTGAAGGTGCAGCCGAGTTCCGGTCGCATGGCCACCGACACCTTCCTCCAGGGCGTCGGTGACGTGCTGATCAGCTATGAGAACGAGGCCATCTTCTCGGAGCGCCAGGGCGATCCCATCGAGCATGTGGTGCCGCCGATCACCTTCAAGATCGAGAACCCGGTGGCGGTGCTGAAGAGTTCGCGCCACCCCGAGCGGGCCGCGGCGTTCCGGGACTTCCTCTACACGCCGGCCGCGCAGCGCGCCTGGGCCGAGGCCGGGTTCCGCCCGGTGGACCCGCAGGTGCGCGCCGACTTCGCCGCCGAGTTCCAGCAGCCGCGGACCCTGTGGACGATCGCCGACCTGGGCGGCTGGCAGACCGTCGACCAGGAACTGTTCACCCAGGGCAGCGGCGGTATCGCCGTCATCTACGAGCGGACCACCGGATAGTCGGGTGACGTGAAGCACACAGGATACTGGCTACCGTGAAAGACAGCAGCGGAAGCGTCGAGCTCGGGCGGGACTCGCACGCATCCACCGACACCGCCGGCGTCCCGCGCCCGGACCGCTGGTCCTGGTTGCGGGTGACCGGATCGGTCGGCCCCCTCGGCATCGCGATCTCGGTGCTGTGGCTCAGCATCATCGTGCTGCTGCCGCTGGCGGCATTGACCTTCAACTCGTTCAGCGACGGCTGGGCGGGCTTCTGGGACGCGGTCACCGCACCCGCCGCCCTCGACGCGCTGCGGGTGACGGTCGCCGTCTCGGTGATCGTGGCCGTGCTCAATGTCGTCATGGGCACCCTCATCGCCTGGGTGCTGGTGCGCGACGACTTCCCCGGCAAGGGCGTCGTGAACGCGCTCATCGACCTGCCGTTCGCCCTGCCGACCATCGTCGCCAGCATCGTGCTGCTGTCGCTGTACGGTCCGCAGAGCCCGATCGACATCCAGCTCAATGCCACCCAGCCCGGTCTGGTGGTGGCGCTGGCCTTCGTGACGCTGCCGTTCGTGGTGCGTTCGGTGCAGCCGGTGCTCATCGAGGTCGATATCGAGGTGGAGCAGGCCGCGGCGTCGCTGGGCGCGGACAACTGGACCACCTTCCGGCGCATCGTGCTGCCGACCCTGGCCCCGGCCATCATCAGCGGCGGCGGGCTCGCCTTCGCCCGCGCCATCGGCGAATTCGGGTCGGTGGTGCTGATCGGCGGCAATATTCCGGGGGAGACCCAGGTGGCCTCGCAGTACATCCAGCAGCAGATCGAGGTGGACCGCCCGGTCAGCGCGGCGGCGGTCTCGGTGGCGCTGCTGGTGATCGCCTTCCTGACGCTGCTGGTGCTGCGGCTGTTCGCGGAGCGGGCGACCCGGAAGGAGCAGGACGCGCAGTGAAACTCTCGGCGATGACCCGCATTTCGCTGCGCACGGTGGCGCTCGGGTATCTGTTCGTGCTGCTGGTGCTGCCGTTGGGCATCATCCTGTACCGCAGTTTCGAGCAGGGGATCGGGACGTTCATCGACTGGATCTCCACGCCCGCGGCGATTTCCGCGTTCAACCTCTCGATGATCATCGTAGCCATCGTGGTTCCGGTGAACGTGGTCTTCGGTGTGATGACCGCTATCGCACTGGTGCGCGGGCGGTTTCCGGGCCGCAGTCTGGTTCAGGGCCTGGTCGATCTGCCCTTCGCGACATCGCCGGTGGTGGTCGGTGTCTCGCTCATCCTGCTGTGGGGTGCGGGCGGCTGGTTCGGCGGTCTCGAGGACTACGGCCTGAAGATCATCTTCAGTCTGCCCGGCATGGTGCTCGCCACCATCTTCGTGACGCTGCCGTTCGTGGTGCGCGAGGTGGAACCGGTGCTGCACGAGATCGGCGACGATCAGGAGCAGGCCGCGGCGACGCTGGGCGCGAACCGCTGGCAGACGTTCTGGCGCATCACCCTGCCCGCCATCCGCTGGGGCCTCACCTACGGCGTGGTGCTCACGGTGGCGCGGGCGCTGGGGGAATTCGGCGCGGTGCTCATGGTGTCCACGGCGCTGCCCGGCCAATCGCAGACGCTCACGCTGCTCGTGCACGACCGGTACAACGACCACAATGTCTTCGGCGCGTACTGCGCGGCGACCCTGCTCATGGGCATCGCCTTCGTCGTCCTTCTCCTGATGACTCTCCTCGAACGTAAGCGGGACTCTGCCTCATGATCACCGTGACCGGTGCGAACAAGCGCTACGGCTCGTTCGCCGCACTCGACAATGTCAGCATCGACATCCCCTCCGGGGAGTTGACCGCGCTGCTGGGGCCGTCCGGATCGGGCAAGTCCACCCTGCTGCGGTCCATTGCCGGGCTGGAATCCCTGGACACCGGGGTGGTCACCATAGCCGGACGCGATGTCACGCGCGTGCCGCCGCAGAAGCGTGATATCGGGTTCGTCTTCCAGCATTACGCGGCGTTCAAGCACATGACCGTGCGCGACAATGTGGCGTTCGGACTCCAGATCCGCAAGCGGCCCAAGAGCGAGATCGCCAAGCGGGTCGACGAACTGCTCGAGATCGTCGGACTGGACGGTTTTCAGCACCGCTATCCGGCGCAGCTGTCCGGTGGTCAGCGCCAGCGCATGGCCCTGGCGCGGGCGCTGGCGGTGGAGCCGCAGGTGCTGCTGCTCGACGAGCCGTTCGGCGCGCTCGACGCGAAAGTCCGCACCGATCTGCGCAAATGGCTGCGGCGACTGCACGACGAGGTGCACGTCACCACCGTGCTGGTCACCCACGACCAGGAGGAAGCCCTCGATGTGGCGGACAAGATCGCGGTCATGAACCGCGGCCGCATCGAGCAGATCGGCACCCCCGAGGATGTCTACGACCGTCCCACCAGCGAATTCGTCATGTCCTTCCTCGGCGATGTGGCCAAGTTGAACGGACATCTGGTGCGGCCGCACGATATCCGGGTCGGGCGGGATCCCAGTATGGCGCTGGCCAGCCACGAGGGCACGGCGGTGTCGGCCGGAGTCACCCGCGCCAGTGTCGAACGCGTCGTCCATCTCGGCTTCGAGGTGCGGGTGGAGTTGAAGAACGCGGCCACCGGGGACCTGTTCACCGCCCAGGTGACGCGCGGCGACGCCGAGGCGCTGCACCTGGCCGCCGGGGAGACGGTCTACGTCCGCGCCACCCGCATCCCGGACCTGCCCGCGGAGTGAGCTCGCGCCGCCCTACGGTGTCGAATCCGAGAGCGGGCGCACCGAATTCGAGGTGACGCCGGATCAGCTCACGGTGTGAGCCGCCGGTTCCACGTAGCGCCACACCGGTAGCAGCTCCTGCTCGTCGAGCGGGGTGGCGTCGGTGTGCACGGTGGCGCGCAGGCGGTCCAGGGCGGCGGCGGTGTCCAGGCCCGCGCCGATCAGGACCAGATGGGTGGCGCGGGGTTCGTGGCGCGGCCAGGGGGTGGGTTCCACGACGATATGGCGGCCGACCATGTGCAGGACGAACTTGCGCTGGTCCTCGGGGACGGCGAAGGCGATCGTGCCCTTGGCGCGGAACAGGCCCGAGGGCGGGTTCTCGAAGAAGTCGACGAGGGCGCGCGGATGCAGGTCGGTGGTGCTGATGAAGGAGACGGTGTCGTAGCCGTCGTGCAGGTGGCGGTGATCGTGGTCGTCGCAGTCGTGATGGTCGTCGTGCGCGTCGGCGAACAGTTCGTCGAAGCTGAGCTGCTCACCGACCCGGGGGCGGCGGGCCTCGCGATCCGGGGTGTCGACCAGTAGGCCCGGATCGATGCGGCCGTGCGCGGTGGAGTAGACCGGGGCCGGGTCGGCCAGGGCGCGAATCTCGGTGAGCAGTCCGTCGAGCGTCGCCGCCGGGACCCGGTCGGCCTTGTTCACCACCACCAGATCCGCCATGCGCAGGTGGGTGGCGAGTTCCGGGTGCTGGGCGCGGGCCTGCGCGAAATGCTCGGCGTCCACCAGCTCCACCAGTCCGCCGTAGCCGATGCGCGGGTTCTCGCTGTTGACGATCATGCGGATCAGATTGCGCGGCTCGGCCAGCCCGCTGGCCTCCACCACGATCACATCGATCCGGGCGCGCGGCTGCGCCAAGCGGTCGAAGAGCCCGTCCAGCTCGCTCACATCCACCGCACAGCACACACAGCCGTTGCCCAGCGACACCATGGCATCCACCTGGCCCGCCACCAGCATGGCGTCGATGTTCACCGCGCCGAAATCGTTGACCACCACCCCGATTCGCAACCCGCGATTGTTGCGCAGCAGGTGATTGAGCAGCGTCGTCTTACCGGCCCCCAGAAATCCGGCCACCACGAGAACAGGAATACGCCGAGCCACCCGACCACCCTACCGGGGGGCGCGGATCGGGCCGCCGTGAAGTGGTCGCAGCACGGGCGAAACGTGGCGGCAACACCGGACTCCTACGGTGTGCGGCAGTAGGAGCGAAGGACGGAGGTGTGCCGTGCGCTTACGGGATCTGCTCGGCGCGCCGCAATTGCGGATGGACCTGCTGCACGGTGACGCGGCGGCGCTGGAGCGTGCGGTGGACCGGGTGTGCGTGACCGATATGCCGGACCCGCGGCCGTTCGTGACGGCCGGAGCCCTGGTGTGCACCGGCCTGGTGTGGCGGAGTTCCCCGGCGGACGCGGACCGCTATATCGGCCTGCTGGCCCGTGCCGGAGCGGTCGGCGTGGTCGCCGGGCAGGCGCTGCACGGCTACGTACCCGACGATGTGCTGGCGGCGTGCGCCCACCACGAGCTGGCGCTGCTGTCGGCCCCGCAGAGCGTGCCGTTCAGCCGGATCATCGAGTACATGGCGGAGCGAGCCGCCGAAACCCGATGGCAGCGTGAGCGATTCGGGTTGCGTCGGCTGATGTCCGAGGCCGCCGGGGGTACCGACATCGGCGATCTCCTGGCGGATGTCGCGGCGGAGCACGGGTTCTCGACCTGGCTGCTCACCGCGACCGGCGCGGTCGTGGCGGGTACCGCACCGCTGCGCGACGACGAGATCGATCGCATCCTGTCCACCGCTCTGACCGCGCCTCGACTGCCCGCCATCGCCCCCGGTGGGATCACGGTGCACCCGGTGGGCAGTCGCGACGGTGACCGGATCGCGGCCTGGTACCTCATGGTCCGCGCCGCCGCCGACGCCGACCCGCACGGCATCCAGACCGTGGGTGCCGACCTGGCCGCCGTCGCGGAACTCTATCGGGCGCGTCAGGCCGAACACCTGCGCGCCGCCTGGGATGTCGCCGACCGCACCGTCGACCTCACGGCCGCACCGATGACCGGCCCGCGGGTCGCCCTGGTATGCGACCTGTATGTCACCTCTTGGGCCGACCACGCCGACATCACCCCCGGTATCGGCGAACGACGGTCACCTGCCGCCGCGCGGGTCAACCGGAGTGCGATCGGTGCCGCGACCGAGACCGCGGCGAGATCAGCGACCACACCCTCGGATTCGGAGGGCGAGGTGCCCGTCGCGAGGGCGGTGGTCGCAACCGCGGCGGCGCGCCGGGCGACCGGGCCTGGCGATGTGGCCGCAGCGGGGACCACGCCCCCGGATCCGTGTGGGGCAGTGGCCGTCGCGAGGGCAGCGACTGGTGCCGCCGGTGGGACAGCGGCGGTCGCGGGGTCTTCGGCGGGAACCGTGCACACGGCCGCGCGCGGGATGATCGGGGCCGGGGGCAATCGGGCGGGGCAGGTCGTCGAAGCCGATCGATGGCCGCTCACCGCCGATTCGGCTGTCGTGACGGATACTGCCGCGCGGTGCGCCACCGCCCCGACCATCGGGGCCGCTGCTCCCACTCGGCCGGGGCAGGCCACCGTGCCGCCACCGACTCGCGATGCACTGCGCGCCGCACTGCATGATGTACTGCCCGGAATCGTCACCGGTATCGACAGGGACGGTCGCGTCATCGGGTACGCGCCGGGGAGTGAGGCGGAGGTGGCGGGGCTGCTGCGCCGTGGGCTCGGTCGGCTGCGGCCGGTGCTGGGTGGTGCCGGGATCGCGGTCGGGGTGAGCGCGCCGCAGGGTGCGGAGGCGCTGTCCGGGGCATTCGCGGCGGCCGCCGCCGTCGCATCGGCGGAGGCGGGGGAGGCCAGCGTGCGCATTGCCGATATCGACAGCGCGGCAGGGCTTTTCACCGCGATACCGAACGAGTTGCAGCGCCGGTTCGCCGAACGGGTGCTGGGGCCGGTGGTCGAGTACGACCGGAAGACCGGTGCAGGACTGGTGCGCACCCTGGAGGTGTTTCTCGGATGCGAGGGTTCCTGGCGGCAGGCGGCGGAGCGCATGCATCTGCATCTGAATACGGTGCGTTACCGCATCGGCCGGGTCGAGGAGCTGACCGGGCGGGACCTCGGGCGGCTCGACGACCGGCTCGACCTGTACCTGGCGGTGCGGACGCTCGGCGGTCACACCGCCCCGGTGTAGGCGTCCCAGGCGATTCCGGCATCCGGCGCTCCTTCCCGCAGCACGCTGGCCTGGATCAGCCCGTACGGCCGATCGTCGGCGTGGAACACCTCACCGGCGTTCTCCACTCCGAATCGCTCCAGGTCGTAGGCGAAATGGTGTTTGTTCGGCGCGGACATCCGGATCTCCGCCAGGCACGGATACGCCTCCAGCGCCGCCTTCCCCATCTCGAACAGCGTCTGCTGCAACGCCTTCGAATGCAGGGTGGCGAACGTCTCGATCATGACCGCGCGGATGCCGTCGTAGGCGGCATCCCAGTCCTCGGGCGCGGTGGCGAAGCGCCAGCGGGCCACCAGGCTGGTCGCCAGAATCCGGTCCGCGGCGGGCTCGAGCACCGTGTACGGATCGGTCAGGAAGCCCGCGAACTCCGATCCGGTGGATTTGAGGATGACCAGATCCTTCACCCCGCCGATCACCCACTGCCGCCGCTCGGAGCCGCTGCCGCGCACCGTGATCGCGGCGATCCGCACCTCCGGCCCCACCCGCGTCCAGGTGTGGTCGTGCCCGCTGCCGCCGACCGGAACCCGCTGCCACGCGTACTCCTCGATCTCGATGCGCGCCGAATCCACCGGTTCGATGTCGTCCACGAAATGCCGGGCCAGCGCCAGACCGTAGTCCTCGATACTGCCGTCGCCGTGCTCCTTGGCGTAGGCGTAGACGGTCTGCTTCTGCGTGTCGGTGGGCAGCACCGCACCCTGATCGCCGACGGTGTGCGCCGGATCGAACGCACCGCGCAGACACGACGAGACATTCAGGTCGCGGATCTCGTGCCGGGCGGTGTCACGGTAGATGCGCACCACCCGGTTCTCCGCCTTGCCGTACTGGTGCGGGCCGAGCACGATCTTTCCGGACGATGCGGTCACGGGCGGCTCCCTCGGTCGATGGACATCCTGATCCCACTCTGGCGCATGTCGCGTCCCGCGAGCACTGGTTGCCGAGACAAAATGCGGCGTGTCCGCCGCTGCCGATTAGGCATATCGGACAAACCCGCGAACGCCGCCGAATGTCTAGCGTGATCTCACCTGCCGTATCGCAAGGAGTACCGATGACCTCGCCCCATCCCGTCGATATCCGGCTGCCGTGGACACGGCTGCTGGCCTTCGGCATCCAGCACGTCCTGATCATGTACACCGGATGTGTCACCGTCCCACTGGTATTCGGCGCGGCGGCCGGACTCGACCAGGCCACCATCGGACTGCTCATCAGCGCCGACCTGCTGGTCGCCGGCTTCATCACCATGGTGCAGAGCCTCGGGGCCGGACGGTTCGTGGGCGCGCGGCTGCCCATCATCTGCGGCGCCACCTTCGTGGCCATGTCGCCGATGATCCTCATCGCCAAGGAGTACGGCCTACCCGCCGTCTACGGGTCCATGCTCATCGGCGGTCTCATCGGGCTGGCGCTGGCCTGGCCGTTCGCCATGATCGTGCGATTCTTCCCGCCGCTGGTGACCGGCACCGTGCTCACCGTGGTCGGCATCTCGCTCATCGGCGTGGCGGGCGGACTCATCGTCGGCACCGATCCGGGCGACGCGGCCTTCGGTGATCCCGCCCGCATCGGATTGGCCGCCGTGGTGCTGGTGATCGCGCTGGTCTTCACCTGTCTGGGGCGCGGCGTGTGGTCGCAGCTCGGCATTCTCATCGCGTTGGCCGTCGGCGTGCTCATGGCCGTTCCCATGGGCCTGGTGAGCCTGGACGGCGTCGGGGCGGCGGACTGGCTCGGTATTCCGCGGCCGTTCCACTTCGGCGCACCGGAGTTCCCGCTCGCCGCGGTGGTGGCCATGACGATCGTGATCGCGGTGGTGTTCGCCGAGTCCACGGCGAGCATGCTCGCCATCGGCGAGATCACCGGGAAGAAGGTCGGGCGTGCGGAACTGGGACGCGGGCTGGCCGGTGACGGACTGTCGGCGGTGCTGGCCGGTGTGTTCAGTTCCTTCATCGACACCGTCTTCAACCAGAATGTCGGCGCGGTCGCGGCCACCCGCGTGTACAGCCGCTACGTGACGGCGGTCAGCGGTGCGCTGCTCATGATCCTCGGCGTCGTGCCCCGCTTCGGG
This sequence comes from Nocardia otitidiscaviarum NBRC 14405, assembly GCF_000308635.1. Lineage (GTDB taxonomy): Bacteria > Actinomycetota > Actinomycetes > Mycobacteriales > Mycobacteriaceae > Nocardia > Nocardia otitidiscaviarum. The sequence continues at coordinate 18,075 of NZ_BAGD01000099.1, read as the reverse complement.
GCGGTGGTGGCGGCGGTGCCGAAACCGGTGGTCGGCGGCGTGGGTCTGGTCCTGTTCGCGACCATCGCGGTGATCGGCGTCAACACCCTGCGCAAGGCCGACCTGACCGACCGCGTCAACCTGACCATCGCCGCGACCGCCATCGGCGTCGGCCTGATCCCCGTCCTCACCGACGGCATGTTCGACCGCTTCCCGTCCTCCGCGCAGATCCTCCTGGACAGCGGCATCTCCCTGGCGGCGGCCACCGTCTTCACCCTGAACCTGCTCTTCAACCACACCCGCCTGGGCGACCTCGCGCGCGGCGCGGTGGAGAGCACGCCGCGGACGGCGGAACCCCACGGTCCGGTGACAACCTGACCCGCTACGGCACGTGGGCTGCTCGACAGCCGTCGCGCCCCGCCGTGCCCGCCACATGGCGGCTACGTCGCCCGACCGATGCCGCGAGCGTCTTCCGCCTGCGGCTGCGGGCGGCTCAGCCGCAGGCGTTCACCCACTCGGAGAGGCCGTCGGCGAAGCGCTGCCGCTTCCAGATGGGGACCTCGTGTTTGATGCGGTCCACCAGGTCGGCGCAGACGGTGAAGGCTTCGGCGCGGTGCGGGGCCGCCACCGCGACCGTGATGGCGAGGTCGCCGATGGTGAGGGGGCCGATGCGGTGCACGGCCGCCACCGGCAGGCCGCTGGCCGCGGCCACCTCGGCGCAGACCTGGTGCAGGAAGCGTTCGGCTTCGGGATGGGCGGAGTACTCCAGGGCCGAGACCGATTGGCCGCCATCGTGATCGCGGACCTTGCCGGTGAACACCACGACCGCGCCGTGCTCCGGACCGGACACCGCGCGCTCCACCTCATCGGGATTCAGCGGCTGATCGCTGATCCGGGCCAGCAGGTCACTCATGGCTGCCTCCTCCGGCCACCTGGGCCAGCAAGTGTTCGAGCAGTGGTTCCAGTACGGCGATGCCGTCCTTCACTCCACCCGGCGACCCGGGCAGGTTGACGATCACCGTGCGTCCGGCCAGCCCCGCGACGCCACGGCTGAGCGAGGCCAGCGGGAACTTGGCGGTGCCGCGCTGCCGGATCGCCTCCGCCACCCCCGGCAGTTCACGATCCAGCACCTTCAGCGTCGCTTCCGGGGTGGCATCGGTGGGCGAGGCTCCCGTCCCGCCGGTACTGATCACCAGCGCGGGCTCTTCCGACAACGCGTCCGACAGGCCGTAGGCGATATCGGTGTCGGCGTACACCAGCGGTCCCCGCACCGAGAAGCCCAGTCCGGCAAGCCATTCCATCAGCCGAGGCCCCGTGGTGTCGGTCCGCGTCCCCGCCGCAGCCCCGGTCGAGGCAACCAGCACCGCCGCCGCGCGGCCCGCGCCGAACGCATCGGCTCCGGCGCGCCGCACGCTGTCCTCGGACGGCCCTTCCGTCGCGGCTCGCGAATGCCGCCCGCTCGTATCGTGCGCTGCGTCCGCACCATGGGAAGGGTGTGGTTCGCCGGTGTTGTTCGGACGCGTGCTCGCCGCGGCATGCGCGTGCCGGTGGCCTGCCTCGTGCGGCCGCGCCGCGCCGGTCCGCGCGGTGCCGGAAGCCCCCGCGGTCGCGTCCGGCCGTTCCCAATGTCCGTGCTTCCCACCGTCTTTGGTGAGCAGGCGGACATCATTCAGGGTGGCGGCCGGGTCCACGGCCTTGACCATGTCGTGCAGGGTGAGACCGGCCACCGCCACGGCGGTGAGGGCCTCCATCTCGACCCCGGTGGGGCCCTTGGTTTTCGCGGACGCCTCGATGGTGATGGTGGCGTCGGTGAAGTCGAAGCGCACATCCACCGAGGACAGGGCCAGCTGGTGGCACAGCGGAATGAGTTCCGACGTCTTCTTGGCCCCGTTGATTCCGGCGATGCGGGCGGTGGACAGCACATCGGCCTTGGGCATGTCGTCGGCCCGCACCAGCCGCACCACCTCGGGCGTGGTCCGCAGCTCACCGGCCGCCACCGCCACCCGCGTGGTGTCGGCCTTGGCGCTCACATCCACCATGCGAGCGCGTCCCTCCCGATCCACATGGGACAACTCACTCATGCCCATCAGCGTTCCACAGTCGCCCCGGTGGGGCTGCACGGGGAGGCGGGGTTCGTGCGTTCCTCCGAAATGCCGCGCGCCGCGGTTCGCCGATCCTGGTGGATGAGCCGAGCCGGTGGGCAGCGGGTCAGAGTCGCCGCACCCGCACCGGTGTCCCGGCGGGCAGGTCGGTCACCTCGGCCGGAATGTCGATCAGCACGTCGGCGGCGGCCATCGAGGCGATGAGGTGGGAGCCTGGACCGGCGACCAGGGCGACGCCGTCGTCGGTGCGGCGACCGCGCAGGAACTGGCGACGACCGGCGGGGGAGCGGACCGATTCCAGCAGGGCCAGCTCGTCGACCTCGACCGGCTCCAGCCCGGCCAGCTCACGCAGGATCGGGCGGGCGAAGACCTCGAACGATACGGCGGTCGACACCGGATTGCCGGGGAAGCTCAGCACCGGCACCCCGTCCACCACCGTGACGCCCTGCGGTCCGCCGGGTTGTACGGCGACGGAACCGAATTCGCCGCCCAGGGTCGCGAGCACATCCTTCACCACCTCGAAATCGCCCTTGGACACGCCGCCGGAGGTGAACACCACATCGGCGGCGGCCGCGGCGGCGGTCACCAACGCGCGGAACTCGGCCGGGTCGTCGGAGCTGTGTCCGACCGACACCACCTCGACGTCGTTGTCCGCCAACGCCGTTGCCAGCGTGAGCCCGTTGGAGTCGTAGATCTGACCGGGCCGCAGCACGCTGCCCGCGGGCATGAGTTCGTCACCGGTGGTCAGCACGGCCGCGCGCACCCGCCGCGCGACCGGGATCTCGGCCAGTCCGACCGCCGCCAGCGCCGCCACGTGCCGGGGCGCGAGCCGGGTGCCCGCCGCGACCAGCAGCGCCCCGGCCCGCACATCGGTCCCCGGTTCGCGCACGAAATCGCCTGTGGCGCGCCCCTTCTCGATGGTCACGGTGGAGCCGTCGGTGCGGGTGTCCTCGATCGGCACCACACAGTCCGCGCCCGGCGGCAGCGGTGCGCCGGTCATGATCTTCACGGCCGTCCCGGCGGACAGTTCCGCGTCACCGGTCATCCCCGCCGCCACCACACCGGCGAGCGGCAGCGTCACCGGTACCGTCGCCACCGATTCGGCCCGCACCGCGTACCCGTCCATGGACGAGTTCCGGAAGACCGGCAGATCCAGGGGGGAGTGCAGATCCTCGGCCAGCCGCCGTCCGAGCGCGCGCGCCATCGGAATCCGCTCGGTCTCCCGGTCCGCCAGCGGACGCAGCAGACTTTCGATGCGTTGCCGGTGGTCGTCGACGGACCGGGCCTGCATCCGAACTGGCCGAGAAGTCATGCGGGTCAGCCTATACGCGCGCCGCGGCGGGCCCGCTCGGCACGACAGGCCGAGCGGGGGACTGGACATACCCGTAATAATGGTCGGGTGACCGTGGTCGTGATGGGAATTCCCGCCGTGCGAGCCGGGCGACCCTCTCTCGACGGTCGCCCCGATACCCCGTTCCTGGTGGACCGCTACGGTCGCACCGCCCGCGACCTGCGCGTCTCCATTACCGAGAAGTGCTCGCTGCGGTGTACCTACTGCATGCCGGAGGAGGGCCTGCCGCCCATTCCGGCCGATGAACTGCTCACCACCGACGAGATCGTGCGCCTGGTCACGCTGGCCGTGCACGAACTCGGCGTGCGCGAGGTGCGCTTCACCGGCGGTGAACCGCTGATGCGCCGCGACCTGGAGCAGATCATCGCCGGCTGCCGCGCCGCGCTACCGGATACGCCGCTGGCCATGACCAGCAATGGCGTCGGTCTGGAACACCGGGCCCGCAAGCTGGCCGAGGCCGGGTTGAACCGCGTCAATGTCTCCCTCGACACCGTCGACCGCGACGGTTTCGCCCGGCTCACCCGCCGCGACCGCCTCGAGTCGGTGCTCTCCGGTATCCGCGCCGCCCAGCGCGAGGGGCTGGCCCCGGTCAAGGTGAACGCCGTGCTCATGCGCGAAACCCTTTCCGGCGCAGCGGATCTGCTGCAATGGTGTATCGACGAGGGCTGCGAGCTGCGCTTCATCGAGGAGATGCCGCTCGACGCCGACCACGAGTGGGCGCGGGCCAATATGATCACCGCCGCCGAACTGCTGGCGGTGCTGGGCGAGCGCTTCACCCTCACCGAGATCGGCCGCCCCGACGACCCGTCCGCCCCCGCCGAGAACTGGTTGGTCGACGGCGGCCCCGGCACCGTCGGCATCATCGCGTCGGTGACCCGCAAGTTCTGCGGCGACTGCGACCGCACCCGCCTCACCGCCGACGGCCGCATCCGCTCCTGCTTGTTCAGCGATCAGGAATACGATGTGCGCGCGCCCCTGCGCTCCGGCGCCTCCGACGCGGAGATCGCCACCCTGTGGCGCGGCGCCATGTGGAACAAGTGGGCGGGGCACGGCATCGACGCCGCCGACTTCCAGCCCCCCGAGCGAACGATGGGAGCCATCGGTGGTTGAGGTCCGGTATTTCGCCGCCATCGCCGACGCGGTGGGCAAGGACTCCGAAACCCTGGACCTCCCCGCCGGAGCCACGGTCGCCGACCTGCGCCACACCCTCGCCACCACCTACGGCCCCGACCTGGACCCCATGCTCCGCGTCTGCGCCTACCTCGTCGGCGACGAACTCACCAGGGACGCGGCGACTCCCCTCACCGCACGGGTGGACGTCCTGCCCCCCTTCGCGGGCGGCTGAGCCGTCGCGGCTACCTCCACCAGGTGTCGAGCGGGGTCACCGGGACGGTGCGCTTGTGGCGGGTGTTCCGGAAGATCGTTTCGAGGCGGTCGGCGACCTCGGGGGTGACGTCCTTGCCCTCGAGGTAGTCGTCGATCTGGGCGTAGGTCAGGCCCAGGGCCTCCTCGTCGGGGAGGGCGGGGCGGTCGTCCTCGAGGTCGGCGGTGGGGACCTTCTGCCAGACGCTGGGCGGGGCGCCGAGTTCCTGGAGCAGGGCCGCGCCCTGGCGTTTGGTGAGGCCGGTGAGCGGGGTGATGTCCACGCCGCCGTCGCCGTATTTGGTGAAGAAGCCGGTGACGGCCTCGGCCGCGTGGTCGGTGCCGACCACCAGGAGGTTCAGCTGACCGGCGATGGCGTACTGGATGACCATGCGCTCGCGGGCCTTGATATTGCCGCGCACGAAATCCCGCAGCCGGGTCTCGGTGCCGAGCAGCCCCGCCACGCCGAGCGCGACCTCCTCGCCCGCGGCATCGGCGCTCGGCTTGACGTTCACCTCCACCGAGCGGTCCGGCCGGATGAACCGCAGCGCGATCTGCGCGTCCTCCTCGTCGGCCTGCACCCCGTAGGGCAGCCGCACCGCCACGAAGGTGGCCTCGGCGCTCTCGGCGCGCAGTTCCTCGGCGGCGAGCTGGCACAGCCGCCCGGTCAGTGTGGAGTCCTGGCCGCCGCTGATGCCGAGCACGAACCCCTGGGCGGGCGTGGCGCGCAGATAGTCCTTGAGGAAGTCGATGCGCCGCCGCACTTCGAGTTTCGGTTCGATGGTCGGTGCCACGCCCAGTTCGGCGATGATCTCGTCACGCAGGTTCCCCATTGCGCACACTCTACTGCGCGGCCGCAGCGGTGACCCGGCGCACGAGGGTCTCCCAGTAGTCGCCGATCTGCACCAGGGTGTACCCGAGCACCCGGGTCTGGTGCAGCACCAGGCCCGCGTCCAGCGCGGCCAGCAGCGTATCCGCGAGCAACCAGCCGCCGTCGGTCACGTCGGCCTGCCGAAGCAGCAGCGCCACATGGGATCTGGTCACGTTGTAGGGCGCGCTGGCATAGCGGTCGGCGTCGAGGGTCGCCTCCCGGCGCACATCGCCCTCCACCTCGATACCGGCCAGCCGCGCCCGCCCGAAGGCGATGAGCCGCTCCACCGGCGGTGCGCCCGGCCCCAGCGGCGGCGGGCCGAACATGTACGCCGCCTGGAGCTTCTTCTCCGACTGGTCCAGCAGCGCGTGCATGAGCCCGGACCGGTTGCCGAAGCGCCGGAACACCGTGCCCTTGCCGACGCCCGCTCGCTTGGCGACCGCGTCCATGGTGACGGCTTCCGCGCCCTGTTCGCGCACCAGCGCCTCGGCGGCGTCGAGCAGCAGTTGGCGGTTGCGGGCGGCATCGCTGCGTTCGGCGTGCTCGGTGGTGGGCAGCGGGATGCCGCCCGGCAGCGACGGCGGCGTCCTGGGCTCGATCGAGAGCGAGTCGGACGGCAGCGGTTCGGGCCGCTCCGCCGGGGGTGTGTCACGCATCACGGTGCCCTTCTGAAGACCCGGGAATGTATACGGACCGTGGTCCGGTTAGTGTTCGATGAACGTACCACCCACCGATCACAATCTCAGGAGTGCCCGCCATGTCCCAGACCCGTCTGCTCGCTCTCGTCGGAAGCCTGCGTGCCGCCTCCATCAACCGCCGCCTCGCCGAGGCCGCCGCCAAGACGGCGCCCGAGGGCGTGGAGATCGCTCTCTACGACGGTCTCGCGGATATCCCTTTCTACAACGAAGATCTGGATGTCGAGGGCAAAGTGCCCGCCGCCGCGCAGGCGCTGCGTGACGCGGTCGCCGCCGCCGACGGTCTGCTACTGGTCACGCCCGAATACAACGGCACCCTCCCGGCCGTGCTGAAGAACGCCATCGACTGGGCCTCGCGCCCCTACGGCGCCGGTGCCATCAAGGGCAAGCCCGCCGCGGTGGTGTCCGCGTCCATCAGCCCGAACGCGGGCAAGTGGGCGCACGGGGACACCGTCAAGGCGCTGGGCGTGGCGGGTGCGACCGTCGTGGAGAACGCCCACCTGCACTTCGGCACCATCGGCAACCGGTTCGTCGACGTCCACCCGGCCGATGACGCCGAGGCGCTGACCCAGTTGGCCGCGACCGTCGTCTCCCTGGCGGAGTCGGCCAACGGCAACCTGGTCACCGCCTGACCGGCGACACTCCGAATCCCCACGAGGCCACGGCTTTCGACGCCGTGGCCTCGTCGTGTGCGGCGGGGTGTGCGCCCCGGCGACACGCCGGGGCGCGTCTCGATTCGGTGTCGGCCGCATGACGGGACGGTGCTGCGACACCCGCGTACCCGTGGTGTGCGTGTGACCCGCGTGATGGGTGTTATGCCTGATGACGCAGGGTTTGCTGAGAATGTGCTACTTGCCGAAATTGTGATCTCTGCCTCAGTCGTGTCGAGTTGCGAATTGAGTGGCCAGGTACTTACGACACCGGAATTTCACCTTTGTGAGTCGCAACATGTCGTGTTGTATGAATCTGTCGGCCACTAGGTGTAGTGTCTACAGCGCTGGAAAGCCACCCGAGATGAACAGTGGGTCGGATCGGGTGACCAGGGGCTTCGGTTCCGCTTCCAGGGGTTTGCGCAGCTAGTACGTGGATCTTGTTTCAGCCGTGCACTGCATACGGATCAAAGGCGAGGAGAAGGGGACACAATGACCATCACCGTGTACACGAAGCCTGCTTGTGTTCAGTGCAATGCCACCTACAAGGCGCTCGACAAGATCGGCGTCGACTACGACGTCATCGACATCTCCGAGAACCCCGAAGCCCGCGACTACGTCATGGCCCTGGGCTACCTGCAGGCCCCCGTCGTCGTCGCCGGTGACGACCACTGGTCCGGCTTCCGGCCGGACCGCATCAAGGCGCTCGCCACCGTCGCGGCCTGAGCGGCCCCCCAGCGGCGTGCGGGGAAGCTCGCCGCTGGTCGCAGGTTCGCCCGATCGAACTGGGAAGGTGGCCGACATGTCCACCCAGACAGCCAATCTGGTCTACTTCTCGAGTGCGTCGGAGAACACGCACCGCTTCGTGGAGAAGCTGGGTCTCCCGGCGCTCCGCATACCACTGCATACCGCCGACTCGCTTCGCGTCGATGAACCCTACGTGCTGATCGTCCCCACCTACGGGGGTGGTCGGCACGTCCTGGGTGGGAACCGATCCGAGAAGGAATTCGTGCCCCGACAGGTGGCCAAATTCCTCAACGATCCCCACAACCGCGCCCTGCTGCGCGGCGTGATCGCGGCCGGCAATACGAACTTCGGCGATACGTACTGCTTTGCGGGAGAGGTGATCTCGCGCAAGGCGGGAGTGCCGTACCTGTATCGCTTCGAACTCATGGGAACTGCCGAGGACGTCGAGCGCGTCCGAGAGGGATTGGGATTGTTTTGGCAACGACAACAGCACCGGTCGGAAAGACTGCCCGCGTAGAGCGTCCGGTCAGCGGGGACTCCAGCACCACCGAGGGCCTGGACTACCACGCCCTCAACGCCATGCTGAACCTGTACGGGCCGAACGGCGAGATCCAGTTCGACAAGGATCGCGAGGCCGCGCACCAGTACTTCCTGCAGCACGTCAACCAGAACACCGTCTTCTTCCACAACCTCGACGAGAAGCTCGACTACCTCATCGAGGAGAACTACTACGAGACAGAGGTGCTGGAGAAGTACAGCCGCGCCTTCATCAAGCAGCTGTTCCAGCAGGCGTACGCCAAGAAGTTCCGGTTCCCCACCTTCCTGGGCGCGTTCAAGTACTACACCTCGTACACGCTCAAGACCTTCGACGGCAAGCGCTACCTGGAGCGCTTCGAGGATCGCGTGTGCATGGTGGCGCTGACCCTCGCCGACGGTGACGAGATCCTGGCCTCGGAGCTGGTCGAGGAGATCATGGCGGGCCGCTTCCAGCCCGCCACCCCGACCTTCCTCAACTCGGGCAAGAAGCAGCGCGGCGAGCCGGTGTCCTGCTTCCTGCTGCGCATCGAGGACAATATGGAGTCCATCGGGCGCTCCATCAACTCCGCCCTGCAGCTGTCCAAGCGCGGCGGCGGAGTCGCGTTGCTGCTCAGCAATATTCGTGAGGCCGGCGCCCCGATCAAGAAGATCGAGAACCAGTCCTCGGGCGTCATCCCGATCATGAAGCTGCTGGAGGACTCGTTCTCCTACGCCAACCAGCTCGGTGCGCGGCAGGGCGCGGGCGCGGTGTACCTGCACGCCCACCACCCCGACATCTACCGCTTCCTCGACACCAAGCGCGAGAACGCGGACGAGAAGATCCGCATCAAGACGCTGTCGCTGGGCGTGGTGATCCCGGACATCACCTTCGAGCTGGCCAAGAAGAACGAGGACATGTACCTGTTCTCGCCGTACGACGTGGAGCGCATCTACGGCGTGCCGTTCGCCGACATCAATGTCACCGAGAAGTACTACGAGATGGTCGACGACAAGCGCATCCGCAAGTCGAAGATCAAGGCGCGCGAGTTCTTCCAGACCATCGCCGAGCTGCAGTTCGAGTCCGGCTACCCGTACATCATGTACGAGGACACGGTGAACCGGTCGAACCCGATCAAGGGCAAGATCACCCACTCCAACCTGTGCTCGGAGATCCTCCAGGTCTCCACCCCCTCGGAGTTCAACGACGATCTCTCGTATTCCAAGGTGGGCAAGGACATCTCCTGCAACCTGGGCTCGCTGAACATCGCCAAGACCATGGACTCGCCGGACTTCGGCAAGACCGTGGAGACCGCCATCCGCGCGCTCACCGCGGTCTCGGATCAGACGCACATCTACTCGGTGCCGTCGATCGAGCAGGGCAACAACGAATCCCACGCCATCGGCCTCGGACAGATGAACCTGCACGGCTACCTGGCGCGTGAACGCGTCTTCTACGGTTCCGAAGAGGGCGTGGACTTCACGAACATCTACTTCTACACCATCGCCTACCACGCGGTGCGGGCGTCGAATCTCATTGCCAAGGAACGGGGTACGTACTTCGGCGGCTTCCCGGAGTCCAAGTACGCCTCGGGCGAGTACTTCGACAAGTACACCGAGCAGGCGTGGGAGCCCAAGACCGAGCGGGTGCGCCAGATCTTCGCCGACGCGGGCGTGCACATCCCCACCCAGGACGACTGGCGCGAGTTGAAGGCGTCGGTCATGCAGTACGGCATCTACAACCAGAACCTCCAGGCCGTGCCGCCGACCGGTTCCATCTCCTATATCAACCACTCCACCAGCTCGATCCACCCGATCGCCTCCAAGATCGAGATCCGCAAGGAGGGCAAGATCGGCCGCGTCTACTACCCGGCCCCCTACCTGACCAACGACAATCTCGACTACTTCGAGGACGCCTACGACATCGGCTACGAGAAGGTCATCGACACCTACGCCGCCGCCACCCAGCACGTGGACCAGGGCCTGTCGCTGACGCTGTTCTTCAAGGACAGCGCCACCACCCGCGACGTCAACAAGGCCCAGATCTACGCCTGGCGCAAGGGCATCAAAACCCTCTACTACATCCGCATCCGGCAGATGGCCCTCGAAGGCACCGAGGTCGAGGGCTGCGTGAGCTGCATGCTCTGAACCGAGCAACGGTCGAGGGCGCTTCCGGTAGGTGAACCGGGAGCGCCCTCGGCGTTTCTAACCGGGGAACGGCGTCGATGCTGACACCATCTCTGCCGTGACCGATGGGACGCGGCGAATTGGGATTCTGCTGTTCAACGGGGTCGAGGAGCTGGATTTCGCGGGGCCCTGGGAGGTCCTCGCCTTCTGGACCAAGATGTGTCCGGAGGACGGCTGGGAGGTGTTCACCTTCTCGCGGCACGGGGAGAGCGTGGAATGCGCCAAGGGACTGAAGGTGATTCCGGACTACGCCCTGGAGGACGCGCCGCCCATGGACGCCGTGGTGTTCCCCGGCGGCAAGGGCACCCGGTGGATGCTGCGCGACGACGCCGTACTGGCCTGCGTGCGGCGGTTCCGGGAGAAGATTCCGCTCATCACCAGCGTGTGCACCGGATCGCTGGTGCTGGCCGCCGCCGGACTGCTGCACGGGCGACCGGCGACCACGCACTGGCTGTCGCTCGACGTGCTGGCGCAGCTGGACCCGACCATCGACGTGCGGCGCGATGAGCGGTTCGTCGACGACGGCGACATCATCACCGCCGCCGGTGTGTCCGCGGGGATCGACATGGCCCTCTACCTGGTGCAGCGGCTCGCGGGCAAGGACCGCGCCCAGTGGGTGCGCCGCGGCATCCAGTACGACCCCGAACCGCCGACCGGCACCGACTGGCCCGACGGCGCGGTCTGGGAGATCGGATCGGTCGATCCGACCGCCGAATCCCGCGCCGACACCGGCCAACTCGCCCGCCTGGTCCGCTGAGCGTCCGGGCCGACAGCGACGTCAGGCGGCGGTCTCGCGTTCGATGCGCCAGACCTGGCGGACCGTGAGGGCGTCGAAACGCCAGCCGTCCTCGGTGCGGACCGCGCCGAAACGGTAGACGCCGCCGATGCGGCGGACCGGTTCCGGATCGTCGGCCCGGCCGAAATAGCCGACCAGATTGGCACGCACCTCGGCGCGGTCGCCGTTCACATCCACCAGAACACCGCTGACGATGTGCTGAAGATTCGGGAAATCGGTGTGATTGCGCGTGGCCTGCGCTATCACCTTGTCGCGGCCGACGGCGGTGCCGCCCGGAGTGGTGGCCGTGGCCTCGGGTGTGAACAGCTGGGGGAGGGCCTGGAAGTCGTGCTCGTCCAGAGCCACGCCGAGGCGGGTGACCAGCCGGCTGATCTCGGCCTCGTCGTCACGGACCGAATCCATCGGGGCCGCGCCGCCGCCCGCCGTGCACGCGGTAGCGGCCGCCGCGAGCAGCGCGAATGTTCCGGTCAGCGCGGCGCGCCGAATCGCCCCGGACAACCTGCGCGCCGGTTGAGGGCCGACGTGGGGCACTGCGACGGTCGCGTGGCGATGAACGCTGTCATGGGTCGATGTCGCATCGGAGTGGGAGGGGCGGTTCGTGTGCATGGCGAATCCTCGTGTCGGGCAATCCTGTAGGGGATTAATGTTGGTGATGCCAACGAATATATGTTGGCTCGACCAACAATGCAAGCCCTGGTCTAGGCTGAAATCGTGGACCCCCGCACCGCGCCGCGCCGACTGCGCTCGCTGCCGACCTGGCTGCTCGCACAGAGCGCAGCTCAGGGACACCGGATCGTCGGCGAACGACTGAGCTCCGCCGATATCGCACACCGCTACCACTTCTCGCTGCTGGCGGCGCTCGACGAATCCGGGCCGACCAGTCAGGCCGATCTGGGCCGTCGCATCGGGCTCGACCGTAGTGACGTCACCGCCGCCATCACCGATCTGGAGCGCGGCGGCTACATCGAACGCGCCCCCGACCCCCGTGATCGCCGCCGAAACCTGGTGCACCTCACCGACTCCGGCCGCCGCCACCTCGACACACTCGACACTCTCATCCGCACCGCCCAAGTCGAACTCCTGACCCCCCTCACCGGCGAAGAGCAACGCCACCTCATCCGCCTGCTCCGCGCCATCGTCGATCACCACACCTGACCGCGACGGGGAACTGGTGGCGGCGGGTACTCGCGCGATGCCGCCACGACTTCCCCCTGATCGATCGTCCAGCGGCTAGGGAGCGGTGAGGTGGTCGGTGTCGTTGTAGGTGGTGAGGTGGAGGTGGGTGGCGGTGCGCTGCCAGCGGGTGATGGAGGCGTTCGCCAATTGGTTGCTTTCGATCTCGAGGATGCGGGGCTCGTCCAAGCCCTCCAGGAGGTAGCGGGTCATGACGATCACCAGGTCGTGGGTGAAGACCAGGACATGGCCGGAGAGTTCGGGCAGCAGGGTGCGCAGCCGCAGCGCCACATCCGGCCAGGACTCCCCGCCGGGTGGGCGATAGTAGAAGCGCCCCAACCGTTCCCGCTCCCGGAACTTCTCGGGATGGCGGCGGCGCACCCCGTGCACGGTCAGTCCCTGGAGGGCACCCTTCTCGTGGTCGCGCAACCGCTCGTCGAGGCGCGGCTGCGGCCAGTCCGCACCCGCCAGCGCGATCTCCGCGGTCTGCCGCGCCCGCAGATACGGTGAACTCAACACCGTTTCCGGCCGCGGCCACGCCCGCAACCGCGCCCCCACCGCCGCGGCCTGCGCCCGCCCCACCTCCGACAGCGCGAAGTCCGCATCCCTTGTCCCGGAACCGAATTCCTCGTCCCCCGCCGCCTGCGCCACCCGCGCCGCCGCATTCCCGACGCTCTCGCCGTGCCGCACCATGGTGAGTGATTCCAACCGCACCCCTCCACCCCAGCACATCACCGTGGCCGCCGCGCGCACCGCGGGTGGCCGCTGTGGTGGCGTGTCGCTGCCCACATATGGCCGGTGGATTCGGCGGGTTTGGCCGTTGGTTGTATCCTGCACGAGGATGATTTTTGCGCTCGCAATATGGCGAGTGGTCTCTGACGGTGCACGGCGACGATGGAGGAGGTGGGTTGCATGCGCAGCGAACCCCCCAGTCGAAGGCCGCGCGGCGCCGTCCCCTCGTTCCGCGGATAGGGCAGTAGGACTGCCGCGGCCGGGGCGGTGCCTCGCGGTGTGAAACCAGGTGTTTGCCCTCGTTCACCCCCTTTACTCGCCTGCCCGGCCGAGGTTCCGTCATGACGCAGACAGATCTGCACGTCGCTCCGTCGACGTTGCCCGCATTCACCCCGCTGACGACGCGCGAGGCGGTATCGCCCCGGTGCGATACGCCCCTGCCCCGCCACGAAACCGCCCTGTCGCCCCACGATCCGGCGCTGCTGTCCGACCGCGAAGCTGCGCTGTCGGAACTCGGCGGCGCACTGTCCGATTGCGCGAGCGCGGTGTCCGACCGCGAAGGTGCGGGGTCCGGGCAGGTGCGGCCGCAGGCCGAGTCGGGTGGCGCGCCGCCCGAGCGCGAGGGCTTTGCTCGCGGTCGCGAGCCCGTGACCGAATACGTTGCCGCGCAGGAGGTTCCGGTGCAGCAGTCCGCTTCCACGCACGATGAGGACCGTGCGCCCTACGTTCCGCTGCGCGATATCGTCGACCCGCATCGCGTCGGCCCCACACTGGAATGGCTGGACGATCACGCTCCGCACGTGATCGCCGACGAACTCGCCCGCATGGACGCCGTCACCGCCGGGATGGTGTTCCGGCTGCTGGACAAGGACCGTGCCCTCGATGTCTTCGAGGAGCTGGAACCCGTCGACCAGCAGCAGATTCTGAGCGGGCTGCGGGACGAGCGCTTCCGGGAGCTGGTCGAGGAGATGGATCCCGACGACCGCGCCCGCATGCTGCGCGAGGCCCCCGCGAAGGTCGCCAAGAAGGTCCTCGCCGGACTCAGCCCGCGCGAACGGCGCATGACCGCGCAGCTGCTCGGCTACCCCGAGGGTTCCGTCGGCTACTACATGACGCCGGAAGTCGTCGCGCTGCCGCGTAATCTGCCGGTCGCACAAGCCCTGCAGTGGGTGCGCACCAAGGGCGGCAACGCCGAGACCGTCTACACCCTCCCGGTGGTGGACGGCGGCCGCCGCATCATCGGCGTGGTGGAGCTGCGCGATCTGGTGCTCTCCTCCCCGGACGCCATGATCGCCGATCTGGTGGCGGCCGAACCGGTGTTCGTGCGCGCCACCGACTCGGCGGAGAAGGCCGCCCGCCTCATGCAGGGGGCCAACCTCATCAACCTGCCGGTGGTGGACAGCGAGGATCGCCTCGTCGGCCTGCTCACCATCGACGACGCCATCGAGGTCATCGAGGCCGCCGACTCCGAGGATGTGGCCCGCCAGGCCGGTGCCGCGCCCTGGGAAGGCCACTACATGGCGGCGGGTGTCTTCCAGCTGGCGCGCTACCGCGCCATGTGGCTGACGCTGCTGCTGGTCGCGGCCACCTTGACGGTGTCGGTCACCGACCTGTTCGAGGGCACCCTGGAACAGGCCGCGCATCTGGCCCTGTTCATTCCGCTGATCATCGGTGCGGGCGGCAATGCCGGCGCCCAGGCCGCCACCTCCTGTGTGCGCGCCGTGGCCGTGGGTGAGGTGCGGGGTTCGGACCTGTTCCGGGTGGTGTGGCGCGAATGCCGGGTGGGCCTGCTGCTGGGCACCATGCTCGCGCTGATCGGCGTCGTGATCGGCGGACTGTTCGTCGGCATGGAAATCGCTGCGGTGGTGGGGATTACGCTCGTGCTCATCTGCGCGTGGGCGGCCACCATCGGCGGCACCATGCCGCTGCTGGCCAAGAAGCTGCGCATCGACCCGGCGGTCATCTCGGCCCCGATGGTCACCACCCTGGTCGACGCGACCGGGCTCATCATCTACTTCACCACCGCGAAACTGGTGCTGGGGATCTGAACCTCAGCGCATGAACGGCAAACCTTCGGGCGGTCCCCCCGCCGACAGCCGCCCGAAGGTGCTGTGACAGAGTGCACGGCGGCGCGTCCGCGCCGCGCGGGGTGTCTCCGCCCACCTTTTCGGGGGTAACCCGGCTATCACCCCAGGACGCCGAACGACACAACACCTTGTGTTGTAAAACTTTGTCCGCCACAAGTAGTAGTGTCCAGGGCAAGAGAATTCGGTGAGCTGGGAAGGGTGAGTGAACGGGCGTGACCGCTGAGACGCATACGACGATGCGTGTGACCAAGGTGATCGATCGAGTGTCGGCGATCAACTGGAACCGCGTGCCCGACGAGAAGGACGCGGAGGTCTGGGACCGGCTGACGGGCAACTTCTGGCTGCCCGAGAAGGTACCCGTCTCCAATGACATTCCGTCGTGGAACACGCTGACCCCCCACGAGAAGCAGCTGACCATGCGGGTCTTCACCGGCCTCACCCTGCTCGACACCATCCAGGGCACGGTCGGCGCGGTGAGCCTCATTCCGGACGCGCTCACCCCGCACGAGGAGGCGGTGCTCACCAATATCGCCTTCATGGAGTCGGTGCACGCCAAGAGCTACAGCTCCATCTTCTCCACGCTGTGCTCCACCCGCGAGATCGACGACGCCTTCCGCTGGTCGGAGGAGAACCCGAACCTGCAGCGCAAGGCGCAGATCGTCATGGACTACTACCAGGGCGACGATCCGCTCAAGCGCAAGGTGGCCTCCACCCTGCTGGAGAGCTTCCTGTTCTACTCCGGTTTCTACCTGCCCATGTACTGGTCCTCGCGGGCCAAGCTCACCAACACCGCGGACCTGATCCGCCTCATCATCCGCGACGAGGCCGTGCACGGGTACTACATCGGCTACAAGTACCAGAAGGGTCTGGAGCAGGTCTCCCAGGCGGAGCAGGACGAGCTCAAGTCCTACACCTTCGAGCTGCTGTTCGAGCTGTACGAGAACGAGGTCGAGTACACCCAGGATCTCTACGACGAGGTCGGCCTGACCGAGGACGTCAAGAAGTTCCTGCGCTACAACGCCAACAAGGCGCTGATGAACCTCGGCTACGAGGGCCTGTTCCCCAAGGACGAGTGCGATGTGAACCCGGCGATCCTCTCGGCGCTGTCGCCCAATGCCGACGAGAACCACGACTTCTTCTCGGGCTCGGGTTCGAGCTACGTGATCGGCAAGGCCGTCAACACCGAGGACGAGGACTGGGAGTTCTAGGAGTGTTGAAAGGTGTGGGCCGGTAACCGTATTCGGTTACCGGCCCGCACACTTCCGAGGTATACGCGAGGATCAGTCGGTCACGTAGCCGTTGAGGGTGTTGCGGATGTCCTCCAGCAGGGCCCGCGCCGCGGTCACGCCGCTGCCGTGCCAGATCACGTCTTCGACGACGAAGTTGCGCTTGTCGCCGACCGCGCCGAGTTCCTTCCAGTCGTCGCCGCGCATGAGCGATTCGCCGAAGTCGCGACCCTCGGGACCGTCGAACATGACGTAGATGAGGTCGCCCTCCACCTTGTCCCGATTCTCCTGGGACGACACATCCGCCAGTTCGAAGCTCGCGCCACGCTGCGCGGTCGGCCGCTGCACCCCGGCATCGCCCAGCACCTGCCCGGCGAAGCTGTCCCCGCCCAGCACCTGGAGGTCGTCGGCGCGGAAGCGCACCACCGACGCCTGGGTCAGGTTGGCGGCCACCGCGTTTCCGGTGTCGCGGGCCGCGGTGCGGTAGTCGGCGAGCACCTGATCGGCGGCCCGCTCCCGGCCCAGCGCCGCGGCGATAGCGGAGAACTGCCGCTGCCAGCCGCCGTCGCCGGAGATCAGCACGGTGGGCGCGATACCGCGCAGCGCGTCGTAGCTCGCGCCGTCGGTCGCGCCGCCGATGATCACGTCCGGGTCCAGGGCGGCGATCTGCGCGGGGTCGGGCGTGCCGACCATGCCGACCGCCGGAATCTCGGAGATGCCGGTGCCCAGATAGGCGGGCTGCGGGGTGGGACCGGCGACGGTGGCCGCGCCGACCACACGCTCCCACAGGCCGAGCGCGCAGATCGCGTCCAGGGCCGGGGTCGAGATCACCACGATGCGTTGCGGATCGGCGGGCACCTCCACGGTCCCGGTGGTGGTGTCGACGGAGCGGATCGCGCCCGCGGCCGGATCGGCGGTGGTGGGCAGCGCGCACGCGGTGCGGGTGTCACGTTCCAGGCCGACCACACCCGCGCCCGCGATATTCGTGGTGGTGCGCACGATGGCGCTGGCGGCGTCGTCGGCCGGTTCGGCACAGCCTGCCAGCAGACCGGTCGGCAGCACCGCGGCGGCGGCCAATGCCACCCCCCAGGTGCGCAAACGCCGCGCGGAACCGGGGGAGGGGGCGTACGGGGTTCGGGTGGAAGCGGACTCGCGCACCGACATGCGGAGGAGCGTACAGGCGCGAGTCCGGACACCCAATCGCGACGCTCGGATATCGGCCGGATCGGCGGCCCGGGAACTTCGGGACCAACGTCCCCGGCAGTCCGTTACCAAGGCCAATTACGACAGAGAGTAGGACCGGCCGCGACCGCTGCGGCAGCACGGTTTACGATTCACAACAGCGCAAGCCACCCGTCGTTCGCGTGTGCGTGAAAACGCCGACGCCGGAAGCAACCGCGACGAACGACCAGAAGGCACCTGTCAGGAGGTTCAGTGACTGCCGTAGAGCCACGCCCAGTCCGTGAAGTGGAAGCGGCTCGGCCATACCCGCCCCGTGTGGGTCCCAAGGGTTCGTTCATCTACAAGATGGTCACCACGACAGACCCGAAGGTCCTCGGCGTCATGTACCTGGTGACGGCGATGTCCTTCTTCCTCATCGGCGG
>NZ_BAGD01000100.1 GCF_000308635.1 Nocardia otitidiscaviarum NBRC 14405 | reverse complement strand
CGGCCTGCGCGCGCACATCGCGAATCATCCGGTGCGCGAACGGCTCACTGTGCGCTATATCGACAGCTCCGCCACCGCGGGTGCACCGTTCGCCCGCAACAACGCGGCGGCGGTCGCCGCGGGCGACTTCCTGGTGTTCATCGACCAGGACGACCGTGTATACCCCCATTGGCTGAGCGCACTGGTCCGGGCCGCCGCGGAGTACGACGCGGTGGGCGGGGCGATCGAGTCGGATACGCTCAACGACCGCGCGTCCGCCACCTGGCGGCCGGTGCCCGCACCCGCCGAGGGCTTCGCCACCCACTGGCTGCCGTTCGCGAATGGGAACAATACGGCCTACTGGCGCACGGCCTTCGAGAAGATCGGCGGGTACGACGAGGCTCTGATCACCGGTGGCGACGACGTCGACATCACGTGGCGGGTGCAGCAGGCCGGGCTGTCGTTCGGGCACGCGCCGGACGCGCTGATCGCCTACCGCCTGCGCACGGAGTGGCGGGCCGCGTGGCGACAGTGTGTCGGCTACGGATACGGCTACGCCGAGGTGTGCGTCAAGCATCGGCCCCTCGGCTGTCCGCGGATTCCGATGCGCGCCGCCCTGACCTCGCTCGTGGTGGCGGTGCTGTGCCATCCGCTGAACCCGTTCACCCGCCGTCTGGTCCCGCCCGGGCTGTGGATCATGCACACCGCCGGTCTGGTCGGTCGGCTGCGCGCGAATCTGCGCTACCGGACCTATACCGGCTGAGCGGGGAACCGGGTCCCGAGCGGGGCCGGTCGCGGTGGCGCGCACTGTTCGCTGTCAGCGCAGGGCGGTCGCTGACGGACCCGCCGCGCCCTGCATTAGCCTGGTCGGAGACAGCACAGGACACTACGTTCGGAGGTTGGCCGTGGAGGTCAAGATCGGTATTTCGGATAGCCCGCGTGAACTGGTGATCGCCAGCTCGCAGACCCCCGAAGAGGTCGAGGCGCTGGTGACCGGTGCGCTGCAGGGCGACGGCGGCGTGGTCGCGCTGGTCGACGAGAAGGGCCGCAAGTACCTGATCCAGGCCGCGAAGGTCGCCTACGTCGAGATCGGCACCTCCACCAGCGGCCGCGTCGGCTTCGCCGCCGTGTGAGAACCCTGAAACGACGAGTGCCCCGTTGAATCGCTCAACGGGGCACTCGTTTTCGTCGGGGGGAGATCGTCAGTCGATGGGGTGGAGTGGGACGTGCTTGAGGCCGCCCCAGCAGAGTGCGACGGTGGTGTCGACCGCTTCCTCTTTGGGGATGGGCCGGTCCGCCTCCAGCCAGTAGCGGGCGCTGAACTGGCTCGCGCCGACCAGGCCGACCGCCAGTACGCGGGCGCGGTAGGGGTCCAGTCCGGAATCGTGGGCGACCAGGTCGAACACCGCGTCCACACAGGCCTCGGTGGCCTGCTCGACCCGCCGCTGCACCTGCGGTTCGTTGGTGAGGTCGGATTCGAAGACCAGTCGGAAGCCCTGCGTCTCGTGGTCGACGAAGTCGAAGTACGCCTGGACGGCCGCCTTCACCCGCTGCTTGTTGTCGGTGGTGGAGCGCAGCGCCTGCCGCACGCTCGACACCAGGGCGTCCACATAGTTCTGCAGGACCGCCAGATACAGCTCCAGCTTGGATGAGAAGTGCTGGTACAGCACGGGTTTGCTGACGCCCGCGCATTGCGAGATCTCATCCATGCCCGCGGCGTGATAGCCGCGCAGCACGAAGACCTCACTGGCGGCGGCGAGTAGCTGAGCGCGGCGGGCGTCACGGGGCAGGCGGGTTCCGCGCTTACTCGGCGCCATGGCCTCGGACGAACTGCGGCGCGCAGTCATCCGGTCCACGAGGTCTGTCATTATCCGATCTCCCAGTTGATTCCCGGACGTGGAGGATGTGCGCCGGGTATCCATCGAACGATACTCGCACGGGACACCGCGGGCGATCCTGGTTCCGATTTTTGGTGTGCTGGATGTTGTCGCGCGTCACAGTATGTAAGAACGACTACCGCTTTGTGAGATCCGCCGCAATGTTCGGGTGAGATATATCGCAGCGTCACCGGGGGCCGCGCGGCCCGTCCGGCCGGGTTGCGTCACTGTGAGACGCTGGAGTGCGTGACCGACCATGGGGGCAGATATTCCGGCGGGCGCGATTCACGCCGCCCCCTGGGAACTGCCACGCCGCGCGCTCTCGGCGGCTCGAAACGCAAAGGCAAACCGACCGGGCCGGTTTATGACCCGCTGGGGCTCTACACCGACGCGGGCAGCGTCGCCGCGCGCACCGACGACGGTGCGGGGCCGCAGCTCCCGCATCCACATCAGCCGCTACGGGCCCGCTGGGATCCGACCGCGCCGCCCGAGGACACCCGCAATCGCTCCCGACCGCAGCGTGAGACCAAGAAACAGAGCGCGCTGGGGCGATTCGTCTCCACCTACGGCTGGCGTGCCTACGCCTTGCCGGTGCTGTTGTTCGTCACGATTCTGGTGGTCTGGGACGCGGTGCGCGGCGGCGGACAGAGTGCCGGGTCGGCGCCCGGTTTCGGGCGATTGAGCGAGCGCTCCGAAGAAACGGGAATTTACGGCGCACCGCCCAAAGGTGACGGCAAATTCGCCGCCGACCTGCCCACCGGCGCATTGCCCGACGGCGGCCCCTATGCGGTGACCGGTGCGGGCACCTGGCATGTGGTTCCGGGCACCACACAGCAGGTCGGCACCGGCACCGAACGGGTATTCACCTACACCGTCGAAATCGAGGACGGAATGGACACCTCCGGAATCGGGGGCGACGCATCGGTGGCCGCGATGGTGGAGGCCACCCTCGCCAATCCCAAGAGCTGGACCCACGATCCGCGGTTCGGCTTCCGCCGCGTCGATTCCGGAGAACCGGATTTCCGCATATCGCTCACCTCCCGCGAAACCACCCGCACCGCATGCGGATTCGAGATCCCCATCGATTCCTCCTGTTACAACTCCGATCTGGGCCGGGTGGTGCTGTCGGAGGTGCGCTGGGTGCGCGGCGCGCTGTCCTACGAGGGCGATATCGGCTCGTATCGGCAGTACCTGGTCAACCACGAGGTCGGCCACGCCATCGGCTACCACGAGCATCAGCCGTGTGAGTCCGACGGCGGCCTGGCCCCGGTGATGATGCAGCAGACCTTCGGCACCAAGAACAACGAGATCGCCGCGCTCGATCCGCACGGGGTGGTGCCCATGGACGGCAAGAAGTGCCGCTTCAACCCCTGGCCGTATCCGCGCGGCTGACGCCGCCTAGGCTGGGGAAGAACGCCCCGGTCCGCCGTGTTGCACTACGGTGTGCTGCCGTGTCGCGGCAGGCGTGATCGGTGAATTCGATTCGAGGAGTCCAGGACGTGTCATCCACCAAGTCCCTGCCGCCGCTCGTCGAGCCGGCCGCGGAGCTGACCCGGGACGAGGTCGCCCGCTACAGCCGCCACCTGATCATCCCGGATCTGGGCGTGGACGGGCAGAAACGCTTGAAGAACGCCAAGGTGCTGGTGATCGGTGCGGGCGGGCTCGGCTCCCCGGCGCTGCTGTACCTCGCCGCCGCGGGTGTGGGCACCCTCGGCATCGTGGAGTTCGACGAGGTCGATGCCTCCAACCTGCAACGGCAGATCATCCACGGTGAGTCCGATATCGGCCGGTCCAAGGCCGATTCGGCGCGTGACTCCATTCTGGAGATCAACTCGGGCATCACGGTGAATCTGCACAAGATCCGCCTCGAACCCGAGAACGCGATCGAACTGTTCCGCGACTACGACCTGATCGTGGACGGCACCGACAACTTCGCCACCCGCTACCTGGTCAACGATGCCGCCGTGCTGGCCGGGAAGCCCTACGTGTGGGGTTCGATCTACCGCTTCGAGGGCCAGGTATCGGTCTTCTGGGAGGACGCCCCCGACGGGCGCGGCATCAACTACCGCGACCTGTACCCGGAAGCGCCGCCGCCGGGCATGGTGCCCTCCTGCGCCGAGGGCGGTGTGCTGGGCGTGCTGTGCGCCTCCATCGGGTCGATCATGGTCACCGAGGCCATCAAGCTGCTGACCGGTATGGGCGATCCGCTGCTGGGCCGCCTCATGGTCTACGACGCACTGGATATGACCTACCGGACCATCAAGCTGCGCCGCGACCCGGACCGGCAGCCGATCACCGAGCTCATCGACTACGACGCCTTCTGCGGTGTGGTGTCGGAGGAGGGCCAGGCGGCGGCGATCGGTTCCACCGTCACCGCCCGCGAACTCAAGGACATGCTGGACGCGGGCAAGCCCGTCGCCGTCGTCGACGTCCGTGAGCCGGTGGAGTGGGACATCGTCCGCATCGAGGGCGCGACCCTCGTCCCCAAGGACCGCATCCTCTCCGGCGAGGCCCTCGCCGAACTCCCGCAGAACACCCCCATCACCCTCTACTGCAAGACCGGCATCCGCTCCGCCGAAGCCCTCGCCGCTCTGAAGAACGCGGGCTTCTCCGACGCCACCCACCTCCAGGGCGGCATCGTCGCCTGGGCCAACCAGGTCGACACCTCCCTCCCGGTGTACTGACCCGCCCGCCCGGCCCGCCGAACCCCGCAGACCCCTGCGGCGATCAGTCCGGGCCGGGCGCCCGCAGGGCGGCTGTGCGCCGAGTGACGATTCCCAGGGCGGTCGTGATCACCGTGTCCAGGTCCGTGTGGTTCCAGTGGTCCCGAATGCCCGGCAGTTCGGCGGTGTACGCGCGGACGCGGTGGTGGGGCCAGCCGTGGGTTTCGTGCAGGCCTGTCGCGATCAGGCCCAGGTAGCGCGCGCTGGGCGGGCGCAGCTCGATCGTGGGCGGGGTCCAGGGGGCCGTACAGGTAAGGATCGGGTGGCCGTCGAGGTCGCCGACACGGACCAGGGTTTCGTAGCGGCCGGGGCCGAGAGTGTCGCGGCCGTCGCGCAGCACCCGCGCCAGATCCAGCTCCGCGCGCGCGGATCGGTGCATCTCCTGCTCGACCAGATCCGCGAACTGGCCCGCCGTGAGCAGATAACCGCGCGCGGCGGCCTGCCCGGGCCAGCCCGCGCAGCGCTCGGGCGCGTAGAACGCCATCCCGCCGCCCCACACCCGCGACTCACCGCTGAAGTAGACGCACCCGGGCAGCGTCAGCGGTGCGCTGCGCACCGGCGGCCGCCGATTCCGGAAGCCCGAGTACACCCGGGTGGTGCCGTCCGGCGTTCCGCCCTCGAGGTAATAGCGAAACCGCGCGGTCAGCAGATTCGATCCGTAGGCGGCGTACCAGACCAGGCTGTCACCGTCCGAACCGATGTCGTGGCCGTTCGCGGGCCGGGCGGCGGCTGTGGTCGCCCGGTGGTCGCCGTATCGTCCGTTGCGCACCTGCGTTCCCGTCTGCCGATCGTGCGCGAGCATCCTCCATCCTGCGGTCTCCAGCGGTTCGGCGCTATCCGGGCCGGTAGCGGGCGCTGACCGCGCAATGGCGGACATTGCGGTCACAGTGCGATTGCGTGCCGGTTCCGACCGGGCGGTGTGTCCGGTGTGGCTCCGATTTTCGGTTCCATTGCGCGGGTACGGTACGCGCGTGACCATGACTGCTGTGGAACCTCCCGAGCATGTGCGCGCCACCTTCGGGCTGCGCGAGGTGATGCCGGTTCCGCTGGGGACCTGGGACGGCGGCTGGCGCTGCGCGGATGTGGTGCTGAGTCCGGTGACCGATCACGCGCGGGCGGCCTGGAGCGCGAAGGTGCGGGAGGGGCTGCGCGTGGACGGGCTGCGCCTGGCGCGGCCGGTGCGCGCCACCGATGGCCGCTACGTCGTCTCCGGATGGCGCGCGGACACCTTCCTGGACGGGGTGCCCGAACCGCGGCACGACGAGGTGGTGTCGGTCTCGCTGCGACTACATCAGGCGACCGCGCAATTGGAGCGCCCGCGTTTCCTGGCGCAGCCTCCGATCGCGCCCTGGGTGGACGTGGACGTCTTCGTGGCCGCCGACCGCGCCGCCTGGGAGGCGGTGCCGCTGCGCAGCCTGAAGATCGGCGGCATGCTGCCCGCCACCTCCCCGGACGGGGAGCGCAGCCTGGAGTTGATCGGCCAGCTGGCCACCCTCCGCAAGCCGGTGACCGCGGCGCCGCAGCTGGTGCACGGCGACCTGTTCGGCACCGTGCTGTTCTCCGGTTCCTTCGCGCCGGGTCTGACCGACATCACGCCCTACTGGCGACCCCCGTCCTGGGCGGCCGCCGTCATCGTGGTGGACGCGCTGTCCTGGGGTGGAGCGGACGACGGCCTGCTGGAACGCTGGTCGAGCCTGCCCGAATGGCCGCAGATGCTGGTCCGCGCGGTCATGTTCCGCCTCGCGGTGCACGCCCTGCACCCGCGCTCCACCCCGGAGGCCTTCCCGGGCCTGAACCGCACCGCCGACATGATCCGCCTGCTGCTCTGAGCCGTCGCACAGCGGGTTTCACCGGACACCGCGACGCCCGCCCCGCCGGTGTCGACGGGACGGGCATCGCGAATCACGGGGCGATGGCGGCCACGAGGGGGAGGCGACGGTCGCCACCGCGCCCGGATATGTGATACGGACGCACTTCGTATCACACGCTGGGACAGGCGACTACACGCTCGCGTAGGCCAGGGAGGGCACCCGGCTCACCGCGAAGGATGACCGCAGGTAGAACCACCAGGTCACCCCGGCCATGACCAGGAAGGCCACCGCGTAACCCCAGAAGGCGGGCGCCATGGTGCCGAAGTTGGTGTTCGACAGGCGCAGCGCCTGCTGGAGCAGCCAGCCGCCGCCCGCGCCGACCGCACCGATCACGCCGATGGCCGCGCCGGCCTGTCGCTTGGCGGAGGCGAGCGCCACGGCCGTGTCCTGGCCGTGTTCGCTGGCGTAGCGGCGGGCCTGGGCACCGAAGATGGACGGGATCATGCGGTAGGTGGAGCCGTTGCCGATACCGGTGAGCACGAACAGCAGCAGGAACGAGGCCAGGTACAGCGGGAAGCTCTTGGCCGACAGCGACAGCATGATGAGCGCGGTGGCCACGGCCATACCGGTGAAGACGAAGGTGGTGATGCGGGCACCGCTGCCGACCTTGTCGGAGATCCAGCCGCCGAAGGGCCTGCTGAAGGAACCGACGAAGGCGCCGAGGAAGGCGAGGTTGCCCAGGGTGCTCATCCAGCCGATTCCGGCCAGGTGTGGGAAATTCGCCTTGAGCAGCGTGGGGAAGGCGAAGGAGAAGCCGATGAACGAGCCGAAGGTGCCGATGTAGAGGAAGGCCATCACCCAGGTGTGCCGGTTGGTGAGGGCGATCCGGTAGGAGCTGCCGTCGGACTTCGCGCCGGAGATCGAGTCCATGTAGCGCATCGCGGCGAACATGGCGGCGAGGATGAACGGAACCCACATGAGTACGGCGAGGGTGATACCGAAGCGGTAACCGGCCGGGTCCTTGGCCAGCAGATGGGTGCCCAGCGTGATGACCAGCGGCACCAGCAGTTGGGTCTGCGCGACGCCCATATTGCCGCCCGCGGCATTGATGCCCAGCGCCGCGCCCTTCTTGCCCTCGGGGAAGAAGAAGTTGATATTGGCCATCGAGCTGGAGAAGTTGCCGCCGCCGACACCGGCCAGCGCCGCCAGCACCATGAACACCCACATGGGTGTATCGGGCTGGTTGATGAAGAAGGCGACGCCCAGCGTGGGCAGCAGCAGCATGGCCGCGCTGAACATGGTGAAGGCGCGCCCGCCGAACTTGGGGATGGCGAAGGTGTAGGGCACCCGGAGTGCCGCGCCCACCAGGGTGGGGGTGGAGGTCAGCAGCAGCGCGTTGCTGACCGCGACGGGATTGCCTTTGCCGAGTCCTTCGAGGAAGCCGAATCCGGCCGCGCCCATGGCGGTGACAATGCTGCCCCAGATCACCCAGACGCTGAATCCGAGATTCTCCGCGAATACCGAGAAGATCAGATTTTTCCGGGCGGTCTGTTTGCCGCCCTTCTCCCAAAATTCTGTATTGTCCGGATCCCAATGATCGAGCCAACGGCCTCGCTTCTGATACTGGAAAGTGGTCGTTTCCGGCGTTTCCGGCGCGGCTGTGGATGTCATGGACGCATTCCTCTCGAGATGTGACCAGCCCTCATCGGGAACTCCGGATACCTGGAAGAAAATCGGCCCGGAAAGGTTCCTCGCGGTCGCATCCACCGTACGAATCGCCCGTTACAACGACGTCGCTTTCGATGACAACCGGAGTAATTCCGGCTCACTTCTCGCACATCGCAGTGGTGACCTGTCGGTTACCTGGCGTCGGGGTACTCCGCGAGCAGGGTCGACAGGAAGCAGTCCGCCGCGGCGGCGGCGCGGTCCGGATCGCCCGCGATCACGGCCTCCACCAGCTCGACGTGCTCGGCCTCGAAGGAGCCGCCGGATTTGGCCGTCCGGGAGCGGATTCCGGCCTCGATGACCGGGAGCAGGGAATCGTAGAACTCCAGGTATACGGCATTGTGGCTGGCCGCGACGATGGCGCGGTGCAGCTGTAGATCGGCCTCGATGGCGACGGGATTGTCGTCGTCCCAGGACAGTCGGCGTTCCTCCAGTAGCCGTCGCAGGTCGGCGATATCGGCCTCGTCGCGGCGTTTGGCGGCCAGCGCGGCCGCGGTGGTGTCCAGGGCGCGGCGCAGCTCGAGGATGTCGCGTTCCTGGGCGTCGGCGAAGTACTGGTTGAGCGTCGCGCCGAGGTTCGAGGTGGAGATGACATAGGTCCCGGAGCCTTGGCGGCGCTCCAGCATGCCCGCGTGCACGAGCGCCTGGACGGCCTCGCGCACAGTATTGCGGCCGGTTCCGGTGAGCTCGGTGAGCTCCGGTTCGGTGGGGATGCGGGAGCCGACGGGCCAACGGCCGGAACGGATTTCGGCACGAAGCTGCTCGGTCACCTGGGCGATGAGGCTCGTGCGCCGGACTGGTTGCACGCATGACAGCGTACCGTGCCTCACATTCGTTGCATCACATCATCGGGTCATCCTATGATTTCTCGGTGACTGCGACCCTGGATGAGACGACCCTCGAGGTCAAAGACCGACCGACAATCGACCGCATCGCCAAGCGCCACCTCACCGAGGGGCGCTTGCTCGTGCTGGCGGCCATTGTCATGTCGGCGCTCACGCTGCGGGTCGCCGTCACCGCCTTCACGCCGCTGGCCACCCAGATCGGGGAGGACATCGGCTATTCGACGGCGATCATCGGCGTCTTCGGCATGATCCCGACCGCCATGTTCGCCGTCGCCGGACTGCTGACCCCGGTGCTGGTGCGCCGCTTCGGCCTGGAGAGCACCGCGCTCATCGCCATGCTCATGACCGGCGTCGGCTCGGCCATTCGCGCGCTGGTGCCGCAGACCTGGGAGCTGCTGGCCTTCTCCGCGCTGGCGCTGACCGGGATGGGCATCGGCAATGTGGTGATTCCGCCGCTGGTCAAGCGCTACTTCCCGGATCGGCTGGCGCTGCTGTCCTCGGTCTACATCGTCATGGTGCAGCTGGGCACGGTGATTCCGGCGCTGGTCGCGGTCCCGGTGGCCGAGGCGCACGGCTGGCGCATCTCGCTGGGCCTGTGGGCGCTGCTCGGCTTCGCCGCAGCGCTGCCCTGGCTCGGGGTACTGCGTGACCGGCGCGGCCACGCCAAGGCCGATGTCACCGCCCTGCCGACCACCGCGCAACCCGACGGCAAGGTGTGGCGCTCACCGGTGGCCTGGGGTATGGCGTTCATGTTCGGCATGACCTCGCTGATCACCTATTCGGTGTTCACCTGGCTGCCGACCATCCTGCACGACGCCGGGGCCAGCCTGGCCTACGGCGGCAGCATGGTGGGTATCTTCGCCCTCATCGGCCTGGTGGCGGCGCTGGGCGCGCCGCTGGTGGTGGGCCGGGTGGCGAATCCCTTCCCGGTCGCCGTCGCCTGCGCGCTGTGCTACTTCGTCGGTTTCGCCGGTCTGCTGATCGCGCCCATGACCGCCACACTGGTGTGGGTGCTGCTGCTGGGCCTGGGCCCGTCGACCTTCCCGATGGCGCTGACCCTGATCAATATGCGCACCCGCACCGCCGCCGGTTCGGCCTCGCTGTCGGGGTTCACCCAGGGCGTCGGCTACACCGTGGCATGCGTCGGCCCGGTGGTCTTCGGCCTGCTGCATTCGGCGACCGGGGGCTGGAAGATTCCGTTCGCCATGCTGTCGGTCGCGGTGTTCGTCATGCTGGCCGGTGCCTGGCACGCCTGCAAGCCGCGCATGCTCGAAGACAGCTGGAATTGATTCACCGTTCGAGTTGCCGACTCGTGAGGTATCGGAGATGCTGGTGACGGCCATCTCACCTCACGGTCGGCCATTCGGGATTTCTGCGTTCTGTGACACGCGGAAACCGTTGTGTCACATGGACGAAACATAGCGGTAGTTCTCACGGCCGAATCCGGAGAATCGTGAGCAACCGTTGATTCTCCGGTCATTTGGCGCAGCATTCGCGCAATACCGGTTTCCTACCTTGGGGCCTATCCAGATTTCAGGAGGCCCCTTGTTCCGCACGTTGACGCGCAATCACGACATCGAGCACTGGGATGCCGAGGACGTCGCCGCTTGGGAGGCAGGCGGCAAGGACATCGCCAAGCGCAATCTGATCTGGTCGGTCTTCGCCGAGCACATCGGGTTCTCGGTGTGGTCGATCTGGTCGGTCATGGTCCTGTTCATGCCGACCGAGCAGTTCGGCATCGACACCGCCGGCAAGTTCTTCCTCGGTGCGGTCCCCACGCTGGTGGGCGGCATCATGCGCATCCCGTACACCGTCGCCACCGCGAAGTTCGGCGGGCGCAACTGGACCATCTTCAGCGCGCTGGCGCTGCTGGTGCCGCTGCTGCTGACCCTGTACTTCATCAACCAGCCCGGCACCTCGTACACCACGTTCCTGATCGTGGCGGCGTTCGCGGGCCTGGGCGGCGGCAACTTCTCGTCGTCGATGTCGAATATCAACGTCTTCTACCCGCAGCGACTCAAGGGCTGGGCGCTGGGTATGAACGCGGGCGGCGGCAATATCGGTGTGCCGGTGATCCAGGTGATCGGTCTGGCGGTCATCGCGACCCTGGGCAACGCCTACGGCAATGCCTCGGTGGTCTGCGCGGTGTACCTGATCGCGGTCGTGGTGGCGGCGCTGGGCGCCGCGCTCTACATGGACAACGTGAAGAACCAGAAGGCCGACATGTCCTTCATGATCACGGCGCTCAAGGTGCCGCAGTCGTGGGCCATCGCCTTCCTCTACATCGGCACCTTCGGCTCGTTCATCGGCTACAGCTTCGCCTTCGCGCAGGTGCTCCAGATCAACTTCAAGGCGGGCGGGTCCACCCCCGCGCAGGCCGCGCTGCATGCCGCGTCCATCGCCTTCATCGGTCCGCTGCTGGGTTCGCTGGCCCGCCCCTACGGCGGCAAGTGGGCCGACCGCATCGGCGGCAGCCGGGTCACCCTGTACATGTTCGGCGCGATGACGGCCGCGACCGTGGTGGTGGCGAGTTCCAGTGCCATCGGCGACGGCGCGGGCGGCCTGACCGGCGGCGTGCTCGGGGCCATGATCTTCGGCTTCGTGGCGCTGTTCATCATCTCGGGTCTGGCCAACGGCGCGGTCACCAAGATCATCCCGTCGGTGTTCGAGGCGAAGTCGCGCAGCCTGCCCGGTGACGCGAAATCCCGCACGCAGTGGGCGCAGAACACCTCGGGCGCGCTCATCGGCTTCGTCGGCGCGATCGGCACGCTCGGCGGCGTCGGCATCAACTTGGCGCTGCGCTCCTCGTACGCGGCCACCAACTCCGCCACCACCGCGTTCTGGGCGTTCATGGTCTTCTACGTGGTGTGCGCGGCGGTCTGCTGGGCCGTCTTCCTGCGCCGTCCGACCTCCGGCCGCGGCGGCGATGTGGTCGCCGAGGCCGAGGCGCTGGTGCTGAAAGCCGAATCCGAATCCGCCACCACCGCTTCCACGTCCACGTCGGCGCGAGCCTGACCGGAAACCACCCACCGAAAGGACAGACTGTCATGACGCACACAGTCGAACGCAAGACCGCGGTGGTCGTCGGCCACGGCATGGTCGGACACCGCTTCGTGGAGGCCCTGCGCTCCCGCGACGAGGCCGGGACCTGGCAGGTCATCGTGCTCAGCGAGGAAGCGCTGCCCGCCTACGACCGCGTCGGTCTGTCCTCCTACGTGGGCAGCTGGCAGGCGGAGGGACTCGCGCTACCCGGCAACACCTACGACGGTGACGTGCTGGTCGATCTGCGCCTGGGGGTGCGCGCCGACACCATCGACCGCGATGCCCGCAAGGTGGTCACCTCCACCGGCGACGTGATCGCCTACGACGCGCTGGTGCTCGCGACCGGTTCCTACGCCTTCGTGCCGCCGGTGCCGGGCCACGATCGCCCGGAGTGCTTCGTCTACCGCACCATCGAGGATCTGGACGGTATCCGCGCCGCGGCCGAGGCCGCCGGTCCGGGTGCGGTCGGCGTGGTGGTCGGCGGTGGTCTGCTCGGTCTGGAGGCCGCGAACGCGTTGCGGCTCATGGGCATGACCCCGCACGTGGTCGAGTTCGCCCCCCGGCTGATGCCGGTGCAGGTGGACGAGGGCGGCGGCGCGATCCTGGAACGCCTGGTCACCGATCTCGGCCTGCACGTGCACACCGGTGTCGGCACCGCCTCCATCGCGGAGGCGGAAGACGGTGCCGGTCTGAAGGTCACGCTGTCGGACGACTCCGTCATCGACGCCTCCCTGGTGGTGTTCTCCGCCGGTATCCGGCCCCGCGACCAGATCGCCCGCGACGCCGGGCTGGAGGTCGGCCCGCGCGGCGGTGTGATCACCGACCTGGGTCTGCGCACCTCCGATCCGCACATCTACGCCGTCGGCGAGGTCGCCGCCGTGGAGGGCGTCTGCTACGGCCTGGTGGCTCCCGGCTACACCACCGCCGAGATCGTGGCGGACCGGCTGCTCGGCGGTGCGGGCGAGTTCCCGGGCGCCGACCTGTCCACCAAGTTGAAGCTGCTCGGCGTGGACGTGGCCAGCTTCGGTGACGCCTTCGGCACCACCGAGGGCGCGCTGTCGGTGGTGCTGCACGACGCGGCCAAGGGCACCTACGCCAAACTCGTCGTCTCCGACGACGCCAAGACCCTGCTCGGCGGCATCCTGGTCGGTGACGCGTCGGCGTACGCGGCGCTGCGCCCGCTGGTCGGCAGCCCGCTGCCCGCCGATCCGGCCGCGCTGATCTCCCCGGCCGGTGCGGAATTGGGTGCCGACGCGCTGCCCGACGACGCCCAGATCTGCTCCTGCAACAACGTGTCCAAGGGTGCGATCTGCGGCGCGATCGCCGAGGGCGCCTGCGACGTGCCCGCCATCAAGAGCTGCACCAATGCCGGAACCTCTTGCGGCGGTTGCGTTCCCATGCTCAAGAAGTTGCTGGAGCAGTCGGGCGTGGAGGTGTCGAAGTCGCTGTGCGAGCACTTCACGCAGTCGCGTGCGGAGCTGTTCCACATCGTGCAGTCCACCGGTATCCGCAAGTTCTCGGAGCTGATCGCCAAGCACGGCACCGGCACCGGCTGCGATATCTGCAAGCCGACCGTCGCCTCCATCCTGGCATCCACCTCGAGCGATCACATTCTCGACGGCGAGCAGGCCGCGCTGCAGGACACCAACGACCACTTCCTGGCCAATCTCCAGAAGAACGGCACCTACTCGGTGGTGCCGCGCATGCCCGGCGGTGAGGTGACCGCCGAGCAGCTCATCACCATCGGCGAGGTGGCCAAGGAATTCGGCCTCTACGTCAAGGTCACCGGCGGCCAGCGCATCGACCTGTTCGGCGCGCGCGTGGAGCAGCTGCCGCTGATCTGGAAGCGGCTGGTCGACGCGGGCATGGAGTCCGGTCACGCCTACGGCAAGTCGCTGCGCACCGTGAAGTCCTGTGTCGGCTCCACCTGGTGCCGCTACGGTCAGCAGGATTCGGTGGGCATGGCGGTGCTGCTGGAGAAGCGCTACCGCGGTCTGCGCTCCCCGCACAAGCTGAAGCTGGCCGTCTCCGGCTGCGCCCGCGAGTGCGCGGAGGCGCGCGGCAAGGACGTCGGCGTCATCGCCACCGAGCACGGCTGGAACCTGTACGTGGGCGGCAACGGCGGTCTCACGCCCAAGCACGCGGTGCTGCTGGCGGGCGACCTCGACGACGAGACCCTGATCAAGTACATCGACCGCTACCTCATGTTCTACATCCGCACCGCGGACCGGTTGCAGCGCACCGCGCCGTGGCAGGAAGCCCTGGAGGGTGGGATCGACTACCTGAAGCAGGTCATCTGCGAGGACAGCCTGGGCATCGCCGACGACCTGGAGGCCGCCATGGCCGCCCATGTCGCCGGATACCGCGACGAGTGGGCCGCGGTGCTCGACGACGAGGAGAAGCTGTCGCGCTTCGTGTCCTTCGTCAACGCCCCGGACGAGGCCGATCCGACCATCTCCTTCGACGACAGCGGCGAGCGGAAGGTGCCCGTCCTGCTGGGTATGCCGGAGATCGCGCCGGAATCTTCGACCGCCACGTCGGGGAAATGACTGCTTAACCGCATGGAAACAGGACGCCGGTACCAATGGGTAAGGCGTTCGGAGGAGAGTTACCGATGACCGTGATCGACACACCCAGCTCAGCAGTCACCACCACCATTGCCGGTTGGACGCAGGCGTGCCGACTGGATTACCTCATCCCCGGCCGCGGCGTGGCGGTTCTGTTGAAGGGTGGCCGACAGGCGGCCCTGTTCCTACTGCCCGACGGCTCGCTGTACGCGGTGGGCAATATCGACCCCTTCGGCCGCGCGGCGGTCATGTCCCGCGGCATCGTCGGTGACCGCGGTGGCGTGCCGGTGGTGGCGTCGCCGCTGCTCAAGCAGGCGTTCTCGCTGATCGACGGGCGCTGCCTGGACGACGGGTCGGTATCGCTGCCGGTGTACGCGGTGCGGGTGGCCGAGGGTGTGGTCGCGGTGTCGAACGAGCCGCTGGACATTCCCGGTGGTACCGCATGACCGAGCTCGATTCACCTACCCCGCTGGCCGGGTTCACCATCGGCATCACCGCCGCGCGACGGTCCGAGGAACTCGCCACCCTGCTCCAGCGTCGGGGCGCGAATATCGTTACCGCACCGGCGATTCGAATTATTCCGCTGTCGGACGACACCGAACTGGAGCGGGTGACGCGCCAGCTGGTGGCCGAGCCGCCGCAGATCGCGGTGGCGACCACCGGCATCGGCTTCCGGGGCTGGATGGAGGCCGCCGAGGGCTGGGGTCTGGCCGAGGAACTGCGCGAGACGCTCTCGGCCACCCGCATGCTGGCGCGCGGACCCAAGGCCAAGGGCGCGATTCGCGCCGCGGAGCTGCGGGAGGAGTGGTCGCCGGCGTCGGAGTCCTCGGCCGAGGTGCTGGATCACCTGCTCGCCCAGGGCGTCGAGGGGGTGCGCATCGCGGTGCAGTTGCACGGTGCGACCACCGAATGGGAGCCGGTGCCGGACTTCTGCGAGGTGCTGCGCATGGCCGGGGCCGATGTGGTGCCGGTGCCCGTCTACCGGTGGATTCCGCCGGAGGACCGCACCCCCATGGACCGGCTCATCGAGGCGATCGTCACCTCCGGCCTGGACTGCGTGACCTTCACCAGTGCGCCCGCCGTGGCGTCGCTGCTCATGCGCGCCAAGGAGACCGGACTGCTCGAGGCGGTGCTGCACGCGCTGCGCGGGCGGGTGCTGGCCGCCTGTGTCGGACCGATCACCGCCGCGCCGCTGGAGGAGCTGGGCGTGCCCACCTCCATGCCCGGTCGCGCCCGTCTGGGCGCGCTGGCCCGGCATGTGGCCGAGGAACTTCCCCGGCGCGCCAATCGAATTCAGGCCGGTGGCCACAATCTGAGCGTGCGCGGCGGCTGCGTGGTGGTGGACGGCCAGGTGCGCCAGCTCGCCCCCGCCCCGATGGCGCTCATGCGCGCGCTGGCCCGCCAGCCCGGACGCGTCGTCTCCCGCGAGGACCTGCTCGCGGCCCTGCCCGGCGGCGGTGAGGACACCCACGCCGTGGAGACCGCCATCGCCCGCCTGCGCGCGGGCCTGGGCACCCCGAAAGCCATTCAGACCGTGGTGAAACGCGGCTACCGCCTGGCTCTGGACCCCACCGAGAGCTACGACAACCCGCGCCCGGCCACCTCGGCCCCCCGCCAGCCCTACCCGGGCCGCGGCACGAATCCCGGTGCGCGCCCGGTCTTCCCGCCCCGTGCTCCGGGACCGGACCAATCCTCCGCGTCGGCCAGCTTCCGCCAAGCCCACTCCGTCACCGCCCACACGGAATTCCCCGCCGCCCCGGCTCCGGTCCGACCCGTGCGTGTCGCCGATTCTGCTGTCGCACCGGCTTCGTCCGGGTCGGTCCGCCCAGCGGTTCCCCAGGCTCGTCCGGTGGATGCCCAGGCGGCGGGCCGACCGGTGCCGGCTGCGGATTCGCCAGTCGCCCCGGCTTCCTCGCGCTCGGCGCGCGCCGCGAATACTCGGACTGCCCAGGCAGTGCGTGCCGTGGATGCGGCTGCCACATCGGCGTCGTCGGATTCGGCCCGCCCCGCGGATACTCAGGCTCGTTCGGTCGATCCTTCAGCGGCATCCCGTGCGCTGCGGCCCGCAGGTCGTCCGACCGTGCCGGCCCAAGGGAATCCGCCGGTCACGGGTTCCGGTGTGCCGGTCCGCCCCACCCGCCCCGCACCCAGTCTGGGGGCGTGGTGAACACCCCGGCCCTGGTGCTGGTGGCCCACGGCACCCGCAGTACCAAGGGCGTCCAGATGATCGCCTCCCTGGCGGAGGCCGTGGCGCGCGAACTCGGCGCGCCCCCCGAGACCGGTGCCGGTGCCGTTTTCGGGGCAGCACCGGCACCGCTGACCGAAACCACCGCCGCCGCGGCGCGTTCCACTCACCCGGCACGGGTCACCGCGCCGGGCGTGGGCACGGTGCAGCGCGGGGTCGCCGTGCCGGGGGGTTCGGTGGTGCGAGGCGCGTCGGCGCACGATCCGGACACCTGCGGCCGAGCCGCCTTCGGTGCGGTGGTCGGCGACCCGGTGGTCGGCGACTCGGTGATCGGTGGCGCAGCGGTAGGCGACGGAGCCGACGGCGACCGGACGGGTTACCTCGACTTCGATCGGGTGGGCCACGGGGTGGGCCCGGTCGCCGCCATGGCCCACGACTCGACGGTTCCCGACGTGGTGCGCGGGGCCGCGCCGACCGGTGCGTCCGCCGCATCGCGTGCGGGTGGCGCGCCGTCGTGCGGCTGCGGAGCGCGGAGTGCGGCGCCGGTTCGGTTCGGCGTCGAGGCGCCGCGGGTGCGGACGGCGTTCGTGGATGTGCTCGGGCCGTCTCCGGCCGAGGTGTTGCGGGATCTGGATTCGGTTCCCGCCGTGGTGGTTCCGGCGTTCCTGGCGTCGGGGTACCACGTGTATCAGGATGTGCCGCGAGAGGTGGCCGCGAGTGCGCACGACGCGGTCGCGGTCACCCACGCGATGGGTCCGGATCCGGCGCTGGCGGCGATCATGCGGATGCGGCTGCGGGCGGCCGGGTGGCGGCCGGGTGACGCGGTGGTCTTCGCGGCCGCCGGTTCGTCGGACGCCCGCGCCCGTCAGGATGTGCGGCGCGCCGCGGGGCTGCTCGCGGAGCAGATCGGCAGCCCGGTCCGCACGGCCTACATCGCCACGGGCGCGCCCCGGGTGCCGGAGGTGGTCGCACAGGTCCGCGAGTCCGGTGCGCGCCGCGTCTTCATCGCCTCCTACCTGCTGGCCCACGGCCTGTTCCACCAGCGCCTGCACGAGTGCGGCGCGGACGGCGTGGCCGACCCGATCGGCGTCCACCCGGCCGTGGTTCGCCTCATCGCCGACCGCTACCGCGCCGCGGCCCGCACCCTCACCGCCGCCCGCGTGGCCTGATCCGGCGATCCACCAGCAAATCCGGCATATTCCTGGCATCCTGGAGTGCGAACACGATCGTGCGCACCGGGAGGGGACAGCCATGAAGAGGTTCGCGGCCACCGCAGTTCTCCTCGTGGCCACCGCCGCCGCCCTGACACCCACCACCGCCGCGCAGCAGCCCGGCCCCGCCCCGCAACCCAACCCCTGGGTACAGGACCAGATCGACTGGGCCAACTGCCTGCAATCCGGCCACACCGCCGCCGAATGCCGCGAGATCCTCGACGGCCCGGCCACCCGGCCCACCCCGCGCTGAGCGGGCGGACCGGGCGCTCACCAGAAGTGGCGATCGGCCGCGACCACCACGGCGATGCTGTCGACGCGGGGCGCGCGACCCAGCCACACGCGCGGGATCCAGATCGGTGTACGTGCTGATCCGCTCCCGACCGTCGTCCGGAAAGCGGTGCTCGCGCACTGTCACCCGCCGTCGCACGTACGTGGTCGCGTCCGGTGTCGCCGCCGTACGCTCGTGGTCGCGTTCGGTGTCGCCGCCGTGTCGAGGGGCGTCCCCACTGAATGGACGCGATTGTCCGGCAGCCGGAGTCGCGGCGTCGAGTGCTCGCCGGGAGCGGCGAGGATGACGATATGGCCGAACATCCCGCCCGCCGTGCCGGTCTCGCCTCCCAGTCCGCCGTGCGCGGGCATCGCCGGGACGAGTGGCTCGCGCTGTTCGCGGCCGATGCCCGGGTGGAGGATCCGATCGGAGTGTCGCCGTACGATCCGGTGGGGGAGGGGCATCGCGGCCGGGGCGCCATCGCGGCGTTCTGGGACAGGGCCATAGCGCGCAGTGCGATCGAGTTCCGGCACACCGACTCCTTCGCCTGCGGTGACGAGGTGGCGTTCGTGACCACCATTCGCAGCACTCGCGACGACATCGTGGTGGAGGTGGACGCCGTCGTCACCTACCGGGTCGACGCGGATGGGAAAATCCTTGCCCTGCGGGCGTTCTGGGAGCTGGAGCGGGCGCGCGCCAGCGCGCCGTAGCTCACGCCCCCGGCGTGCGCAGTGCCGGGAACCAGATGTCGGTGAGCACCTCGGCCGCCTGCTCGGCGGTCACGTCGATGGTGCCCTGCATGGCCCAGCGGGTGAAGAATCGTTCCAGCTGCGCCACCAGCAACTCGATGCGCAACCGCGCCTCGTCCTGCTGCGCCTCGGGCCAGCGGGACAGATACGACGTCATCACATTCGGCAGGGCGAGGATGCCCGCGCGGGCGATCTCCCGGAATTCGGGTTCCAGTGCGGTCGCCTCGTCCCAGGCGGGCAGTAGGTCCTTGTATTCCTGGAACCAGGCGATGGCCCGACGCATCCAGGCCGCGAATTCGGCGCGCGAACCGCTGTCGAGCACATGGTCCAGGTCCTCGTAGAAGTGCTGGACGCTGGGCAGCGTGCCCTGTTCGGCGATGGCGCGCAGCACGTCGGGTTTGCCGGTGAAGTGCAGGTAGAAGGTGGCGCGGCTACAGCCGACGGCGGCGGCGATGTCGTCCACCCGGACCTGGGCGTAGCCCTGGGTGACGAACAGTTGGGTGGCCGCCTCGATCAGTCGGTTGCGGGTGAGTCGCTTCTGTTCGTCGCGCAGCGAGGTGCGCCGGGCGGGTGCGGGGGTGTGCTCATCGGTCCGGGTCACGCCCCCATGATAGACGTACGTTCACTCACTAGACACGCTGTCAAGTGAGTGTTAGCGTGTGTGGCACATCACGTCCGGCCCGACGGTGTGACCCGCGGCCGAACAGGGAGAGTGAATTGGATACACGCGCATTGCCCCGGGTCTGTGTGATCGGCGCGGGCCCGTCCGGAATCACCGCCGCCAAGCGGCTCGCGGAGTACGGCATCCCCTTCGACTGCTACGAAGCCTCCGACGAGGTGGGCGGCAACTGGTACTTCAAGAACCCCAACGGCATGTCGGCGTGCTACCAGAGCCTGCACATCGACACCTCGAAGTTCCGGCTGGCCTTCGAGGACTACCCGGCCCCGGCGGAATGGCCGGATTTCCCGCACCATTCGCAGCTGCACCGGTATTTCCGGGACTACGTGGACCATTTCGGGCTGCGCGACCGAATCATCTTCAACACCAAGGTGATCGACGCGCGCCGCGACGCGGACGGATTGTGGACCGTCACCACCGACACCGGTCGCACCGAGGTCTACGACGCGGTGGTGGTCTGCAACGGCCACCACTGGGATCCCCGCATGCCCGACTACCCGGGCGAATTCGACGGCGTGCTGATGCATTCGCACGCCTACAACGACCCGTTCGACCCCATCGACATGCGCGGCAAGCGCATCGTGGTGGTGGGCATGGGCAATTCCGGCCTGGACATCGCCACCGAACTGTCGCAGCGATTCATCGCCTCGGAGTTCTATCTCTCCGCCCGCCGCGGCGTCTGGGTGCTGCCGAAGTACGTGAACGGCAAGGTCGGCGACAAGTCGTCCATGCCCGCGTGGATGCCGCCCAAGCTGGGCCTGAAGCTCAAGCAGCGCTTCGTCGTCAAGAACCGCGGCCATATGCGGAACTACGGACTGCCCGAGCCGGATCACCTGCCGTTCGAGGCGCATCCGTCGGCCAGTGAGGAATTCCTGCACCGGGCGGGCTGCGGTGACATCGTCTTCAAACCGGCCATCACCCGGCTGGACGGCCCGCGCGTGCACTTCGCCGACGGCAGCGTGGCGGAGGTGGATGTGATCGTGTGCGCCACCGGCTATCACATCTCCTTCCCGTTCTTCGCCGATCCGGCGCTGAAACCCGACGAGCGCAACGTCTTCCCGCTGTTCCGGCAGATGATCAAGCCCGGCGTCGACAATCTCTTCTACCTCGGCCTGGCGCAGCCGCTGCCGACCCTGGTGAATTTCGCCGAACAGCAGTCCAAGCTGGTGGCCGCCTATCTCACCGGCAACTACCACCTGCCCTCGCAAGCCGAGATGCACGCCGATATCGAGGCAGCCGAGGCCCGCCGCACCGGGCGCTACTACGACTCACCACGGCACACGATCCAGATCGAATTCGAGCCGTACGTGCGCGATCTCATGAAGGAAATGGAGCGGGGAACCAAGCGCGCCGCCGCCTCGGGATACGCGCTGCCGGTACCGGCGCGCGCCGCGATCCGGGTCTAGGAGGACGGAAATGGGCACTGTCGCCGGTTTCTGTGTGGACGAATTCGAGAGTGTGCGAGCGGCTTTCACCGAACAGGTGGAATCCGGCGCGGAGTTGGGCGCCTCCCTGTGCGTCACGGTGGACGGTGCGCCGGTGGTGGATCTGTGGGGCGGCTGGGCCGACCCCGGGCGAACCCGCCGCTGGGGTGCGGACACCCTGGTCAACACCTTCTCCATCACCAAGACCATGACCGCGCTGTGCGCTCTGCTCCTGGTCGATCGCGGTGAGTTGGACGTGGACCGGAAGGTGGCGCATTACTGGCCGGAGTTCGCCGCCGCGGGTAAGGCGGATATTGAGGTGCGCCACCTGCTGTCGCACACCTCCGGGGTGTCCGGTTGGGAAGCGCCCATCGCGCTCACCGATATCTACGATGTGGCGGCGTCGCAGCAGCGGCTGGCCGCACAGCCGCCGTGGTGGGAGCCGGGCACCGCCTCCGGCTATCACGCCCTCAACTACGGGCACCTGGTGGACGCGCTCATCCGCCGTATCGACGGCCGCACCCTGGGCCGCTTCTTCGCCGAGGAACTCGCCGGCCCGCTCGGGGCCGACTTCCACATCGGCACGGCCCCGGAGCATTTCGACCGAATCGCCACCCTGGTACCGCCGGACTGGATGCAGTTCGACCAGTCCCAGCTGCCACGGGACAGCGTGCTCTACAAGACACTGTTCCAACCGCTGCTGGATTTCGACGCGGTCGCCACCCCGGCCTGGCGGCAGGCCGAGATCGGCGGCGTGGGCGGGCACGGCAATGCCCGTTCCATCGCCCGCGTGCAGTCCATCGTGAGCACCGGCGGCGTACTCGGCGGC
This sequence comes from Nocardia otitidiscaviarum NBRC 14405, assembly GCF_000308635.1. GTDB lineage: Bacteria > Actinomycetota > Actinomycetes > Mycobacteriales > Mycobacteriaceae > Nocardia > Nocardia otitidiscaviarum. The sequence continues at coordinate 77,459 of NZ_BAGD01000100.1, read as the reverse complement.
CGGAAGTTCCTGTCGCCCAGCACTATCGACCTCATCTTCCGGCAGCAGTCCGACGGCGTGGATCAGGCGATTCTGCTGCCGCTGCGCTTCGGCATCGGCTACGGTCTGCCGCAACCGCAGACCGCGCCCTTCGTTCCGGAGGGCCGGGTGTGCTGGTGGGGAGGTTTGGGCGGGGCCATGGTCGTCAACGACCTCGACCACCGCATCACCGTCGCCTACGCCATGAACCGCATGGCGACCGGCCTGATCGGGTCGGAGCGCTGCGACGCCTATCTGAGAGCCGTGTACGCGGCCGTGAACGACAGTCGAGGACGTGACACATGACGAATGCCGTCGATCTCCAGGCACTCGCCGCCCAGGTGGCCGCCAAGCTGACCGGTCCGGGCGGACCGTTCGAGCTGACCGTCGAAGAGGTGCTGGGCGCACCCGTCCCGCTGCTCGCGGACCGGGCCCGGTCGTTGCTGGAACTGCTGGAAGGCTCACGCGCCCACGGCGATCGCGACTATCTGGTCACCGCCGAGCGCTCCGTGACCTTCGCCGAGCACGCCGAGGCGGCCGGTGCGCTGGCCGCCGCCCTGGCACAGCGCTACGGCATCGGCAAGGGTGACCGCATCGGCATTCTCGCCGCCAACGATCCGGACTGGGTGCTCACCTTCTGGGCCGCCCAGTGCCTGGGTGCGATCCCGGTCGGCTACAACGCGTGGTGGGCCCCGCGCGAGATCGCCTACGGGCTCGAGCACACGCAGCCGGTGGTGGTGATCGCCGACGCCAAACGCGCGGAACTGCTGGCCGAGAACGGAACCCGCATCCCGGTGCTCACCATGGAGCGCGATCTGCCCGTGCTGGTGGACGAATACCGCGGCGAGTTCCCGAGAACGGCCGTGGCGGAAGACGATCCGGCGGTGATCCTCTACACCAGCGGCACTACCGGCCGCCCCAAGGGCGTGGTGCACACGCACCGGAACCTGGTGGCCATCAGCAACTATCACCGCTTCACCGACGGCATGGTGGACGGCTTCCTGGGCCGCGACTACGATCCCGCGCCGCGCGGTCGCCGCTACCTCATGACCTCGCCGCTGTTCCACATCGCCTGCCTGCACAACCTCGCGGTGCCGCGCATCGTCACCGGTGACACCGTGGTCATCTACCAGGGCGCGTACGACGTCGACCGGCTGTGCCGGCTGATCGAGGCCCAGCGGGTCACGCACTGGGCGGCGGTGCCCACCATGGCCAGCCGCATGCTGCACCACGATCTGTCGCGCTACGACCTGTCCTCGCTCACGGCCTTCTCGCTCAATACGGCCCCCTCCTCACCGGCCCTGCAGGCGCGGCTGCGGGAGCGGCTGCCGGTCGCGCAGGTCGCGCTGACCACCAGCTACGGCTGTACCGAGAGCGGCACCGCCGCCACCGTGGCCAATCCGGTGGAACTGGCCGCGCATCCGGAGACGGTGGGCCGGCCCATCGTGGGCGTCTCGGTGGAGATCCGCGATCCCGACGGCAAGGCGCTGCCGGACGGGGAGTCGGGCGAGATCTGCGTACGCAGCCCCTACGTCATGCTCGGCTACTGGAACGACGAGGCCGCCACCGCCGCCGCCATCGACGAACACCGCTGGCTGCGCACCGGCGACTTCGGATTCCTCAGCGAGGGCAGACTCCAGATGGCCGGTCGGCGTTCGGATCTCATTCTGCGCGGTGGGGAGAACGTCTACCCGACCGAGATCGAGAATGTCATCGACGAACATCCGGCGGTGCTGGAATCGGTGGTGGTCGGACTGCCGCACGACGATCTGGGTGAGCAGGTCGCCGCCGTGGTGGTGGTCGCCGATCCGGCCGCCGTCACCGAGGAGGAGCTGCGCGAGTTCGTAGCGCGGCGCCTCGCGTACTTCAAAGTTCCGGCGGTGTGGCGGATCAGCTCGGAGCCGTTGCCGCGCAATGTGACCGGCAAGGTGCTGCGTCGCGATGTGACAGTGGGGTGAGTTCCGTGTTCGACACCGTCATCAAGGGCGGGCGCTGGTTCGACGGCACCGGCGCGCCCTCGGCCGTCCGGCATCTGGGCATCCGGGACGGCCGCGTCGCCGCCGTCAGCGCCGAACCGCTCGACGAAACCGGTTGCGGCACCGTCATCGACGCCACCGGCCACTGGGTCATGCCCGGCATGATCGACATCCACACCCACTACGACGTGGAGGTGCTGCTCGATCCGTCGCTGTCGGAATCGGTGCGGCACGGGGTGACCACGATTCTGCTCGGCTCCTGCTCGCTGTCCACCATTCATGTGAACGGCTCGCAGGCCGGTGATCTGTTCGGCCGGGTGGAGGCCATTCCGCGGCGGCACGTGGTCGCCGCCGTCGACGGGGCCAAGACCTGGAACAGCGCGCACGGCTATGTGGCGGCCCTCGAAGCGCTGCCGCTGGGCCCGAATCTCGCGGCCTTCATCGGGCATTCCGACATCCGGGTCGCGCTCATGGGGCTGGACCGGGCCACCCGGCCCGATGTGCGGCCCACTGAGGCGGAACTGCGCGCCATGGAGCATCGACTCACCGAGGCCCTGGACGCGGGCTTCGTCGGAATGTCCTCGCAGCAACTGCTGTTCGACAAACTCGACGGCGAGGTCTGCCGCTCCCGCACACTGCCCTCCACCTACGCCACCACCCGGGAACGGCGGCGGCTCAACGCGGTTCTGCGCCGCCGCGAGCGGGCGCTGCAGGGCGGTCCGGATGTGGCGCGGCCTCGGAGCCTGGTGGCCATGGCGGTGAGCACCCTCGGTATCCTCCGGCCCCGCCTCAAGGTCAGTCTGCTGTCGGCGGCCGATATCAAGGCCATTCCGGGTGTGGTGCACATCTTCCCGTGGATCGCGCGGGTGCTCAACGCACTCGGCGGCGACTTCCGCTGGCAGCATCTGCCGGTGCCGTTCGAGGTGTACTCCGACGGCATCGACCTGCCGGTGTTCGAGGAGTTCGGTTCCGGTGCCGCGGCACTGCACCTGTCCGATCAGCTGGAGCGGCGGCAGGAGCTGTTCGCGCAGGAGGAGTATCGGCGCTGGTTCCGCACGGATTACGAGAAGAAGTGGGGGCCGCGGGTGTGGCACCGCGACTTCTTCGACGCCGAGATCACCGAATGCCCCGACGACAGCGTGATCGGGAAAACCTTCGGCCAAGTGGGCGTCGAGCGCGGTGGCGTGCATCCGGTGGACGCGTTCCTGGATCTGCTGGTGGAGTACGGCTCCAAGGTGCGCTGGCGCACCACCATCTCCAATCATCGACCCGAGGTGCTGAACCGGCTGGCCGCCGATCCCGGTGTGCAGCTGGGATTCTCGGACGCGGGCGCGCACCTGCGGAATATGGCCTTCTACAACTTCGGGCTGCGGCTGTTGCGGCGGGTGCGCGACCACGAGCGGGCCGGGCGGCCGTTCATGACCGTCGAGCAGGCGGTGCACCGGGTGACCGGCGAGCTCGCGGACTGGTACGACCTGGACGCCGGGCATCTGCGGGTGGGTGACCGCGCCGATGTACTCGTCGTCGATCCCGAACGGCTGGACGCCGGTCTCGAGGAGTACGCCGAGCAGGCGGTCCCGGAGTACGACGGCCTGTCGCGCATGGTGAACCGCAATGACGACACCGTCACGGCGGTCCTGGTGAACGGACGGTACGTCTTCGGCGCGGGGCAGCGGTCACCGGCGCTCGGCGTCGAACGCACCGGCCGCTTCCTGCGCGCCGGACGACGAAAGGAACAGGCGTGAGCGACGGTGGATTCGACGACCGCACGGCGGTGGTGACCGGTGCCGCCTCCGGTATCGGGGCGGCCGTCGCGGCCGCCCTGCTGAGCGCCGGTGCGCGGGTGGTCGGGCTGGATATCGACACCGACGGGCTCCGCGAGCGCGCCGCCGACTTCGGCGACGCCTTCGTACCCGTCACCGCCGATGTGACGGTGGAGGAGCAGGTCGAGGCCGGGATCGCCGAGGCGTCGGCGCGGTTCGGCGGCCTGGACATGGCCTTCAACGTGGCGGGCGGCTCCCGCATCGGCGCGATCACCGATATGGCGGTCGAGGACTGGGATTTCACCGTCGACCTGGTGCAGAAGAGCGTTTTCCTGTGCACCAAGCACGAGGCCCGGCTCATGCGCGACACCGGGCGCGGCGGCAGCATCGTGAACATCTCGTCACTGGACGGGCGCATCCCCATGCCCGCGGGCAGCGCCTACTCCACCGGCAAGGCGGGGGTGGTCATGTTCTCCAAGAGCGCCGCGCTGGAACTGGCCCCGTACCGGATTCGGGTCAATACGGTGCTGCCCGGACTCGTGGACACACCCCTGGTGGCCCCGGTGCTGGCCTACGAACCCGCCGAACGCATGTTCCTGGAACGGATTCCGCTCGGCGTGGCGGCGACACCGGAGCAGATCGCCGCGCCGTGCCTGTTCCTGGCGAGTGACGACGCCTCCTACATCACCGGCACCGAACTGGTGGTGGACGGCGGCTGGGAGATCAGCAACTTTCCCAATCTGGCGAAACTGTCGTCGGCCTGAACGGTGTCACCGGCGCGGACCTCCGATCTGTCGGGGGTGGCGGCTACCGTCGAAAGGTGGCCGAGAACGTCGCCTCCGAAAGCGTAATCGATTCCCTGCGAAGCGATTTCGACGCGCTGCTGGATGCCTGCTGGGCGGAGATCGAGGAGACGGCCGCGCCGGAGCTGCTCACCGCCCTGCACGCCGACGCGCTGCGCGAACCTCGCGTCAACGCGCTCTACTACTGGGAAACGCTGCTCATGCGGGACCTGTGCCTGCTGAAGCTGCGGGGCGGAAGCCGCCGGGAGCGTGCCGAACTCGCCGAGCTGGAGCACCGCGCACAGGCACTGCGCGTCGCCGCCCTGGCCCGGCTGCGGGCGGGCCGCCGCACGCCGCGGCGCACGGGTCCGAAAGGCTACGAACAGGTGTGCGCCTGGGTGCTGTCGCTGCTGCTGCCGACCGAGTACGAGGCGGCGTTCGCGTCGGCCATGCGCGCCTGCGGACTCGATCCGCTGCGCACCCGGCTGCCGTCGCGCGACTGGTGGCGATGGGCCGTGGCACACGGCTGGCTGACCGATACGCCGACTCCGGCGGCGCTGCGCCTGCTGGCCCTGGACGAGCCGGGATTCGTGGCCGTGGTGCGGCGCGCGCTGGGCGGGGCGCGGGTGCCCGGATCGGACCATCCGGCGGTGGCGGAGCGCTGGTACGCCACCTTCAAGGCGTTGGAGCTCACGCTGCGGGCGGAACTCGACGACGCGGTGGCGGCGGCGCGCCCGCTGTCGGGCGCCGCGCTCGAGGCGGCGCTGCCGCGCGTGGTCGAGGGGTACGAGCAGTTGGCCGAACTGCGCGTGCAGCGGCGGGAGGCGCTGCGCCGGTATCTGGACTCGCGCGACATCATCGTCGAACTGGTCGACGCCGCAACCGATTCCGTGCGGGAATGGTGCGGTACCGCCGCCGCCGACGAGGTGGGGCGGGCGCACCGGGCGCTGTGGGACCGCGTGCGGCGGGTGGTGTGGGAGCATCGCGACAGCTGGGACCGAACCGGATTCACGCTGTTCGGCACCGGCGGCGGTGAGCTGGCGGACCGGCTGCGGCTGGCCGTGCGGTCGACGGCGCCGCCCGGACCCGGCAGCGAGCCGATCGCCCCGCGCCCGGCGGGCGGGATACCGTCGGGACCGCTCACCGTGGCCACCGACGCCTCCGGATACGGTGAGGTGGGTGGGTACGGCTGGGCGGCCGAGGACGGGCGCAGCCGCGGCGGGCGCTGCGTGGACGGCCGGAGTTCGGTGGAATCGGAGATCATCGCCATCTGCGAAACCGCCGCCGCGCCCGAGCTGTTCGAGCGGGAACTGCGTATCCTCTCCGATTGCGAGCAGGCCGTGGCCGCCGTCAATGCCGCGATCCGGCGACGTGCCGCCGCAGGGCTGCCCTTCCCGGTGTCGGACCGGGTGCTCGACCATGTCGATCGCGCCCTGGGCAGGCCACTGCCCTTCCGCGCGCAGTGGATTCAGGGCCACGGCGGTCATGCGCTCAACGAGCAGGCGCATCGGCTGGCCCGCGCCGCCCGCTGGTGAGCGCACCGGCCGTTCACCGGGTGTTCGTTTTCCGGCAAGGCGGCAGCGGCAATCTCTATTCATGGCGTACACCGCCACGGTGGGCGCCGACTCCGAACTGTTCACCTGCCGGAGTTCGCGATGACACAGAGTCCTGTCGATCATGCCGCGCATCCGCGCGGTGATCTCCCTCTCGATCAGAAACTCGCACTCGAGGCCGCCGCCGCCCGCCTACTACGGGAATTCGGCGACCACACCGACGAGCACACCATCGACCACCTCCTGTACTCCACCTACAATCGGGTGGCGCGGCAGGCCAAGGTGGAGACCTTCCTCCCCCTGCTGGCCGAGCGGTTCACCAGGGAACGCCTGCAAGCCATGACCGCCCCCGGGTGACCCGCCCCCACCGCGGCGAACGACCTGTACCAACGTAACTGCCGATCCGACCCTTGCCGCTGATATAACGTCTGTGTTATGAATTGGGGAGAGGTGGAACTGGAGTCGGAGGTCGACGAGTGGTTCGACTCGCTCGACCAAGACGATCAGGAGACGGTGGCGTTCTACGTCGATCTCCTGGCTGAGCGGGGAGTCCTGCTGGGCGAGCCGTACACCAGGCAATTGCACGGGAAGCTACGTGAGCTTCGATTCCATCTCGCCCGTGACGCTGTGCGGATTACCTACTGGGTCGGGTCGGACAGGCGGATCATTCTGGCTGACGGTTTTCCGGAAGCGGAGAATGCGGGAGACCGCTGAGATCGAGCGGGCTGTGCGGGCTATGGAGCGCTGCATTGCCGAGGCTCATACCGTGGAGGAGGAGTGAGATCCATGGGCGAACGACGGAGTTGGGCCGAGAAGCGCGCCGAGATCATGGGACGCCCGGGAGCGGGCGCGGCGTATGACGCGGCTCGTATTCGATTCGAACTCGGTGCTGCGGTGCGACAGCGCCGTGAGGAACTCGGTTTGACACAGGCGGAGCTGGGGGAGCTCGCCGGACTGAAACAACCGGCGGTGGCCAGGTTCGAGGCGGGGGGCACGATGCCGACGATTCCCGTGCTCGAACGTCTGGCCGCCGCGCTGCAACTGCGACTCGAGGTTCGGCTCGAACCGCTGCGCGCCGCCAGTTGAAGTGGGCCGGACGAGGGTCCTGTCGCCGAACTAGCGCGGCGGCAGGACCGGGGAGTCCCAGGCGCGGGCGTAGCGGCGCTTGTCCGGGGCGGTGTCCGGCTTGCTGCGGTAGACGACGTAGGGGCGCACGAAGTAGCCGATCGGGGCGCTGAACATGTGGACCAGGCGGGTGTAGGGCCAGACGCCGATGAGGGCGAGCACGATCAGGCCGTGCGCCTGGAAGGTCCAGGGGGTGCCGACCATGAGCTCGGGCTGCGGGTGCAGCGTGAAAAGGCTGCGGAACCACGGGGATACGGTCTCGCGGTAGTTGTAGGTGCCCCACAGCAGGTTGCTGCCCACGGTATTGAGCATGCCGGTGATGAGCGCACCCGCCAGTAGGACGTACATGAGCTTGTCGTTGCGGGTGGTGGCCTTGCGGACGGCGGGCACCGTGACGCGGCGGTAGAGCAGGATGGCGATGCCGACGATCACCGCGACACCGGCCACCGTGCCGGCGGAGACGGCGACCACGTGGTACAGGTGCTCGGAGATGCCGATGGCGGCGGTCCAGGACGCGGGAATCAGCACGCCCACCACATGTCCGCCGATGACGCCGAGCATGCCGAAGTGGAACAGCGGGCTGCCCAGCCGCAGCAGGCGCGATTCGTAGATCTGCGAAGACCGTGTGGTCCAGCCGAATTGGTCGTTCCGGTAGCGCCACAGGTGGCCGAGCAGGAACGAGGTGAAGGCCACGTACGGCAGCGTCATCCAGAGGGTGGTGGTCATCGGCGGCCTTCCGATCCGGCGAACATCATGGGGTCCATGGCGAAGGGCTCGAGCCCGACCTCTTCCTCCGGTGGGCCCTGGGCGGCGAGTTCGGCGATGCGGCGGCGGTCGGCGGTGGTCACCGGCGGCAGCGTGGCCGTCACGGCGGCGAGGACGGCCGCATACGGGGACCCGTTGTCCGACAGCGACAGTCGCAGCAATTCCAGCACCGGCACGTGCTCGCCGAGCAGCCGTTCCCCGCCGATGGGATCCACCGTGGCCGCGAATTCCAGCAGCACCGGGAGATGGTCGGGCAGTTCCTCGTCGCCGAGTTCGACGCCCGCGTGCCGGTAGGCGTGCTTGAAGCGCAGCAGCGCCATCCCGCGTTTACGGGTGTCGCCGTAGGCGTAGAAGGTGAGGTGCAGGCTGGCGCGGCGGCGCATGTCGAAGGTCTCGACGTAGCGCTGGGCCAATTCGAGCGGATCGGTCTCGCGCAGGTGGGCGAGGAACTCGCCGAGCCGGTCGCGCACCTCGGCGGGCAGTTCGTCTACGGCCCCGCCGAACTCGTGCACGGTGCGCAGCATGTCCTCGGACGGGTAGTCCAGGCACAGGGCCGCCATCCGCCAGACCAGGCGGCGGTCCCGCTCCGACATCCGTACCGTCGGCTCCGGCCGTCGCCGCAGGGTGAGCAGCTTCATCGACGAACTCCGCTCGGCTCGGGTGTGGGGTCAGCGTCGGTGGCGGCGTGCGCGCCATCGCCGTGGGCCTCGGTGCCGTTGTGCCCGTTGCCGTTCGAGACTCCGCTGCCGTTCGAACCGACGCCGCCGTTCGAACCGACGCCGCCGTTCGAACCGACGCCGCCGTTCGAACCGACGCCGCCGTTCGAAACGCCGTTGCCGTCGGCAGCGGCACCGTCGCGGGTCGGCACCAGCCCGTCGGTCTTCTTGCCGTCCCAGTTGAGCAGGTTGATCCGGTTCGACTTCTCCTCCGGCGCGGCGCCATTGGTATCGCTCAGGTGGAACTTGTCCGCCATGTAGTCGTAGGCCGTCATGCCCGGTCCGCCGTCGGTGTCCAGACTGCATCCGGTGGCCAGCGAATCCAGTTCGTGCGCACGGGAAGTCGCGCCGCTGGGGATCACGTACCGATGCTCGTACTTGGCGATGGCGAGCAGCCGGTACATGGCCTCGATCTCCTCGGGCTCCAGCCGCACCGCCTCCGGGATCGAGAGATCCGGCTCCTGCCCGAGATTGATCGACCGCATGAACGACCGCATCCCGGCCAGCCGTTGCAGCGCCGCCCGCACCGGTCCGACCTCACCGGCGGTGAACAGCTCCGCCAGGTACTCCACCGGAATCCGCAGCGCGTCGATCGCGCCGAACAGATTCGAATGGTCCTCCCCGTCGTGCCCGGTCTCCGACAGCACGTCCACCACCGGCGACAGCGGCGGCACGTACCAGACCATGGGCATGGTCCGGTACTCCGGATGCAGCGGCAGCGCGATCTGGTAGTCGACGATGAGCTTGTAGACGGGTGAATCCTGCGCCGCCTGAATCCATTCGGTGGAGATGCCCGCCCGCTCGGCCTCCGCGACCACCCGCGGGTCGTGCGGATTCAGGAAGACGCCCAGCTGCGCCGGGTACAGATCCTTGTCGTTCTCGACCGAGGCCGCCTCCTGCACCGCGTCGGCGTCGTAGAGCATGACGCCGATGTAGCGCAGCCGCCCCACACAGGTTTCCGAGCACACGGTCGGGATGCCGACCTCCACGCGCGGATAGCAGAAGGTGCATTTCTCGGCTTTGCCGGTCTTGTGGTTGAAGTAGATCTTCTTGTACGGGCAGCCGGTGACGCACTGCCGCCAGCCGCGGCACTTGTCCTGGTCCACCAGCACGATGCCGTCCTCGGCGCGCTTGTAGATGGCGCCCGAGGGGCAGGATGCCGCGCACGACGGGTTCAGGCAGTGCTCGCAGATGCGTGGCAGGTAGAACATGAAGGTCTGCTCGAATTCCAGCTTGACCTGGTCGGACAGCTTGGACAGCAGCGGGTCCCTACCGACCTGCTCCGGGCCGGAGCCGAGGTCGTCGTCCCAGTTCGCGCCCCAGGTGACCTTGGTGTCCTCGCCGGTGATCAGCGATTTGGGCCGCGCCACCGGAGTGGTATCGATTTGGGGTGAGGAGAGCAGATTGTCGTAATCGTAGCTCCACGGATCGTAGTAATCGCTTACGGTGGGAAGGTCCGGGTTGGCGAAGATGTTCAGCAGCCTCTTCATTCGCGACCCGGACTTCAATGTGAGGCGACCCTTGCGGTTGAGCGTCCAGCCGCCCTTCCACTTCTCCTGATCCTGGTACTGCCGCGGGTACCCCTGCCCGGGGCGGGTTTCCACATTGTTGAACCAGACGTACTCGGTGCCGCCGCGATTGGTCCACGCCTGCTTGCAGGTGACGCTGCACGTATGACAGCCGATGCACTTGTCCAGGTTCATGACCATGGCGAGCTGTGCCATGACGCGCATGTCAGTACTCCACTTCCTGCGAGCGCTTTCGAATGGTCGTCACTTCGTCGCGCTGATTTCCGGTGGGGCCGTGGTAGTTCAGGGCGAAGGACTGCTGTGCGTAGCCGCCGATGAGATGCGAGGGCTTGATCATGATGCGGGTCAGCGCATTGTGGATGCCGCCGCGCTTGCCCTTGCCGACGAAGCCGGAGCCGTCAGCTCCGGAGCCGTTGGCCCCGTTGCCGTTCGGCGTGCCCTCGATGCGCGGCACGTCCACCGCGCGGTCCTGCGCGTGATACATGAACACCGTGCCCTCGGGCATGCGGTGCGACACGATGGCGCGCGCCACCACGACGCCGTTGCGGTTGACGGCCTCGATCCAGTCGTTGTCCGCGACACCGATCTTGGCGGCGTCCTTGTCCGACATCCAGATCGACTGCCCGCCGCGCGAGAGCGTCAGCATATGCAGGTTGTCCTGGTAGGCGGAGTGGATGGACCACTTGGAGTGCGGCGTCAGATAGCGCACGGTGACGCCGTTCTCGCTCACATTGCCGACGCCGGGCTCACTGAACAACGCGGTCATATCCAGCGGCGGCCGGAAGATCGGCAGCTGCTCGCCGAGTTCGATCATCCAGTCGTGGTCGAGGTAGAAGTGCTGCCGCCCGGTCAGCGTGTGCCACGGCTTGAGACGTTCGGTATTGATGGTGAACGGCGAGTACCGCCGCCCGCCGGTCTCACTGCCCGACCATTCCGGTGAGGTGATCACCGGCACCGGCCGGGCCTGGGTGTCGGCGAAGGAGATCCGCTTGCCCTCGTGTTCGGCGGCCAGATCGGCCAACCGGGTGCCGGTGCGCTGCTCGAGCGCGTGGAACCCCTCCACGGCGAGTCGGCCGTTGGTGGTTCCGGACAGCGCCAGGATGGCCTCGGCGGCGTGGGTGTCCTTGGCCAGCGACGGACGTCCCTGCGCCACACCGGAAACCACGGTCCCGTTGACACCCTTCAGGTACTCCACCTCGGCATCGGGCAGGGTGGTGACACCCTTGACGGTGAGCCCGGCCGTCTCGACCAGCGGTCCGAGCGCGGCCATCTTCTCCGCCACGCTGGGGTAATCGCGTTCGACCACAACCAGTTTCGGCATGGTCTTACCGGGGACCGGGTCGCATTCCCCGGCCTTCCAGTCCAGGACGCGGCCACCGGCCTGGGCCAGCGCGTCGGCGCTGTCGTGTTGCAGCGGTACCGCGACCAGATCCTTGCGCTTGCCCAGATGCTTCTCCGCCAGCCAGGAGAACCCGCGGGCGATGCGGTGGAAGGCGTCGAAGTCGGTCTTGGCCTCCCACGGCGGGGAGATGGCGGGGGAGAAGGCGTGCACGAACGGGTGCATATCCGTGGAGGACAGATCGTGCTTCTCGTACCAGGTGGCGGCCGGGAAGACGATATCGGAGAACAGCGTGGTGCTGGTCATCCGGAAGTCCAGCGACATGAGCAGATCCAGCTTGCCGGTGGCGGCCTGCTCGCGCCACACCAGTTCCTGCGGACGTACACCCGTGGTGTCGGTGGTCTGCAGGTTGGAGTCCGCGCCCAGCAGATGCTTGTGGAAGTACTCGTTGCCCTTGCCGGAGGAGCCGAGCAGATTGGCGCGCCATACGGTCAGCACGCGCGGGAAGTTCTCCGGCGCGTCCGGGTCCTCGCAGGCGAAGCGCAGCTCACCGGAGGTGAGGCCGTCCACCACGTGGTCGGCTGGGGCCTTGCCCGCGGCCTCGGCCTCGTCCACCAGATCGAGCGGGTTGCGGTTGAGGGTCGGGTAGCTGGGCATCCAGCCCAGCCGGGTGGCGAGCGCGATATTGTCGGCGGCCGTGCGCCCGGCGAAGCGCCCCGCACCCAGCGGCGAGGCGAACGATTCCGCCGTGAACGGGTCGTAGCGCCACTGGTCGTTGGCCAGGTACCAGAACACGGTGCCCTGCATCTGCCGCGGCGGGCGCTGCCAGTCCAGGCCGAAGGCCAGTGTGGACCAACCGGTGACCGGACGGCATTTCTCCTGGCCCACGTAGTGCGCCCAGCCGCCGCCGTTCACGCCCTGGCAGCCGGTGAGCAGGGTCAGGGTGAAGAAGGCGCGGTAGATCTGGTCCGAGTGGAACCAGTGGTTGGTGCCCGCGCCCATGAGAATCATGGAGCGGCCCTGGGATTTCTCGGCATTGTCGGCGAATTCGCGGCCGATGCGCTCGGCCTGCTTGGCCGGAACGCCGGTGATGGTCTCCTGCCAGGCGGGGGTGTACGGCTCGCTGGCATCGTCGTAGCCGGTCGGCCAGCTGCCGGGCAGGCCCGTGCGCGCCACGCCGTACTGGGCCAGCAGCAGATCGAAGACGGTGGTCACGCGCTTGCCAGCGACCACGGCGGTGGGAACGCCGCGGGTGATGACCCCGGCGGTGCCGTCGTCGAAGCGGGGAAGCTGCACGGCCGCGGCGTCACTGACGCGGCCGTGCAGAGTCAGCAGGGGATCGACATCCCCGAGATTCAGGTTCCACTTGCCCTTGCCCGCCTCGGTGAAGCGGTGACCGAGCGACCCGTTGGGCACGGCAGGGTTCCCGTCGGCGTCCAGCAGCACCGTCTGGAACTCGACGCCCTCGCCCGTGTGCCCGAGATCGGCGGCGGTCAGGAACTTGCCGGGTACGCACACGCCGTCCTTGTCGTCCAGCGTGATCAGATACGGCAGGTCGGTGTAGCGCTTGACGTACTCCCGGAAGTACGGGGTGTCGCGCTCGACGAAGAACTCCTTGAGCACCACGTGGCCCATGGACATGGCCAGTGCCGCATCGGTTCCCGGGCGGGCGGGCACCCATTCGTCGGCGAACTTGGTGTTGTCGGCGTAGTCGGGGGAGACCACGACCACCTTCTGGCCCCGGTAGCGGGCCTCGGTCATGTAGTGCGCGTCCGGGGTTCGGGTCACCGGCACATTGGAGCCCCACATGATCAGGTAGCCCGCGTCGAACCAGTCGGCCGACTCCGGTACGTCGGTCTGATCGCCGAAGACCTGCGGCGAGGCCACCGGCAGGTCGGCGTACCAGTCGTAGAACGACAGCATGGATCCGCCGATGAGCGAGATGAACCGCGCGCCCACCGCGTGACTGACCATGGACATGGCGGGAATGGGGGAGAACCCGGCGACCCGGTCCGGCCCGTACTTCTTGATGGTGTACACATGGGCGGCGGCCGCGATCTCGGCGGCCTCCCACCATTCGGCGCGCACGAAGCCGCCCTTGCCGCGGGCGTGCTTGTAGCGTTTCGCCTGCTCGGGATCCTCGACGATGGACTCCCAGGCCAGCACCGGGTCCTTGAGTTCGGCCTTGGCGGCGCGGTAGAGCTCGAGCAGGACGCCGCGCACATAGGGGTAGCGCACCCGTGCGGGCGAATACGTGTACCAGGAGAAGGACGCGCCGCGCGGGCAGCCGCGCGGTTCGTACTCCGGCTTGTCCGCGCCGACGGACGGGTAGTCGGTCTGCTGCGATTCCCAGGTGATCACGCCGTCGGAGACGTAGATCTTCCACGAGCACGAGCCGGTGCAGTTCACGCCGTGTGTGGAGCGCACCACCTTGTCGTGCGCCCAGCGATCCCGGTAGAACTCGTCGGCATCGCGTCCGCCCACCTTGTGGACCGTGCGCAGGTCCGCGGACACTTCACCGCGGTTGAAATACTTCCCCAGTCGAAGCAGTGCATCGGCGGACGAGCTATCGGTCCCCGGGTTTGCCATGACGCCCCCTTCGAGCTGTGGAAATTGGGCTGCTGCATCGACTGTAAAGACGTCATAGCGGGCGTCAAAACGATTCTCTCACAGTGCGCGAACCGCCGTTGTGAGTTGTGAGATCGCCGCAACGTGGCGGTCACTGTGCGATAGCGACCCGCCTCCGGTCGGCCCCGTTCGACCTGCGCGAATCCGTGATGACCGGCCGAAACGCCTCGCCTCGAGGGGGTTTCGGGACGGTGCCGGTGATGCTTTGGAAACGTTCGGTTCTCGGCCGCTTAATATTTGTTAACACACTGATGGTGACCGGTGACACGCGATTATCCGCCATTCCGGCTAACTATGTGCGCCTTTCCAACGGGCCCGTTCCCGCCCCGGTCGATCGGTTTGCTGCGGGATCGCGGGCATAATCCGGCCACTTCTCGACGACTGCTCGATGTCGTGGATTTCCCGCCGCGATTCCACGGGACGATCCGGCTCGCCCGAGGTGGCGGGGTGTATATCCCCATTCCCCCGGAGGTCGACGGGTTGTCAGTCGTCGGCGCTGGGACGCCAATCCGGGTGTGCCGCGGCGAGGTGGCGCGCCAGGGCCGACTTGACGCGGGCCTGCCAGACCTCCGGGGGGCTGTCGGTGCGGTCCTCGTGGAGATGGGGGCAGCCGGGGACCGGGCAGGCGAAGGTGTAGGCGCGCTGCATCAGTCTGTCTTCGGTGTCGTAGACCCGGCCCGCGAGGAAGGGGAGGTCGGTCGGCTCGGTACTCGCGCCGTCACCATCGACTGTGCCGTAGTGCTCGTCTCCCACGAGCACTACCCGACCATATTCGCCCGGCGTCCAACCACTCGCAAACCGGTTGGTTTGCAATAGGTTTCTCGGCGTACGAGGCCGCAAAGGCACGGGCCGCGCCCCATACCGGCGGGTGCGCCGCCCGTCGGCCCGCCCCCACCGGAGTGGTCGAACTCACTGCGCCCGAGGCGATCCGATCGCGCTCGACGGTGCGCGTCACCCGGCCACCCGGTCATTCCAAGTCGGCGACCGCGGCGCGCGATCGGGACCGCGGTGTGGGAGAGGTGATGGCGGCGCAAGGTCGGGACTCGATGCGGGCGAGGTGATGGCCCGCCGGGCGGAGTCACAGCGTGCAGCAGGGGAGCGCGTCGCGGATCGGGATGTGCGAATTCGGGCCCGCGTGGTGCGGACGCGGCGGCGCGTGACGCGGTTCAGCCGGGCAGCGGAATGAACTCCACGGGGTCGCCGTCGCGGGCCTCGGCGGGCACCACCACGAGACCGTCGCGGTGCAGGAGTCCGGCCAGGTGCGCGGTGCGGATGCTCGCGTCGCCCACCCAGCCTCCGGCGGGCACCGCCCGGGCGGGGACGATGCGCGCCACCGGGCCGGAGATCTCACCGGCGTTGGCGAGCGGCCCCAGGAGTACGCGCTCGTGCGTGGCGCCGGTGAGGCCGGACACCAGGGCCGGGGTCAGCGCCAGCAGTGTCGCGACGGCGGCGAACGGATTGCCGGGTAGACCGAGAACCACTGCGCCGGAACGCAGTTGCGCGACCACCGTGGATCCGCCCGGCCGCAGCCGCAGCCTGCGCACCAGCACGCCGGCCCGCGCCCGGCCCAAGGCCGCGCGCAGCTGATCGGCCGCGCCGCCGCCGGTCGCGCCCACGATCACCAGCAGATCGCAGTCGGACGCGGCGGCCAGCACCTCGTCGAAGGCGTTGGCGGCATCGCGCAGATGCACCCGGTCCTGGGTCTGCACGCCGTGCCAGGCCAGCAGGTCGGGCAGGATCGGGCCGATCGAATCGCGGGTCTGTCCCGCGTGCAGCGGCCCTTCGCTGCGAATCTCGTCCCCGGTCATGACGATTCGCGCCCGCACCGGGCCGCGCACCAGCGCCGTGCGCACCTCGGCGCTGGCCGCCGCCGAGACCAGCGCGGCGTGCACCGGTGTCCCGGCGGGCGCGATCTCGGTCCCCGGCAACCAGTCCTCGCCGCGGCGGCGCACATCGTCGCGCACCGGAGCGTCCGGCAGGCGATGCAGCACGCCGCTCTCGTCAACCCGGACGAACTCGTCGCGCACCACGGTGGTGGTGCCGTCGGGAACATGCGCGCCGGTGGCGATCCGGACGGCCTCACCGGCCAGCAGCCCGACCGGCCGCTGCCCGCCCGCGAAGCCGATGTCGCGGCGTACCTGCCACGGCCCGTCCCCCGAGACGGCGTAACCGTCCATGGCCGAGACGTCGAAGCGCGGTAGAGCGTCGGCGGCCAGCAGTGGTTCGGCGAGCGCGGCGCCGCGTGCCGCCCGGATCGCGGCGCTGCGGGGAGTGAGCTGGGATACAGTGTGGCGCAACACACTACGCGCCTCGTCCAGGGTCATCGGAGTGTTTGCCGCGGTTTGCTCGACCGCCTCGCGCGCATGGCGCACTTGGTCGGGGGTATCGCAATCGGCCACCCCCGCCAGCGGCACCATGACGGTGTCCACCGGCACCAGCGCCTTCATCGGCTGGTTCACCAACGACTCCAGTCGGCTCACCGCCGCGGTCAGCGCCACGCGCCGCCATACGCCGACCAGGTACTGCGGTCGCCCCGACTCGTCTGCCGCGAACACCGCGTCACTGCCGGATTCGAGTGCGTGCCTGAGGAGTTCGTCGACCGCGGGCGCGGTGAGGAAGGGCATGTCGGCCGCGAGCACCACGATCAGCCCGGCGGGAAAGTCGCAGTCCGCCAATACGCCCAGGCCAGCGGCGATGGCGGCGACCGGTCCGGCCCCGGCCGGAATCTCTTGCGCCTGCAGGATTTCCGGTGGCAGCTCCGGCCGCTGCGGCCCCACCACCACCGTGCGCGCGCAGTCGGCGACCGCGCCGAGGGCGGCGTCGAGCATGGACTGCCCGCCGACCACGATGGCGGGTTTGTCCACCCCGCCCATCCGGGTGGCGCGCCCGCCGGCGAGCACGATCGCGTCGACGGTCGTCACGGGGCGCGGTCCGGAACGAGGCTGGTCATGGCTGCCGATGGTAGCGGGCGGGCGGTGGCGGACCCGAACCCGACGCGGATCGACGGTCCCGGATTTTCGATTGCCCTATGTTCGCGGGCTACTGTTCGACGTGGGCTTGCCAGCGGCGACACAGTAAAGAAACAGCCATGTTTTGGTCTTATGTACAACAAAATGTGGCACTATCCCGAAGCGGAACTGACGACGGGTGAGGCAATCACCGCAGTTCTTCGACGTTGTGGTTCGGGTGTCCGGCTGTATGCGCCGCCGGGTCCGCGCAGGCATCGAACGTGATTGCTGAGAGTTTGTGGAAGGGGATAGTCGTGGTTACGAGCGCGAAACCCAGACGTGATTCGGAGAATGTGCGCCCGCCGTCGTTCGGCCTGCTGCTGCGTCGCCTGCGCGACGACCGAGGAGTATCCCGGGAACGCCTCGCCTTCAACGCCGGAGTCAGCGCCAGCTATATCAGCCATCTGGAAAAGGGCGACCGCGACCACCCCACCCGTGAGGTGGTCGACGCGCTGGTGCGCTATCTCGACCGCATCGACGCTCTCTCCCAGGTGGAGCGCCGACATCTGCTCGACCTGGCCGGACTGGGTGCCGGGGAATTTCCCTCCGTCGATCGACTGCGCGACGAGGTCGGCCCGGATATGCGCCGCGCGCTGGAATTGCACGAACCGCACCTGGCAGCCTATATCGACACCCGTTGGAATGTGCTGGCCTGCAATGACAGCTACAACCGCGCATTCCCGGGATTGGCCGAGGACGTGAACATGCTGCGCTGGTTCTTCGCGAATCCGAGATCCCGGCAGGTCATGGTGGAATGGGAAGCCGAGGTGCGCACCACGGTGCGCTGGCTGCGCGGGCTCATCGGCAGCACCGGCGACACCGCCTGGTCCACCGAATTCCTCGCCGAACTCGGCCGCTACGACCTGTTCCGCGAGCTGTGGGACGAAGGGGTGGCGGCCTACGGGCGAGACCGGCCCATCATGCATGTGCGCGACGCCGAGACCGGGCGCTGCCGCTCCATCGCCGTGCAACTGTTCAAGGTCTACAGCGCCAGCAATCCGGACCAGATTCAGATCTTCCTCGGACTGCCCACCTGGTGTTCGGAGCGGACGCATCCCGTCGACGTGCGTTCCTGAGTCCGCCCGCGCCGCCGCGTCCGCGTTCCGGTGCGGCCGCGCGTCACATGGCGATCGCGGCGGGCGGCACGGCGACTCGCGCACCGCGGCCCGGCGCGGTGCGCGGCGTCCGCACGGAATCGATATCGCCCTCCGCCCGGCGCACCAGCTGAATCAGCAGGGGTGCGATCGATTCCGGATGTGTCCACACCGCGCCGTGCCCGGCGCCGGGAATCGTGACCACGCCGTCGGCTCCCGGCAACCCCGCCGCCAGTGCCTCCGATTTCTGCGCGGTGCTGACGCCGTCGTGGCTGCCGCGCAATACCAGTGCGGGTGCGGTGATCTCGGGCAGTCGATGCAGGAGTGAGCGGCGATCCATCAGGCATCGCGCCGCCGCGCCCACGATCGTGCGATCGGATTCGCTCCAGCGCACCGTCCATTCCCGCCAGGCGCGCGGATCCTGGCCGCCGATGAGCTGCGGGGCCAATTCCGCGATGAGCGGTGCGAGCGGTTCACTTCCGCACCAGCGTTCGAAGAATACGCGGTACCAGGCCAATTCCGCCGGTGTGCACTCACCCGCCTCGGTGTCCATCAGCGCCAGGCCCCGAATCCGATGCGGTGCGGCGAGGGCCAGGCGCAATGCGGAGAATCCGCCCTGACCCATGCCGCCGATCACGGCCCCGTCGATATCGAGTTCATCCAGGACCGCCAGGATATCGGCGGCCAGATCCCAGTAGCTGAAGATTTCACCGTCGGGCGTCCGAGTGCGGCCGTGGCCGCGCGCGTCGATCGTGACGAGGTTTATCCCGGCCGCCGCCAGGGGTTTGCGCAGCGGTTCGAACGCGGACCCGTCCAGGAAGAATCCGTGCGCGCCCACCAGGGTGGGTCCCGATACCTCTGACGTGCGGAAGTGGACGGTTGCCGAACCCGAGTGCACATATGGCATGAGGAGACCGTAAGGTCTGAACGCGGTGCGCGACAGTGTTTGCCGAAAGAGTGCGGTTCTCCTTCGAGTGGCTACTCGCATCGGTACCACCACTGGTCAGTGTGGGTACTGCTAGGGGTTTGCTCAAACCTTGGCTGCGGGTGGACAAGTCGGTCTTGTCGCTTTTAGATCAATCACATGCATTGAAGCCGCAACCAGAAGCGGTTCACCAGAATGCATTTCGATGATCCGGGCGGTCACGTCATCTTTTGCGGGGCGGCCGTGTTTCGAAAGCGAGTCACCGATGTCGAGAATGATCAGGCTGGTGCCGCATATCGCGGTCGCCGCCGCGGGGGATCCGAGATCCGGAACGTTCGCGGTATGTGATGGCGAAGGTACCGCCCTGTGGTATGGACCCTATTCCGACTACGAGCACGCCCATCCGCGCGGCCCCCGGGTGGCCGCCGGCATGGCCGCCGCGTCCCGCGCGGTATGGCTGGCGGGGCGGGCGTGCGCCGAAACCGGTCTGCGCCAGGCCGATGTGCGGCTGACCGTTTCCGATCGCGAGGTGGACGCGGCGGTGCTGTTCGGCATGGCGACCATGGCGGGAATGACACTGCGGTTGTTCTCGACCTCCGACAATCCGGCCCGGGACTGGTGCCGGGTACCCGGCCGCCGGGATTGGCAACCGGGAACATTGGCGGCGCTCGTGGAATACCGAGCCACCGCGGCGGGGACCGCATCCGGAATTCCGGTGCGCCAGGCCGAAACCCCTTGTCTACCTTGATTTTCTATTCCTACGTGCATTATCGCGAAAGGAACGTCATGTTCGAGTTCACCACCGCCGAGCGGCGCACCGATTTCCGAGTCGATCGCGGCGCGGGCCTACGGGAGGCCCTGGAGGGCCTGCTGCTGCACAACGGCATCGGGCTGGATGCCCGTATGCGCCATGCCATTTCCGCCGTCGTCCACCTCGCCGTGGACGCCCCGAACGGCCCGCCGGAGGACGCCGAGGAATTCCTCGGGCGCCTCGACGCCGCCTGGCTGCTCGCCGCCTGGACCGACCACGACACCGAGATGTCGCTGCTGGGCACGCTCGCGGGCGGGGAGGTGCCCGCGCTGTCGTGGTGCGAGCTCATGTTCACCACCGCGCTCGCGCCCTGGTCGTCCACTCCGGCCGCCGTGCACGCGCGCCGCATCTTCGCCGCCGGTGAGCAGTCCCGCCCGCTCAGCGCGGTCGCCGACTGCGCCATGGGCCGCTAGTAGTCCCGTCGAAAACCACCGCTGTCGCTACGCATGCTTGGAGGCACACCATGAAGTTGATGTTCACCAAGTTCGACGCCGCGTTCGAGGCTCTCGCGGACAAGGCCGAATTCGACGATACGGGCTGGCGGGAGCGCGGCCTGTGCACCCAGACCGATCCGGAGGCGTTCTACCCCGAGAAGGGCGGCTCCACCAGGGAGGCCAAGCGGGTCTGCGCGGGCTGCGAGGTGCGCGTGCAGTGCCTGGAGTACGCCATGGCCCGGGACGAGCGCTTCGGCATCTGGGGTGGGCTCTCGGAGCGGGAGCGACGGCGGCTCAAGAAGGGCGAGGCGGCCTGAACCCGCGCAGGGCGAGGCGGCCTGCGGTCGTGCGGAGTCCGATACCTGAGATCGGCCGCGGCCTTCGTGCCGGGGATCTGGCCGCTGGTCAATCGGCGGGCGCGCGTAGTAGGCAGAACTCGTTGGTCTCCGGATCGGCGAGGACCGCCACCGGGGCATCGGTCTCGTCACCACCGGAGCTGATCGGCGTCGCACCCGCGGCGCGCAGCCGAGCGGTCTCCGCGGCCGGATCGTCGGTGGGGAAGGCGACCAGATCCAGGTGCAGGCGGCCGCGGTCGGGGCAGATGGCCGGGGTGCGGAGGAACTCGAGCCATGGGCCCTGCCCGGTCGCCGAGCGGATTCCGGCGTAGCGAGCGGTGTCGTGGGTGAGCGGCCATCCGGCGGCGGCCGACCAGAACTCGGCCAGTCGCAACGGATTTCGGGTATCGACCACGATGGCGGCCACCGCGCCGGTGTCGACGTACTGTTCACGCGGCTCGAGCACGCAGAACTCGTTGCCCTCGGGGTCGGCCAGCACCGTCCACGGCACCGTGCCCTGCCCGATGTCCAGCCGCCGCGCGCCCAGCGACAGCGCCCGATCCACCTGCACCCGTTGGTGATCCAGCGACCGGCTGGCCAGGTCCAAATGGATGCGGTTCTTGGCCGCCTTGGGGTGCGGGGCCGCCAGGAAGGTCAGCGCCACCTCCACCCCGTCCGGATCGGGCGCGGCCACGTCCACCTCGGCGGGCCGGTCCAGCGTGATCTCCCAACCGAGCAACTCCGCCCAGAAGCGAGCCGCCGACCGGGGCTCGGTCGCATCGAACACCACGCAGGCCAGACGGGTGGACATGAATCCACGGTAACCGCCGCACGGGGTAGCGCGTACCGGGTTTCGCCGGATGTCGCCGCCGAGTGGCGGATATCGCCTCCGACCGTCCGACTCGGCCGCCCCGACGACCGACTCACCAGGCTCCGGTCGCCGCTCGGCTCGCCTGGGTCTGACGAACCGCTCGCCAGGCTCCCGCCGCTCGCTTACCCGGGACCTACGAGCCGCTCGCCCGGCTCTGGCCGTTGGGCTTACGCGGGTCCGGTGGTCGACCCGCCCGGCTCTGGCCGTCGAGCTCGTTCGGGGCTGGGGATCCGCTCGCTGGGCGCGCCCCGGTCTCGGCCACTCGGCACCCCTTGTCGAGGTTGTCGCGGGGTGGATTCGCCGCCGGTCACGGACCCGTCGCGGGCGGATCGGCTCCCGGTTCCCGCCGATCCAACTGTCGCTGCCGCAGCCCCACCGCATGTGTGAACAGCCGCAGCGCCGCCCCGATCAGGACGAGGTTGACGACCATCTGAACGAGCACGGCCGCCCGGGCGGGCTGGGAGTCGGCCACGATATCGCCGAAGCCCACCGTCGTGAAGACGGTCACGCAGAAGTAGAGCGCGTCCAGCCGGGTCAGCGTTTCGCTGAAGTTGGCCGGATCGACCTCGGAGAGCATCAGGTAGACCGTGGCGAAACCGACGATATGCAGCCCGAATACGGCGGCTAGCCCCTCCAGCCCGCGAGCGAGCGGGTTCTCGGCGCGCAGCACCCGCCGCAACTCCCAACCCGGCGTCACGCACACCAGCAGCCCGCCGAGGACCAGCACGACCAGTGCGCGGCCCGCGAGCACGCCGGTGAAGGGCAGCACGAAGTACGCCAGCAGCAGCACCGCCGCGGTGAGCAGCGGCGGCAGCAGCGCGCGCCGCACCACACCGGGCCGCGCGCCGGCCGGAACGGTGTGCGGTACTTCCTCGTTCGGCACCTGACGGCTCCTCCGCTCGGAACGGATCCGACGCTACGCCCAACCCCGCGGCCGGTGCTTCACCTCCGATGGGTGACACACCGGCGACCGCGGGTGCCACGTTGACGCGGACCGGGTGACAGCGGAGTCGCTACGCTACATCGCCGGTCATGGGTTCATCGGCGGCACTCGGACCGCCGCGCTGGTAGCCACAGACTGCCGGCTCACCGGTGAGTGCAGCCCGCACGGACCGCGTTCACAGCAGGCCGATGCGGCGGCCCCGGCCGATGGCGTCCATCCGGGAGTTCACGCCGAGTTTGGCGTAGAGGCGGTGCAGGTGCGTCTTCACGGTATTGATCGATACCCCCAGGTCGGCCGCGATCTGCTGGGCGGTGCGCCCGGACGGCAGCTGGGTGAGGACGGTGATCTCGGCGGCGGTCAGCGGCGGTGCGGCCGCCGTGCGGCCGATCCCCGGATGCCGACGGATGCGGTCCACGAAATCGTCTCCGCGCCCGAAGGTTCCGGCCCGGTCATCCAGCATCTCGATCACTCCGGGGACATCCAGGAAGGGCCGCACCACCTGCTCCGGCGCGGCGAGTTCGACAGCGCGCCGCAGCCGGTCCCCGGCCGGATGCGGCGCGTCGGACAGCGCCGCGGTGGCCGCGTCGAGCAACCACAGGGTGGTCCGCTCGGTGGTCGCGAGTTCCGCGGCGCGTTCGTGCGCGGCCGCGAGCATCGGCCGCACGGCGGTGGCTCCGCCCGCGACCAATGCCAGCGCCGCCTGCGCGAGCGGCACCTCCGGGATGCCGCCGCCGGTGGTGCGGGCGTGCGCCACCAGCAGTCGCGCGGTCCGCGGCGCCCGCACCGTCGACAGCGCCCAGACCACCGGCAGCAGCAGTCGCGATCCCGACACCGGTAGGGGGCCACCACGGTCGAGCAGCGCGAGCATGGCGGAGCGGAGATCCTCGGCGGCGGTGCGTTGCTCCGGGCATCGGTGGAAGATCAGCAGCCGCCCGATGACGTGGGTCGACCACCCGGCCGCGGGGCGCGGGGTGCCGTCGGCGTCCTCCCGGGTGGTCAGCAGCGCTTCGGTCTGGTCCGCCGGCCAGGATTCACCCTGTAGATACGCTCCGAAGGCGGCCATGCCCGCGGCGTGCAGGGCGTCGACGGTCCGATCCAGATCGTGTTCGGCGGCGACCGCGATGGCCTTCGCGGCGCGATCGCGCATGGCGGTCACCGCGTCGGCGCGGCCCGCCGCGACGGCCAGCCCGGTCACCGCCCGCAGGGCCAACCCGGGCCGGTTGGCCCGGGTGGCCAGGGTGAGCCCGTGCCGCAGCCGAGCTTCCCCGTCCGCGCGATCCCCGTGCAGTACGCGCGCCGACGCCAGGTGGACGGTGAGATAGCAGTCGAGATCGAGGTGGCCGGTGGTCGGTGCCGCGACCGGCCTGCCCACCGGACGGTCGGTGCGCAGCGCGGCATCGATATGGGCGGCGCGTGCCAGCGGGGTCAGCCACGCGGCGGGCGCCACCGACGTCGCCCCGCGATGGCCGGGCGGCGGCAGCGATTCCGTCAGCGTGGCGTCACCGCGACCCAGTGCGTCCACCGCGCGCAGCAGCGCCAGGTAGGGATCGTCGGACAGCTCCGGCCGCCCGCGGTACAGGTGCGCGAACAGGGCCGGACCGTCGCCGTCGAGCACCATCGTCATTCCGTGCCGGCGCAGGTGGTCGGCCAGTCGGTCGCTCGCACCGGCGTCGAGCAGGTGGGGCAGCGCCAGCAGCGGCAGACCGGCGGCGTCGAACCATCGTGCGGCCCGCGACTCCAGTCCGGCGGCGAATTCCGCCCCGAGCCGCAGCAGGTCGGCGCGGAGCTGGGCGTGCAGCAGCGGATGGTGCCCGAACCAGACTCCGTCGTCGCGGGCGATCCGGGCGATCGGAATATTGCGACGTTCCAACTCCCGCAGCAGCAGTGGTGCCGACGGTCCGGCCAGCGTCACGGCCAGCTCGGTGGTGAAGGCCGCGGGCGCACCGGTGCACAGCAGGAATCGGCGCAGCTCGGCGGGCAGCGGCTCGATCACCTCCCGGGTGAGGAAGTCCGACAGCGCTCGTGGTGGATGGGTGCGCAGGGCCGCGACCGATCGCCCGCCGGGGTGAGCGAGCGCGAGCCGTGCGGCGAGGATGCGCGTGGGCGCCGCCCAGCCACCGGTCAACTCCCGCAGCGCCGCCAGCTCATCGTCATCCGGGTGGTAGCCGTGCTGGGCGCACAGTGCCCGCGTCTGCGCGGCGGTCAACTCCAGTTCGGCGGCGCCGATCCGGGTGACCCGGCCGCACAGTTCCAAGGCGTGCCAGCGCAGCGCCGGATCGGTGCGTGCGCACAGCACGACCGTCACCGTGCTCGGCAGACAGCGCAGGCGCGGTTCCAGTGCGGTCGGATCGGTGATCCGCTGGGCATTGTCCACGATCAGCAGGGTCGGCCCGGTGCAGCCGCGCAGCGCGACACCCGGATCGGTATCGGAGTCGGCGAGGTCGACCCAGGTGACGGTCGTTCCGGGCGCTGGCCGCCGCCGTAACCAGTCCGCGACGGCGACCGATTTCCCGGTTCCGGCCGCCGCGCTGAGCAGCACCACCCGGCCCCCGGCGGCCGTGGCGGCATCGAGCCGGTCGTACAGGTCCGGTCGATCGATGGCGGGATAGGACAGGTCGGCGGTGATCCGGTCGTCGGCGATCCGGTCGTTCATCGGCGCGGCAGCCACACGACCACCGGGGTGAACGGCGCGAAACTGCGCAGGGTGCGGGCGATGTCCGCTTCGGTCGCGAGGACCTCGAGGGCCGCGCCGGACCGGAGCCACAGCCGCCACCCGCGCGCATGCTTCTCCCAGAGCGCACCGAAACGGTCTCGGTACAGACCGTCGGGAGCGCCGGCTTCGTCGAGGGCGAGGGTGCGGGCGATCACGATTCGGTCGATGCGCCGGGCAATGGTTTCGGTGAGGTCGGACAGATAACCGAGCAGTGCGGCGGCGAAGCCGTTCTCACGCATGACAGACAGTTTCCGGGTCCCGGCTTCTCGGTGACTTTCTGTGTGGTTCTTCCTGAAAGATTCGGGTGGCCAACGGATTACTTCCACGGATGTGATTTCGAACATTGCCCGCGACACGCCAATGGGACAGTACGACTTGGCACTTCGGCAAATCGTTAATATTCAGCAAACGGCCGAGGTGCGGCCTCGGATGCGTGAGAATACTTGGCGGGCCGGGAAAGTGATGAACGATCGGCGGATACGAGTGCTGGGGCCGCTGCGTGTCGTGATCGATGGCACGCCCGTCGACATCCGCGGTCGCCTCCCGCGCACGCTGCTCGGGCGGCTGGTGGTGGCGCACGGCCGGGTGCTGTCGGTGGACCGGCTCGTGGACGATATCTGGGAGGGGACGCCGCCGTCGAGCGCCGCCTCCGTGCTCCAGGTCCAGATCCACAAGCTGCGAACGGTTTTCGAACCGCGACGTCATCGGCGGGCACCGGCCACCGTCCTGGTGTCCGAGGGCGGCGGTTACGCGCTGCGACTCGCGGTCGAACAGGTCGACGCCTGGCATTTCGAGGCGCTGCTGCGCGTCTACCAGGATCGGCTCCGGGAATCGGGGACCGGTATCGACCCGGCCGACCGGTGCCGACTGCTCGATGCCGCACTGGCCTGCTGGGACGGTGCCGCGCTGGAATCCTTCCAGGACGCGGGGTGGGCGGTCGGTGAGGCCGACCGGCTCACCGACCTGCGTCTGCTGGCCGCGGAACTGCGCGCACAGGCCGCACTCGCGCTGGACCGGCCGACCGAGGTGGTGACCGGGCTGCGGCCGCTGCTGGACCAGCGGCCCGGGCGGGAGGAGGGCGCTCGCCTGCTCGCCATCGCCCAGTATCGGCTCGGTCAGCAGGCCGAGGCGCTGGCCACACTGCGCCGTGCCGGTGAGTACCTGGTGCGGGAGATCGGGGTGTATCCGGGACGACGGCTGCGGGACCTGGAGTCGGCCATCCTCAACCAGACGGATCCGCTCCAAGTCGGCCCGACCGTGCATGCGATCGCGGAAACACCTGCCGCAGGGCGGGACTCGGCGCTCGGACCCAGCCCGTCCGGTGGTGCGCACACCGGGTATCCGCGACAGTTCGCCGCCGTGCTCGCGGCCGCCGCCGACGCCTGGGCACGCGGCGCCCGCCCGATATGGCTGGCCGGTGCGGCGGGTATGGGCAAGACCTATCTGGCGGAGTCGGTTGCGGCCGAGCTGCGACGGCGATCGTGGACCGTAGCCACCGGGCGCTGCGTGGACGGCGGGCCGCCCGCGCGGGCCTGGGCGGATATCGCGGCGAGCCTGGACGGTCCCGCTGGATTCGCCGAATTGCTCTCGGCCGCACGCTATTTCGATGTCGCCCGGACCATCGCGCAGCGCTGTCGGACGGTCGCGGCCGCCCGGCCGGTCGCCCTGGTGCTCGAGGATCTGCAGTACGCCGATCCGGTGACCCTGCACATCCTGCGCCTGCTCGCCGCCTGGCTGCGCCGCGCGCCCGTGCTGCTGATCCTCACGCTGCGCCCGGCCGAGGCCGGGCCGGAACTGCGCGCCACCGTGACCGCGCTGGCCGACCGCACCGTGTCCTGGGAGGAACTGAACGGGGTCGGTCCGGATACCGTGGCGCGCATGGTGCGGACGGCCGGCGGGACGGCCGTGGACCGCGACACCATCGCCGCCCTACGCGAACGTACCGGCGGCAATCCGCTGTTCGTGCGCGAACTTGCCGGAATCGCGGCGCAGCACGGCGATATTCGCGAACTGCCGCCGCGCGTCCGCGATATCGTGCGCGCCCGGATCGAGCGGCTGCCCGCCGAGGTGATCCGGACTCTGCGCTACGCCGCCCGACTCGGCGACGACGCCGACGTGGCCGGGCTGCTGGCGCTGCTGGGCTGCTCGGAAACCGCGCTGCTGGACCGTATCACCACCGCGCAGGCCGCCGGGATCATCCGCTTCGATCCGGTCGGGCGAATCGGGTTCGAGCACTCGCTGATTCAGGAGGTCCTCGAGTACGGATTTCCCGAGGAGTGGCCGACCGGCGAGCGGGCAAGCCCTCGGCAACGCGAATCCGGACGTTAGCTCGACGTGTTCCGCGGTGTACTGCCACGAAAACTTCCCGTCCGGCGGCCGTAATACCGTGAAAACTATTAGTGGACAACTAAATACGGGTGACTTATATCTAGGTACGACTGGCGATGGGTCGGGACGGAGGAGAACCATGGCAGCGAATTCGGGGTGCGTCGACAAAGCAGGGGAGGTGCAGCCGCCGACACTCGGAAATTTACTGCGGCGGTTGCGGGACAGTCGACGGGTCTCCCGGGAAAGGCTGGCATTCAACGCCGGGGTGAGCGCGAGTTACATCACACACCTGGAGAACGGCAATCGAGAGCGCCCGACCCAGGAAGTGCTCCAGGCATTGGTCCGCTGTCTGCACCAGATCGGTCCGCTGTCCGCCGTGGAGTATCGGTATCTGCTCGATCTCGCCGGATTCGATGTGCGTGAACGCATCGCCCCCGACGAACTGCGCGGCGAGCTCGGCGGTGGGCTCGGTGACGATCCGCGCCGAGCGCTCATGCTGCACGAACCGAACCTCGCCGCCTACCTCGATATCGGATGGAACGTGCTCGCCTGCAACGACAGTTTCGCGCGGGCCTTTCCCGGAATCACCGACGACGGCAATATGCTGCGCTGGCTGCTCGGCGACAAGTCCTCGCGCCGGGTGCTGGTGGAATGGGAGCAGGAGACCCGCCTGCTGGTGCGCTGGCTGCGCGGCCTCATCGCGGGAGCCGGGACCGGTGTCGCCGCGAGCGAACTGCTCGCCGATCTGGGTCGCTACGAATTCTTCCGGCGGATCTGGGACGAGGGCATCCCCGCCTACGGTCGGGACCGGCCGCTGCTGCATCTCCGCGATCCCGAGACCGCGGTCCGCCGCACCGTGGCGGTGCAGATGTTTCGGGCCGACTTCCCGAACCGTTCCGACAGTGTGCAGGTGTTTCTCGGTATCGCGACCGACCGCGATCAGTCGCTCGGGGACTGATCGGCGGTGAGGTCGAAGCGGGCGCGGCGCAGGTCCACGCGATCGTCGAGGAGCGGGCAACCCTCCGCGGCCAGCCGTTGGAGTTGGCGGCCCGCCAGGTGCGGGGCGGGGCGGCCGTCGGCGCGCAGCACCCGGTGCCAGGGCAGGTCGGCGGAATCGGTGCGCATGATCCAGCCGACGGTGCGCGGGGTGGACAGGCCCGCCGCCGCGGCGATATCGCCGTAGGTGGCGACGCGGCCGGGCGGAATCAGGGCCACCAGTGCGCGGACTCGTTCGATCTCGGCATCGGTCGTCGCCATCGCATGCGCTCCCGGTCGTTTCGGAATTCGTCGGTGGCCGTCGAGGCCCGTCGGTGGGCGGTCACGTGGTCGCCAGCACGGCGCGGACCAGCGCCGCGGTCTCGGCGGGACGGGCCTCCGACACCATATGGTCGCAGTCGAAGTCGTGCACCGTGAGCAGGTCGCCCAGCTGGTCGGTGAGCGCGGCGCGGAAGGCGGGTGGCACGAACGGCGGCCGCACCTTCGCGGCCTGCACCAGGACGGTCGGCATCCCCGCGGGCGGCAGCACGACATCGCGGGCCAGCTGCCCCCAGTACGACAGGACGGCCGGGGCGAACAGCCGCCAGCCGACCCGTCCGCCGCCGGTGGGCACCAGGTGTTCGGCCAGTTCGGCGTCCAACAGCCGCGGTTCCACCTCGGCCCAGCCGGTCTCCAACTTGTCGAACCGCGCGGCCTCGACACTCTCGTAGTCGGGATGCTCGAGCGTGCTGCGGGCGATGTCGTGCAGCAGCACCGGATCGATGCCGATGGCCGGATCGAGCAGGACCAGGGCCCGCACCAGGTCCGGGCGGGCGCGCGCCAGGTGGATCGCCACCGCCCCGCCGAACGAATGCCCGACCACCACCGCGGGTTTGCCGGTCTCGGCGGTCAGCACGGTGACGAGATCGGCGACGACGGTCTCGAAGTCCCACGGCGGCAGCGAGGTCGATCGCCCGTGTCCCCGCAGATCCGGAGCCACCATCCGGACCTCCGGCAACTGCTCCTCGGCCAGCGCCCGCCAGCGGTTCCCGTGCCCGGTCAGGCCGTGCAGCGCCAACACGAGCGGCCCTGTCGAGGGCCCGAAACGATGTACCTGGAGATCGGCCACCGCCCCATTCTGCCGGGTTGGTACGACAGGTGCCGGGTCGGCGGAGTGTGCGAGAACACTCGGCGAAGACCGGGCAAACGATGGTGTCGGGGGCGTCTGTTGAAATAGCCCGCGTGATGCGATCGGATAGCTCGGTGCGATTGGTGCGCCGGGTGCAGACCGCGTCCCACTCCCCGGAGTGGGACGCCGATGTCCGGGAGCTGTTCGACGGCGTGGAGCCGGAACCGGGATGGCGGCCGTGGCAGGTGCTCGGCGGTCCCGGGACGGGCAAGACCGCGCTGCTGGTGGATCTGGCGGCGGCCCGGATCGTCGCGGGCGAGGATCCGGAGTCGGTGCTGGTGCTCACCTACTCCAAACGGGCGGCCACCGCGGTGCGCAACGCGCTGACCCTCCGCATCGCCGCGCTGGCTCCGGAGCTGGGCGGCGTGCCGGGCGCGACCCGGGCACCGCTGGTGCGCACCGTGCACTCCTACGCCTTCGGCCTGCTGCGCACGCACGCGGCGACGCACGGCAATCCGCCACCGCGGCTGCTCACCGGATCCGAACAGGACATCGTGCTGCGCGAGCTGCTGCGCGGAGAACTCCAGGACGGCGCGAAGTACTGGCCCGAGCGGCTGCACCCCGCCCTGCCCACCGGCGGCTTCGCCGAACAGTTGCGCGATCTCATGTTGCGCGCCACCGAACGCGGACTCGGACCCGAGGACCTGGTGGAACTGGGGCGCGCCCAACAGCATCCGGAGTGGGTGGCCGCGGGCCGCTTCGCCGAGCGGTACGAGCAGACCATGCTGCTGCGCTGGTCGGTCGGCATGGAGACCCCGGAGGCCAGCGCTCCCGCCCTGGACGCCGCCGAACTCGTGGGCGCGGCGCTGGACGCCCTGGTGCTGGACCCGGAGCTGCTCGCCGCCGAACGCGACCGCGTCCGGCACCTGCTGGTCGACGACGCCCAGCACCTGGATCCGCAAGCGGCCCAACTGGTTCGCGCCATCGGCAGCGGCCCCGCCACCGCAGTGATCGCCGCCGACCCGGACCAGTCCGTCTTCACCTTCCGCGGCGCGGACGCCCGCTTCGCCGCCGACCCCGGCGCACCCGAGGACCGCCGCGTCATCCTCCGCGACAACCACCGCAGTGCCCCCGCCATCCAGGAGGCCCTGGCCCGCATCACCGCCCGCCTCCCCGGCACCGGCGTCCACCGCACCCCGCCGGTCGCCCTGCGGGTGGTCGACGCCCCCGAGGGCGAGGTGCGGGTCCACGTCCTCACCACCCCGGCCAAGGAGGCGGCTCTCATCGCCGACCATCTGCGCCGCGCGCACCTCACCCACGGCGTCCCGTGGTCCCGGATGGCCGTGATCGTCCGCTCCATTCCGCTGTCGCTGGCCCCCCTGCGGCGTGCGCTGCTGGCGGCGGGTGTCCCCGTGCGCCAACCTCCGCCGGAGGTCCCGCTCGCCCGCCGCCGCGGCGCGGCCTGGGCGCTGCTCACCCTGCGCGCCATCATGGCCAGCGACCCCAGCCGC
The DNA here is from genome assembly GCF_000308635.1 of Nocardia otitidiscaviarum NBRC 14405. GTDB lineage: Bacteria > Actinomycetota > Actinomycetes > Mycobacteriales > Mycobacteriaceae > Nocardia > Nocardia otitidiscaviarum. The sequence goes on along the minus strand of NZ_BAGD01000100.1, from coordinate 46,188 downwards.
CACCCCGGCCCCCGCCCCGACGCCTTCACCGCCGACGACGCCCTCGACCTGCTCGCGGGCCCCCTCGGCGGCGCCGACCAGATCAGCCTGCGCCGCCTGCGCCGCGGCATCCGCCGCTCGGTCCTCGAACTCGGCCACCCCACCCGCCGACCCGAACCGGACGCCGACGAGAACGCTTCCGCCCCGGACGATTCGGCAACGGTCGACGGCGGCGCGCCCCGCCCCGCGACGGACCACGCCGAACCGAGCGGGGCCGCGCCAGGCGATGACGCCGGGGCGGACAGCCGAACGCCAGGCGCCGGGGCGGCAGTGTCCGGCGGCAGGGAAGATGTCCGAGTCGGGCAGGCTACCGGGCCGGACGGAGAGCGGGAGGCGGAGCGGTTCGCCGATCTCGATCGGTCCTCGGCGGAGATACTGCGGGATCTCATTATCGGCGTGGGGGATCGGGCCGTGCTGGGGCGGCTCACCGAGGTGGAGTCCGCGCCGCTGCGGCGGGTGTTGAAGGCTGTGGGGCGGGGACGCGCGGCGCGGCGGCGCGGGGAGGGGCTGGAGGAGACGCTGTGGGCGGTGTGGACGGCGTCGAACCTGGAGCGGCGGTGGGTGGGGCAGTCCGAGCGCGGGGGAGCGGTCGGGATGCAGGCGGACCGGGATCTGGACGCTGTGGTCGGGCTGTTCGAGGCGGCCGGAGCGTATGTGGACCGGTTGCCGCACGCCACCGTCGAAGGCTTCGTGGAATACCTGGAACAGCAGGAGATTCCGCAGGACAGCGCACCGCACACCGATCCGGGCGAGGCCGTCACCATCGTCAGCGCGCACGGCGCGGCGGGACGCGAATGGGATACCGTCGCGGTCGCCGGTGTGCAGGAGGGCATCTGGCCCAACCTGCGCCCGCGCGGCACCCTGCTCGGCGTCGAGGAGCTGGTGGATGTCATTGCCGGAGTAGGGAATACCGGCGAACGTCTCAGCCGCGCCGCACCCCTGCTGGCCGAGGAGCGGCGGCTGCTGCTGGTGGCCTGCGGCCGGGCCCGCCGTTCCCTGCTGGTGACCGCCGTCGAATCCGTCACCGGCGACCAGGATCTCACCCCGTCGCGCTTCCTCGCCGAACTCGACGCCGATACCGACCACGGTGCACCGGGCCGCATCCCCGCCCCGGTCGATCCGGGTCGCGCCCTCGCCATGCACGCCCTCATCGCCGAATTACGCGGCGCCGTCTGCGATCCCGAGGCCGATCCGGATCGCGCCGACCGCGCCGCCCGCCAACTGGCCCGCCTCGCCGCCGCCGGTGTGCGCGGCGCACACCCCGACGAGTGGTACGGCACCGCCGACCTCAGCTCCGAGCATCCGCTGTGGGAGATCGAGGACGGCGCCGTCGGTCTCTCCCCGTCCACCGTCGACCAGCTGAGAACCTGCCCGCTGCGCTGGGCGCTGGAACGCCACGGCGGCCAGGACGGCGACAATGTGCACGCCCTCAAGGGCAATCTGGTGCACACCCTGGTGCAGGCCCTGGCCGGACAGGTCGACGAGGCGCAGGTGAAGGCGGCGCTGGCCAAAGCGTGGAAGAAGGTCGACCCCAGCTCCCGGGAGGGCGAGAACTGGCATTCCCGCCAGGAACTGCGCCGCACCGAGACCATGGTCGACACCTTCCTGGCCTGGCTGCGCAATACCCGCGACGAACTCACCGCGCTGGGCGTCGAGGTGCCGATCGACCTCACTCTGCCCGCGCGCGGCCCCGACGAACTGCCGGTGCGCATCAAGGGCCGCGTCGACCGCGTGGAACGAGACGCCCTGGGCCGCTTCGTGATCGTCGATGTCAAGACCGGCAAGACGCCCATCTCCAAACAGGCCGCCGAGGACCACGCCCAGCTGGCGACCTATCAGGTCGCCGCCGCCGAGGGCGCGCTCGGTGACGGCGAACCCGGCGGCGCCCGCCTGGTCTACGTGGCCAAGCCGTCCAGTAGGGAGGGCGCCACCCAGCGTGCGCAGCCGCCCCTGGACGAGGCGGGAATCGACCGGTGGCGCGGCGTGATCCACGACGCGGCCGCCGCCACCCGCGGCCCCAGTTATCTCGCCATGCGCAATGACGGCTGCCGCCACTGCAAGGTCTCCGGCAGCTGCCCGGTGCAGGACACCGGTCGGCAGGTGACCGACGAGTGATCACCCCCCGGCAACTGGCCGACGCGCTGGGCCTGCCCCCGCCCACCGACGAGCAGGCCGCCGTGATCGCCGCCCCGCCCGGCCCGACCCTGGTCGTGGCGGGGGCGGGCGCGGGCAAGACCGAGACCATGGCCGCCCGCGTGGTGTGGATGGTCGCCAACGGCCTGGTCGAACCCGAACAGGTGCTGGGCCTCACCTTCACTCGAAAAGCCGCCCAGCAGTTGACCACCCGCATCCGCACCCGCCTGGCCCGGCTCGCCGGCGCCCCGCTGGTGCGCGATATCGACCCCACCGGGCACCTGCGCGCCCTGCTCACCGGCTCCGAACCGGAGATCAGCACCTATCACTCCTATGCGGGCCGGCTGCTCACCGAACACGGCCTGCTGCTGCCGGTGGAACCCAACGCCACCCTGCTCAGCGAGACCCAGCTCTGGCAACTGGCCTATCGGCTCGTCTCGACCTGGGACGGTGACCTCGATATCGACCGCACCCCGGTCTCGGTCACCGAGGCCGTGCTGGCGCTGTCCGGGCAGCTGGCCGAGCACCTGGTGCGGCCGGACCAATTGCGGGACGCCCACCGGGAATTGGACCGCCTCATCCACACCCTGCCCGCGGGCCCCAAGCAGCGCGGCGGACCCAAGAAGGCCCTGCTGGACCTGCTCGCCGTGCAGGAGGAGCGCATCTCGCTGCTGCCTCTGGTGGAACGGCTCGCCGAGGAGCTGCGCCGCCGCGGCGCACTGGATTTCGGTGCGCAGATGTCCCTGGCCGCCCGGCTGGCCGCCGAACATCCGGAGGTCTCGGCCGCCGAACGTGAGCGCTTCCGCCTGGTGCTGCTCGACGAATACCAGGACACCGGCCACTCCCAGCGCATTCTGCTGGCCTCCCTCTTCGGCGGCATCGGACCCGATCGCGACGACGACCCGGCCGGGAGCGGACGGCTCGCGGTGACCGCGGTGGGCGATCCCATGCAGTCGATCTACGGGTGGCGTGGTGCGTCGGCGGCCAACCTGCCCCGCTTCGCCACCGACTTCCCCTGTGCGCCGGGCATTCCCGCGCCGGTGCTGCCGCTGCTCACCAGTTGGCGTAACCCACCGGAGGCGCTGGAACTGGCCAATCTGGTGGCCGATCCGCTGCGGCGGCGGGCGGCCGAGGGCGGTGGCGTCACCGTGGACGCCCTGCGCCCGCGGCCCGACGCCACCGACGGCGTGCTCGCCTTCGCCCTCACCGAGACGGTCGCGGACGAACGGGAGTGGGTGGCCGAACGCATCGCGGCCGAATGGGAGGCCGCCGCCGACCTGGATGCGCAGCCGCCCACCTCGGCGGTGCTGGTGCGCCGCAACGCCGATGCGGCCCCGCTCGCGGAGGCCCTGCGGGAGCGGGGACTACCCGTGGAGATCGTCGGGCTGGGCGGGCTGCTGCATACGCCCGAGGTGGCCGATGTCGTGGCCACGCTGCGGTTGATCGCCGACCCGTCGGCGGGCAGCGCGGCCATCCGCATCCTCACCGGCGCGCGCTGGCGCATCGGCGTCGCGGATATCGCCGCCCTGTCCCGGCGCGCCCGAGAGCTGTCCATTCGACAGCCCGCCGGACAGCAGGCCGCCATCACCGACACCGGGACACTGGACGACGCACTGCGCGAGGTCGCGCCGGAGCCCTCCGAACAGGCGGGCCTGGCCGACGCCATTGCCGATCCCGGTGCGGCGGAACAGTATTCACCGCAGGGTTTCGCGCGGATCAATGCCCTGGGCGCGGAGCTCACCGCCCTGCGCGAGCGGAGCGGACAGCCGCTGCCGGAACTGGTCGCGGATGTGGAGCGCACCATCGGGGTGGGCGTGGAGACCCAGGCCCGGCGCGCCACCGCCGGGGCGGGCGCGGGTCGCGAGCATCTGGACGCCTTCGCCGAGGTGGTCTCCGGCTACGCCGCCGACCATCGCGCCTCGCTGACCGGGCTGCTCGCCTTCCTCGCCGCCGCCGAGGAGGTCGAGAACGGTTTGGAGCCGGGCGAAGTCGAGGTCGCCCGGGATCGGGTGCAGGTGCTCACGGTGCATGCCGCCAAGGGGCTGGAATGGGAGGTGGTGGCGGTCCCGCACGTGGTGGACGGCACCTTCCCGTCCGGCACCGGCACCACCACTTGGATGGGCGCGCTCGCGGAACTCCCCACCGCGCTGCGCGGGGACCGCCAGCGCGACGACGCCGGTGAGGGTGTCCCGGTGCTCGATCTCACCGATATCCACGATCGCGCCGATCTGGAACGCGCCCTGGACGCGCACAAGAAGGCACTGGCCGCCCGCCGCCTGGACGAGGAGCGCCGCCTCTTCTATGTGGCCCTCACCAGAACCGAACGCGCCCTGTTCGTTTCGGCGCACCACTGGGCCGAGACCGGCTCCAAGCCCAAGGGTCCCTCCGACTTCCTGCTCGACCTGGCGCGCGCGGCGGAACAGCCCGGCATGCTGGCCCGCGCCGTTCGCATCGACCGCTGGGACGACCCACCACCCCCCGACACCCCCAACCCGTTCACCGACAACCCGCCCACCGCCACCTGGCCCCGCGACCCCCTCGGCAAGCGCCGCGCCGATATCGAACACGCCGCCGCCCTGGTCCGCGCGGCCCTCGCCGACCTGCGCGAGGAACAGCGCCGCGCCGCCCGCGGTATCCAGACCGAACTCGACTTCGGTATGTTTCCGGCCGCCCCAACCGGTTCCACCACGCCGCCAAAGGGCGAGCGACGCGCCGCGGGTGCGGAACCCGGTGCCACCGTGCCGCCGCCGGGCGACCCGCACGTCGCGAGTTCGGATGGCGGCGCATCCGGTGCGAGCGCGGGCGGGAGGGTCGGTGCCGGACCGCCGCACCGGCGTGCCGATCCGCTCGCGGATTCGTCCGTCGACGTCGAAATCGTTGCGGGCGAATCGGACTCCGACGACCCCGATCCCGAGGGCTGGGCGGCCGATGTCGACGCGCTGCTCGCCGAGCACGCCGCGGCCACGCAGGCCGCCCGAGAGGTCGAGCTGCCGGGGCAGCTGCCCGCCACCGCCCTGGTCGACCTGCATGCCGATCCGGCGAAACTGGCTGCCCGGCTGCGGCGTCCGCTGCCGTATCCGCCCAGTCCGTACGCTCGGCGCGGCACCGCCTTCCACGCCTGGCTGCAACGCTGGTTCGGGGCGTCGCGCCTGCTCGGCGTCGACGAACTCCCCGGCGCGTCCGACACCGGCGACACCGACGCCGACCTGGTCCGCCTCCAGGAGGCGTTCCTCGCCTCGCCGTGGGCCGACCGCAATCCCGTCGAGGTCGAGGTGTCCTTCGAAACGACACTGGCGGGTACCGTCCTGCGCGGTCGCATGGACGCGGTCTTCCGGGAACCGGACGGCCGCTGGGTGGTGGTCGACTGGAAGACCGGCGCGGAACCGAAACCCGCCGAGGAGGCCGCCGTCGCCGTGCAGTTGGCCGTCTACCGCGTGGCCTGGGCACGGCTGCTCGCCCAACGCACCGGCGCCACCGAGGCCGAGATGTTGGACCGGATCGGAGCGGCCTTCCACTACGTGCGCACCGGCCGCACCATCGCCCCCGAACATCTGCCCGGCCCAGGCGAATTGGCCGAGCTCATCGGCGCCGCCGCACCACTCGGCCCCGAGCTCGACACACCGGAGGAGTCGGACCGATCTCCGGACGCGCCCCGTCCGGACATCACATCCCGCCGATCGGACCGGTAGTCTGCCGTCCTGTGCCGCAGCTAGACGCTTTCGGATGGGCCGGTGGTTTCCATGTTCGGTGACTCCTCGCCCGGCCTGGGCAGACTCACCGAGCGCCCCGACTTCGCCCTGGTGGGCGTCCTGCGCATCCCGGAGGCGCAGACCAGCCCCTGGCGGCTGCTGTGGCGCCGGATCGGCATGGCCGTGCTGTTGCTGGCCATCGCCACCACCGTGGTCTACGTCGGGCGCGACGGTTACAACGACAACGTCGACGGTGAGCTGTCGCTCATGGACGCGCTGTACTACTCGACGGTGTCGCTGTCCACCACCGGGTACGGCGATATCGCGCCCGTGACTCCCAAGGCCCGGCTGGTCAATATCCTGGTCATCACCCCGCTGCGGGTGCTGTTCCTGATCGTCCTGGTCGGCACCACCCTGTCCGTGCTGACCGAACGGTCCCGGCAGGCTTTCAAGATTCAGCGATGGAGGCACACCGTGCGCAATCACACCGTGGTCGTCGGCTACGGCACCAAGGGCCGCACCGCGGTCGACGCCATGCTCGGTGACGGCGTGCAGCCCGCCGAGATCGTCGTCGTCGACACCGACGCCGACATGTTGGAGCGCGCGGCCAACGCGGGCCTGGTGACGGTGCACGGTTCGGCCACCCAGTCCGATGTGCTGCGGCTGGCCGGTGTGCAGAACGCGGCCTCGATCGTCATCGCCGCCAACCGCGACGACACCGCCGTCCTGGTCACCCTGACCGCCCGCGAACTCAATGCCAAGGCCAAGATCGTGGCCTCCATCCGCGAGGCCGAGAACACCCACCTGCTGCGCCAGTCCGGCGCGGATTCGGTGGTGGTGTCCTCGGAGACCGCGGGTCGCCTGCTCGGCATCGCCACCACCACCCCCAGCGTGGTCGACATGATCGAGGACCTGCTCACCCCCGAGGCCGGTTTCGCCATCGCCGAACGCGACGTGGAACCCGAGGAGGTGGGCGGCTCCCCCCGCCACCTCCGCGATATCGTCCTCGGCGTGGTCCGCGAAGGTCAGCTCATCCGCGTCGGCGAACCCGAGGTGGACGCCCTCGAAACCGCCGACAAACTCCTGTACCTCCGCCGCGCCAATCTCTGACGCGAATCCGCCCGGAGCGAAGCGAAGGGCAAAATAGATGCTGTGTCCGTATTTGATCTCAATGCCGTGCCCGTGCTCTCGCGTTCCGCTCTCGATCGGGCGGAGCATCTCCGCGCCGATGAGCAGGCTCTGAAGGAAGGCTGGGGGCAGGCGAAGCTGGTGCGCATGAACCGGCGCGGCCAGGTGCGCGTCGAGGGCAATGCGGTGGTGCTGGAGGAGGCGGTGACGCTGTCGGCCGAGCCGTCGCCGCATGCGGTGTTCCTGGGTGTGGACGGCGAGTTCCACCTGTGGGCGGTGCGCGACAACGAGATCGAGGGTGAGCTGACCGATCTGCGTGCCGTGGGGGCGACACTGGATCTCGACGATTTTGGCGCGGGTCTGCTCTCCACCGCCATCGCGCTGCTGAACTGGCACGACAAGGCCGGCTACAGCGCGCACGACGGCACGCCGACGCGCGCGTCGAACGCCGGGTGGTCGCGCACCAGCGATTCCGGCCATCAGGAATTCCCCCGCATCGACCCGGCCGTCATCTGCCTCGTGCACGACGGCGGCGACCGGGTGCTGCTGGGCCGCCAGCACACCTGGCCGGAGGGATTGTTCTCGCTGTTGGCCGGTTTCGTGGAGGCCGGGGAGTCCCTGGAGCGGTGCGTGGAGCGCGAGATCAAGGAGGAGGTGGGCGTCGATGTGCGCGAGGTCCGCTACCTGGGCTCGCAGCCGTGGCCGTTTCCGCGCTCGCTCATGGTGGGTTTCGCCGCGCAGGCCGATCCCGAACAGCCGCTGCATTTCTCCGACGGTGAGATCGCCGAGGCGCACTGGTTCACCCGCGCCGAGGTGCGCGAGGCGCTGGCGGCCGGTGCGTGGGGCAGTGGCGGCGGCGATGCGCGGTTGCTGCTGCCGGGATCGATCTCCATCGCGCGCACGATTGTCGAATCCTGGGCTGCCGCAGACTGATTCCCACTATTCGGAACTTGTTGGACAAATAGGACTAATCCCCGTCAAGATCACTGGAACGGCTTTCACGTCGGAAGCCGTTTTCTGATGGGGAGATTTTTCGATGGGTTTTCTGAGTAAGGCCGCCATGAGTCTGGTTGTCTCGGCGGCCGCACTCACGTCCGTCGGCATGGGCACCGCTGCGGCGGAGCCCGGCCCGGACGGATACTGGGGTGCCATCGCCGTCGGCGCGTTCAGCGACTTCACCTCCTACGGTTCGGCCTGGAACTATCCGGACCGGGCGTCGGCCGAGCAGGCCGCGCTCGCCGAATGCGGCTACCGGGGTTGTGAGGTGCTGGCCAGCTGGGCCAATGGCTGCGGCGCGGTCGCCATGAGCGAGGACAAGATGCGCTTCCACGGGGGGACCGGGGTGACCCGTCCCGAGGCGGAGCGGGCGGCGCTCGACAAGCTGGCGGCCGTCAAGCCGCCGCTGCCGTTCCCGTTCACCGGCAGTTCCAGCCCGGAACGTGGTGTGATCAAGGAATCGGTCTGCACCGACTGACCCGGTAGCGCGAAGCCGCACATCCCGAACGGGATGTGCGGCTTTTTTCATGGACCGTCCGCGCCGAACCCGGGTGCGCGTCGAATCAGCTGATCGCGGCGAGGGCCTGCTGCACGGCGGCCAGGCTGGGATTGGTGGCGGTGGACCCGTCCCGATATTTCACGGTCGGCACCACGTGATTGCCGTTGTTCACGCTGCCGACGAATTCGGCCGCTGCGGGATTCTCCTCGATATCGATCACCTCGTAGGTGATCCCCGCCTCGTCGAGTTGCTTCCTGAGTCGGCGGCAGTAGCCGCACCAGGTGGTCGAGTACATGGTCAGGTCCGTTGCAGTCACGGGTCGTGCAACGCGCCGGGTGCGGAACCTGTTCCCGGACAGCCGTGGTGTGCGGGGTACGCGCGCTGTCGGAGGCGGCTGCCATGATGGAGCGCGTGCCGGCCACCACCACCCAGTCCAGCGATCACCTGCTCGACGACCTCGATCCGGAGCAGGCGGCGGCCGCCCGTGCCCCGCGCGGCCCGGTTTGCGTGCTAGCGGGGGCCGGGACCGGCAAGACCCGCACCATCACCCACCGCATCGCCCACCTGGTGGCGGCGGGTCACGTGCGCGCCGATCAGGTGCTGGCGGTGACCTTCACCGCGCGGGCCGCGGGGGAGTTGCGCGGGCGGCTGCGGACGCTCGGACTCGGCGGTGACGCCACCCAGGTGCAGGCCCGCACCTTCCACGCCGCGGCGTTGCGGCAGTTGCGCTATTTCTGGCCGCAGGTCATCGGCGATGTGCCGTGGAAGCTGATCGACAGGAAATTTCCCATCGTGGCCCAGGCGGCCCAGCGCGGCGGACTGCCCGCCGACACCGACAGCGTGCGCGACCTGCTCGGCGAAATCGAATGGGCCAAGGGCACGCTCGTGGCCCCCGAGGACTACGCCGCCACGGTGGCCCGCCGCCACCGCGAGACCCCGTACGACGCGGCCAAGGTCGCGGCCGTCTACGCGGCCTACGAACAGCTCAAGATCACCCCGGACGGCATGCTGCTGGACTTCGACGATCTGCTGCTGCACACCGCCGCCGCCATCGAGGATTTTCCGGCGGTGGCCGAGGAGTTCCGGGGCCGCTACCGCTGTTTCGTGGTGGACGAGTACCAGGACGTCACCCCGCTGCAACAGCGGGTGCTCGACGCCTGGCTCGGCGAGCGCGACGATCTCACCGTGGTCGGCGACGCCAACCAGACCATCTACTCCTTCACCGGGGCCAGCCCGACCTATCTGCTCGACTTCTCCCGCCGCTTCCCGGAGGCGACGGTGGTGCGGCTGGAGCGCGACTACCGCTCCACCCCGCAGGTGGTCTCGCTGGCCAATCGCGTCATCGGCGCGGCGCGCGGCCGCATCGCGGGCACCCGCCTGCAGCTCGTCGGCCAGCGCGCCGACGGCCCGGAGCCGGGCTTCGCCGAGTACGACGACGAGCCCGCCGAGGCGGCGGCCGTGGCCCGCGCCATCGCGAAACTGCTCGGCAAGGGCGTGCCCGCCGCCGAGATCGCGGTGCTCTACCGCATCAACGCCCAGTCCGAGGTCTACGAACAGGCGCTCACCGAGGCGGGCATCCCGTATCAGGTGCGCGGCGGCGAGGGCTTCTTCCTGCGGCCGGAGGTGCGCCAGGCCGTCAGCACGCTGCGTCAGACCGCCGGTCGCGACGACCTGCCCGATGCGCGCGGCGCGGACCTGGTCACCCTGGTGCGGGCCGCGCTGGCTCGGCTCGGGCTCACCACCGAGGAGCCCACCGGCGCGCAGGCCCGCGAACGCTGGTCCTCGCTGGTGGCCCTGGTGCAGCTCACCGAGGAGTTGACCGCCCACGACCCGGACCTGGACCTGCCCGGCCTGCTCCGCGAACTCGCCGCCCGTTCGGAGGCCCGGCATCCGCCGACGGTCCAGGGTGTCACCCTGGCCTCCCTGCACGCCGCCAAGGGGCTGGAGTGGGACGCCGTCTTCCTGGTCGGTCTCGCCGACGGCACGCTGCCCATCGCGCACGTGCTCGGTCCGGACAACACCGTCGCCGACGAGGCGGCCCTGGAGGAGGAACGGCGGCTGCTCTATGTGGGCGTCACCCGGGCCCGGGAGCATCTGCGGCTGTCCTGGGCGCTGGCTCGCACCGAGGGGGGACGCAAGGTGCGCCGCCGCTCCCGCTTCCTCGCCGGTCTGGTCCCCGACGACTCCCCGGCCTCGCGCATCGCCCAGCACACCACCGATCGCCGCGGTCCCAAGCGCGTGCATCCCACCTGCCGAATCTGCGGGCGACCACTGCTCAACACCACCGCGACCATGCTCGGCCGCTGTTCCCGCTGTCCGGCCGATCTGGATCCCGCACTGCTGGAAGCGCTGAAGGAATGGCGCAGGGAGAAGGCCGACGAGCTGTCGCTGCCGCATTTCGTGGTTTTCAGCGATACGACCCTGACCGCCATCGCGGAACAGCAGCCGACCGACGACCGCGCTCTGGTCGCCATTCCGGGTATCGGGGCGAAGAAGTTGCAGGCGTACGGCGCGGAGGTGATCGCCATCGTGCGGTCGCGGCTGCGCGCCTCCTCGTAGTTCCCGCGGCGATGCCCCCAGCTTCGGGGGCTTGCCTCGCAAGAGGTGCGACAGGGCACAAAAACGCAGGTCAAAAATAGGTTGTGCACTGATGTACCGCCCGCTTAGGGTGGTTGTCATGCACCCGGGGTGTCACCCCGCATGCATGAACACTTTCGATCGCAACGAGTTCAGGAGGGAGGCAGACCAATGACCACGAACGCAATGTCGACGACTTTGTCGATGCAAGCGATTGCGCCGTCCGTCGTGTCGGCCTCCCGGGGGATCCTCGCGCAGGGGATTCGTCTGTCCAGCGTGCGCGGCAGTGGCATCGGCGTCTCCGAATTCCGCAAGGTTTTCGAAACCGGACGTTATGCGCCGTCGCACATCGTCATGCAGGACAAGCCCAAGGGTGACTGGCAGCCGACCGCTGATCAGCCGATCGCTGATTTCGCCGTCTTCGGCGCCACCGCAGAGGCCGGACTCCGTCCGGTGCATCTGCCGGCGGCAGCCCGCACCCGTAATGCCCACCCAGCGACCGTGATCAGGCGTCGACACCGAAGTCGACCCAGGTAGGGAACACTCCCTGACCTCCGGCCACGGATCGCCCAGAAGCGAAACCGTGGCCACAGATACAACGGCCCTTCAGCCACAGGCACCGGTTTCGCGGAACAACGCAACGACCGCTGCACGAGCTGAAGGAGAAGACGTGTCCACCACGGTCATCCGTGAACGCGCGACATGCCGAAACGTCACCCCGACCACCCGCACCCGCCGGGGAGTCGCTCTCAACATCCCCTGCCGGGTCGGCAACCCCGACCTCTGGTTCGCGGAGAGCCCCGCTCAGCTGGAAGAGGCCAAGGCGCTGTGCGCCTCCTGCCCGATCCGTCAGGGCTGCCTGACCGCCGCCCTGGATCGCGGTGAGCCGTGGGGCGTGTGGGGCGGTGAGATCTTCGACCAGGGTGTCGTGATCGCCCGCAAGCGGCCGCGTGGCCGCCCGCGCAAGGTCGCGGTGGCGTGATGCCCCTCCGCGACGGGGGAACGGAACACATACGACCCGCTCACTTCGCAGTGAGCGGGTCGTTGTACGTTCGGGGGGCCGTCGCGGCCGCGATGGTTGTATCGCTGTGGGGGAAGTCTTTTCAGCTCGCCCGGCGGTTCTCGGCGTACCCCGGCACCCAGTCGTGCATGAGTTTCATGAACGGCACCTCGGCGTCGAGCTGGGCGCAGATGCCCACCGAGCCGCCCAGCACCCGGAAGATCATTACGTGCTCCGCCGGAAGCTGTAGGGCGCGAGCGGTTTTCATCTCCGCGCTGGTGATGTCGGTGGCCTTGCCCGCCACCCGCTGCATCCACCGCCGGGTGAAGTGGAAGGTCTCGGTCTGGATGGGATCGGTGAACGGCCGCAGATAGTCCTGAATCTCCTGATGGCTCAGGCGCTTTCCGGGAATCACCCAACCGTGGGCGTGCAGCAGTTCGGTGAGTTCGTCGAAACGCTCCTCCACGGCCAACGCCACCATCTGTCCCAGAATCGGCGGGAAGCCCTGTGGCAGTGGCGCGCACGCGCCGTAGTCGATGACCGCGAGACGGCCGTCGGCGAGCATCATGAAGTTGCCCGGATGCGGGTCGGCGTGCAGCAGCCCGGCGATCGCCGGGGAGGAGAAGTGGAATTCGGCCATCAGCCCGGCCACCCGATTGCGCAGTTCCAGGGTGCCCGCCGGGTCCTGCTCGCCCTGCTTGATGATGGTCGAGACCGGGGTGGCGTCGTCCAGCCATTCGGTGACCACCACCTTGGGCGCGCTGGCCACCACCTTGGGCACCAGGAAGCGCGGATGCCCGTCGAAAGCCTTGGCGAACTGCCGCTGATGGCCCGCCTCGATGCGGTAGTCGAGCTCCTCTTCGGTGCGCTCGCTGATCTCGGCCAGAATCGGCTTCACATCCGCGCCCGGAATGAGCGAGCCGATCATGCCCGCCATGCGGTTGAGCGTCTTGAGATCCGCGCGCAGCGCCTCGTCCGCACCCGGATACTGCACCTTCACCGCGACGATGCGGCCGTCGGACCATTCGGCCTTGTGCACCTGGCCGATACTGGCCGAGGCGGTGGGCTCGTCGTCGAAATGCTTGAACCGCTGCCGCCAGGCGGTGCCGAGCTGCTGGTCCAGCTGTTTGTGCACGGCGGCGGCGGGCATGGGCGGCGCGGCGGCCTGCAACTTGGTGAGGGCCTCGCGATAGTGCTCGCCGAACTCCTCCGGTACGGCGGCCTCCATGACGCTCAACGCCTGGCCGAACTTCATCGCCCCGCCCTTGAGCTCACCGAGCACCGCGAACAGCTGTTCGGCGGCCCGCTGGTTCAGCTCGGCGTTGATCTCCTTCTTGTCGCCCCCGGCGAGTTTGCGACCGAACCCTACGGCCGCCCGGCCCGCGATACCGAGTGGAATCTTGGCCAACTTGGCATTGCGGGAGGAGCGGCGGCTCACAATCTCAGACACGTCCCCATCATTGCCGACGTACCAGCCGATGTGCCATGGGAATTGGCTGATCTTCATCGACTCCATAGATAGTGTCCTCCATCACACTTCGACCTGAACTGGGCTTTTCCGACAATGGCAGGACGGGTGGGGCGGCCAGGTGCGGCGGTCGAGCCGTCGGGAATCCAGATTCAGCTCCAGGGTGGCGTTCAGCACGGTGGGCGGACGGTCGGGCTCGCCCGCCGCGACGGCCTCGATCTCGGCCAGCGCCAAGCCCGCGGTGGCCGCGATACCGGCCGCGCTGGCCTGGCCGACCCGCCCCAACAGCTGCGCCGCCAGGTGCGGCCACTCCGGTTCGCGGTCGGCTCGATACCGATCCGCGCACGACAGGCAACTGGTGACACCGGGCAGCACCAGCGGGCCGATGACGCCGCGACCGTCCCGAACGCAGACCTGCACATGCGGAATGCGCAGCCGCACCAGCCTTTCCACCAGATCCGGAGCGGGCACCAGGGTGTCGGCCAGCACCACCAGTTGCGGCCGCCATGCGGTGGGCGGTGACTCCCCACGGGAGTGACTGGGACGCATGCCCATCCGTCGCAGACCGAGCAGCAGGGCGTCGGACAGCGGGCCGCGCCCGTGCAGATGCACCCCGCCCAGGAGCCGGATGCCCCCCACCCGCTCGGCACCGGCGTCGGCGAGCAGTCCGGCCGTCCGCATCTCCGCCAGCACCCCGCGCACGGTATCCGCCTCGATGCCGAGTTCGCGTGCGCGCCAGAGAATGCGCGGATAGCTGCACAGTCCGTCCAACAGTCGCAGGAAGGCCAGCACCCGCTGGGTGTCGACCCCGGGTAGCCGCAGGATCAGCGCCCGACCCGGATCCCACCCCACCTGAACCCCGCCGTCACGCCGCACCAGCACCGGATAGCGCGGGTGCAGCATCGGCCCCCGGACACGCATGCTCATGCCCGGAAGTATGCGCGCCCCGGCGCCGACGACAGCCGGTGAAAACACCTCCTGACCAGGCACTCGAACGGCTATCCACAGGTCGGTAGCCCGCCCGGACAGTGTGCACGACCCCGCCCACCCCGGGACTTCACCCGCTCGCACGCCGCACGGCGACAGCCGCCACGCCCGACGCCCGGTACCTCGCTCCGGCGGGCATACCTCACGCCGCCCGCCGCCGCGCCGCTCGCCACCCTCCCCACCCGCCGCACCCGTCGCGCCCCCCGCGCCCCCGCGCCCGCCGCGCCGCAGCCGCCCGCCGCGTCGTTGCGCCGCTGCGCTGCCGCGCTGTTCGCCACCTGCCGCGCCGTTGCGCCGCCGCACTGTTCGCCGCCGCGCCGCTGTGCTGCCGCGCCGCCCGCCGCACCCCGCGCGTAGGTCCCTGTTCCACGCGCTTGTCACTGTCGCCGCCCGCCGAGAAGCGAACGGCCGGAGCGCTGTTCGCTCCGGCCGTAGTCGCTGTTGTCAGGCGTCGCTGTTGTCAGGCGTCGTCGTCACCCTTGCGCATGTCGATATCTCCGGCGTCGCGGGCGTTCCCGCCGTCGCCCTGCTTCTCGTCGCGCTCTTGCTTCTCCCGGGCCTCGGTCTCTGCCAGCTGTGCCAGCGGATCGTCGAAGGCCGCGGTGCCGCCGCCGATCACCGAGTCGATGAATCCGGCGGGGGAGTCCAGATCCGAGGAGTGCGGCAGCAGGTCCGGATGCGCCCAGACCCCATCGCGCTTCTCGATGCCCGCGTCGGTGGTCAGTCGCCGCCACAGCGCGGCCGCCTCACGCACCTTGCGCGGCCGCAGCTCCAGCCCGACCAGGGTCGCGAAGGTCTGTTCGGCCGGACCGCCGGTGGCGCGGCGGCGGCGCAGCGTCTCCGCGAGCGCGCCCGCGCCCGGCAGCCGGTCGGCGACGGCATCGGTCACCACGACCTCGACCCAGCCCTCGATCAGCGCCAGCAGCGTCTCCAACCGCTCCAGCGCCGCCTTCTGCTCGGGCGTGGTCTGCGGTTCGAAGGTGCCCTGCGACAGCAGTTCCTCCAGTTTCGACGGATCCGCCAGCGACATCGGGTCGATGCTCTGCGCGGCCTGCTCGATGGCCGAGAAGTCCATGCGGATGCCGCGGGCGTAATCCTCCACGGCGCCCAGCACCTGCTGGCGCAGCCACGGGACATGCGCGAACAGTCGCTGATGGGCGACCTCCCGCGCGGCCAGGTAGACCAGGGTCTCGCTCTCCGGCCGCTCCAGCCCCGCGCTGAACTCGGAGATGGCGGCGGGCAGCAGCGCGGCGGTGCCGTCCGGGCCGAGCGGCAGGCCGATATCGGTGGAGGTCAGCACCTCCTTGGCCAGCTGACCCAGCGCCTGGCCCAGCTGCGAGCCGAACGCCAGCCCGCCCATCTGGCTCAGCATGCCCATCATGGGCCCGGCGAACTGCTTGGCCTCCTCGGGCAGTGTGGAGGTCCACATGCCCGAGATCTGCTCGGCCACCGGATCGCACAGCCGCTTCCAGGTGGGCAGCGTCTCCTCGAGCCAGTCGTTGGCGGTCCACGCCACGGCCTTGGTCGCGCCCGCGGGCAGCGTGGTGGCGGCGTCCAGCCACAGTTCGGCCAGGTGCGCGGCATCGGTGACGGCGCGGCGGGTGCCCTCGGTCACCGGGCTGACGCCCGCGCCCAGCTGCTGGCGGGCCAGCCGCTTGGCGACGTCGTAGTTCACCGGACCCGATTGCGCGCCCGGCTGACCCATCCCGCTGAACATCGCGCCCAACTGGCTGAGCATCTGCCCGAGTTGCGACGGGTCGAAGCCGCCCGCACCGCCCGGTCCGCCGATCATGAAGCCGAACGGATCGTTCGGTCCGGACCCCGACTCGTCGCCCGGCTTCTTGCGCTCCGGATCGTCGTCGCGGTTCGAGAATCCGAACGGATAGTCACTCATACCCACTACGGTACTGGAGCCCGGCGGAGGGCAATCCGCGCAGCGGTGCGTCGCGATCGCGCCCATCACCAGTACCCTTGGCCCGGTGAACCGTCGGATATTCACCCTGCTCGCCGCTCTGATCCCCATTCTGATCCTGGGGGCTGTGGGTAGCGCCGTCACCGTCCCGTTCGTGGCGCTCGGTCCTGGCCCGACGTTCGACACGCTGGGTGAGGTCGGTGACAAACCCGTGGTCGAAGTGCGGGGAGTGCCGGTCGACGAGACCACCGGGCACCTGAATATGACGACGGTCTCCGTTCGCGACGGGCTGAATATCTTCGAGGCGTTCGGGCTGTGGCTGAGCGGTCAGCAGGGCCTGGTGCCGCGCGCGGAGGTGTACCCGCCCGGTATCTCCCGCGACGAGGTGGACAAGTCCAACAAGCTGGATTTCAAGCGCTCCGAGGACAATGCCGAGCTGGCGGCGCTGCACTATCTGGACATGCCGACCGTGGTGACGGTGCGCTCGGTAGCGGAGGACGGCCCCTCCAGGGATGTGCTGAAGGAGGGCGACGAGCTGATCAGCCTGGACGGCAAACCCCTCACCGCGGTGCAGGATCTGCTGGACGCGGCGGCGTCCGCCAAGCCCGGGTCGACGGTGCCGATCGTGATCAAGCGTGATGGTGCGGAGCAGACCGTCCAGCTCACCGTCGGCGCGCGGCCCGACGATGCCGAGAAGGGCTACCTGGGCGTCACCCCGACCGAGGCGGCGGTCGGCCCGCTCGAGGTGGACTTCAACCTCTCCGAGGTCGGCGGTCCCTCCGCCGGGCTCATCTTCAGCCTGGCGCTCATCGACAAGCTCACCCCCGGTGAACTCAACGGCGGCAAGTTCGTGGCGGGTACCGGCACCATCGATCCGGCGGGCAAGGTCGGCCCGATCGGCGGCATCCAGTACAAGATGATCGCCGCCCGCGAGGCCGGTGCCGAGACCTTCCTGGTCCCCGCCGCCAACTGCAACGAGGCCAAACAGCGCATACCCGATGGCCTGCGTCTGGTCCGGGTCGAAACCCTCGGCGGCGCAATCGAATCCCTGGCGAGCATCAACGCGGGCAAGGACTTCCCCACCTGCGAGTAGGCGCGATGCCGCCCCGCGGCGTCAGTCCTCCGGCTCGTTCTCCAGGGTGTGCCGCAGCGCCTCGACGATATTGGGGGCGAGGTTGGGTGTGGTGCGCAGGTCGAGGTCGCCGAACGGGTCTTCCTCGTCCTCGGTGGGTCGGACGTGCAGCAGCGACAGCACGGTGCCGTCGCGGAGCACACCCGCGAAGAGCCGGGCCTCGCGGCGGTCCGGGTGGTTGTCGGCGGCGCGGCGGGCCGCGGCGTCGGCGGCGTCACGGTCGGCGAGCAGCGGCGCGATGGCGTCGTCGAGGGTCTGCTCGGCGGTGGGCGGCAGCACCAGGATCTCCTGCACCAGCACCACCCCCGCTACCGCGGGCGGCCAGCTGGTGGTGGCCAGGAACTCGTCGAGCGCCATCGGGTCCCCGGATACGTCCTCCGGCAGCGGCTCCTGCGCGATGGGGGTGTAGGCGTTCCCGCCGTCGAGCTGATCCAGCAGCGCGGGCTCCGCCGCCACCAGATCCTCGGTGGGCACCAGGGCGAACAGCTGCGGCGGCCGATCCCACCCCTCACCGTCGACGAACTCGGCCACTTCGCGGATACACCGGTACAGGGCAGACGCTGACCATTGCTCGGGATTCACACGCCCAATCCTCGCATCGGGGACCGATAGTCCGATCCCGGGGTCGCGTGCGCTCACCCCCACTCGCGTCCCCGATCTCGCTGCCGTCGGGCAGCGGGAGCACAACGATTTCTCTCCCCGCCGGGTTCGCGGCTCGCGAACATCGGGTGTGCCCCATCCACTGCCGGGTGTTTTACGTAGAGTGGGGCGCGAAAGGTCTCGTGGGACCACCATCGATCACCGGACTCAGGAGCGTGGCACCGTGGGCATGCGCCCCCCGACAGGCTTACCTTCGCTGTCTCGACGCAGCCGAGTACTGCTGGTCGCAGCACTCGTCATGGCCGCACTGCTGCTGGTGGGCCCCCGGCTCACCGACGCGTACACCAACTGGCTGTGGTTCGGCGAGGTGGGTTTCCGCGACGTGTACCACCGCGTCCTGCTGACCCGGATCCTGCTGTTCCTGGTGGTCACCATCGCCGTCGCCGCCATCATCTGGGTGGCGCTGCTGCTGGCCTACCGCACCCGCCCCATGTTCCTGCCACCGGCCGGCCCCGGCGATCCGATCGCCCGCTACCGCACCACGGTCATGAGCCGACTTCGCCTGTTCGGCGTCGGCATCCCGCTGGTGATCGGTCTGCTGTCCGGTCTGGTCGCGCAGTCGAGCTGGGTGACGGTGCAGCTGTTCCTGCACGGCGGTTCCTTCGGCCAGAAGGATCCGCAGTTCAATCTCGACATCGGCTTCTACGCCTTCGACCTGCCGTTCTACCGCTGGGTCCTGAACTGGCTGTTCGTCGCCGTGCTGATCGCGTTCTTCGCGAACCTGGTGACCCACTACGTCTTCGGCGGCCTGCGCCTCACCGGCCGGGAGGGCTCGCTGAGCACCGCGGCGCGCGTGCAGCTGGCGGTGCTGGCCGGAATCTTCGTGCTGCTCAAGGCGATCGCGTACTGGTTCGACCGCTACGCCCTGCTGTCCAGTCAACGCAAGGAACCCACCTTCACCGGTGGTTCCTACACCGATATCAACGCGGTGTTGCCCGCCAAGCTCATCCTGCTGTCCATCGCGGTGATCTGCGCGGTCGCCTTCTTCGCCGGCATCGTGCTGAAGGATCTGCGGGTTCCGGCGATGGCGGCGGCGCTGCTGGTGCTGTCCTCGGTGCTGGTGGGCGCGGTGTGGCCGCTGCTGGTGGAGCAGTTCTCGGTGCGCCCGAACGCGGCCACCAAGGAAGCCGCCTATATCGAGCGCAATATCGAGGCGACCAGGCAGGCCTACGGAATCACCGACGACAAGGTCGAATACGTCGACTACAAGGGCGTCGCCCAGAACACCAACGGCGCCAGTATGTCGGCCGCCGACCGCGCCACCATCGCGAATATCCGCCTGCTCGATCCGAACCTGATGCAGGCCACCTTCATTCAGCGCAACCAGCAGCTGCAGAACTTCTATGGCTTCCCCGATCCGCTGGACGTGGACCGCTACGAGGTCAACGGCGAGATGCGTGACTTCATCGTCGCGGCCCGTGAATTGCAGCCGCAGAACCTGTCCGGCAACCAGACGGACTGGATCAACAAGCACACCGTGTACACGCACGGCAACGGTTTCGTGGCCGCGCCCGCGAACCGCGTGAACGTGGCCCCGCCCAAGGAGTCCGAGCAGGCGCAGCAGGCGGCGGGCGAATCGGGCGGCTACGGCTACCCGGTCTTCGACGTGGACGGTCTGTCGACGGTCAGCGATCTGTTCATTCCGAAGGAGCGGCAGGCGATTCCGGTCGACGAGCCGCGCATCTACTACGGCGAGCTGATCTCCAAGAGCGACGCGGACTACGCCATCGTCGGTGCCAACGGTCAGCCCGCCCGTGAGTACGACAAGCCCGACTCGCAGTACACCTACGACGGTGCGGGCGGTGTGCCGCTGGGCAACTGGGTCAACCGCTTGGCCTTCGCCGCCAAGTACGCCGAGCGCAACATTCTGTTCTCCGGCGTGATCGGCCCCGATTCGAAGATCATCTTCAATCGCAATCCGCGGGACCGCGTGGAGCAGGTCGCACCGTGGCTGACCGCCGACAGCGACGCCTACCCGGCGGTGGTCGACGGCCGCATCGTGTGGATCGTCGATGCCTACACCACCCTGGACAGCTACCCGTACGCGCAGCGCACGTCGCTGGACGGCGTGCTCGAGGACAGCATCGACCAGACCACCGGGCGGCTGCTGCCGCGCAAGGAGGTCAGCTACATCCGCAACTCGGTGAAGGCGACCATCGACGCCTACGACGGCACCGTCAAGCTGTACGAGGTCGACTCCACCGATCCGGTGCTGCAGGCGTGGCGCGGCGTGTTCCCGAACGCGGTGACGCCGGAGAGCGAGATCTCGCCGGAGCTGCGGGCGCACTTCCGCTACCCCGAGGATCTGTTCAAGGTGCAGCGTGAACTGCTGTCGAAGTACCACGTGAACGATCCGCGCGAGTTCTTCACCAACAACGCCTTCTGGTCGGTCCCGAACGACCCGACGGTGGAGGGTGCGGCCGCGAACGCCCATCAGCCCCCGTACTACCAGCTGCTCGGCGACCCGGAGACCGGCAAGCCGATGTTCACCCTGACCAGCGGCATGGTGGGCTTCCGTCGCCAGTTCCTGTCGGCGTACCTGCAGGCGCATTCGGATCCGGAGAACTACGGCAAGATCACGGTGCTGCAATTGCCACCGGGCTCGGAAACCCCCGGCCCCGGACAGACGCAGACGTCGATGACCACCGCCGACGAGGTCTCGCGTGACCGCAACCTGCTCACCGGTGGCAATGTCAACAAGATCCGCTACGGCAATCTGCTGACCCTGCCGGTCGGCAACGGCGGCATCCTGTACGTCGAGCCGTGGTATCTGGAACGCAATGCCGGTGCCGGTGCCCCGACCTTCCCGCAGCTGGTGAAGGTGCTGGCCAGCTACCGCGACAAGGTGGGCTACGGCTCCACGGTGCAGGAGGCTCTGGACAAGGTGCTGCCCGGCACCGGCAGCGCCGCCACCAACCAGCCCGGCCAACAGGGCACCACGCCACCGCCGAACCAGGGCACGACACCGCCGCCCGATCAGGGCACGACGCCACCGCCCGCGGGCCGGGACGCCGCGGTCGCGCAGATCGACAGCGCTCTGAGGTCGGTGCAGGACGCCCAGAAGTCGGGTGATCTGGGTGAGCTGGGCCGCGCTCTGGAACGTCTGCAACAGGCCGTGGACGCGTACGAGAACGCGGGCGGATAGGCACTATTCGCCGCTGACCGAGAAGGGCGCTGTCGTCGGTGGACGACAGCGCCCTTCTTCGTGCACGGGTCGCGATGCCGCCGGACCCCGAGGGTTGGGTGGCTGCCTCTGGCGACTCGGGCGACTGACCGTGAGACAGCAGAAGGCGCTGCCATCGCCACGAGACGGCAGCGCCTTCGCGAGTCCGCTGGAGCGGGAGGAGGTCCGCTTCCTGGACGACTGTGCGCCGGAGCGGCGACTTATCCGCCGATGGACTCGATGAGACCGGCGTTGTCGGCGAGGATCTGGTGGTACTGGCCCTCGACGCCGAACTGGCGGGCCAGCTCGCCACCGGCGGCCGTGGCCTGGTCGATGAGGACCTGGGCATCGTCGACGGGCGCGGGGGCGGGGGCGGGAGCCGGGGCGGGGGCGGCCGGTTCCGGGGCGGGCTCGGGCTCGGAGGTGCCCGCGCGCAGGTACTGGCCGCACACGGGCCAGGCGCCGACGCCCTGGGTCTGGAGCACGTTCTCGGCGACGCGAATCTGCTCCGCCTTGCTGGCCTGGTGGGCGTAGCCGGTGCCGCCGTTGGCGACCCAGGTGCTGTGCGAGAACTGCAGGCCACCGTAGTAGCCGTTACCGGTATTGATTCCCCAGTTGCCGCCGCTTTCACACTGGGCAACACCGTCCCAGTCGTGGGTCGGCTCGGCCGACGCGGAGGCGGAAAGACCGAACGGGACGGCAACAAGGGCGCCGGTGACGGCCGCGAGGCCCAGAGCGCGAGTGTTGATCTTCCGGTTCTGTTTCATGGTGGTGTCCCTCCCTGCGCCCACCGACTCCGCCGGATCGCTCCGTCGTGTCCCTGTCCCCAGGAGGTCGGGGTGCCCGTACCGCGGGACAGGGTCTCCGGCGTGCGGCGGTTCGGGTCGGCTGCCCATCACGGTTTGATCCGGGCCGAGCATGACGATAACGAGTAAATCTCAACAGATCACGTCTTGATAACTCTTGAATTGCATGATGCGAATAACGCGAAAAACAGCATTGATGCAGCGCAGCTATGCTGCATTCGCGAATCCCAAACGGTCTGTTATCTACCCGTGATGTGTTCTATATCACTCCGAAATTGTGACATGCTTCACGTTTTCGGCGGGGTCCCGCCTGGGAAGCCGCGCGACCCACTCGCCAACCCGTCCCGTGATCATCTTCGCAACCCAGAAAACCACCCTGAACAGCAGATTTGCATCCCTTCCGCGACCGTGTGTAGTGTTGTGTTCACCGACGCGGGGTGGAGCAGCTCGGTAGCTCGCTGGGCTCATAACCCAGAGGTCGCAGGTTCAAATCCTGTCCCCGCTACTAGGGAAAACGGCCCCGGAACCACTGGTTCCGGGGCCGTTTTTCGATGGATTGGCAACGGATTTGGCAACGTTAGCCAAACTAAGTGTCACCCGTCGTGTGGTATCCCACCGTGTTCGTGGTGTCCGCTCAACAGATGGGTGGCCGCCCGGGTGGCGGCGTCTTCGTCCTGGCCGGGCAGCACGTGCTGGTAGGTCTTCATGGTGAAGGCGACGTCGGCGTGGCCGACGCGCTGGCTCACCACCTTCGGGCTGACGCCTGCCGTCAATGCTCCGGTGACGTAGGTATGGCGCAGGTCGTAGAAGCGGATCTCGGGCAGCCCGGCGCGGGCGGCCAGGCGTTTGAACCGTTCCCGAACCGTGTCCGGGTGTACGGCGCTGCCGTCCTCCCAGGTGAATACGAGACCGGTCTTCTTGTAGTCGTCGCCGTACAACGGGCGTTCAGCATCTTGGACTGCCTTCCACTGTTTCAGCGCGGTCACAGTGGCGGTATCGATGGCGATCATGCGGGCGGAGTCGTCGGTCTTGACCTGAGCATCCTGGGCGCGGCCTGCCACGACCACGCGGCCCTCGTGCACCGACAACACGCCGGTGTCGAGATCGAGTGAGGGCCAGCGGATTCCGCAGATCTCGGCGCGCCGCAGCCCGGTGGACAGCTCCAACAGGTACAGGGCGTAGAAGCGGTCGTAGCGGATGCTGTTCATGAACGCGGCCGCCTGCTCGGGCGTCCACACCGGCCTCTTGCTGCGCGGTACGCGCGGAGGCTTGGCCTTCTCGGCGGGGTTGTCCACCACATACTTCCAGGCGACGGCGTCGGTGAAGGCGCGGTGCAGCATGACGTGGATGTTGCGTACGGTCTTCGGTGCCAGCCCCGCCGGTTTCGGAGTCGGGATGCGGCCGTCCTTGAAGCGGCGCACCGCCGCACGCGCCGCGTGAATGGTCACTCCGCAGGCCGTCACCACTTGGGCGGGTGTGGGTTCGCGCCCGCGACTGGTCGCCTTCACCCAGAACTCGTACATGCACATGTTGTTGTCGGGCTTGATACGCCCGTCGGTCAGCAACTGCGCATAGAACTTCATCAGCATCGGCGTGGTGAGCTTCTGGAGTTCGGTGGCCCCCAGCCGGGGGATGGCGTACGCCTTGGCCAGTGCCTGCCAGTTGTCGTAGGTGGTGGCGTCGACGATCATCTCGATTGCGGGCAGCCACTCCAGCAGGAAGGATTTCACCGTCGTCTTCGTCTTCTTGACGTGCTTGCCGCCTTCCACGGCTGCCATGGCGATGCGGCACGCCTCCCACGCCGCCTTCTCGGTAGCGAACCCGCCCTTGGTCTCGGTCGGCTCACTCCCGTCCGGGCTCTTCTCCGGCAGCCGGAACTGGTAGTACCAGGTCTTGCCCCGCTTGCGGACGTGCCCCTTCATTACGCGGCCTCCCCGAGATCGGCGGGCTCGGACTCGAGTAGCGCCCGTAACCGGGCGGTGACCACGTACACGCGCCCGCCCATTCGCTTCGTCGGCAGTTCCCTCGACTCGGCCAGTCGGTAGGCGGCCGATCGGCTGATCCCCAATAGTGCTGCCGCGCGTGGGATAGGCAGCAGCAGCGGCAGCGTCTCCCACACGTCACCGACGGCGGTGTTCGGTTCGATTTCGTCCATTACTGGGCTCCTTGGTCAATGCGGAATCGGGGTGCCCGACCCGATCGGATATGGACGCTCAATTGCGTTCGCTGGGTCAAGTGCCGTGTGCAGCAATAAATCTCGGTACCCGAGTGGAACTTGGAGCGATGGTGTGCCCTACAAGGAGCGCCATGGCACGCGGGCAGTTCGGTTGCCCGCGTCTGCCGATGATGTGTCGAATTCTTGGGCGGGTGGCCAGACGGTAGCGACTGAGGACCGTCTTCGGCTGCCGGTGTGCGGTGCGGGAACCGACCGGGGGCGGCGTGGTACGGCATCGGGTCCGATCGCGGCCGACGGTGCCGGATGCGGGCGTGGCTGGGGCGTGGTGTCGGGGTGGCGGATGTGGTCATTGATCACTCCCGGCGGACGATGGGTGATCGCAGAGGATTCTGGCGTCTCGTGTACTGCACGCTGACCCCCGGATTGCGACACAGAAGCCCAAACTTCGCTTCTCCGTGCTGGGCGGATCGCGGGCGTCTACCCCGAGATCCGGACGGGGCGGTCTTTGCCTGGGCCGTCCTCCGCATGCCGCTGAGCACCGGCACGAAACTGGGTTGCTCGTACAATGGCGATCTTTGAGCATCAGTGAAGCGGACGCGCCGCAGTGGCCTGTCCCATCGCCGTCCTCGATATGCCGGGCGTGGTCGCGTGCCTCCCCAAACGTTCGAGTAGTTCTCCAGGCACCGTCGTGAACATCGAGTTGATACCTGCGCTATCCAAACCCGGAGGTCCAACGACCCGCTAAGATCAAGCAGCTCGAAGGGATCGCGACGCATCCGATTCATTAGCAGAACGTGTGAGTAATACGCCATTCACTCAGAAACTGCGGGGGAATCCATGATCGAGTCGAACCGAACGCATCCGATCCACGCCCACTCGGTACGCATCGGGCTAACGGTGTGCACGCTGCTGAGCGGGCTAGCCTTACTCGGCTGCGGAACCGATCAGAGCGATGCGCCGACAACCACCTCGGCGGTGGCGGGCGCTGCGGATCGCCCGACCTTCGACCCGCCGAAAGTCTTCGCTGAGCGGGCGGTCTCGAAGCTCAATATCCCTGAGCCGAAGCGATGGTCCCAGGAGTGCACGCTCCATGACGGCACCGCAATATGTGCATCGCGGCGGGGCGCACTGATCGCGGTCGACGCGCCAACAGGGAAGCCGATGTGGCAGGTGAGCCCCGCGGTTTCGCCGATCAGTACCTCGCAGGGGCGCGACCACGGCGTGCTCTACGCGCCGATCGTGCACGGCGACTCGGTGATCGCCGCCTTCGGCGGGGTCGTCCCCGCCACCGGAACGGTGCCGGAAAAGGCAGCAATCGAAGTGGTCGCTGCTGAGGTCGGAACCGGACGGCGGCTGTGGGACACGATCATCGATCTCGGTCCGGCATCGGGAGTCCAGAAGCAGCTGCCGATCTCTACCTTCGCCCAGATCAAGGTAGTGGCTGTCACCGACACCGCAGTCGTGGTCACCGGCCGAACTCAAGCAGGGAACCGAGATGCGACCTGGGTTCTCGACCCGAAGTCGCATCAGATCCGATGGCAGGCAGACGAGTTCGTCGCTGAATACGCGGACAACCATGTCGTCGTCGGCGATGGCAAAGCCGGTACAGGTGACAAGGCACGCCGTGGTCGCTCCATCGAGGACGGACATGAGCTGTGGTCCACCGGGCTGGGCGGCGACAGCACCCAGTATCTGACATCCCGGACACCAGGCGCTGCGTTCATCGAGCGGTACAAGGCGTTCGAACTGCTCGACCCAGTCACTGGGGCGGCGCGGTACTCCATGACCGACCCCAGCGCCGACTCCTTGCAGAAGACCTGGCGCTGCATGTTCGACCAGCAACAGATCGTCGTCTGCCAGAACAACACTCGTATCCTCGGGTTCGACCTCACCGATCCCGCAAAGACGTTGTGGGAGTTCGGATCCGACAACAACCGTGTACCACCGACCATGACCGCCGCGTACCACGGCGTACTCTACGGCTTGAACAGCAGCGGAAAGGCCGTCGCGCTCGACGCACGTACCGGTCAGGATCTTCCCACCAGTCCGGTAATCGCACCAACCCTGGTCGATCGATACGTCGGAATCGCTGCCGTCGACGTTCCGGGCACCTTCCCAGGCGGCCTGTTCCATGAGACCACTGGCTGGGTGCATCAGCCGACGGCGTGACGGTGGTGGTGCCGCCGAATTGCTGCGGGGATGGGCGAGAGTTAGTGGTTAGCGGTGGTGTCGCGAGCAGCGAGGCTGGGCCGCAGAGCACCTCGGCAAAGAGGTGTACGGCCCCGATCTCGGTAGCGTCAGTACTGCACGGGTACAGGCCATCCGGGAGATTGCGGTTCAGCAGCTGGTACGGGATCGGCTCGCTGCCTTTCGATTCCTCGGGTGTTGACTCTGTCGGGGTCGACGGAGTTAGGTGCCGGGTTGGTGTGAGGGTTGGAGCGGGCCCAGGCGTTGCATTCCGCGTTGAGCGTTGCGAGGTGGCTGAACGCGGGCGGGGGGGTGCCCTCGACATTTACCCAGCCGTCCTCCTCGACGATCTCCCAGCCGTCGAACACGTTGTAACGCGGCGCGCGATCGGGGCCGATCTGTTCGCTGGTGTCTTCGGGGGGTGTCCGCCCGGGAACTGGACGCACTTCGAGAACGATCATCGCACCGCTGATCGGCTCGCCGTTGCTTCCGTTGCTTGTCCACCAGTAGGTCTTGCCGCCGTCCTGAGAGAAGGCTGCGTCGAAGTAGTCGGTGCAGTAGGCGGCGGTGAAACCTTCATCGGCTGGCGTGATCTGGAGGATGCGTGCTCGAACAGTGCCCGCCAGCCGCTGGAGCCAGTTGCCTTCTTCCGCGCCCGAGGGGAGGTCACCACCATCGGGAGTTCGCAGAGTGGGACGGTCGGGAACAGCCTCGAGATATCCCGGGTAGGAGAAGCGGGCACCGATCTTCCTAGCTATCACGTATCCCTCTTCGAACGCCCTGACGATCGCGCTCGGTGTGTCGCCGAGGTCGACACCCTCGTCCGCGCTCCACTGAAAGGTGAAGTCACCGGCCAAGTCTCGCGGGAACCGGTACTCGGCCGCGGGAACCGGGGTCGGCCGTGCCGTGGTGGTCGGTGTACCCGTGGGATCGTCGTCGCGGCTGCAGGACAGCAAGGTCGCGGTGACCGGGATGAGCACACTGGCGGCGAGCACGCGGGTGAGGTTCATCGTGTCGAGCCCTTCTCGTCGTTGCCGGTCTGCAGTCCCGCCCACTGCCCTTGGTCCTCGATGATCATCGGCTTCTTGTCGGCGGTGCCGCCGCTATAGGTGGTATCTCGGATGGTCGTGAACTGACTGACGTCGTAGCCCTCCTTGGTCAGCACCTTTGTGAGCGCCTGCTCGTAGTCCGCGATCGGGATATTGGGGTTCGCGGCGATCTCGTTCAACGGCAGGAAGACAGTTTGTCCGTTCTCGACCCGCGTCACCGGCACGGAGCCCGATGACCGGGAAGAACTGGCCAATTCCTGTTGCACGGCTTCAGGCGGGATCCCCGCCGCGTGGGCAATGCTGAGCAACTGGGACAGATTCGAGCCAGGAATCGTCTTGCTCACCGAAAGCTCGGCGTTGGGCAGTTCGATGTTCATATCCGGCAGGCCGGTCACCTGCGGACCGCCGTAGAGACCGGGAGCGTCGACCGCGAACCCAACGGCCCCGGGGAACCAACCACCGGGCAGACCGCCGAGGGTGCTACCCGCGTCTTTGATGAAGTTATCGCGCAACGCCTTGTTGTAGGCGTCGATGGCGTCCTGGTTGTCCAAAACGATGCCGCGATGCAGCGCTTCGGCCTGGATGCCGGATTCGAGGTAGCGCTGGAGGTTGCCGTTGATCTCACCGTAGAGATTCGACCCCAGCTGACCCGGACCCTGCGCCCCGTAGGAGTAGGCGTTGGCGTCCTGTTGCAGGGCCACGTCACGAACCAGTTGTTCGGCAGCGGTCGGATCGGTGGCGATGAGCGCGAACAGGCGTGTGGCGTCTCCCTTCCCGACCTTGGCGTCGCCGGTGAATTCAGGGTGGCCGTCGAGTGCGGGGATACCGCCGATATCGTTGAGGTAGCGAGCGGTGATCCCTTCGAGCCGTTGCGCGAGTTCGGGATTCACCTGGCCCAGCGAGCGTCCGTCCTCGCCGATGTTCATCAGCTGGGCGAAGGCGTTGTCTTGGGTGTTCTCGCTGGTGGTGGTGACCAGATCGATGAATCCGCGCGCTGCCAGATCGGCGCGGTCGGCGTTCGCCACCGATACCGGATCGCTCGGGTTCCGCGCGTCGCCGTCGGCGGGGATCCATTCGAGCATCCGGTCGACCGGGGACCGCTGCGTGCTGTCGTCGGACCAGTCGTATTCCAGTAGCGGAACCACGGTCGAGACGCGGTCATAGTCCGCACCGAGCTGTTCAGGGGTGCCTTCGCCGGTGAACAGAACGGTGGTGGCGTCCTTGCTGCGGGCGGCGATATCGACAGTGTTCTCCACCGAGTGCTGCAGGGTCGCGCCGTCGACCGGCAGCCCCCACTCTTGGTGTGCGTTGTCGTTGACCATGGTGGCGAGGAATCCGCCTTGGCGGTACAGCTCGGTACTGAGTTTCGTTCCGGGGATGTAGCTGTCGTCGGCGAGCGACAGCGCGCCGGTGAACCGCGCCAGGTTCTCGTAATGTTGTGCCCCGGCACGGTATTGGCCGAGCCCGTCGGGATCGGGGTAGGTGTTGGTGTTGCCGTCGGGCAAATACCCGGGCGAATCGGGACGCGCGCCGGGATGCTCGATGACCCGGCTCGAGATCATGTCGCGGTATTCCTGGGGCAGCTGCTCGTAACCGCCCGCGACCTGTTTGCCGTCGGCCTTGACCCCCTTGACGTTCTCGTTCGACAGCAGCATGACCGAGTTCGCCAGCGCCTGTGCCTTCGCCTGCCCCTCGGGTCCCTGCGCGCTGAGCTGCTCACTGAGCCGCGCGAAACCGTCCGGGCCGGCGGATTCGAGGAACTTCTGCGTGAACTCCAGCGTGGACGCCGGGACCACGACCGTATCTCCGGCCGCGAGCGCTGCCTTCTCCGCGTCGGTCAGGGAGGTCTGGTCGAAGACCTGGTCGATCTGGGTGAGCACCTCCGGCGGGATCTGGCCGGGCTGGCTGACCTTTTCGCCCAGCCGCTCACCGGTCGTCGCATCGACCGCTGGGTTCTGCGAGCCTTCCCCACCGCTGGGCAGGTCGGCCATCGCCGCGTTGATACCGTCGGCCACGCTCTGCGCCGCCACCCCCGCCGCGGCCAGCGCGGCCTTCATCGACGTGGAGTACTGGTCGGCTTGCCGCTGCAACGCGGCGAGCTTGATGACTGCGGCGTCCCGGTCGGTGTCGGACATGGCGTTGGCCAGCTGCGACAGCGACAGCGTCACCGAGCCGTCCTCACCCCACTGATAGCCCCCGGCGGTAATCGTGGCCAGCAGGCTGGTCACCGTGGTCTTGGCGAACCGCACCGGCTCGATCCCGATGGCGATGGCCTCACCCGCCGTTTCGAGCGCACCGACGCCCTTGTACCCCTGGTCACGGACGATCAGGCCCTTGTCCCGCGCACCGTTGCCGAACTTCCCGACCAAATAGTCCACCGAGTTGCCCACGGCGTTGTACGCGGCGTCGAGCTCGATTTTGAACCGGGCCGCCTGCTGGGCCCAGTAGCTGCCCTGCCGCGCCAGCGCGTCGAGGTCCCAATCGCGTACCTGCGACACGGTCGGGATCGGTACCCCGCTCATCGCAGTCCCTGCTCCAGCTGCGTGAACTTGCCTGCGGTGTCGGCCTCCTGCGCCAGCACTGTCGCCAGGCCGTTATCGGTACGCACCGCCAGCACCCGCACCTGCTCGGTAGCCGCCTGCAAAACGTTCGTTGCCGCCGTAGAGCCGGACAGGCACGCGGAGTTGACCGCAGTCCCGGGCAACAGCGAACTCATGGTGATGGCGGACTCGAGCGCCTGGTCGTCCGCGCGAATCCCCGCCAGAGTGTCCGCTGCCGAGTTCAAGGTGGTGACCAGTCCGCGCGTGCGTTCCGGATCGACGTAGATGTACTCGTCGGCGTCGTACCCCATTACCGTCCCCCTCGATTACATACCACTCCGTTTTCGCCGGTCACTCTACTGGACCGGTGATCACGGCAGCATGTCCGAAGATCATGAACCGCTACCAGTCGTTGTCGGCGGCGATACGTGACCGAGGCCGCAACGGGCTGTAGTCCTCGTCCTCGGGATCGCTGTACCCGTAGTCATGGGAGCGCGGATGCGCGCCCGCTGGAACCGGCTCCGCCGGTGCAGGCACCGACCGTTCCGGGGCATCGCCTATCTGGTCGACGACATCCCGCACACGCGGATCGGCCCACGCGTCGCGAAGGATGTCTGCGACTTGGACCTGGGCTTGTGCACGCGCCTCGTTGAGCAGGCAGGTGAGCAACGGCCCCAGACGCCGCCCGCCCGGGAAGACGTTCTCGTCGACGTGGACGGCCGTGACCTCGCCGTCGGCCCTGACGCCCACCTGGACACCGTCGCTCTGGGCAACAGCGTGACCGCCGGTCAGGGCGTCCGCCAACTTATCCAGTTTCGTGCCCAACGACTCGGTGTACGCGGGCGGATCCGACGGTCTCGAATTCACGGGCAACCCCCTCACGGCCTACCTGCTGTCTGCCCACTGCACATTACGGGACACATCAACAGAGCAGCTCTCTCCCAGCGTTGCGTCGGCCGCAACAGCACTCGTCGGAGTCACGCCTGCCAAGGTCAGTCAGGATCACGCAACGGGAGGCTATTCGCCGAACAAACAGATTCACGCACAATTGTTCGAGCATCAGATCGTCGATCAGTCAGCCGCAATAGCAAAGGCCCTCGTTCGCCGTTCAGCCGAGTCACGGCGGTGTTCGATATACTTGGCCAACAGCCTTGCATGACACTAGCCTCCCAGGGATGAAATCCATCGTCGAGGCGGAGTGAGCTTACTGATCTCAATATTGTATATCTCATGGCCTTCGCGGACGGTATAGTCTCTGTGAACTCTAGATCCAGCTCCATAATATGTTGTATTCTGCATGAATATGTCCTTCGCTATCCCTCCCAGGAGCCATAGTCTTTTGCATGGAACTTCATAAGAGGTGAAGAAGAAGTATTCGA
The DNA here is from genome assembly GCF_000308635.1 of Nocardia otitidiscaviarum NBRC 14405. Taxonomy (GTDB): domain Bacteria; phylum Actinomycetota; class Actinomycetes; order Mycobacteriales; family Mycobacteriaceae; genus Nocardia; species Nocardia otitidiscaviarum. The sequence goes on along the minus strand of NZ_BAGD01000100.1, from coordinate 14,668 downwards.
CAGGTTCCATCGCGTGCTTTGCGGTAATCTGCGCTGTATAGCCAGTCCTGACGGGGACAGACCTTTTGACGGTCTTCACTCCTATTGAGCTATCACCAATTATGAAATCTGCTTTACCTGCCGCCTCCTCCAGGATCCATTCCACGGGGAGTGTAGTATTCAGTCGTGCCCATTTATCGAAGCAGATCTCGCCGATCTCGCCTACCCATCTGAGATCACTACTCTTCTCCGTGAATATGTTCCCATATAACCTGTCTCGCTCCTCTCGCATGCGAATTGCTTGGTTAATGAATTCTTCTGGCACGTCGCCGACAATGAAGTCCATAGAACGCTGCTTACGTCGGAACTCGAATGAGTTGCACTGCGGGTTGGGTAAACTTGCGAGCCTCGAAGAAGGCTTGAGGCGCCAGAGTTCTATCTGGCAACTCACTCATACGGCCCCAGGAAGCGCTCTCCATTGAAGTGGATCAAATGCGTCGGGTCCTCGGAGCACCAAACCTCTGTTTCCCACGCAATCTGGGAAAGATATTTCCGCATCTCTTTACGGTCAGGGAAACATGATACGTACACAAGGCCTGGTGTCGCAGCTTTGAAGAGCTCCGACAGTTCTCCCCGACGTTTCGAATCTACAGGCCCATGCGAGTTAGCGGCTTCCATAAGAACAAGCCAGTTCTTGTCTTTCATATAAACGACTAGATCTGGCATTTTTCCGTGTGTATTGAAGGTTACGCCAAGTTCAGCGAAGCGCTCTTTTTCGAAGACCACGAACTTGTCGCCCGCATCTCCAACATAGAGTAACTCGCCCCCGGGTGTGAATAGTGAGCAGAAATCCTCTGTCATATGCTTAATGAGTGGGTTCTGTCCCCCCGGAGACAAAGTGAATTCTTTGCCATCGGCGCTGCGGACGGGAATGCGGTTCATCTCTCGTGCTGCAGCATATAGCGCCTTCAAGCCCGGTACCTCCGCGAGGTAGTTGGCAAGCGCCGAGTCGAACTTGCGAGTTCCGAAGCACTGGATGACCTTCAATGCCGCAATATTCACCTGATAGTTCGATTTTGGTGAGTTTGTCGGCCGATCGGGCTGGTCAGGATTCTGCTGCACCAGCATCGCCTCCACGAACTGGTGGAGTGTGAAGCGCCGGACGGTCTCACGGGTGTTGGGCTTGTAGTCGCGGCCGTACTCGTCGCGTATCCAATCCATGATCGCTCGGGTTCCGAGCGTGGGATTTACAGCCGCGCTCCATAGATCCGATGGCCGTAGCTGTAGCAGGGCCAGGAGAGTCAGTGCCGAGCGCTCGTTGGACCGCTCGGAGTCCATGCCGAGCGCCTCAAGAAGTGACCTTGCCTCGCTGACCCTGGCGGAGATGCTGTTCACGCAGCCGTGTCTACCACATCGAGAACCTTCTCGACGAGTGCATCGACCTCTTCTTGGCTTGGAAGTTGTTGCGGCGCAAGTGAACCCAGTTCGTGCAGCGACTCTCGATCTGGAAACCGAAGGGTTCGAAGGTCGGTCGCGTTCACCTGAGTATGGCCAGAGAACGTGCGGAAGAACCTGTCAACGAGTGAGGAGTTGAGCCACATGGAGAGTCCAAAGGCTGTGTCTCGGTCGAGTCCTTCGCCAGCGATGTGGAAGACGTTGACGTGATTCTCGAACGCGACAGGACCGGGGGTGTGTTCCGGTGACCACACCGCGGCCACGATGCGGCGACGTTCCTCCTTCGAGGAGAACCGCTTGACGACGCAGTACCACCCCTCCGGGAACAGTAGCTTCTCGTCCTTGCCAGCCGCCGGTGAAAACCACTGCGGCTTCCGGATCTCGCGGGGCCAGCTGACCATGCCATCTCGAATGTTGCCCGGATAGATGAGCGGGGCTGCATTCTCGGAATGCTCCGTGAGCAGGCATTCCTTCGATCGAAAGTCGACAACGCGTCCAGTGGAAACGGTGATTCCCAGGCTGGACAAAGTGTGGGGAAAGGACAGCATCCGCTCCGCGACTTCAGTGTCGTCGTCGTTAGCCGCGATCCGAATGAACCGATGAGGGTCATCGGGATGTATGACGTCGGAGTATGCCACATCACGATGCGCGGCATCGTCCTCATGTCCGTTACTGGTTGACAGCATCACTCGATCACGGCTCCCGCCCCGGGTGCCCGAGAAGATCACGTTCTCTTGCAGCACTCCGGTATCGGCGAAAACTGTTGAGCGGGACTCGAAAACATGAACTCTGTCCAGTGAGATCTCGTCGAGCAGATGGCTACGGAACGCGCCAAAGTACGGACCGTTGCAGAACGACCGGGGAGTGATAGCTACGAGCTGGCCATGAGGGTTGAGAGCAACTGTTGCGAGCGCCAGAAATGCTGCGTACAGGTTAGGTGCGTCCACACCGATACTCCGCACGGCGGCGCGGGCTGACGAGGAGGCACCCAGCTTCGCATAAGGCGGGTTCTGAATTACCAGATCGAAGCCGGTCAGCCGTTCGTCTGCATCGAGCCCGGTTGCTTCCGCAATGTAGTCGGCAGCAACGAGCTCGGTGGTAACGCGCCCCCCACCTGCGGTCGAACAGGCTTCGAGAGTGTTCTCAAGAAAGGGGACAACAGAAGCGTCGCACTCGACGGCGACGGCATGGACCGACAAACTTGGACGCTCGTGAAGGACGCGAGACACCAGTGCTGCGGTCAGCATTCCGGAACCTGCGCCGGGATCGAGCACCCGGATGTGTCCGCCTTCGGGGAGACGCGGCATCCTGGCAATTAATGATGCAGCGCGTTTGGGAGTAAAGAACTGGCCTAACGCCTCCTGACTCTTGGCCTCAAGTCCGGACAGGGCGGCTACGCGGTTCTGCTCAGCCAGGGTCAGGAGATCGCGCTGCATCCGGCCATCATGCCGTAGCCGCAACACTGAGCCAAGCTCGGACTGGCCGTGTTGCGCGTGTCGGTACCGTGGTAACAATCCAGGTCGAACGGGGGGGGAGCGTCCCAGTCTCAATCAGCGGGTAGGCATCCACACCTAGGTAGCGGATCAGCATGGACTGAACATCGGCGCACGTGCCCGGTGGCGGCTTCGCCAGACCTCCCGGAGAGTGTCCTGGGCGAACCCGTTGTACGGCCGTCTCTGGCTGCGGTCTGCTCAGATCTAACGAGCATAGTGAGCGGCGCGGTGTCCTCATCTCGCCGCAGATACGCGTGAGCGACCTCGATGAGGTGGCCGGTCCGCGCGGCGCGTAACGCACATGATGTCTTTCGGTGTTGCCGGAGCTGCCCACACCGCGATTACAAGGCGGCCCATATCCACGGTTTCGGGATGGTACCGCGAAGGCAGGCGATGCGGTGATGGGCCTGCTGGCGCGCCTCCGAACTGGTGTCGGCGCGATCGAGTGCGAACCCGACCCATCGGAGTTCCTGGATGTCGGCGAGGAGGCGGAACCGAGGTGAGGCAGTGACGTCGTAGCCGCCGTAGGCGTCTACGAACAAGCGGTAGTCGTTGTCGGAGATCCTGTGGAAGTCGGTGTGGTCGACGGCGATTTGAATGAGGTCCCAGTCAGGGTGTCCGGTCGAGACCTTATCCAAGTCCAGCAGGGTGGGGACGCCGGAGTCGATGGTGACCACGAGGTTGCCTTGCCAGGCGTCTCCGTGGATGACGTGCGGTGTTTGCTGGGATTGGTCTCGCGAGTATCGAGCCTGGAGGTCGTCATGGTGCCGCAGGAGCCAGGCCCGGTCGTCGTGGTCGATCGTCGACGCGGCGGCCAAACGTTCGCGCAGACCCACGAAGGGGTCGTACTCGGGTAGTGCTGGCTCGGACGGCACCGGCAAAGCGTGGAGGGCACGCAATGTCACTCCCAGTTCGGGCGGAGTTGACGTACGGTGGTTCGGGACGAGTCGCCACCAGGTGACCGGGCGGCCGTCCACGACGATGGGCTGTGGCAGATTCGGGACAGGCTCGACCGTGTTTACGCCGGAAGCGTTCAGCCACCGGGAGACGGCGAGTTCCCTGGCAGCATCGTCTGCGGTGCCTGGTCGACCGATTCGGGCGACCACTTGCCCTGGCAGCTGGTAGATGGCGTGAGAGCCGTCGCGGATCACGCTGCTGCCGGTCATGTCGAGTGCCGCGATCTGGGCGGCTCTGGCCAGGATTTCGCCGGACGGTGTCACGGGCACGCGGTTCACGTTTCGATCTTTACATCGTTTTCGCCGTCATGATGGCGTGGCGTAGTTCGGCAACGTCGGCGATCCGGCGGTGGCGGGCACTCGCGGCGGCCAGGGATCCGAGTTCGTTGTGGAGCCGTTGGGAGGACAATGTCGCTGCGTCACGGGCGGCCCGCAGCCCGATGGCTGCGGCTTCTCGTGGGTCGTCGAGCCGCATCCGCAAGGTGGCCAGGCGAGTGAGCGAGAAGGTGCGCGATCGCCGATAGTCGCTGCCTTGCAGGTCGATCGCTTGCTGGATTCGGCTGGCGGCCAGTTCGACACGCTGGCGTTCGTGTGCCACGGGGATGAGCGCTTTTCCGGTGCTGCCGAGGTGCTCGGCGAGGTCGTAGTAGCAGAGCCAAGGCGGATCGGCGGTCGGGCCGCGGGCAGCGAAATGCTCGTCGGCGCGGGTCACCTCGTCGAGTGCTTCCTGGGTTCGTCCTGTTGCGGCGAGGTACTGGGCCCGCAGTGCGCCGAGCATCGCCCGGGTGGTCGATGCCAGTCGGTCGGCTCGCACTGCGGCTAGTTCGATCAGCGATAGTGCATCGTCGGGTTTCCCGACGTAGGCGGTCTTTCTGGCCATGTCGGCCAGGCTGCTGGCGCGTAGTTCCCACGAGCCGGAGGCATCGGCGCACCAGAGCGCGAACCGGAAGCAGCGCTCGGCGGTGGCGTGGTCGCCAGTGTCGAAGGCCGCATAGCCCGCGACGCCGCTGAGATTGCCGATGGCTTCCACTAGGGCGTTGCGCGCAGTGGGCACGATAGCGCCGTGGAGCAGGGGCGTGAAACGACGAAGCTGCGTGATGGCGAAGGAGTCCACGGACCCACCTCCGTGGAGGTTTTCGGCGGACGCTGCGTCGCGCGTTGCGGCCTGGACGTCGGTGACGTCGGTCATCCCGATGCGACCCGTTCTACGCGCTGTGGTCATGTCAAGTGGAACGAGAACGTCGGGCACGTTGCCGAGGTCGAAGGGGCTGAACAGATTGGGTGCGGACGCGGCGGAGCGCTGGCGGCGGGGCGTGAACCCCAGTTCGGCATCCGATGCCTCTAGTACGGCCCGGAGCGCTTCTCGGTAGCCTTCGTTCGGCCACCGGATGGTTCCGCGTTCGTAGCGGGCGATGGTATGGGCGTCCATATCTCGCCGCTCACCGCGGGTCCGCCACAGGTATCGGTTAACGGCTTCGGCGAGTTCGGCGCGACTCATCGCGCGCCCGGACACGACCGGTGACGGCACGGCTTCGCGCCGCTGCTGCAACCGTACATTCGGTGGCATACCTACCCCCTCGGCCGTTCCCCGTGCCGGGGCCGTGCCCGGCGTCAGCGTGATTCTGCCCCATAATTTGCCCTCTCTCAGGCGTTCGGTGGCGGTGTGTGCTGGAGGTGGACATCCGGACGGTCGAAATGAGCCACAACCCTTGGTTCTGACCAACTTGCACGCAGCACGAGATGGTGTGCCGCTAGGCCGGGTGTCGGTCCAGTCATCACGCGAGCGAGGTCTGACACGAATGACACAGACAGCGATGAAAACCCCTTGGCCGCTGCACGAATCACGCGCACTCGGTTATCTGCGCGGCGATATCTCCGGCACCGGCCTTACCCGGCACACCGACGCGATTCGTTCACTGGCAAATCGGTGGGACTACCAGCTGGTCTACATAGTGAGGCTTTGGCCGAGCTCGGTGCCCGACCCCTTGGAGCACGTCCTCACCATCGCCGACGAGTTGAGCGTTGCGGCGATCCTTGTTCCAGACCTCGCACACGTGGACAACCAACCAGCGCTCGTGTGCGATGTCTGTGATTTGATCACCGCTATCCCCGAACAAACTTGGGCGCGTACCGAATTCGTGAGACTGCCGCCTCGTGACGAAGACTTCGAATTGACGCCGCCGGGGCTCTCGGATGCGGCTTGCACCAACCGTCCGATGCGCCGAGCTGTTGGCCGACGGTAACGACCGCGACGAGGGAAAGGGGCAACCATGATCAAGCGGACACTGGGGGCATGCGGTATCGAGGTCTCCGGGCTAGGTGTCGGCTGCTGGGCCATCGGCGGGCCGGACACCAATCTCGGCCTGCCGATGGGGTGGGGAGCGGTCACAGAGGCTGACGCTATTGCCGGGCTCGAGTGTGCGTGGGAGCTCGGGGCGACGCTGTTCGACACCGCCGACGTGTACGGGCACGGCCGTTCCGAAAGATTGCTCGGCACACTGGTGGCGCAGGTGCCACGCAACGAGATTCAACTGGTGTCGAAAGTCGGGTACTTTGCGGGGACCGCCGCGCACGGCTACGACACCGGGCACATGCGCCGTCAGCTGGAGCAGAGCCTCGATAATCTCGACACCGATTACCTGGACGTCTATTTCTTCCATCACAGTGACTTCGGTCCGAATAATGAACGCTTGGAGCTGGCGATCGAAGCGATGTACGACTTCCGTGCCGAAGGGCTGATCCGCGCGATCGGTATGCGCGGGCCGCACCGCTACGCAACCGACCGGATCAGCGAAGCACCGAAGACCGACAAGGACAAGCGGTTTCGGGAGTTGTTCGACCGCATCCGGCCGCAGGTACTTGCAATCCGGGACAACCTGCTCACCCCGGCCGACCGGTCCATGAGTATCTTCGGCCTGGCGGAAGCGCACGACTGCGGCGTACTGATCAACAAACCGCTGGCCCAAGGGCTGCTGACCGGGACCTACGATCCCGAGTATCCCCGGGCGTTCAGTGAGGGGGACCACCGCTCGCGCAAACGCTGGTTCACACCAGAGGCGACCCGGATGATCAACGAGGGGCTCGATCAGGTGCGGGACCTGATCGGCGGGTCGTCCGCAGATCTGGTGCGGATCGCGTTGTGGTCATGCCTGGAACGTTCGAACAACGCAGCTGTGCTCGTCGGGTTCAGCACTCCAGCGCAGGTCACCGCTAATATCACCGGTTCGGGCCAGCGGCCCGCAGAGGCGGTGATCGCCCGGGTGCGAGCGATTATGGGCGATGTGCAGCGGCGGCTGGACGCGGCCGGGGAGGTATTCGTGGACGAGCGGGCGATGGGAGCACATCGATGAGCCACGCATTCCAGTCGTCGGTGCGGGTGCTGTCGCTGAATGTCCAGCATGCCAGCATGATCCGCGCGCAGCGGCAGGTGTCGTGGCTGTCGCGAGTCTCTCCCGATGTCGTCGTGCTGACGGAGGTGCCCGCTGGCGCAACCGGGGATTTGATGGCGCAGTGGCTGCGCGGCGTGGGTTACAGCGTGCAGCTGCCCGACCCCGGCGGCACCGACCGGTACCGGGTGCTGTTGGCTGCCCGGGGTGTCCTCGATCCGGTCGATACCGGGATCTCCGTGATGCCGCATCGGCTTGCCGCGGCGCGCGTGAAGCATGCCGGCACGGGGTTCGAGTTCGCCGTGGCCGGGCTCTATGTGCCCTCGCGGGGTCCGGCCGAGCGCCGCAATGTCGCCAAGCGTGAGTTCCAGGACGCGGTCACGGCATGTCTGGCCGAGCTTCCGCAGCGGGCGAGCACGCCGGGCCCGGTCGTGATCACGGGCGATCTCAATGTCGTTGAGCCCGGTCATGTTCCGCACTATCGCGTCTTCGGAACCTGGGAGTATGACTTCTACCGGGCGTTCGCCGCGAGCGGATTCGTCGACGTGTTCCGCCTCATACACCCGGATCTGGTCGAGCACTCATGGTTCGGGCGTACAGCCACTGACGGCACACGCAATGGTTACCGCTTCGACCACACCTTCGTCACCGCCGAGCACCGCCACCTCGTGCAGGACTGCGCCTATCAGCATCGTCCTCGCCACAACGAGCTCAGCGATCACGCAGCGATGATCCTCACGCTGCGCGTGTAAACGCGCTCCCCCCATTAGTTTTCAGCGCCCGGCCGCCCGGTCGGCACGCGCTGCGACCCAGTGCTGCCGAAAACCGGCCGGGTCCCCGTCAGAAACGGCACCACCATGCATACCGACAGCCCCGTCGCCCGCCGCATCCTCACCGTTGTCGCGAACACCGGCGGCGACACCGACAAAGCCACGTCCCTGCTGGGCGATCTCCATCTCAGCGAACCCAACCAGCTGCGCGATGCGCTCACCGCGACAGTCCCGTCACGACTGCTGGTCGCCGACACCCTCGATCACCGGCTGCTACTCACAGAGCACGCCGATCACCACACCTGGAGCATCGCCGAATTGTCCGGACGCCCACTCGCCGAACGCGCCTGGCCCAGTTGGGCACGCGAAGGCATCATCGTCGACACCGCAGAATCCTGGCTCAGCACCGGGAACCTCACCACCGACGCCGAATTCCGGCTCACCCGCCCCCGTATCCTTCTCGCGGCGCTATACCACCCCGAGCACTTTCCGCTCCCACGGTTCCCCCTGGCGATCAGCGATCTCGCCCGCGCCGCCCGCGCCACCCTGACCGGGCAGGTCACGCTGATGGACATGCAGCTGGGCACCACCCTGAGCGACATTCTCACCACCATCGCCACAGAACAGCCCGACATCCTCGGCATCTCCGCGACCTTCGGCCAGCACGACCTCCTCGTCAGCCTGCTCGGCGCTATCGAAGTCATGGCTGACCGGCCACTGGTCCTCGTCGGCGGTAGCCTGACCGCCCGCAATGAGCGTCTCCTACTGGAGCGCTGGCCATGGCTGCTCATCGCCCGCGCCGCCGGGGAACCGACCGTCGCCGACGCCCTCGCGTTCTGGCACCGCGACCTCACCATCGATCAGATCCGGGGCCTCGGCTACACCGGCGCGAACCGCGGCGAGGGCACCCTCACCGTCGGGCGCTACCGGAAGACCGCCACCGCTCCCAACCGGACACGCACCGACATCTTCCCCGAGCTCGACTTGTTGGCAACGACTTTCGACCATCACGGCGTCGCGCAGCTGGAATCCTCACGCGGCTGCACGAACTACTGCTCGTTCTGCCCACGTGGACACAAAGGCACCTGGTCGGGGGTGCCACCGGACCAGCTGCCTTCGATCGTGTCGGCTATGAGCGAGGTCTTCGATCGCTATCCCCACATCGCCCGCACCCTGTACCTGGTCGATGAAGAGTTCATCGGACGCGGCCCTGACTCAGTCGATCGGGCCCTCGCGGTTGCCGAGATCGTGCACCAGCACCGATTCACCTGGGAGACCTCCTGCCGCATCGACCAGGTCGTGCGCCTCGACACCGACCGGGACTGGCACTGCCACCGCGCCCATATGTGGCGCACCCTACACCGGCGCGGGCTGCGCCGTTGCCTGTTCGGTGTCGAATCCGGCGTCACCTCGATCTTGACCCGGTTCAACAAGGAAACCACCGCCGAGCAGAACGCCCTGGCCATCCGGACCCTGTCCGCACTCGGCATCCCCACCCGGTACACCTACATCACCTTCGACCACCTGATGTCGCAGGCCGAGCTGCGCGCCACCCACGCCTTCCAGGCCCGCACCGACCTGATCCTCGAACCTCTACCGCACCTGCCGGTCGAAGCGATCGTCGACGGCGTCCGCGACGAAGACTTCGTCGCCGAGCACGCCACGGGACGCCCGTTCTACACCGGCATCTCCTACATGCTCGTCTCGATGGAATGCCTCATCGGGGCCGCCTACACCAAACGGGTCCAAGCAGCCGGCCTCGCAGGCGCCACGCGACCGTCGATGGGGCGACTCGACGCCGAGTTCGCCGACACTCGCATCGGCGTGTACTCCCAACACGCCCAACTGTGGATCGACCGGCATTTCGCACTCGACTACACCCTGAAATCCCTGGAAAAACTCCTCGACGGACCGGCCCGTCACGCCATGCGCGACGCTCGCGTGGTCGTCAAAGACGCCGCCTTCTCACTGCTGGGCGACATGGTTGCCCTGCTGGACGAGGATGCCTCATCGTCCGCTACCTCAGCGGATCTCGCTAACTGCGTTGTCGCGCTGATGGATACGCGGCATGATCAGTTGCACACCCGGCTCACCGCCGCCGTCCGCGGCCTCGAAACTGTGCTGGCTCCGACTCAACGCAGCCTGCTCGTGACCGCGTTCAACCAATGGCGGAGCCACACAGGATGGAATCTGATCAACGCAGCCGACCCTTGCGGGACCTGACCGCGCTGCTCAGAGGTTGTCCCGGATCCCACCGCATGATGGTCCCACCGGACGCGGTCGCCTCTCGCCGTTTCGGCGGCATTCTCGGACCAGACATGCCGCGCTGACCGAACTGGCCAGTTCGGAGCCTCAAGAGATCAACGGCCTCAGGCATCTGGTGTCGGCTGAACGTACGCTACTGCTGGACCGAGCACGTCTCAACGTCGAAGCTGGGCTTGCCGTCAACACCGATGGAGACCGGACAGGTGGCTCTCGATGGCGTCGCTATTGTCCGGCGGCGCGGATCATGGCGAGCACATCCGCCGTCGAGCGCACGTCGCCGAACGATCGGTAGATCGTGTGCAGTGTGGCGTTATGGTCCTGATCGCGGCGAGCGGCGTTTGCGTCGGCGACCATGATCACCCGGAAGCCGAGGGTAGCCGCGTCGCGGGCCGAGGACTCACAGCACACGTTGGTGACAGTCCCCGTGATCAGCACCGTGTCGATACCGCGCTGTTCCAGCTGCTGCGGCAGCGCGCACCGACCTGGAAAGAAGGCGCTGAACGCGGATTTATCCACGAAGACATCTCCGTCGTCGGCGACCAACTCCGGCCACAGCCGGGCGTGCGGAGGACCGGTACCGCCTGACCTGCTGAAGATTTCGGCAAATGCCGGACCGAAGAACTCGATCGCTGCCCGACTGGGTCTACTCGTGTCAGGCAGCACCCAGGCGACGGTGCCTCCCGCTGTCCGCAGCGTCTCGGTCAGGCGATTGATGTTCGGCACGATCCCGCGGCCGTAGAGGTTGTCGGCGACATGGAAGGGCACCATGTCGATGACAACCAGCGCAGTCGTCGCGGGTACGAGATCGGAGTAGGCAAACCGCCGCCCGCGGCGGTCTTCTTGGCGAGCGTATTCGCGTGCTTCGATATGCCAATCGTGCATTTCCGGCGTCGAAGTGCCGTCGACATTCACGGTGTGAAAGTCTCGCACCAGGTGCGCGCACTGAGTACGCCGACCGTCCCCTTCGAACTCGTGGCCGCACCGATGACCGGCGGCAGGGCCACGCGAACGCACTCACATGCCGCATACAGCGCTGACGGAACCAGCCACAGCAGGATGTCAATCTGAGCTCTGACGTCAGCTTCCGCCGATACGACAACCCACCGGTCGGGGGTGACGTCGGGATTCACCGATCAACGCCGTCCGGGTTCGCCGATGTAGCCAGCCACGTCGCTGTTCAAGAGTCGAACACAGATACCGTCAGCAGACTTGTGTTCACACATCCGGTCTGTTGGCGTAGTTGGTCAGCCAATTCGAATCCGCGGGTTGCCTGGCGGCGGATGTCGTCGGTGAAGTCCTCAGCGGGCGTGACACCGAAGTAGGTCGGGTAGGGCGTGGGCGAGTCTGGGTCGGGCGCATCGATGCATAGTGCCGTCACGATCAGCTGGTCGTCGGGCATGCCCTCGATCTGGGTGCCCATGGGTACCGCGACCAGTCGTGGTGGCGTGAGAGCTGTACTGGTCGTCCGGTCGAGGATGCCGAGATCGCGCTGGGCCTGGGCGACAGTCTTGCCGATCTGGTCGCTGAGCGTGACGTCATGGAACGGGCGAACCGGCTCCGTCGTCGGTATCGCGCCCGAAGGGTGGTCGTTATCGAATACCCCGGACACACCACCCAACCCGAAGATCAGCAGGAACAGCAGCACCACGACGCTGGCCGCCGCTACGACGAGCGCCCTCACCGGACGTTGCTTCAGAGCGTTCATTGTCACCCCTTCCCATTTCACGCCGCTGGCTCGAGGACAGGCAGGCCGCCGCCGCCGAGCGAGTAGTAGAACCCATGTTCGGTGGGTCCCACGGAGCGAACTCGGCAACCTACCGCAACTCCGCAGGTCACTTGCTCCCAGTGTCCCCACCATTCAGTTACGCGATAGGTCGGGTACACGTTGACGACCTGTCCGACGGGTATGTCGTACGCACCGCAGTCGACCGACATCGACGCCGTGACCGTTTTGCTTTCTTCGGTCGAAGTGGAGCGGTGGTAGGAGCCACTGAGTTCTCCACTGCCCTTTTCGTTGCTGAGCCCCAGGGTTCCACCGACATCGAAGCCACTCTCGGTCACGTTGAGCGTTCCGCGTTCGATGTCTTCTCCTTTGACAACCTTGTCGCCGGGCCAGTTTCGGTCTGGATCAGGTCCGAAGCAGGTGACCACAGGGTTCTCCTTGACTGGGCCGGTTCTGATCCCACGCGGCTCTACGCGGTCGATTTTCCAGTGGTAGTAGGTCCCGGTATGCCATCGAGACGGGGCATCACCCACGTCACCGGTGACAAGGTTGCCCTTGCCATCGGTTGGACAGTACTGGCATCCGTTGTACGACGGGCCTTCTCCTGGTGGTGGTGCCTCACCGACCTTGTTGCTGACCTCATGAAGTCGGCTGTCAAACGGTCTCGGGTTCGTCGTCGCGGTGTCGGGAGAAGGCGGTGGCATCGAGCCCTCGGTTTCCGGCACAACGGCATTCGAGACTGCGGGGTCCTGCCTGCGAGGAGACTCAGGCTCAGCTGCTGGCGTCTGAGCGGGCACGACGGGAGTGACGGTCGGCACCGGCACGATGTCGGTGCCATTGCCTTGAGGGAGTTGACCCGGCGCGTTCCCAGCCTGGCCTTGAACCCCAGCGCCGGGTGCTTGCGTGGGCTGTAGCCCTGGTGCGGTCGGCGGGGCGGTCGGTGTCGTCGTGGTTGGCTCTCCCGGGTCGTGGCAGACGTAGGGCACCGGGGGCGGGGGTGGAGGTCCCGGGTTGCCGGGATTGCTTGCTCGCCAGGTCGATTCCCACGCCGCGTTGTAGGCCGCGGTCTCCCGCGCGCACCGTTCGGCCGGGGTTTCACCGGTGGCGGTGCCGGGATTGAGCGCGATCACGGTCGCCGCCGCCACCGTCACCGAGGCGGTGATGGCGGCGACCGCGCGCCCTCGCCGTTGAGGTCTGAGAATGTCTCCGAGTCGCATGTCAGATTCCGCCCCTTTAGATGGTGGTCGGGTCGGAGTAGACCGTGACCGTGGTGTCGGCGACATGGGTGGACATCGAGAACTGGGTGTAGACGCGCACACTCACCGGACCCAGGCAATTGTCCACATGCACCTGGATACCGGTCAGATCCGACGCGCCGACCGCGCCCTCGAGCACCCGCTCCGACAACGGGATCGTGGTGATCGCACCGGGTTTGATCGTGGTCTGGATCGACGGCGACACCGTCGCACTACCACCGACATTGACCGAGGGGCGCTCGGAGATGGTGACCGAGGCATTCGGGCCGACCGACGCCGAGGACCCGGTCTGCAACCCCGAGGACACATCCGTATTGCAGCCCAACTGCAACCCTGAGCGCAGCGCCCCCGACTTCACACCGGTCGAGCCCCGACCGGTGATATTGCCGATCGCGGTGGCATCGACGAACGCCTCCCGCGTCCACGGCGACTGGGCCAGGTTCGGCACGGTGTTGACCACCACGTTCACCAGCGACGCCTCCGCCACCCAACCATCCACCGTCGGTTTCGTGACCACATGATCGGGGCTGCGGACCAGCTCCGCCGACGCCACCCCCACACCCGACAAGACAACAGCCAGCAAACCGACAGGAACTGCGGAAACCCTCATCGTCACAGCGAACCCACCCCAATGTTGTTGCGAATTTAGAGCCTTGACTGTTCGACCAAAGCAGAACCGCCAGTCACTGGCAATCCTTCAGCAAATTTTGTGACAGGGGTCACGCGGTACTGATGAAAGGCCATGATGACGCACAGTGCGCCTCTCAAATCTCTCCAAACCTCGTTGGATCAGAGACAGCTTCACAGCTTGTTCTTAACCTCGGCTGATGATTCGGTCCCGGTCATCGAGGCCAGCCGGTATGGCTCAATCTGTCGGCGTCCAGCTCACGGACTGCGCCCACGCTTCCGCCCGTAAGGTGATCTTGGCGATCAACGGCCCCTTGGCATCTGCGTAGCCATTCATGTCGGCCCAGTCTCGCTGTGCGAGAAGGCGTTTGAACTTTTCGTATGTGGCACGATCCGAAGAATCGTGCCGCAGCCAGTCTCGAAACAACAGATGGCGCCGTTCCCACTCGCTACCGACTGTGCAGATGTGGACATGGACGTCACGCTGCGGAGTTCGCACCATGCGGTGACCTCGCTCGCGGACACGAAGCTGGTAGCCCGCCGTCAGAAGCTGATCGAGATAGGCCGCCTCATCGTCGACATTAGGCACGCTGAGGTCGATGTCGAGGATCGGCTTGGCCGCCAGGCCCGGCACCGCAGTCGAGCCGATGTGGTCGATGCGGCACGCAGTAGCACCCAGTGCCTCGCCGATGCGACCCCGCTCGATGGCGAAGCGCTGAGGCCAGGTGGGGTCGTAGGCGACGATGTGAATGTCTCGT
>NZ_BAGD01000101.1 GCF_000308635.1 Nocardia otitidiscaviarum NBRC 14405 | reverse complement strand
CCCTCATCCCCCCGCTGTGGCGACTCGTCATGGACCCGCGCCTGCTGGCCCACTACGGCGGCGACGTCAGCCAAGCCAACCTCCACCCCCGCAAACGCACCCGACTACTGACCCGCTACGGAGTCACCACCGCGGCCTGACCGAACCGCGACGTGCACCCCTCAGCGGTCCGGCACGTTGCGGTGCAGTTCGTCCAGCCACGCGGCGGCCGAGGCGTCGCTCGGCGCCCGCCAGTCCCCGCGCGGGGAGAGCGACCCACCCGATCCGACCTTGGGCGCGTTCGGCAGGGTGGAGCGCTTGAACTGGCTGGTCTGCACGAAGCGGTGCAGGAATTCGCCCAGCCAGTGCTTGATGGTGGCGAGGTCGTACTCGTTGCGCTGGTCGGCCGGGATCAGGTCGGGCCAGCGCCCTCGGGTGCGATCCCCCCACGCGTGCCGTGCCAGGTAGGCGATGCGGCTGGGCCGGTCACCGAAGCGCAGCAGATGGTAGAGGTGGAAGTCCTGGAGTTCGTAGGGCCCCACGGTGGCCTCGGAGCTCTGCGCGGGCGCGTCGCTGTCGCCGGGAATGAGCTCCGGTGAGATCTCGGTCGCCAGAATGGATTTCAGCACCTCGCTGGCCTCCGCCCCCAGACCGTCGGTGTCGATGGTCCACGCCACCAGGAATTTCACCAGCGTCTTGGGCACCGACGCGTTCACGCTGTAGTGCGCCATGTGATCACCCACGCCGAAGGTGCACCAGCCGAGGGCCAGTTCGCTCAGATCGCCGGTGCCGACGACCAGCGCCCGGTGCATATTGGCCAGCCGGAACAGATGAGAGGTGCGGTCCCCGGCCTGCACGTTCTCGTAGGTGACGTCGTACTGCGGCACACCCTCGGCGGCCGGGTGCCCGAGATCCCGCAGCATCTGGGTGGACGACGGCCGGATGTCGATCTCGTGCGCCGTCGCCCCCACCGCGCGCATCAGCCGGCGCGCGTCCTCCAGAGTGCGGGTGCTGGTGCCGAAGCCGGGCATGGTGTAGGCCAGCACATTCGAGCGCGGCAGTCCCAGCCGGTCCATGGTCTTGGCGGCGACGATCAGCGCCACGGTGGAGTCCAGACCGCCCGACACCCCGATGACGACCCGCTGCGAGCCGGTGGCCGCCATGCGCGTGCTCAGGCCCTCGACCTGGATGTGGTGCACTTCGGCGCAGCGCTCGTTGCGGCTGGCCGGATCGGCCGGAACGTAGGGGAAGCGCGGGATCTCCCGGCGCAGCGGCACCGCGCCCGCGGGCACCGGCAGGCCGAGTTCGATACGCCGGAAGCGGCGCAGCCGGTCGCGGTGGTCGTGCACGTTGTCGGCGAAGCTGGTCATGCGCAGCCGGTCGGCGGCCAGCCGGTGCAGGTCGATATCGGCCGTCACCAGCTGGGGCTGTGCGGCGAACCGTTCGCCCTCGGCCAGCAGATTGCCGTTCTCGCAGATGAGGGCCTGCCCGTCCCACGCCATATCGGTGGTCGACTCTCCGTGGCCGGCGGCCGAATACAGGTAGGCGGCCATATAGCGCGCGGAATGCGAGGTGCACAGCTCGCGGCGGTAATCGGCCTTGCCGATGACGATATTGCTGGCGGACAGGTTCACCAGCACCGTCGCCCCCGCCAGCGCGGCGAATCCGCTGGGCGGCAACGGCACCCAGCCGTCCTCGCAGATCTCCAGGTGGGCGACGAAGCCGGGCACGTTCGCGGCCTGGAACAGCAGGTCGTCACCGAACGGAACCCGTTGTCCGGCAATGGTGATGTGATCGTCGAGCGATTCCCGTGCCGCCGCGTACTGCCGTTTCTCGTAGAACTCCCGGTAGTTCGGCAGATAGCTCTTGGGCGCGGCGCCCAGTACCCGCCCGGCCTGGATCACGATGCCGCAGTTGAACAGTCGCCCCTGTGTCCGCACCGGCGCACCCACCACCAGCACCGTGGCGATATCCACGCTCTCGGCCACGATGCGCGCCAGCGCCGCCCCCACCGCGTCGTCGAGCGCGTCCTGATGGAACAGATCGTCGGCGGTATAGCTCGACAACCCCAACTCCGGGAACACGGTCAGCACCGCCCCGCGCTCGGCCGCCTGCCGCGCCAGCCCCAGCGTCTGCTCGGCGTTGTAGGCCGGATCGGCCACCCGCACCCGCGGTACGGCCACCGCCACCCGCGCGAACCCGTGCCGATACAGCGAATCGAACGGCAGTTGCTGTGCCACCGGCGGCCCCTTACGTCCCGGCCAATCGATCATGCCGCCCGCAAATCTACCCATGCCCGCCCCGGAAACCCACCAACCGCCCCGCAGGTCCCTGCCTCGGCCGGTCCGATCCGCCGGGCACCCGCGGCGGCCAGGCGAGTTCGCCGCCTCTGCCCGGCAGCACGGACCCCGCCCGTCTCCCGCCGGGGTCCGGGGCGGCAGCCCCGAGACCGATCTCATCGACCCCCGGTAGGGGGTTTCCGGGGCGCAGCCCGGGAAAGCCTCGTGAGTTGGACTAGCCTTGCCTGGGAAGCAGCCGACCAGGAGAGGCAGATGACGACCGCAGTGTCCAGCATGATGACCCCCGATGTCCGCAACGGGATCGATTACAAGGTGGCGGACCTGTCACTGGCCGAGTTCGGCCGCAAGGAGATTCGCCTGGCCGAGCACGAGATGCCGGGCCTGATGGCGCTGCGTCGCGAGTACGCTGACGTGCAGCCGCTGCGGGGTGCGCGGATCTCCGGTTCGCTGCACATGACCGTGCAGACCGCGGTGCTGATCGAGACGCTGGTCGATTTGGGCGCTCAGGTGCGCTGGGCGTCCTGCAACATCTTCTCCACCCAGGACCATGCCGCCGCGGCCGTGGTGGTCGGCCCGCACGGCACCGTGGACGAGCCCAAGGGCACCCCGGTCTTCGCCTGGAAGGGCGAGACCCTGGAGGAGTACTGGTGGGCCGCCGAGCAGATGCTCACCTGGCCCGATGAGCCCGCCAACATGATCCTCGACGACGGCGGCGACGCCACCATGCTGGTGCTGCGCGGCGCGCAGTTCGAGAAGGCCGGTGTGGTCCCGCCCGCCGATGAGAACCACTCCGCCGAGTACACCGTGTTCTTGAATCTGCTGCGGGAGCGGTTCGAGACCGACAAGGGCAAGTGGACCGCGATCGCCGAGTCGGTCAAGGGCGTCACCGAGGAGACCACCACCGGTGTGCTGCGGCTGTACCAGTTCGCCGCCGCCGGTGAGCTGTCCTTCCCGGCCATCAATGTCAACGACTCGGTCACCAAGTCCAAGTTCGACAACAAGTACGGCACCCGCCACTCGCTCATCGACGGCATCAACCGCGGCACCGATGTGCTCATCGGCGGCAAGAAGGTGCTGATCTGCGGTTACGGCGATGTCGGCAAGGGCTGTGCGGAGTCCATGGCCGGTCAGGGCGCGCGCGTGCAGGTCACCGAGATCGACCCGATCAACGCGCTGCAGGCGCTGATGGACGGCTTCGACGTGGTCACCGTGGAGCAGGCCATCGGCGCGGCCGATATCGTCATCACCTCCACGGGCAACAAGGACATCATCCTGCTCGATCACATGAAGGCGATGAAGGACCAGGCCATCCTGGGCAATATCGGCCACTTCGACAACGAGATCGACATGGCCGCCCTGGAGCGCTCCGGCGCGACCCGGCTCAATATCAAGCCGCAGGTCGACCTGTGGACCTTCCCGGATTCGGGCAAGTCCATCATCGTGCTGTCCGAGGGTCGTCTGCTCAACCTGGGCAATGCCACCGGCCACCCCTCGTTCGTCATGTCGAACAGCTTCTCCAACCAGGTCATCGCGCAGATCGAGCTGTGGACCAAGCCGGAGGAGTACGACAACGAGGTCTACCGCCTGCCCAAGGTGCTCGACGAGAAGGTCGCCAAGATCCACGTCGAGGCCCTCGGCGGCACCCTGACCAAGCTCACCAAGGACCAGGCCGAGTACATCGGCGTGGACGTGGAG
Organism: Nocardia otitidiscaviarum NBRC 14405; assembly: GCF_000308635.1. Lineage (GTDB taxonomy): Bacteria > Actinomycetota > Actinomycetes > Mycobacteriales > Mycobacteriaceae > Nocardia > Nocardia otitidiscaviarum. The sequence continues at coordinate 55,745 of NZ_BAGD01000101.1, read as the reverse complement.
GGCCCGTTCAAGCCGGAGCACTACCGGTACTGAGCCGCGGCGGGATTCGCGCCACGGCGTGAGACACCCGGGGTAGAACGACGATTCGGCCGGTCATCGATCGATGACCGGCCGAATCGGGTTTTCGGGCCGCCCGCGAAGGCCGGTGCTACCGGGTGTAGCTCGCGGGCAGCGGCATGCCCTTCTCCCGCATCACCTCGCGCGCCCGGTCGGGGTAGTCGGTGATGACGCCGTCGACGCCCTGGTCGATCACCGCCGCCAAGGTCGCCTTGTCGTTGACCGTCCAGGGGACCACCCGCAGGCCCAGCTCGTGTGCCCGGCGGACGTACGCGCTGTCGGTGACGAGGGTGAAACCGGCGTCACCGAGCTTCGCGTCGCTGTCCCAGGGGTTGACGTAACTGGGGGAGGCGATATCCGCGCCGAGGGCCTTGACGGCGGCCAGCGGATCGTCGCGGTAGTCCTCGTAGCGGATCGGCCCCAGCCACGCGCTGCCCGCCGTGAACGTGGAGTCGTCGTACAGGGCGACGGTGGGCACGGCCGGGTTCTTCGCCTTCACCAGCGGCAGGCTGCGCCAGTCGAAGCTCTGGATCTCCACCTTGTCGGTCGCGCCCGCCGCGTCCACGGCGGCCAGGATGACGTCGACGAATTCCTCGGGGGTGGCCGATTCGTCGCGGTCCTCCGCCTCGATCTTGGTCTCGATGTTGTAGCGCAGCCCCTCGAACGCGCCCGGATAGGTTTTCACCAGGTCGAACAGCTCGGGCAGGGTGGCGATGCGATTGCCCGGCAGCTCCTGGGCGGTGGGGAAGTCCGCCAGCCGCTTACCGCAGTCCAGGGTCTGGATCTGGGTGTAGGTGAGGTCGTGCACCAGCTTGTCGACGTACGGGTACTGCGGGTCGTCCGGGGTGGCGGGGGCGGTGTCGGAGCACTTCTCGTCCTCGATCTCGGGGTCGTGCCAGATGAGCGGCACCTTGTCCCGGGTGAGCACGATATCGAGTTCCAGTGTGCTGACGCCCAATTCGATGGCCTTGGCGAAGCCGGGCAGCGACTCCTCGATGGTCAGCCCGCGGCCGCCGCGATGCGCCTGTAGATCGAAGGGGCGATTCGGGTCCGCCGCGGCGCTCGCCGCGGAGGTGGTCGGCGCGGTGGGGTCGGGGTCGTCGGAACCGCAGGCGGTCAGCGCTAGGGCGGCCACCGCGACGCCGAGGGCGGCGACCGTCCGTGTCGTCGTGGACCTGGCGTGGAGGGAGGTCATGACCGGGGATGGTAGCAATCACGTGGCTATTTCGAGTGGTCGCGGCGGTGAATTGTCCGGTCACTCGCACCGTTGTCGCCGGCATTCGGTACTCTCGCGGCCATGGGAGCGTTGGTTGCGGTGGAGGGTCTGGACGGCGCGGGCAAGCGCACGCTCACCGATGCCGTCGTGTCCGCGCTGCGGGCGCGTGGTCTGCGGGTGGCCACCCTGGCCTTTCCGCGCTACGGCCGCAGCGTGCACGCCGACCTCGCGGCCGAGTCGCTGCGTGGTGGCCACGGCGACGTCGCCGCCTCCGTACACGCCATGGCGCTGCTGTTCGCCCTCGACCGGGCCGATGCCCGCGACGAATTGTCGAAGCTGTTGGTCGACAACGATATCGTGCTGCTCGACCGCTACGTCGCCTCCAATGTGGCCTATTCGGCCGCCCGGCGGGAACAGGATTCCCGCGGTGAAATCGCCCGCTGGATCGAGGATTTGGAGTTCGGCCGTTTCGAACTTCCGGTCCCGGATCTGCAGGTCCTGCTGTCGGTGCCGACCGAGGTGGCCGAGGAACGCGCGCGCAAACGCGGCGAAGCGGACACGGCGCGGGCGCTGGACGCCTACGAAAAAGACGGTGGACTACAGCGTCGCACCGCTAAGGTCTATTCCGAACTCGCCGAAACGCAGTGGCGCGGACCATGGTGGGTGCATCGGAGCGGTGACGATCCGGCAACGCTTGCCGCGCGTCTCGCGGAAATTGTTGCTGGATAGGGTTGGATGTGCGCCGGAGTAATCACGACTGTCGGCGAGGCGACCCGAACAGAGCCGGAAGGGTGACAACATAGTACTTATGAAGCCGAAGATTCTGGTCGTCGACGACGATATGGCGCTCGCCGAGATGCTCACGATCGTCTTGCGCGGCGAGGGGTTCGATCCCCATGTCGTGGGCGACGGTACGCAGGCGCTCACCGCGGTCCGGGAATTACGTCCGGATCTGGTGTTGCTGGATCTCATGCTGCCCGGCATGAACGGCATCGACGTGTGCCGGGTGCTGCGCGCGGATTCGGGCGTGCCCATCGTGATGCTGACGGCGAAGACCGATACGGTCGACGTCGTCCTGGGTTTGGAGTCGGGGGCTGACGATTACATCGTCAAGCCGTTCAAGCCCAAAGAACTGGTCGCTCGGGTGCGGGCCCGCCTGCGCCGCACCGAGGAAGAGCCGCAGGAACTGCTCTCCATCGCCGATATCGTCATCGACGTGCCCGCGCACAAGGTGACCCGCGGCGGACAGCAGATCTCGCTGACTCCCTTGGAATTCGATCTGCTGGTGGCGCTGGCCCGCAAGCCGCGTCAGGTGTTCACCCGTGAAGTGCTCCTGGAACAGGTCTGGGGCTACCGGCACGCCGCCGATACCCGCCTGGTCAATGTGCACGTGCAGCGGTTGCGCGCCAAGGTGGAGAAGGATCCCGAGAACCCTGAGATCGTGCTCACCGTACGAGGCGTGGGTTACAAGGCCGGACCGCCGTGATCGCTGGCTCCAGAAACCGCGTCGAGCGGTGGCTGGCAGCGGTGGTGGCCTGGTTTCGCAATCTCGGAGAGCAACTGGGCCACATCTGGCGGCGTTCGCTGCAATTGCGCGTCGTCGTGTCCACACTCACCCTGTCGCTGATCGTGATCACGATCTTGGGCGTCGTGCTCACCTCCCAGATCACCGACAGACTGCTGGACGCGAAGATCAACGCGGCCGTCGAGGAGATGAGTCGCGCCCGCAATACGGTGCAGTCCACCCTCTCGGGTGTGCATGATTCGAGTACCCCGCTGGTGCGGCTGGACGATGCCCGCCGCGCCTTGTCCGCGGGGAGCAGTACCAGCGGCGGAAGTGGCGGCGCGGCGGGCAGTTACGATTCCGCGCTCGCCATGTACGGCGACAATCACCGCGAACTCACCGCGGGGCCGATTCAGGAGATCCCGCCGGAACTCCGGCATTTCGTGCAATCGAATCAGGTGAGCTACCAGTTCGCGACCATCACCGACTCGGAGGGCCGCCGCGGCTCGGCGCTCATCATCGGCAGTCCCTCCGCCGAGATCGATTCGCTCGAAATCTATCTCGTCTTCCCGCTCAGCAGCGAGGAACGCAGCCTGTCGCTGATGCGCGGCACCATGCTCATCGGCGGCGTGGTGCTACTCGTGCTGCTGGCCGCCATCACCGCGCTGGTGACGCGACAGGTGGTGCTGCCCATTCGATCCGCCGCGCGCATCGCCAGCCGCTTCGCCGACGGCCGCCTCAAGGAGCGCATGCTCGTGCGGGGCGAGGACGATATGGCGCGCCTGGCCATGGCCTTCAACGAGATGGCGGAAAGCCTCTCCAACCAGATCACGCAACTCGAGGAGTTCGGAAACCTCCAGCGCCGCTTCACCTCCGACGTCAGCCACGAGCTGCGCACCCCGCTCACCACGGTGCGCATGGCCGCCGACCTCATCCACGGCTCCAGCGACGACCTCGATCCGGCGCTGGCCCGCTCGGCCGAACTGCTCGTCAACGAACTCGACCGCTTCGAGGGACTGCTCAACGATCTGCTCGAGATCAGCCGCCACGACGCGGGTGTGGCCGAACTCCAGGTGGAATCGCTGGATGTGCGGATGTGCGCGCGGGCGGCGGTGTCCACGGTGCGGCATCTGGCCAAGGAGACCGGCGTCGAGCTCGTGGTGGACATGCCCGAGGAACCGCTTGTCGCCGAGGTGGATCCGCGCCGTGTGGAACGCGTACTGCGCAATCTGCTGGCCAATGCCATCGACCACAGCGAGGGCAAACCGGTGCTCATGCGGGTGCGCGGGGACGCCGACGCCAACTCGGTCGCGTTCGTGGTGCGCGATCAGGGCGTCGGCCTGCGGCCCGGTGAGGAGAAGATGGTCTTCAACCGTTTCTGGCGCTCGGACCCCTCGCGGGTGCGGCGTTCCGGCGGAACGGGTTTGGGGCTGTCGATCAGCGTCGAGGACGCCAATCTGCACGACGGCAAGCTGGAGGCGTGGGGCGAGACCGGCGTCGGTGCCAGCTTCCGCCTGACCCTGCCCCTGGTGCGCGGCCGCAAGCTCGGCGCCAGCCCGCTACCGCTGGAACCGCCCAGGCGCCGCGGCGGCCCGCCCGCCGAGCCCCCGCCCCCGGAGGTCGGAAACCTCACCGAGGCCGCCGGATTCGTCTCCGCGGGCCCCGACGCCCCCACCCGCCCCATGACCCGGGTGGCCGACGAATCCGCCTACCGCACCGACTCCTTCCCCCACCTCGGCACGGAGCAGGTGGCCCCGCCGGAACACCCCACCGCCCAACCGGATGCACCTGGCGTGCGGTCCGGTAACGCCGAGACCCATCCGATTTCACCGGATGCCCCGGTGAGTTCGTCCGCAAGCGGAACGGATGCGCCGGAAACGGAGCCGGTCTCGGCCGAGACCCGGCCGGATGCACCGGAAAGCGGACCGGAACTGTCGCGTGGCGAGCCCAGCCCGGGCGCGCGGCAGCCGGATTCTTCGAAGGCCCAGTCGGATTCGTCGGAGCGTGAGCCGGGCGGGTTGGACGGCGATCCTGGTCCGGGCGATCCACGTCGGGATCCGCCGGGGGTCCGGCCTGCTTCGTCGGAGCGCGGACCGGGTGGTTCGACCAGCGATCCCGGTTCGGTCGAGCAGCGTCCGGATTCGTCGGACAGTCGACCGGAGGTACCTGACGCTCGGTCCGATGCGGCCGGGAGCCGGACGGAACCGGCGGGTGCTGAGCCCGGCTCGGACGATGACCGGTCGGATGGGCACGTGGACGCGGCCCGGGGGAGCGGCGTGTTCCCGTGGGGGTCGACCTCGCCCGCCGATTCGGCGCAGCCGCATACGGATGCCCCCGCCTCCCGGCGCGCCCGCGGGCGCGATGCCGGTGCCGACTCCGGTCGCCCGCGGCCTCCGGGCGCGGTCGGTTCCGGATCGGACGGTCCCGATGACAGCGTGCTCACCGAGTCAGGGGACGGGAAAGCATGAGATTGCGCAGAATCGGGCTGCTGGCCGTGCTGGTCGGTTCGCTGTCGGGCATGGTCGGCTGTGCCCAGCTGCCGGACTCCTCGGCCCCGCAGGCGCTCGGCACCCTCGACCGGCAGCCGACCAGCACCGAACCGGCGCCGCCCATCGTCGGGCGCGAGCCCGAGGCGCTGTTGCAGGACTTCGTGCAGGCCACCGCCGATCCGGCCAACCGGCATCAGGCGGCGCGCCAGTTCCTGACCCCGGCGGCGGCGGTCAACTGGGACGACGCCGAGGGCACCACCATCATCGAGAAGCCGGACACGCTGCGGGAGTCCCGCACCGAGGACACCGCCACCTACGTCATCCGCACCCGCAAGATCGGCGAACTCGAGGCCGACGGCTCCTACCGGGTCGCCGACGGCACCCTCGAGGACAAGGTCAAACTGGTCAAGATCGACGGTGAATGGCGCATCGACGACCTGCCCACCGGCGTCCTGATCGAGCGCAGCGCCTTCAACAAGTCCTACCGGCGGCACGCGCTGTACTTCAGCAATCAGGCCGGGACGGTCATGGTGCCCGACCTGCGCTGGATCGCCGCGCCCAAGGAACAGCTCACGCAGAAACTGCTGGGCCTGCTCGCCGAGGGCCCGCAGCCCGCGCTCACTCCCGCGGTGAAGAACGTGCTGTCCGGCCCCGTCAGTCTGCGCGGACCGGTCACCAAGGCCAATGGCGAGCAGGAAGCCGTGGGCGTCGGCGCGGGCGGCGTGCTCATCGACTTCTCGGGCGCGGCGGGGCTGGACGCGCGAGCCAAGGACCTGCTGGCCGCACAGGTGGTACTCACCCTGTCGGAGGCCGAGATCTTCGGGCCGTTCATGCTGCTCGCCGATGGAAAACCCCTGGATGAGCGGTACGCCCTCAATGGCTGGACCCGCCAGGACGTCGAAGCGCTGAGCCCGTCCGAGGCCGCGCGCAACCGCATCGGACTGCACGCGGTGCGGGACGGCTCGCTGGTGCGGGTCACCGACAACGGGATCGTGCCCGCGCCGGGCTTCTTCGGTACCACCCGCACCCTGCAGTCGGTGGGGCTGTCGCCGGACGGGCAGTTGGTCGCGGCGGTCGCGGATTCCGGTCGCCCCGAACCGGAGCCGGGCCGCACCCTGATCATCGGCACCTATGACGGCACCGGCTTCCCGGTGGCGACGGGCGGCCTGATCACCCGACCGTCCTGGACCTCCGACGGCACCTCGGCGTGGGCGGTGGTGGACGGGGAGCGGGTCATCCGGGCCGTGCACGACCGCGCCAGCGGGAACGTGTCGGTGCAGGACGTGGATATCTCCGCCCTGATCGCGCCGGTGGCGAGCGCCACCGGCGCGCTCACCCCGCGCCTGCCCATTACCGATCTGCGCATCTCCCCGTCGGGTGTGCGCGCCGCCCTCATCGCGGGCGGCAAGGTGTATCTGGCCGTGGTGGAGCCGCGCCCCGAGGGCCGCTACGCGCTGACCGCGCCGCTGCCCATCGCGCCCGAGTTGAGCACCGCCGCGGTCTCGCTGGACTGGTACACCCAGAACACCGAGATGGACAGCGTAATGATCGCCCGCGAGGGCACGGTCGATCCCATCGTCCGCGTGCCCATCGACGGTTCCGGCCTCAACTCGGTCACGAGTCAGAACCTCACCCCGCCGCTCCGCGTCGTGGCCGCGGCCTCCGACCGCCAGTACGTGGCCGATGCCCGCGACGTCATGGAGCTCACCAGCAGTGCCGAAGGCGGCGAACGCTATTGGCGCGTGGTGCCGGGCCTGGGCGCGAACGCCATTCCGGTACTGCCCGGCTGAATCGCCCCGCCGCGACGACCGACAGGAGTCGCCCGCCCGCGACGAGCGGCAGGAGTGGTCCGGTCGCGACGACCGGCAGGAGTGGTCCGGTCGCCACGACGGACAGGGCGGGCGGGACACGACTCAACTTGCTTACGGTGTCGGGAGCGGCGACCGGTGTCACCCCGCTAGACGGGCAAACGTGGCGTTCGGGGGTGAAAACGCCGGTGAGCAAGGCCCTGTCGGGTGACACTGGGGGCATGGGGGAGCTGCTCGATCTGGTGCTGCCGCGGACGTGCTGCGGATGTGGCGCGGGTGGGGTCGGCTGGTGTGCGGAGTGCGCCGTGACACTGGCGGGTCCACCGGTGCGGGCGCGTCCCCGCGCCGATCCCGGGGTGCCCTGCTGGGCGCTGGCACCCTATGCCGGTCCGGCGCGGCGTGCGGTACTGGCCGTCAAGGAGCAGTGCCGCCGGGAGCTGGCCGAACCGCTGGGATTGGCGGTGGCCAGGGGACTGGACCGGTTGCGCGACCACGCACGGCCGCTGGTGCTGGTGCCCGCGCCCAGTCGCCGATCCGCCGCGCGTCGGCGCGGGGGCGATCCGGTAGTGCGCACGGCGCTCGTCGCAGCGAGTTGGCTGCCGGATTGCCGGATGGTGCGGCTGTTGCGGACGCGGCCGGGTGTGCGGGATTCGGTCGGCCTGTCGCCGGGCGATCGGGAGCACAACCTGCGCGGCCGGATCATTACCGCCCGACCGTCCCGACACGCGGTGCCGATTCCGGCAAATGCCGAGGTAGTGCTTATGGATGACGTGTTGACCACCGGGGTTACCGCCCGCGAATCGGTGCGCGCGCTGATCGATGCGGGCGTGCCGGTCCGAGCCGTGTTCGTGACCTGTCGAGCTTGACTGACAGAAATTAGCGTGAACACTGGCGGAACGATCGCTGGCGTACTAGCGTCGCGATCAGACACCCGAACCGAGAGTTTGGAGGTGGCGCCTCGGACATCACGTGCCGAGCGAGTCTTCGATCGGCACACGTTTCAATCCCGCCGCACGAGCGGATTGTGCGGCCAGATCCGGGAGGTACGCGTGACGACTTCTTCACGACCTTCAGTGAAAGACGCAGACACTGCGGTGCTGGAAGCCCCTGTCCCCGAGGATGCTCCCAGGGGCATGAAGGCGGATGTGGTGGTCAAGGGACGCAATGTCGAGGTTCCCGACCATTTCCGAATTCACGTCGCGGACAAGCTTTCCCGTTTGGAACGCTTCGACCCGTCGATATTCCTCTTCGACGTGGAGCTGTTCCACGAACGCAACCGTCGTCAACGCAAGAGTTGCCAGCGGGTGGAGATCACCGCGCGTGGCAAGGGCCCGGTGGTACGGGCGGAGGCCTGTGCCGACAGTTTCTATGCCGCCCTCGAGTTGGTCGTCGCGAAACTCGAGAGCCGATTGCGCAAATTGAAGGACCGCCGTCGCGTCCATCACGGGGAGAAGACCCCCATCTCGGTCGCGGAGGCCACGGCCGGACTCATCGATGATTCCCTGTTCGCCTCGTCGAACGGGAACGGTGCCGCGAAGGCCCACGATCATGCCGCCGAGGCGGTCGACGAGGGCCAGGAGTACGCGGGACCCGGCCATATCGTGCGCACCAAGACACACCCCGCGATTCCGATGTCCGTCGACGACGCCCTCTACCAGATGGAGCTCGTCGGCCACGACTTCTTCCTCTTCCACGACAAGGAGTCCGACCAACCGTCGGTCGTCTATCGTCGCCACGCCTTCGACTACGGCCTGATCCGGCTCGCTGAGTAGAACGGCGTTTTCCACCCGCTACCGGCCGGGGCGCAGCGCCCCGGCCGCTTGCTGATACACGCTGTATCGCCTTTCTTCTTACTTTCCAGTAAGTTGGTGGTCACAGGATTCGCTGGAAAGGAAATCCCATGGCTACCAAGGGTGCTCGCCGTGCTGTCATCGTCTCCGGGGCTCGGACGCCGTTCGTCAGGGCGTTTTCCGATTACACCCGGATGGACTCCATCGATCTGGCCGATACCGCGGTCCGCGGACTGCTGGCGCGCACCGGGCTGCCCAAGGCGGCCGTGCAGGCCATCGTGTGGGGTGGGGTGATCCTGCCCGGCGCCGCGCCGAACATCGCCCGGGAGATCGCGTTGGACCTGGATCTCGACCCCGGGTGCGAGGGCTACACGGTGACCCGCGCCTGTGCCTCGGGATTACAGGCGGTCACCTCCGCCGCGGCCGCCATCGAGCGCGGCGAGTACGACATCATGATCGCCGGCGGCTCCGATTCCACCAGCAATGCCGAGGTCAAACTGCCGCAGAAGGTGGTGCACGCCGCCGCCCCGCTGGCCCTGGGCAAACCCAAGCCGAAGGACTATCTAGCGGCCGTCGCGCAGCTCGCCCCGTTCGTCGACATCGTGCCGCGCCGCCCCAAGATCCAGGAGCGCACCACCGGCGAGGTGATGGGGGAGTCCGCCGAGAAGATGGCGCGCATCCACGGCATCACCCGTGCCGCGCAGGACGAGTTCGCCGTCCGCTCGCACCACCGCGCCGCCGCGGCCATCGACTCCGGGCGTTTCGACAGCGAGGTGCTGTCGGTGACCACGCCCGAGGGCAAGACGGTCACCCGCGACGGGCTGGTCCGCCCCGGCACCAGTGTCGAGAAGCTCGCCACCCTCGCACCGGTTTTCGCGAAGGACGGCACCGTCACCGCCGGCAATGCCAGCCCGCTCACCGACGGCGCGTCCGCGGTGCTGCTGATGAGCGAGGACAAGGCCCGCGAACTCGGCTTCGAACCCCTCGCGGCCTTCCGTTCCTGGAGCTACGTCAGCGTGGACCCGCGCGATCAGGTGCTCATCGGCCCGGCCATCTCCATGCCCCGCGCCCTGGACAAGGCCGGAATGTCGCTGTCCGACGTCGACCTGGTGGATATCCACGAGGCGTTCGCGGCCCAGACCCTGTCCGTGGTCTCGGCCCTGGCCAGCACCGACTGGGCCAAGACCCGCCTGGACCGCGACACCGCCGTCGGTGCGATCGACCCGGCCACCCTGAACGTGCACGGCGGCTCGGTCTCCCTCGGCCACCCCTTCGGCGCGACCGGCGCCCGCATGGTCACCACCATGGCCAACGAGTTGGCCCGCACCGGCAAATCCACCGCCCTGCTCGGCATCTGCGCGGCGGGCGGCATCGGCGCATCGGCGGTGCTGGAAAGGGTCTGACCCGCTGGATGCTCAGGCCCGCTGCTCGCGGCTCGGGAACCGCTCCCAGTGCACGGCCGCCTCGAGCGGGCGGCGGTTCCGCCATCCGAATCGCTCCAGATCCGGGATCTCCTGGAATTCCCGCACCGGCCCCACGCACAGCCAGGCCACCGGCTTCACACCCTCGGGAACGCCGATCAATTCCGCGAGGTACGGGGTGTCGTAGAAGCTCACCCAGCCCACGCCGACGCCCTCGGCGGTGGCGGCGAGCCACAGGTTCTGGATGGCGAGAATGGTGGAGTAGAGGCCGGTTTCCGGGACGGTCGCGCGGCCGAGCACGTGGGTGCCGCCGCGCGACTGATCGTGGGTGACGACGATGCCGGTGCCGGACTCGACAATGCCCTCGATCTTGATCGGGTCGAAGGTGCGGGCGCGGTCCTCGGGCAGCGAGGCGTGGAAGGCCCGCCGCTTGTCGGCCACGTGGTCGGCGAAGGTGCGCAGGGTGTCCCCATCGCGCACCACCACGAAATCCCACGGCATCGAATTGCCGACGCTGGGTGCGCGATGCGCGGCGTCCAGAATCCGCAGCAGGGTCGCGTTGTCGACCACCGCGCCGGTGAACTCCGCGCGCACATCCCGGCGCAGGCGGATCACGTCGTAGACGTTCGGATATTCGGCGGGGGCAAGCGGACCTTCAGCACACACGCCCATCAGTGAACCAGGAGGTTTGCCGGGCGGCGCGCCCGACCTCCGCAGCCCCCCGCGACGCCCCCTGCCGATGAGGCAGGGGGCGTCGGGATCCGATCCGGCTGCTCAGCCGACCAGGGTCGGTTCCTTGCGGCGGGTGATGCGGCGGCGACCCTCGGCGAGGGCGGTGCGCAGTCCGCGGCGGCGACCGGTCGCCGGGTCCACCGCCGGTGCGCCGCCGAACGCCTTCTCCGACTTGGTCTCCGGGGCGTCGTCGGTGGTGTGGCGCAGGTACTTGTTGGGCAGCGAGAGCTTCATGATGGTGCGCCACGCCTTGGCGTACTGCACCGGCAGCGAACCGGTGGTGTAGGGCAGGTCGTACTTGTCGCACATGGCCCGTACTCGCACGGCGATGGACGCCAGCCGGTTGGAGGGCAGGTCGGGGAAGAGGTGGTGCTCGATCTGGTGCGACAGGTTGCCGGTCATGAAGTGCATGAGCCGTCCACCGGAGATATTGGCGCTGCCCAGCATCTGCCGCAGGTACCACTCGGCCTGGGTCTCGGTCTCCACATCGCGGCGGGTGAACTTCTCCGCGCCGTCGGGGAAGTGCCCGCAGAAGATCACCGCGTTGGTCCACACATTGCGAATCACATTGGCGGTGAGATTCGCGGTGAGCGTGCCGAAGAACGCCGGGCCGGTGAGCAGCGGGAACAGCAGGTAGTCCTTGCCCGCCTGCTTGGCGATCTTCTTCAGTACGAGTTTGCGGTCCTGCTCGAACTGGATGCGCTCGGGGCTGCCCGGCTCCCACTTCTTCTTGGCGACCTTGCCCAACTCCAGATGCTGGATCGCCACACCGTATTCGAAGAACATCTGCAGCAGCAGGTTGTACACCGGCTGGCCCAGGTAGAACGGCGACCACCGCTGATCGCGGGTGACGCGCAGCAGTCCGTAGCCGATGTCGTCGTCCATGCCCAGCACGTTGGTGTACTTGTGGTGCAGGAAGTTGTGGGTGATCTTCCAGTGCTCGGCCGGGCCGACATTGTCCCATTCCCAGCTGGTGGAATGGATTTCCGGATCGTTCATCCAATCCCACTGGCCGTGCATCACATTGTGGCCGATCTCCATATTCTCGATGATCTTGGCCGTGGACAGCAGGGCCACACCCGCGAACCAGGCGGGCGGGAAGAGGCTCGCGAACAGCACCGCGCGGCCGCTGATTTCGAGGCCGCGCTGCAACCGGATCACATTGCGGATGTACTTGGCGTCGCGTTCGCCACGAGACGATTCGATCTCGCGGCGAATCGCGTCCAGTTCCGCGCCGATGGCTTCGACATCCTCGGGGGTGAGATGTGCGTATTCCTTGACATCCGAGATCGCCATGGTGGTTACACTACCGTAGGTTACGGTCCCGTAGGTTGCCTACGAATGAATCCCTACCGTGTCGAAGAACGCATTGCTTTCGATATCTGATTGTGTTAGTAATTGCGGCGCAGGAAACGCGACAGCGACCGGCCCCGCTCACTGTTGCGGGCCTTCTCGCGCAGCACTTCCTTCTCCTGGCGCGCCTTCTCCTTCAGTGCCGCCCTGGCCTCGCGCAGCACTTCCTTCTCGTGCCGCGCCTTCTCCTTCAGCGCCACCTTGGCCTCGGCCATCGCCGACCGCAGTCCCTGACGCTTACCGGTGACCGGGTCGACGGGCCAGTGATGTTCGACCAGCCACTCGTCACTCGGCATCGACGGCATCGACGGCAGTGATGGCAGCGTGATGCCCGCGAACTTGCGCTCCGACGAGGTCTCCGGCGCGTCGTCGGCGGTGCGCTTGAGGAATCGGTCCGGCAGCGCGAGTTTATGAATTGTCCGGAAGGCCAGCAGATACTGCTTGCCCAGCGAACCGGTGGTGTAGGGCAGGTCGTACTTGTCGCACAGTTCGCGTACCTTCACCGACACCTGGTGGTATCGATTGCTGGGAATGTCCGGGAACAGGTGATGCTCGATCTGGAAGCTCAGATTGCCACTCATGAACGCCATCACCGGACCCGCCTCGAAATTGGCGCTGCCCAGCATCTGCCGCAGGTACCACTCGCCCCGCGTCTCGTTCTCGAACTGCTCCTGGGTGAACTTCTCGGCCCCGTCCGGGAAATGGCCGCAGAAGATCACCGCGTATGCCCAGAGATTGCGCACCAGATTCGCGGTGGCATTCGCCTTGAGTGTCTGCTTCCAGGCCGGGCCGGTGAGCGCCGGGAAGATCACGAAGTCCTTGGCGACCTGACGGCCCGCCTTCTTGAAGAACTCCTTGTTCGGCTCCGACAGCACCTGCTTGGGGTCGGTCCCCAGATGCTCCTTCACAATGGACAGATCGTGCAGGGCGATACCCCACTCGAACAGCGCCGCCAGCACCAGATTCCCCACCGGCTGGGCGAGATTGCGCGGCCGCCACTCCTCGTCGCGGGTCATGCGCAGAATGCCGAAACCCACGTCGTGGTCCATGTCCACGATATTGGTGTAGGTGTGGTGGGAGTAGTTGTGCGCGGCCTTCCACTGCGCCGACGTCCCGGTCATATCCCACTCCCAGGTGGTGGAGTGGATCTCCGGGTCGTTCATCCAGTCCCACTGCCCGTGGCTGATGTTGTGCCCGAGCTCCATGTTCTCGATGATCTTGGCGACCGAGAGCAGAGCGGTGCCGGTGATCCAGGCCCAGCGCTTCTTGGAGAAGAACAGCGTGGCGCGCCCGGCGGCCTCCAGTGCCCGCTGGGCCGCGATCGTCCGGCGGATGTACTTGGCGTCGCGCTCGCCGAGGGAGAGTTCGACCTCACGGCGAATGGCGTCGAGCTCCTGACCCAGGGTCTCGATATCGGCCTCGGTCAGATGAGCGAAAGCTTTGATGTCGGTGATTGCCACCGGCGGATCCTTCCATGATTCGAGTGCCCCGAACCGGGACGCGCGTCGCAGATCGCGCCGTGTCCGGCACCGTGCTCGACTGCCATCGAGGGTACAGGCGTCGGCTCACACATCCAGGGTGCAGTCGCCCGCGGCGGCGGAGATGCAGGTCTGCACCTTGTCCCCGGCGCGATGTTCGTTGCCGTTGCGCAGATCTCGGACATGACCATCGGTAATGGTCACCACGCAGGTCTGGCAGATGCCCATGCGGCAGCCGAACGGCATGCGCACGCCCGCGCCCTCACCGGCCTGAAGCAGACTGGTCGCCCCGTCGATCTCCACGCTGCGGCCGGTCTTGGCGAAGGTGACGGTGCCGCCCTCGCCGACCGCCGAGCGTTCGATCTCGAAGCGCTCCACATGCAGCCGCTCCCCGATACCGGCGGCGGCCCAGTGCTTTTCGGCGGAGTCCAGCATGGCGGCCGGGCCGCAGGCCCAGGTGTCGCGTTCGCACCAGTCCGGGACGCGCCGGTCCAGCTCGGCCAGGTCGAGCTTGCCGTGCTCACCGGTGAAATGCAGGTCGGCGGTGAAACTCGGGTGCCGCTCGTGCAATTCACGCAGTTCCTCGCCGAACATCACATCGTCGGGGGTGCGGGCGGAGTGCACGTGCACCACATCCGGCACCACCCCGCGACGGTCCATGGTGCGCAGCATGGCCATGACCGGAGTGATGCCCGAGCCCGCGGTGAGGAAAAGCACCTTGGCGGGCGGCGGCTCGGGCAGCACGAAGCCGCCCTGCGGCGCGGCCAGCCGCACCACGCTGCCGACCGGGACGCCCGACACCAGGTGGCTGGAGAGGAAACCCTCCGGCATGGCCTTGACCGCGATGGAGATGAGCCGCTTGGACCGATGGCCCGGATCGGTCCAATCCGGGGGACAGGTCAGCGAGTACGAGCGCCAGTGCCAGCGGCCGTTCACCAGGACGCCGATGCCGATGTACTGGCCCGGCTCGAACTTGAAGTCGAAACCCCAGCCCGGCTTGATCACCAGCGTGGCCGAATCGGCGGTCTCCTTGCGCACCTCCACGATGCGCCCGCGCAGCTCCCGCGCCGACCACAGCGGATTCACCAGGTGCAGGTAGTCGTCCGGCAGCAGCGGCGTGGTGATGCGGGCCGCGGCCCCGCGCAGCGCCTCCATCCGGGTGCGCCCCGCCGGACCGTGTTCGGCGACCGGAGCCTCCAACCACTCCCGCAGCCCTCGCATACCCCCAACTTTCAAACCCATGATCGCGGACGCTCTTCCTCGTCATCGTGTGCGCTGCTCGAGCGCTGTGCTTCTCCCGCGGCCGACCTCGTTGCCACCGCCGCGGCGCAATCGGCGCGCATCCGCACGCCTCCGCCGCCAAGGTTACGGCATCGTAGGTTACGGTGCCGTCGCCGCCGAGGGAAGAGGTCTCTCGTCAGCGCTACAGCAGGTCCAGCAGGAACGGCAGTTCCTGGGTGGCGTACCAGGCCAGTTGGTGGTCCTCGGCGTCGCCGAGCACGAATTCGGCGTCCGGATCGCCCATATCGGCGGCGTCGATGACATCCACCGCCTTGGCCACGGCGGGTTCGGCCTCCACCAGGTCCAGATGCACGGAGGCGACGCGGTTCCAGGTGATGGGGCCGCTCAGCCGCACCACCGCGTCGTCGAGGTCCGGGCGCAGGGTCGCGCCCTCCACATCGGCTGCGACGACGGCACGGCGGTAGACCGGGCGGTGTGAGACGTCGGTCGGGGCGGGGCCGTCGGCGGTCGCCGGATCCAGCACAGCCTCGGCGTCATCCCCGCCGTCGGTGTCCGCCGAGTCGCCGGTGTCGTCCGTCCGGGCCGCGACATCACCGGCATCGTCCGTGGCACCGGACCCGCCGGCCGCGTCACCGTCGTCCCCGGTGCCGTGCAGTTCGTCCGCGGCCCGGTCGTCGGCGAGCAGTCGCAGCGAGGCGCGCGCGGCCTCGCCCATGGCGACCTCCGCCAGCTCCTCGTCATCGCCGGAGGCGTACGCCTCGCGCAGGGCTGGGGTGACCGCGAAGGCGGTGTCGTTCACCGCCCGCAGCTCCCGCTCGGTCACCAGCTCCCGCAGCATGGCCACGGTGACGGGTACGTAGACCCGTAGCTTCCCGGATACGGCGCGGTGGGACGACTCACTGGACGCAGGCACCGAGCATCTCCTCCATCGACTCGTGCACCGACGCGGTCAGCACCGCGATATCGGCCATCGCGTCGCGATCGGCATTGAGCCCGTAGAACACGCGCCCGTCGTAGGACGTGATCCCGATGCTCAGCGCCTGATAGCGCAGCAATGGTGATACCGGATACATCTCCAGCATCCGCGCGCCGCCGATGTACATCGGCCGCTGCGGACCCGGCGCGTTGGTGATCACCAGATTGAACGTGTGTTCTGCGAACGTACTCGCTGCCCGCACGCTCATAGCATGCAGGCTCGCCGGGGCGAATCCGGCCATGTGCACCAGGGTCCGCGCGCGCACGCCGTGCTGATGCTTGGTGTGCACCTCGGTGGCGTGCCTGAGGTGCGAGAGCCGGATGACCGGATTCGGTTCGCCGACCGGCAGATCCACCAGCAGCGAGGTCACCCGACCGGCCGGTTTCAGCTGCCCGTCGGGTCCCTCGGAGTACACGCTCATCGGCACCACGGCCCGCAACGCCGAGGATTCGGTGAGCACCTCGCCGCGCGAGAGCAGCCAGTTGCGCAGCGCGCCGGTGACCACCGAGAGGACCACATCGTTGATGGAGCAGTCGAATCTGCGGCGGATCTTGCGGTAGTCCTCCAGATCGGTGCGCGCCACCTCGAACCGTCGATTGCGCGAGGTCCGGGTATTGAGCGGACTGTCGGCGAAGCCGACCGCGGCGGCGCGCACCATGGACACCATCTTCTTCACGGCCTTGCCGGTGGCGTCGACGAAGGCGAACGCCTCCGCGCCCTGGTGGCGGAGGACATCGAACGCCTCCCGCGGCTGGGTGGCCAGGTGCAGGATCGCGCCGATCAGCAGTTCCAGGTCGGCGGGTTCGCGATGCGGGGTCCAGGCGTCGTCGGCGAGTTCGCGGGGCGCGGCGGAGGAGTCCAGGATCACATGCCCGATCTCCAATGCGGCGTCACCGTCCACCAGTGCCGAATGCGTTTTGGTGAAGACCGCGCAGCGTCCCCCGGCCAACCCCTCGACCAGGTACATCTCCCACAGCGGCCGGGTGTGGTCGAGCGGATGGGAGGCCAGCCGGGCGACCAGATCGTGCAACTGCGCGTCGGTCCCGGGTTCCGGCAGCGCCGAGCGGCGGATGTGATAGGTGATGTCGAACCCGGCGTCGTCCACCCAGACCGGACGGCCCAGCGCGAACGGGATCTCGCGGACCTTGCGCCGGTAGCGGGGGACCAGCGGCAGGCGGGCCTCCACCAGTTCGACGAGCCGGTCGTAATCCAGCGGCCGCCTACCGGAGTTCCCGGTGGAGCCGGGATTTCGCAGAATCGCGAGAGAGCCGATGTGCATCGGGTTACTACTCGATTCGAGCCGATAGAACGACGCGTCCTGCGGCGTCAGTCTGGTGATCACGCTGCCCGCTACTCCCTGCTTTTCCCTGCCGACCGCACTCATCCTGCCGCTCCGGTCGGCGGTATGTGTGCCGGTTCTGTGCGCAAGCGATCCGGATCACTGGGGAAATCGGGCGTCGATGCCCGGCCCCCTGCGCCGTCGCCGAACCCCTCTCGAGTGCGCGAGCACGCGCACCCACGCGACGGACGCTCACCATCCTACGCCAAGGCCGGTGAAACAGGTTCTGCGCCAAAACGATTCGCTGAGTAATAGCTGAAGTCGGGAAATCGCCCCGCGGCCGCCCCGGGCGAGCGCCGCGGTCGCCGCCCGGTCACCCGCTCGCGCACTTCAGCGCATACGATCGGGACAGCATTACCATGGGGTTTGGCCGTGCATCCGCGCGGCCCGAAACCCTCCGGGGAATCAAGACCGACACACCTACCAGAGGACTGACTGAGCCCGTGCCTGCGCTGACACTTTCGAGGTTGCTACGGATTGGTGAGGGTCGCACGGTCAAGCGGCTGTCGCATCTGGCGGACGAGGTCATCGCCCTCGACGAGGAATTCGAGGCCCTCGGCGACGCCGAGCTGCGCGCCAAGACCGACGAGTTCAAACAGCGCTACGCCGACGGGGAAACCCTCGACGAACTGCTGTTGGAAGCGTTCGCGGTGGCCCGCGAGGCGTCCTGGCGCGTGCTCAACCAGAAGCACTACAAGGTGCAGATCATGGGTGGCGCGGCCCTGCACATCGGCAATATCGCCGAGATGAAGACCGGTGAGGGCAAGACCCTCACCTGTGTGCTGCCCGCCTACCTCAACGCCATCAGCGGCGAGGGCGTGCACGTGGTCACGGTCAACGACTACCTGGCCCGGCGCGACGCCGAGTGGATGGGCCGCGTGCACCGCTTCCTCGGCCTCGAGGTCGGCGTGATCCTGTCGGGCATGACCCCGGCCGAGCGCCGCGCGGCCTACGCCGCGGACATCACCTACGGCACCAACAACGAGTTCGGCTTCGACTACCTGCGCGACAACATGACCCACTCGCTGGACGATCTGGTCCAGCGCGGGCACAACTTCGCCGTGGTCGACGAGGTCGACTCCATCCTCATCGACGAGGCCCGCACCCCGCTCATCATCTCGGGCCCGGCCGACGCCTCCTCGAAGTGGTACGCGGAGTTCGCCCGCATCGCGCCGCTGCTCAAGAAGGACCTGCACTACGAGGTCGACATCAAGAAGCGCACCATCGGCGTGCACGAGGCGGGCGTCGAATTCGTCGAGGATCAGCTCGGCATCGACAACCTGTACGAGGCGGCCAACTCGCCGCTGGTCAGCTACCTGAACAACGCCATCAAGGCCAAGGAGCTGTACACCAAGGACAAGGACTACATCGTCCGCAACGGCGAAGTGATCATCGTCGACGAGTTCACCGGCCGCATCCTGGTGGGCCGCCGCTACAACGAGGGCATGCACCAGGCCATCGAGGCCAAGGAGGGCGTGGAGATCCAGCCCGAGAACCAGACCCTCGCCACCATCACGCTGCAGAACTACTTCCGCCTCTACGACAAGCTCTCCGGCATGACCGGTACCGCCGAGACCGAGGCGGCCGAGCTGCACCAGATCTACAACCTCGGCGTGGTGCCGATCCCCACCAACAAGCCGATGGTCCGCAAGGATCAGGCCGACCTCATCTACAAGACCGAGGAGTCCAAGTACGCCGCGGTCGCCGACGACATCGCCGAGAAGCACGAGGCGGGTCAGCCGGTGCTGGTCGGCACCACCTCGGTGGAGCGCTCGGAGTACCTGTCCAAGCTGCTGACCAAGCGCGGCATCCCGCACAACGTGCTCAATGCCAAGTTCCACGAGCAGGAAGCCACCATCATCGCCGAGGCCGGGCGGCCCGGCGCGGTCACCGTCGCCACCAATATGGCCGGTCGCGGTACCGATATCGTGCTCGGCGGCAACCCGGACATCATCGCCGACATCCTGCTGCGCAAGCAGGGCCTGGACCCGGTGGAGACTCCGGACGAGTACGAGGCCGCCTGGCACGGCACCCTCGAACGGGTCAAGCAGCAGACCGAGGCGGATGCCGAGGCGGTGCGCGAGGCCGGCGGGCTGTACGTGCTCGGCACCGAGCGCCACGAGTCGCGGCGTATCGACAACCAGCTGCGCGGCCGCTCCGGCCGTCAGGGCGACCCGGGCGAGTCCCGCTTCTACCTGTCGCTGGGCGACGAGCTCATGCGACGCTTCAACGGCGCGGCGCTGGAGTCGATCATGACCCGGCTCAACCTGCCCGACGACGTGCCGATCGAGGCCAAGATGGTCTCGCGGGCCATCAAGTCGGCGCAGACCCAGGTCGAGCAGCAGAACTTCGAGATCCGCAAGAACGTCCTCAAGTACGACGAGGTCATGAACCAGCAGCGCACGGTGATCTACGCCGAGCGTGCCCGCATCCTCGAGGGTGAGGATATGGAGGGCCAGGTGCAGGAGATGATCACCGACGTCATCACCGACTACGTGAACGCGGCCACCGCCGAGGGCTATGTCGAGGACTGGGATCTGGACAAGCTCTGGACGGCCCTGAAGACGCTCTACCCGATCAGCATCGACTACCGCGATCTAACCGGTGAGTCCGAGCACGGCGAGGTCGGCGACCTGGACCGCGACGAACTGCTGGACGCCATCCTCGACGACGCGCACACCGCCTACGAGAAGCGCGAAGCCGAGATCGACGGCCTCGCGGGCGAGGGCAGCATGCGCAATCTGGAACGCCAGGTGCTGCTGAGCGTGCTGGACCGCAAGTGGCGCGAACACCTCTACGAGATGGACTACCTCAAGGAGGGCATCGGCCTGCGCGCCATGGCGCAGCGCGATCCGCTGGTCGAGTACCAGCGCGAGGGCTTCGACATGTTCACCGCCATGCTCGACGGTCTGAAGGAGGAGTCGGTCGGCTTCCTGTTCAACCTCCAGGTCGAGGTGCAGGCGCCGCAGCCCGCCGGTGTGAACGTGGCGCCGGGCCTGCAGTCGCCGGTCGGCTCCCGTCCGCAGCCCGTCGAACAGCCCGCCCCGGCCGCCAACGGCGCTCCGGCGGCGCTGCGCGCCAAGGGTATCGACGACTCCGCCGGATCCCGTGCGTTCAGCTACTCCGGTCCGGACGAGGGCGGCCACGCGGCCGTCCACAGCGATGCCGAGGAATACGGGCACGCCGCGACCACCACCGGCACCCGCCGGGAGCGCCGCGAGGCCGCCCGGGCCGCGAGCAAGCACGACAAGGCCCCGAAGTCCAAGCGCCGCCGCTGATTCCACCGATGACGAGGGCGTCCGAGCCGCGGCTCGGACGCCCTCGTCGGCTATCGGATCGACGCCGCGCGGGTCAGTTGTAGACCGCGCCGAAGGACGGGACCGAGATGGTGCCCAGCTGGTACTGGTAGCCGTCGGGGTGGGCGTCGCTGACGGGGACCGACCAGCGGTGCCAGAGGCTGCCGTACACGGCGGCGACGATCAGACCCGGCCCCGGATCGAGGACGGCGGTGCGGATGGTGGTGTCCACCGGAATGTCCTGGTGTTCGGTCAGGACGTTGGTGCCGCTGCGGCCATTGGACAGATTGATCCACACCACTTCGAGTTTGGCGCCGCCTTGATCGGGCGCGATGGTGCCCGGGCCGCCGAAGAAGCCGAAGCGGAAGCCGTCGATGCCGAGCGCGATGCCCGAACCGTAGACGCCGGGGCCGTTGCCACGGCCGATATCCGACTGTGCCGGAATCTGGAACGGCTGGGCGGGCAGCGCCACCTCGGTGGCGGACTGTCCGGATGCGAGCAGGCGGTCCACGGCCTGTTCGGCGGCGGGATTCCCGGCCGCCGCGGTGCGCAGTTCGGTGACCGCCGTGGTCCAGTCGAGTTCCGGTGCGGCGGTGGCGGGGCCGTTCGCGATACCGATGATCGCCGCGGTGGCCGCGATGGTGACGCTGATACGACGAGTGAAGCGGGTGCTACGCATAATCGGATCTCCTCGGATTGTGCTGTACCGCATACCTATCGGTCCCTATCGAAACATCGCGGGCGCGGTCAGGGTCGAGGACTCGCCGGGGCGTGGCCCGTTGCCGCCGCGAGTAGTGCGGCGAATCCGAACAAACCGCCCACAACCATGGCCGCCGCCACGCCGAGGCGATCAGTCACCAGTCCGCCGAGCAGCGCGCCCGCCGCGATGGCCGCATTGAAGACCGCGACGAACAACGCCGATACGCTCTCCCGCGCCGTGGGATCCGCGGCCGCCAACCACAGCTGGGCGCTCACCGAGACGCCGCCGTACGCCAGCCCCCACACCGCCACCAGCAGCACCGCGGCGGGCAGCGCCGCACCCAGCACCGGCAGCAGCGACACCGTCGCGCCGAGTGTCGTGGCGATGACCATCAGGGTGCGGCGCGGGGACCGGGCCGCCAGTGCGCCTGAGGCGAAATTGCCCAGGACGCCGGTGATTCCGTAGACCAGCAGCAGTGTCGACACCAGGCTCGCGCCCGCGTGCGCCCGGCTCTCCAGCACCGGGCGGATATAGGTGTAGGCCGCGAAATGCCCGGTCACCAGGAAGGCGATCACCACCAAACCGGTGCGCACCCGCGGAATTCGCGCCCGGCCCAGTGCGGCGCGCAGCGAAACCGCCTGTTCGGCGGGCAGTTTCGGCAGGCAGGCCAGCATGGCCGCGCCGACCAGCAGCCCCAGGCCCGCGACCACAGCGAAGGCCGCCCGCCACCCGGCGACCGCCCCGATGAACGTCCCCGCCGGAACGCCGAGCACCGAGGCCACCGCGACACCGCTGAACACCAGCGCGGTGGCGGACCCCACCGACCTCGGCGGCACCAGACGCACGGCCAGTCCCGCCGCGATCGCCCAGACCCCACCCATGCCGACCCCGACCAGTACGCGCGCCGCGATCAGCGCGACCGGACCCGGGGCCCATGCGGTGCCGAGATTGCCCAGCAGCACCACCGCCATGAGCGCCGCCAGCATGGTGCGCCGATCGAACCGCCCGCCCCACGCGGTCAGCAGCGGCGCCGAGACGGCGGCGACCAGGCCGGTCACGGTCAGCGACAGTCCGGCGGTGCCGGCGCTGATGCGCAGCGCCTCGCTCATCGGCGTCAGCAGTCCCACCGGCAGCATCTCCGAGGTGACCACCGTGAAGGTGCCCCCGGCCAGGGCGGCCACCCCGGCCCAATACCGCGGCTGGGCCGAATTGCACTGGGCTACAGCTGTCTTCGCGACTTCCTCGACATGCTCCATGGCTCCAGCCAACTGCCCGCGACGGCCGGGAACAACGGCGAAGTGCTCACGGTTCCATGAGCCGGGCTAATGAATCGTCGGCGAGGGTCGGGAGAACATATGGGCAGCCTGGACGTCCGGGAACTCGAGGCATTCCTGGCCCTGGCCGACGAGCTGCACTTCGGCCGCGCCGGTGCCCGGCTCTACCTGTCGCAGAGCCGGGTGAGCCAATTGCTGCGCTCACTCGAACAGCGGGTCGGCGCCACCCTGGTGGAGCGCACCAGCCGCCGGGTGCGGCTGACCCCGCTCGGTGTCGCGTTCCTGGCCGAACTGCGGCCCGCGTACACGGCCCTGCACGCCGCCCTCGACACCGTCCGCGCCGCCGCCCGCGGCATGTCGGGCACGGTGCGCCTCGGCTTCCAGGGGGCGACAAACGAACATCTGGTGAGCGCCATCGCGCTGTTCACCACCCGCTACCCGGACTGCGCCATCGAGCTCACCGAGATTCCGCTGTCGGACCCTTTCGGGGCGGTGTACCGGCACGAGGTCGACGCCGCGGTCGTCCTGCTTCCGGTGCGTGAGCCCGAAATCGTGCTCGGACAGGTGTTCTCGCCGCAGGCGGTGTCGGTGGCGGTGCCCAGCGGCCATCCGTTCACCCGCCGCGCCCGCGTCGCGGTCGAGGATCTGGCCGCGACCGCGCTGATCGGCGTGCGCGGCCCGGCCCCGGACTACTGGCGTGCGGTCCAGGCCCCGACCACCACGCCGACCGGCCGCCCGATACCCCGGGGCCCGGCGGTGGGCACCCTGGAGGAGGGCCTGGCCCTGGTGTCGGCCGGTCGCGGCGCGCTGCTGCTGTGCGATTCCACCGCCGAATACCACGGCCGCCGCCCCGTGCGGTACGTCCCGGTCACCGGCCTGCCCCCGTCCCGGCTCGGCCTGATCTGGCACCGCGACCGCGAAACCGCGCGCCTACAAGCCTTCTCGCAGGCGCTGGCCGCCACGGCACCAGCGGATACCGCAGCGGATCGACCCGCCCCGCCTGCGCCCTGACCGCCAGCGTGTCCGCCGCGCTCGTCACAGCGGCCGCCGCCCTCCGCCATCATCCGGTGTCTTTCCCGGCAACGACACTCGCAGGGTGTCACCCCGCGCGGTCGATCCGCGAACCGGGTGGGCGAACCCGGCCTGACGGATCAGGCCGGACGCGCCGTGGGGACGGGTGCCACGGTCGCGGTCAGACCGTCCAGGGCGCGCGGGAGGGGCTCGAGGTGCAGGATGGCGAGGCGCTGGGTCGCGCGGGTGAGGGCGACGTAGAGTTCGGCCGCGCCGCGCGGGCCGTCGGCCAGGATGCGTTCGGGTTCCACCACCAGCACGGCGTCGAATTCCAGACCCTTGGTTTCCGATGCCGGTACCGCGCCGGGTGTTCCGGGCGGGCCGATCACCACGCTGGTGCCTTCCCTGTCGGCCTCGGCACGCGTGAATTCCGCGATGGCGGTAGGCAGTTCGTCCGCGGTGACCCGCCGGGACCAGGGCCGCACCCCGCAGGCGCGGACCGACTCCGGCGGCCGGATGTCCGGGGCGAACTCGGCGAGTACGGCAGCGGCCACCGTCATGATCTCCGCCGGGGTGCGGTAGTTCACCGACAGCGACCGGTACGCCCAGCGGCCGGGCACATACGGTTCCAGCATCGCGCCCCAGGATCTCGCCCCGGCCGCCGACCGGCGCTGGGCGAGATCGCCGACGACCGTGAACGACCGGCTCGGGCACCGCCGCATGAGCACCCGCCAGTCCAGCTCGGACAATTCCTGCGCCTCGTCGACCACGATGTGCCGGTAGGTCCAATCCCGGTCCGCGGCAGCACGTTCGGCGAGTTCGCGGGTGTCGCGCTCGAGAAAGCGCTCGGCCAGGTCCTCGGCGTAGAGCAGGTCCTGGGCGAACAGATGGTCCTCGTCGTCCATCATGTCCTCACGCCCGACCATGAGATCCAGGACGCCCGCGGCGTATTCGGTCTGCGCCCGGCGTTCCCGCTCGGCGGCGGCCTGCTCGGCGGAGCGGTCGTGGCCCAGCAGATCGACCAGCTCGTCGAGCAGCGGGACATCCGACACCGTCCACGCCTCCCCGTCGGCGCGCCACAGCGTCGGGTCCGCGCCCGCCGCCCGCAGCCGCTCGGGGGAGGTGTACAGCTGCGCCAGCAGCTGCTGCGGGGTGAGCGTCGGCCACAGCTCGTCCACCGCCGCGCCGAAGCGCTCGTCGCGCGCCAGCTCCGCGCGCAGGTCGCCGCGCATCTGCTCCCACGCCTCGCGATCGTCGCGGGTCAGCCAGCCGTCGCCGATCCGTCCGAGCGCCCGTTCGGTGAGCGCCCAGGTGAGCACATCCAGGAACACCGCCCGCGCCTCGTTGTGCGGCAGTCCGCTCGCGCGCGCCTCGTCACGGGCCCACTCCGCGATATCGCGCCCGATCCGCACCGTGACATCGGCGAGCCGGATGGGCATCGGCTCCTCGGGCAGCCGCTGCCGATCCGCGACCGCCGCCGCGAGCACGTCGAGCATGCGCAGCGCGCCCTTGCGCCGGGCGACCTCCGGCGCGTCCTCGGCGGTGACGTGCAGTCCGGGCACGAAGTCGCCGGTCGTCATGAACACCACACTGGATTCGCCCAGCGACGGCAGCACCCGGTCGATGTGATTCAGGAACGCCGGATTGGGGCCGACCACCAGCACCCCGTGGCGTTCCAGCTGCTGCCGCTGCGTGTACAGCAGATACGCCACCCGGTGCAGCGCCACCACGGTCTTGCCGGTCCCCGGGCCGCCCTCGATCACCAGCACGCCCGGATGGTCGAGCCGGATGATCTCGTCCTGCTCGGCCTGGATGGTGGCGACGATATCGCGCATGCCCGCACCGCGCGGCGCGTTCACCGCCGCCAGTAGCGCGGCATCGCCGCGCGCATCCCCACCGGGACGGCCGAAGACGTCATCGGTGAAGTCGAGCACCTGCCGTCCGCGCGTGTGGAATCGGCGACGGCGGCGCATGTTCTCCGGATGCGCGGCGGTGGCCACATAGAACGCCCGCGCCGCCGGCGCCCGCCAATCCAGCAGGAGCGGCTCGAATGCGTCGTCCTCGTCGTAGATGCCGATCCGGCCGACATAGGTGCTCTCGCCCGACAGCGCGTCCATCCGGCCGAAGCACAGCCCGTTGTCGGCCACGTCCAGCCGCGTCGCCTCCCGGGCCAGCGTGCGTACCTCGACATCCCGGTCCACGGCCGCACCGGCGTGCGACCGCAACGCCGCGCCGTAGCGGCCCCGCACCCGCGCCCGCTCGGCGTCGAGGCGTGCGTACAGCCCGGCCACGTACTCCTGCTCGGACCGCAGCTCGGCCCCGAACTCCTGCACAGACACACGCCCTCACTTCCCGTGGCCCGATGTACCCGAGCGGAACATTTCCGCAGGTTCCGGCCACGGCCAGCGATTGTGCGCCATCCCCGGGGCCTTGCCGCAAGCCCCGGGGTCCGCTATAAGTTGAAAGTGGAAAGGAGTTCTCTACTCCGCCACGCGGTCGTAGATCACCGCCATCACACCCGATTCGCCGGTCTCCTGGAATGTCAGCTTCCACTTCGACGACGGCAGGCCGTCGTCGAACAGCCGCTGCCCGCCCCCGGCGATCTGCGGGCAGATCACCAGATACAGCCGATCGAGCAGATTCGCGGCGAGTAGTGGCTTGATCACGCTCGGACTGGTGTTGACGAGAATCTCGCCGGTGCCTTCCGTCTTCAATTCCGTGATGACGTCGGCGGTCGGGGCGTTCATCACGCGGGTGCGGTCCCACGGCGCGTCGTCCAGCGTGCTGGAGAGGACGACCTTGTCGGTGTCGACCAGCCACTTCGCGTAGCCGCGGTCGCGCGGATCGGCGTTCTCGTCGGCGGCGACCGAGGGCCAGTAGCCCAGGAAGCCTTCGGCATTGCCGCGGCCGAGCACCGCCGTGGTGGCGTTCTCGCACATGCGTGACATCTGGTCGCGGGCGACGTCGGTGCCCGCATAGGGGACGATCGCGCTCAGGTCGCCGGGTCCGCCGGGGCCGCTGTAGCGCCCGTCGAGGGTGAGGCTGATGTTGGCGGTCACGATACGGGTGGTGCTCATGGCTGTACTTCCTTCGCGAGTCGGGTGGCGATGGTGTCGGCGAGCGTGCCGAGCACCTGGTTCCAGCCGGTTTCGATACCGGCGATGTAGGGGGCGGCCGCGACGGCCGTATCGGTGAGGCTGAGATGGAGTCGCAGGCGGGTGCCGTCCGCGACCTCGGTGAGGGTCAGGTCGTAGTGGCCGGTGAAGGAGATCGCACCGGTGTCGTCCAGGACCGACAGCTCGAAGACGAGGTGTTCGGGAGCGTTGGCCGCCGCCACCCGACCCGTGGAGCGGTAGTGCCGACCCTCGGCGTCGCGGTAGTCGAGGACGGTGCGCCCGCCCGGCCTCGGCTCCAGCACGCATTCGGCGACGGTCAGTGACGGTGGAACCCACCAGGAGCCGAGCAGTTCGGCGTCGGTCCAGTACCGCCAGACCAGGTCGCGGGGCGCGGCGAGGGTGCGTTCGAAGTCGAAGTCGCGCCCGTCGGCCCACCGATCCCGCTGTGCGGCAAGGGTTTCCGTGTCGATCGCGGTGCGGTAGTGGGCCAGCGCCGCGCGGTCGTCGGAGTGTGCCGCCGCGGTGTCGGCCAGGTCCAGTAGGCGCTGTGCCAGCCCGCGCAGCGGCGGGGAGTCGAGGGCGTAGACACGCCGCTGCCCGAGCGGGAACACCGTGACGAGGCCCGCCCGGGCGAGGGTTTGCAGGTGTTTCGTGGTCTGCGGCTGCCGCAGACCGGTCAGCTGAGCCAGCTCACCGACGGATCGTGGCCGCTCGGCGAGGAGTTCGACCATGCGCCAGCGAGCCGCGTCCCCGAGTGCCGATGCGATCTGATCCATGACCAGAAGTATTCACTCGAGAGAATATTCTTGTCAAGGAATATCTTTGTGCAGTTCCTGGGCGATGAGGGCGTCCACGAGTTCGTTCAATTCGTCGACCAGTGCCGACGCGCCGCCGCCGTAGGCCAGATTGCGCAGCTCCAGCGGATCCGCCACGCGGTCGTAGAGCTCGTACTCGAAGGCGGTGCGGGGGCCGTCGATCCGGTCGGGTGTGGAGTAGCGGGCGAAGCTGTAGCGGGGCGTGATCGTGCCCCGCAGGCAGTACCGGCTGTCGGGCGGTTGTCCGCCACTGGATTTCGCGTCCGAGGTCAGCAGCAGCGCGTCGCGCACGGTGCCCGACGGGTCGGTCAGCAGCGGAGTCAGGTCACGGCCGGGTCCCGTTGCCGCGCTGCCGATTCCGGCCAGCGCCGCCAGGGTCGGCACCAGATCGACATGGGAGGAGAGCGCCTGCGTGCTGCTGCCGTGCGTGGCGGGGCGGCGCGGATCGGCGATGACCAGTGGCACGCGATTGTTCTCGCGGTAGATCATCGCGCCCTTCTGGCGCAGCCCGTGCGCGCCGCCGAGTTCGCCGTGGTCGGCCACCCGTACCACCACGGTGTCGGCGGCAGCCCCGCCGTGCTCCAGGGCGTCGAGCACCCGACCGGTCAATTCGTCGGTGCGGCGCAGCAATTCGAGGTACCAGTTGCCCCACCGCCGCCACTGTTGCCGGGCGGCGGGGGAGTCAACCTCGGTCGGCATCACCCCGCCCACCAGGTCGTTGAGGCCGCGCCAGGTGCTCTGCACGCGCGGTTTGGTGGAGAGGTCGGATTCGAAGTTCGGCGGCACCTCCGCGCCGTGATCCGGCACGTCCTCGAGGCGGTAGAAGCGTGGGCAGAACATCATGTCGTGCGGATTCACCATGCTCACCACGCACAGCCACGGCTTGCTGTCGCCGCCGTGCCGGTGCAGCCAGTCGGTGGCATGGGCGACGACCACCGGATCCTCGTGCAGGCCCGCGTTCGGGCCGCCGCCGTCCAGGATTTCGATGGCCTCGTCGAATCCGTACGCGGACAAGGCCGTCGGCTCCGGTCCCACGGAGCCGGAGAGATGCCATTTGCCGATGTACGCGGTGTGGTAGCCGCCATCTCGGAGCAGGGTGCCGAGGGTGGGGATGGCGGTGTCGAGATCGGGATTCCAGGTCTGCACCGCGCCGAGCACGGCACCCAGCAGATCCTCACTGCCCTGCACATTGTCTTTGACGCCGCTCGCCGGGGCGTGCAGTCCGGTGAAGACGGCCGAGCGCGCGGGCGAGCACGGAGCGGTGGGGGTGTGGTGCATGGCGAATCGCACGCCCCGGGCCGTCAGCCGGTCACTGGCGGGCAGCGTGAACCCCTGGGGCAGAACCACATCCGCTCGTTCCTGATCGGTCATGACCACCAGGATGTTGGGCCGGTCCGGCGGTGCCGCCTGTGCCGCGGGTGCGAGCGCGCCCCGCAGTATCGGCACCGCGGCGGGGGCGGCGGCCAGCATGGCGAGCATGCGGCGGCGATCCAGCCGGGTGGTGGTCACGGGCGGTTCGGAGCTGTGTGCGGACATGGCGCATCCCTTGCTTGAATAGTCTGCTTGAATAGTCGCTGCTACTCGAATAGCGTTCACTATGTGAATGACGACGCCAACGTAGCACGGAAGCGCCTGAGCCGCGCGGACGCCAAGGCCCGCACCCGAGAACTCCTGCTCGACGCGGCGGAACAGGTGTTCGCGCGCAAGGGTTTCGCCGGAGCGTCCGTGGAAGAGATCGCCGAGACGGCGGGCTATTCGATCGGCGCGGTCTATTCGAACTTCGGCAGCAAGGACAAACTCTTCACCGAACTGCTCTCCAGTCGCGCCGGGGGCCGCGTCCAACAGGCCGCGCGACTGCTCGCCGACGGTGACGACGCGAATCCGCTCGCCGCCCTGGGCCAACTGCTGGTCGCCGTGGCCGACAAAGACCGCGACTGGGCACCCCTGCAGGCCGAATTCTGGCTCTACGCCATCCGCAATCCGGACGCCATGGACGCCCTCGCCGCCCAGCTGCGTCGCCCGCTCGACGGCCTGACCGCCCTGCTGACCGGCGAACTCGCCGAGCGCGGCCTCCAGGACCGGGTACCCGCCGATATGCTCGCCACCATCGTGTTCGCCCTGTTCCGCGGGCTCGTGCAGCAGCGGCGTCTCGACCCCGCCTCGGTATCCGACGAGACCTTCGCCCAGGCGCTGCGCTGGCTGCTCGCCGGAATCGACACGGCCCCAGACTGATTCAGCCGGACTGGCC
The DNA here is from genome assembly GCF_000308635.1 of Nocardia otitidiscaviarum NBRC 14405. Taxonomy (GTDB): domain Bacteria; phylum Actinomycetota; class Actinomycetes; order Mycobacteriales; family Mycobacteriaceae; genus Nocardia; species Nocardia otitidiscaviarum. The sequence continues at coordinate 25,880 of NZ_BAGD01000101.1, read as the reverse complement.
GCGGAACCAGGGATCGTTGGAGTTGAGCGCGGTGAGCAGCAGCCGGATGGCGGCCACCCGGCGCTGGGTGCCGGGCAGCTGATCCAGGGCGCATTCGGGATCGGCGGGCGGGCCCAGATGGGTGCAGCCGCGCGGACAGTCCTCGATGGCCTCGGAGAGGTCGGAGAACGCCTTGATGACGTCGTCCGGGGTGATGTGCGCCAGGCCGAAGGAGCGCAGGCCGGGAGTGTCGACGACCCACCCGCCGTCCGGCAGCGGCAGCGCCACCGACTGGGTGGAGGTGTGGCGTCCCTTGCCCACGCCGGACACCGTGCCGGTGGCTCGATCCGCGTCCGGGACGAGGCGATTCACCAGCGTCGACTTACCCACGCCGGAGTGGCCGATGAAGGCGGTGAGCTTGTCGTGCAACAGCTCTCGCACCGGGTCGAGCGGATCCTCGATTCCACCGTAGATGATCGTGAGATCCAAATCCTCGAAGGCGGCCGCGAATTCGGACTCCGCCACCAGATCGTGCTTGGTCAGGCACAGAATCGGTTGCAGCCCACCGACATACGCGGCCACCATGGCGCGCTCGACGAAGCCGGTGCGGGGCGGCGGATCGGCCAGCGCCACCACGATGAACAGCTGTTCGGCATTGGCCACCACCACTCGTTCGAACGGATCGGTGTCATCGGCGGTGCGGCGCAATACCGTCGAACGGTCGGCCACGCGGACGATGCGGGCGAGGGTATCCGGCTTGCCGGAGAGATCGCCGACCACATCCACCTGATCGCCCACCACGATCGGGGTGCGCCCGAGCTCGCGGGCGCGCATGGCCACGATGAGCCGCTCCGGATCACCGTCGAGCACACAGCCCCACCGGCCGCGGTCGACCGAGACGACCATGGCCGGTGCGGCATCCAGATGCCGGGGCCGAGTCTTGGTGCGGGGACGGGAACCCTTGCCCGGGCGCACCCGGACATCGGATTCGTCGTACTCGCGCCGCCTCAGCGGACCACTCCCGAGTCGGCCAGCATGCCCTCCCAGAGGGTCACGAAGTTCGGCAGGGTCTTGGCGGTGGTGCCGATGTCCTCGATCTCGATACCGGGCACGGCGAGGCCGAGAATCGCTCCGGCCGTGGCCATCCGGTGATCGGCGTAGGAATGCCAGACGCCGCCGGAGAGCGGGGTGGGATCGATGATCAGGCCGTCCTCGGTCTCGGTGACCTTGCCGCCGAGCCGGTTGATCTCGGTGGACAGCGCCGCCAGCCGATCGGTTTCGTGTCCACGCAGATGCGCGATGCCGCGCAGCCGCGACGGCGAATCCGCCAGCGCGGCCAGCGCCGCCACGGTCGGGGTCAGCTCGCCGACATCGTGCAGATCGATGTCGATGCCCGCCAGCCGATCCGGGCCGTGCACGATCAGGGTGCTGTCGTAGAAGCGGGCCTCCGCGCCCATCCGCACCAGGATCTCGCGGATCACGTCACCCGCCTGCGTGGTCAGCCGCGGCCAGTGCGGAATGCTCACCTCGCCGCCGGTCACGGCCGCCGCCGCCAGGAACGGGGTGGCATTGGACAGATCCGGTTCCACCTCCCAGTCCACCGCGCGAATGGGACCGGGCGCCACCGTCCAGGTCTGCGGTCGGCGCGGATCCTCGGGCGCGGCCACCCGCACATCGGCCTGCCGCAGCATCTGCACGGTCATCTCGATATGCGGCATGGACGGCAGCGGCGCGCCCCGGTGATGCACGGTGATGCCCTGCTCGAACCGGGCCGCGGACAGCAGCAGCCCGGAGACGAACTGCGAGGACCCCGAGGCGTCGATGGTGACCGGCCCGCCGCGCAGCGTTCCGGTGCCGTGCACCACGAAAGGCAGTGCGCTGCCGTCGATGTCGACGCCCAGCGTGCGCAGCGCGTCGAGAATCGTCCCCAGCGGCCGCACCCGCGCCTGCTCGTCCCCGTCGAAGGCCACGTCCCCACGCGCCAGCGCCGCCACCGGCGGCAGGAACCGCATGATCGTCCCCGCCAGCCCGCAGTCCACCGTCGCGGATCCGAGCTCGGCGGCGGGCGTCACCGTCAGCGTGTCACCGTCCCCCTCGATTCCCACGCCCAAGGCCCGCAGCGCGCCGATCATGAGGTTGGTGTCCCGGCTGCGCAGCGCACCGGTGATGGTGGACGGCCGATCCGCCAGCGCGGCGAGGATCAGGGCACGGTTGGTGATGGATTTCGATCCGGGCAGGGTCACGGTCGCTTGTACGGGGACATCGACATGGGGCGCGGGCCAGAAAGTCACCCCCACATCTTCGCATCCCGCAGCGTATCCGCCGCTCCGCGTCTCGATGTCGGCCCTCGGGGGCCGACATCGAGCGACCGGTTGGCAGTGGTCGGCGCTACTTGTGGCGGCCGTGGAGGAAGGGGACCAGTTTGCGGAGGAGTTTCATGGTGCGGTCGGTGCGGCTGTAGGAGAGCAGGGCCATGCCGGGGATGGTGAAGCGCTGCACCGCGATGGAGTGCGGGCGGGTGAATTCCAGCATGCCGGGCGCGCCGTGGATGCGGCCGATGCCGGAGTCACCGACGCCGCCGAAGGGCAGGGCGGCGATGGCGGCGAAGCCGAGCACCGAGTTCACCGAGGTGCAGCCCACGGACAGGCGGCGGGCGATCTCGAGGCCCTGCTTCTTGGAGTAGACCGCCGAGCCCAGGCCGTACTTGTTGTTGTTGGTGAGCTTGATGGCCTCGTCGACGCCGTTGACCGTCTTGATGGTGACGGTCGGGCCGAAGGTCTCCTCACAGACGGCGTCGGAGGATTCGTCGGCGTCCACGATGACGACCGGCGCGATGTAGGGACCCTGGACCGACTCCGGCCCGCCCAGCACCGCCTTGCCACCGTTCTTCAACGCGTCCTCGATATGGCGGCGCACGATATCGATCTGCGCGGGCATGGTCATCGGCCCGTAGGACGCCTTGTCGTCGGAGCCGGGCTTGATCTCGGTGAGAATGCGCTTCACCTCGGCGACGAACTCGTCGGCAATGGACCTGTCCACGTACACGCGCTCGACACCGGCGCAGGTCTGGCCGCTGTTGGCGGTCGCGCCCCAGGCCACGGCATCGGCGGCGGCCTTGATGTCGGCGTCGGCGGCCACGATCACCGCGTCCTTGCCGCCGCACTCCAGCAGCACCGGGGTCAGCGTCTCGGCCGCCGCGGCCATGATCTTCTTGCCGGTGGCGGTGGAACCGGTGAAGGCGATCTTGTCGACCCCGGCCCGCACCAGCGCCGCACCGGTCGCGCCGTAGCCGTTGACCGTGGTGAACACGCCGTCCGGCAGTTCCGGATTGGCCTCGGCGAAGGCGGCGGCGAAGAAGTTGCCGATACCGGTGGAGAACTCACTCGGCTTGAACACCACCGTGTTTCCGGCCGCCAGCGCGTACGCGATGGAGCCGTTCGGGGTGTACACCGGGTAGTTCCACGGACCGATGACGCCGATCACGCCGAGCGGACGCTGCTCCAGATGCGCGGAGAAGTTCGCCATGAGCGCGCCGGGGGAGACCTTCTTGGCCTTGAGCACCTTCTCGGCGTTCTTGGCCGCCCAGGAGATGTGCTCGAGCGCCAGCATGAGTTCGAGGAAGGCGTCGTCGCGCGGCTTGCCGTTCTCCGCGTGGATGAGTTCGCACAGCGCATCGGACTTCTCGACCAGTTTGCTGGTCCAACGCAGCAGGTATTTCTTGCGCTCGTCGTAGGTGAGCGTGCCCCAGGTGGCGGCGGCGGTACGGGCCTTGGCGACCGCCGCCCGCACGGCGTCCTCATCGTCGATCCGGTACGTGGCCAGCGTTTCGCCGGTGGCCGGGTTGACGGATGTCAGTGATTCGTCCCGCTCGGTGACGGCGGTTTCGGTAGTAGACATGATGTGCGGCGATCCCTTGGTGAGAATGTGATGGGGAGAACGTCTCACACCCGTCAACTGAAGTCAATTGCCATCAGTTACGTGTGCCACATCCACGGTACGCCGATGCCCGTCATCTGTCGGTGCCCGATGGCAGCATGGTCCACATGTGCGGTAGGTACGCGACTACGACGAATCCGGCGTCGCTGGCCGTCGAGCTCGACGCCATCGACGAAACCGACGACACCGGAACCCCCAACTACAACGTGGCCCCCACGAATCAGGTGGTCACGGTGGTGGAGCGGCACGACCGCGAACATCCGGAGGAAGCCGCCCGACTACGCGTCCGGATGATGCGCTGGGGCCTGATTCCGCCGTGGACCAAGGCCGCCGAGCCGGGCGTGCCCGCCAAGGGCAAGCCGCTGTTCAACGCCCGCGCCGACAAGGCCGCCACCACCGCCTCGTTCCGCGACGCGGTGAAGAAGCGGCGCTGCCTGGTGCCCATGGACGGCTGGTACGAGTGGGTCACCGACGTGAACGAGCAGGGCAAGGCCGTCAAACGGCCCTTCTTCATGTCGCGTGCCGACGGTGAGCGGCTCTATATGGCGGGCCTGTGGTCGGTCTGGCGCGACCGCGAGGTGCGGGATTCCGAACCACTGCTCTCCTGCACCATCCTGACCACCGACGCGGTCGGCGACCTCACCGAGATCCACGACCGCATGCCGCTGCCCATGCCGCGCGCGCACTGGGATGCCTGGCTGGACCCGGACCATCCGGCCCCCGCGGAACTCCTGGAAACGCCCGCCCCGCAAGACATCGCGGACATCATCGCGCGGCCGGTGCCCATGCTGGTGAACAGCGTGAAGAACAACGGCCCGGAACTGCTGGGCCGGGTGGACGAGCAGGCCGGGCAGACCAGCCTGCTCTAGCGGGCCCGGAAACCCGGCGCAGACAACTGTGCCCGCCGCGGGACGCGACGGGCACGATGCTCGATACGGCCATCAGACCTTGCACTTGACCGAGTCCAGCGCGAAGGAGATGCCGCATTTGGCCACGCCCGCGATGGTGTCGATGACCTTGGTGGCCAAGCCGCCGCCCAGGTTCTCGGCCTTCTCGATGTTCTTGTCCTTCTTCGGCTCCCCGGACGGGCCGGGATCGCTGCCGAGCGGGTAGTTCGGATTCGCCGGGGCGGTCAGCACCAGCCCGGGCGCCGCGTGCGCGGTGGCGGCGGTTGCCAATCCGGGACCCACGACGAGGACCGCCGCGCCACAGACGGCGATCCCGACGGTGCGTACACGCTGACGGGGGGACATACCGCATCACATCCTCGGGTCGAACGACTGTTGTCGGTGAACTGCGGAACTGCGAGCGCGTCCTCAAGTAACGCACATATCCGGCGCGAACCCGAGGATCCGCGCCGGACGCGTCGTATTATGCCCTGGACTCGGCCGCGGGCGTGGCCTCGTCCGTCGATGTGCGTGTCCGGCCGATGTGCGCGGCTAGGCGATGGTCTTGGCGGCCGCCGTGACCTCCGCCTCGGTCCGTTCGGCCTCGGTGCGCGCCTGGATGCCGCCCGCCGTGCGCAGCGGCACCTCCTTCCAGAACGCCACCAGCAGCAGCGCGATCACCGACACCCCGGCGGCCACCAGGAACACGGTGTCCATGGCATCGGCGAATCCGGCCTTGAACGGTGCGGCCAGGGTCGGATCCAGCTGCTGGATGATCGAGCTGTCCTGCATGACCTCACCCGCCGCCGAGTGATCCTGCCGGGCCAGCCCGGTGGCCAGCGCCCGGTCGGCCGGATTGTCGCTGCGCGCACCGGCTACCACCGCGGCCTGGAATTCCGGCCGCGCCGACGCCGCCCGCAGCTCATCGGAGATGTTCGGGGTGAGCTGCGAGAACAGAATGGACAGGAAGACCGCCACGCCGAGCGTGCCGCCGATCTGCCGGAAGAAGGTCGCCGCCGCGGTGGAGACGCCCATATCCTTCGGCGGCAGTGCGTTCTGCAGGGCCAGCATCAGCGGCTGCATGAGATTGCCCAGGCCCAGACCGGTGATCGCCATGAAGACCATGACCACCCACAGCTCGGTATCGGCGGACACGAGGTGCAGCAGGAACATGCCCAGTGTCACCAGCACAGCGCCGATGGGCGGGAACCAGCGGTAGCGCCCGGTGCGCGAGATGAGCTGCCCGGAGATGATCGAGGCCGTCATCATGCCCAGCACCAGCGGCAGCATCTGCATGCCCGCCAGCGTCGGACTGGAGCCCTGCACCACCTGGAGGTACTGCGGCAGCAGCGTGATGCCGCCGAACATGGCCATGCCGACCACGAAGGAGATCACCACACCCAAGGCGAAGGTGGAGTTCTTGAAGGTGCGCAGCGGAATCAGCGCGGCATCGCCCTGCCGGGCCTCCACCGCGATGAAGCCCAGGATGCCGAGTGCGCCGATGAGGTAGCAGGCCAGGGAACCCCCACTGCTCCAACCCCATTCGCGGCCCTGCTCGGCCACCACCAGCAGCGGCACGATGCCGATGGCGAGCATGAGCACGCCGAACCAGTCGACCGGCACCCTGGACCGTTCCACCTTGGGCAGCCGCAGCACCCGCGACACCACGGCCAGCGCCACCAGGCCGATCGGCACGTTCACCAGGAACACCCAGCGCCAGCCGGTGATGCCGAGAATCTCGTTCTGCCCGGAGATGAGGCCGCCCAGCACCGGCCCCACCACGCTGGAGGTGCCGAAGACGGCCAGGAAGTAGCCCTGGTAGCGGGCGCGTTCCCGGGGGCTGACGATATCGCCGAGGATGGTGAGCGCCAGCGACATCAACCCGCCCGCGCCCAGGCCCTGGAATGCCCGCGCCGCCGCGAGCTGGTACATCGACTGGGCGAGGGTGCACATGAGCGAGCCCGCGATGAACAGGGTGATGGCCGCCAGGTAGAAGGGCTTGCGCCCGTACATGTCCGAGAGCTTGCCGTAGAGCGGCGTGGCCAGCGTGGCGGTGATCAGGTAGGCGGTGGTCACCCACGCCTGGAGCGAATACCCCTGTAGGTCATCGGCGATGGTGCGGATGGAGGTGGAGACGATGGTCTGGTCCAGCGCACCCAGCAGCATGCCGAGCATGAGCCCGCTGAGGATGGTGAGGATCTGTCTGTGGGTGAAACCCGCGGAGTTCGGTGTGTCGGTGGTGGCTGTCACGAATGTCTCTCTGCCGCTTGGGAAGTCGGGAAAAGGCTGGTGAGCAGGGCGCTGCGGGTGGTTTCGTAGTCGTCCACGAAGCGCCGCAGCAGCGCGGCGAAGGTCTCGCGGTCCGCGCTGGTCCAGTCGGCCAGCATGAGTCGCAGCGACTGATTGCGCCGGGCGCGGATCTCGGCTGCGACCGCGCGTCCGGCGTCGGTGACGGACAGGACGCTGACGCGCCCGTCGGCGGGATCGGCGCGGCGTTCCAGGAAACCGCGCTTCACCAGAGTGGCGACCTGCCGGCTGACGGTGGAGGCGTCGGAGTAGAGCGTTTCGGCCAGTGTGCCCGAGCGCATCGGTCCCTGGCAGATCAGCTGGAACAGGATGGCGAAGGCGGCCGGTTCCACCTCGCCGTCGCTGGCGACGGCGATCTGCGCATTGGTGCGCTCGCGCAGGCGGTGCAGGCGGATGAGCTGCCGGGCGACATCGTCGATGAGCGCCTCGGGGATATCGGCTGACGGCGCGTCCACGCCGGGAGCCGGGGATGCGGGCATATTTCGGCACACCTCCTTTGCTTGGGCTGTACAACTATTTGTATCAGACAACTAGTTGTAGAAAGCAAATATGTGGGAAGATCCATTCCCGCCCGGCGCGGGCGTGGATTCGAAGGGGAGTCAGCCCGCGGTGACGGACGCGGTGACCGCTCCCGTCAGGCGCACCAGATCCTCCGGTGCGACCTCGATCTCCAGCCCGCGCTTACCGGCGCTGCACAGCACCCGATCCCACTTCAGCGCCGACTCGTCGAGCACCGTCGGCAGCCGCTTCTTCTGCCCCAGCGGCGAGATGCCGCCCAGTACATAGCCGGTGGTGCGCTCGGCCTTGGCCTTGTCGGCCATGGTGGCCTTGCCGCCGCCCAGCGCCGCGGCCGCCGCCTTCAGCGACAGTGTGTTCGGCACGGGCAGCACCGCCACCGCCAGGCCCGCGCCCACCTCGATCACCAGGGTCTTGAAGATCTGCTCGGCGCGCACGCCCAACCCCTCGGCCAGCGCCGCCACCGCCTCCGCACCGTAGGAATCGCTGCGCGGATCGTGGTGGTAGGAGTGCACCCGGTGCTCGACCTTCGCCTGCACCAGGGCGCGGATCGCGGGAGTGGAAGCAGCGGCCATAGCCGATCAGCCTAGAACGCCGCGCCCCGGCGGCGACACCGGTTTTCCGCACCCGGGAACACGGCGACCACCCGGCATGTTGCATGCCATGCGCGACCGATACCACCCGGTCGGCGGAGTGTGCGAAGGAGATGCCCAGGTGACCGTTCTGGTGGACACCCGTCCGCGGACGGCGCAGGCCCGCTCGACCGGGGCCGTGCCGCTCATCCGCATTCCCCGCCCCGCGACCGATGCCGGTTTCGCGGTGCTCACCCCGCTCGCGGTAGATTCACAAGCTACGGCGATCGAAGGGATGAGCGTGACGAGCGACGACGAAAAGGCTGTCGATCGCCCAGGCGATGACGATACGGCCATGAACGAGGGCATCGACGACCCAGCGGTCGCCGACGACAACGACGAGGAATCCGGCGCGGTCCGCAGCACCGCCAGTGACGCCGATCTGGCCGCGCGTTTCGAGCGCGACGCGCTCCCGCTGCTCGACCAGCTCTACGGCGCTGCCCTGCGCATGACCCGCAATCCGGCCGACGCCGAGGATCTGGTGCAGGAGACCTTCGCCAAGGCGTACCAGGGTTTCCGCTCCTTCAAGGAGGGCACCAACCTGCGTGCCTGGCTGTACCGCATCCTCACCAACACCTACATCAACTCGTATCGGAAGAAGCAGCGCCAGCCCGCGCAGTATCCGACCGACGAGATCACCGACTGGCAGTTGGCCGCCACCGCCGAGCACACCTCGACGGGCCTGCGCTCGGCCGAGATGGAGGCGCTCGAGGCGCTGCCGGACGACGACATCAAGCGGGCTCTACAGGAGCTTCCGGAGGAATTCCGGATGGCGGTGTACTACGCGGACGTAGAGGGCTTCCCCTACAAGGAAATCGCCGAGATCATGGGTACCCCGATCGGCACCGTGATGTCCCGTCTGCACCGCGGCCGCAAGCAGCTCAAGGGCCTGCTCGCCGATGTGGCGCGGGAACGGGGATTCAACCGATCGGGTAGCGCGCGTCAGGAGGTAACCCAGTGAGCGACGATATGGACCTGGACTGCTCGGCGGTACTCGCCGATGTGTGGCTGATCCTGGACGGTGAATGCGATCAGGCCACCCGCGATCGTCTCCAGCACCATATGGACCACTGCTCCCCGTGCATCGAACAGTACGGCCTGGAGGAGAAGCTCAAGAGCCTGCTCAACCGCAAGTGCGGCGGCGACAAGGCCCCCGACACCCTGCGCCAGCGCCTCACCATGGAGATCCGGACGACCTACACCCAGGTGGAGACCCGGCGGGTCGAATCGGGGGAATGACTTTCGCGGTGGACCCGCAAAAGCTTGAGCGGCACGTTTCCCTGTCGGAAACTGTGCCGCTCAGTGCTTTTCGACGCTAGCCGACCATTTCAGGCGTTCGGCCGCTTGCCGTGGTTGGCGCCGTTCTTGCGGCGGCTGCGCTTCTTACGTCCACGCTTACCCATCGGTTAGTCTCCCTTCTGATCGAAGGCCATTCTTTCACGTGTGGTTGGCTGTACCGGCAGCGGTACCGCGGTATCACAGGCCAACCGGAGACAAGGGGTGTCATGGCTGAGGAAGTCCTCGCGGAGATGGTGTCGACCGTTCAGGAGATCCTGGTCTCGGTCGGCGACAAGGTGAAGGTCAACGACCCGGTCATCATGCTCGAGTCCATGAAGATGGAGATCCCCGTCGTGGTGGAGTCCGACGGCACCGTCGCCTCCATCGATGTGACGGTCGGCCAGGTGCTGCAGAAAGGCGACCTCATCGCGACCATCGCCTGAGCGAACCCCTTCCCGGACAATCCCTTCCCGGGGCCCGCGTGGGAACATACACCCGACGCGGGTGAAGGAGCGTGGCTGAAATTGTCGACACTGAGCGAGCTGCTGGCCGAGCACACGGATCTGCCGGGTGCGGCCGTCGATCATCTCCAGCGGGTGGTGGGTGACTGGCAGTTGCTGGCCGACCTGTCGTTCGCGGACCTGACGCTCTGGGTCGGCGCCGGGCCGGTCTCCGACGGCGCGGATGTGGTGTGCGTCGCCCAGTGCCGCCCGACCACCGCACCCACCGTGCACCCGGAGGACCTGGTCGGCGGTCTGGCCGCCCACGATGACCATCACCAGGTGTTCGACGCGCTGATCAGCGGCGATATCGTGCGCGTCGACGTCGACAGCGAGGCCACCGGCGTCTACCACCCGCATCCGGTGCACGCCGTCCGCGAGGCCATTCCGGTGCGGGTCGGCGACGATGTGATCGCCGTGCTCGGTCGCGACACCGATGTGCAGCGCCGCAAGATGCGCTCCAATCTCGAGGTGGCGTACATGTCGTGCGCCGACGACCTGTGCCAGATGGTCAACGACGGCACCTTCCCCACGCTCGAGGACCGCACCGGCTCGCACTCCAGTCCCCGCGCGGGCGACGGCTTCATCCGGCTCGACACCGAGGGCACCGTCGTCTACGCCAGCCCCAATGCGCTCTCGGCCTATCACCGCATGGGTTTGCAGAACGATCTGGTCGGCCAGGATCTGGCGCTCACCACCCGCTCGCTCATCACCGACCCCTTCGACGCGCAGGAGGTGGTGGGCGACATCCAGGCGGCGCTGGCCGGAAAGGCCGGGCGCAGAATGGAAGTCGAGGCGCGCGGCGCGACCGTACTGCTGCGCACGCTGGTGCTGCGCCCGCACGGGGAGCTGGCCGGGGCGGCGGTGCTGGTGCGCGATGTCACCGAGGTGAAGCGGCGCGATCGGGCGCTGCTGTCCAAGGACGCCACCATTCGCGAGATCCATCACCGGGTCAAGAACAATCTGCAGACCGTGGCGGCGCTGCTGCGACTACAGGCGCGCCGCACCGAGAACGAGGAGGCGCGGCTGGCGCTCACCGAGTCGGTGCGGCGGGTCACCTCCATCGCGTCGGTGCACGAGATGCTGTCCATGTCGGTGGACGAAGAGGTCGATCTCGACGAGGTCGTGGATCGGCTGTTGCCGATCATGGCCGATGTGGCCACCGTGCACACCGCGCGGATCAAGGTGCGCCGCGCCGGATCGCTCGGCGTGTTCTCCGCGGAACGGGCGACACCGCTGGTCATGGTGCTGACCGAGCTGGTGCAGAATGCCATCGAGCATGCCTTCGACGCCGGGGAGGACGGTGTCGTCACGATTCGCTCCGAGCGTTCGGCGCGCTGGCTGGACGTGATCATCAGCGACGACGGCCGCGGCCTGCCGGACGGATTCAGCCTCGAGGGCTCCGACCGGTTGGGTCTGCAAATCGTCCGCACACTGGTCACGGCCGAACTGGGCGGCTCCATCGGCCTGCATCCGGGTAAGGATGTCGGCACCGACGCGGTACTGCGCGTTCCCCTCGGCCGCCGCTCCGCCCGCTGAGCGCGTCCATAAACGGATACGCATATTTTCGGTGTTTCTCCGGCGGTATTTCCGCTCACCGAATCGAAATGCTGGAAATGCGTCGTGGGCACAATGAAGCCCGGCACCTCCTAGGGTGCCGGGCCGAAATGCGTCTATGCCGTCGTGGGGCTGCGGCGGTGACGCCGGTCGTCCGAATCAGACGACGGTGCGGGTGCGCGTACGCGCGTTGCGACGCTTCAGAGCGCGACGCTCGTCTTCGCTCATACCGCCCCAGACACCGGCATCCTGCCCGGACTTGAGAGCCCAGGAGAGGCAGTCGGCGGTAACGGGGCAGCGCGCGCAGACCAGCTTCGCATCGGCGATCTGCGCGAGCGCAGGACCACTGTTACCCACCGGGAAAAACAGCTCGGGGTCCTCGTCGCGACAGATGGCCTTGTGGCGCCAGTCCATTCCTCTGCTCCTTTGCTAGGGCATGCGCATGACGCTGCCCTTCGGGTTTGTGGTCCGTTCACTTGTGCGACTCGAATGTTTCCGCACGGTTGCTTGTGAATGCTTTCACGAACACCGTAGATGTCAAGAGATGTGTGGTGCACCGTGGGGAAGCTCACGCTGTAAGACCCCTACATCGAGGGTCTGCCTGATCATTTGTACTCGCTCGTTCGGGTTTTCGCAGCCCAACGGCGATGTTTCTCAGGTGTGTCGGGTCGACTACGGCTGTGGCGCGACGACTTCCAGTACATCGGGTACGGCTGTGAAATTCACCATGTTGCGTCGGCCGATGAAGTCACCATCGATTTGCAAACCGATCGGCTCGCTCGCTTCGACGCGCACCGACGGGCTGTCGTCCACGCGAAACAATTTGTCCCCCTTAGGGTTTCCATTGGGAGCCAGCAACTGTCGAGCGATGCGGAGGGTGGGCAGCAGGCCCATGGTGCGCATGGCAAACACCCCGAGACCGGTCTCGAAGGAGGTGCCCGGGTTGGTTCGCACCGGCGTGTTGTCGAGGTAGGTCCACGGGCTCGCATTGGTCACGAATGCGTAATGCACTTCCGTGACCGGTTCGTGACCTGGAATCACCACGCGCACCATGGGATCGCGTCGTTTGGCCTTGAAGAACTGTTTGACGGTGGTTCGCAGATAACGGCTCGGGGTCGCGGCATGTCCGTTGGCGCGCTTGGCATCAATGGCCTCGCAGACATCGGCGTCGAGTCCGACACCGGCGCTGAAAATGAACCAGCGGTCGTCAGCGACGCCGAGGCCGATGCGACGGTCCTTGTCCACGCTGAGCAGATCGATCAACTGGTTGGTGGCACGCACCGGATCCGGATCGATCCCCAGGGCGCGGGCGAAGACATTCGCGGAACCGCCCGGAATGATCCCCAGACGCGGCAACCGCTCGCGCTGGTTCGCGGCTCCCGGCAACGGCAGGAATCCGTTGATCGTCTCGTTGACCGTGCCGTCGCCGCCGTGCACCACGATGAGATCCATCTCGATATCGGCGGCCCACTGCGCCAACTCCGCCGCATGCCCCCGGTGTTCGGTGTGCACCACGGTCAGCTGGGTGCGGCTCTCCAGTGCGTGGGCGAGCAGATCGCGTGTCTCGGGGGTCGTGGAGGTGGCATTGGGGTTCACGATCAACAGCGTCCGCACCCTGAGGAGCCTACTGAGCGAACCGATGTGCGAACCGCCCGCATGCCTCGTGCCGGGTCGATCCCGGTCGTTAGGCTGGGCGGGTGGCTGAGCAGAACTCCGGTGCGGAGAACGCGGGCGCGACCGACGTCGTGCCGATGACGGTGCGTGTGGCGGGCGCGCTGGTGACCCTGGAGGGCGCATCGGGCCTGGTGGCCATGGTCGCGCTGGTGGTGGCGGGCATCAACGGCTCGGCGCAGAACTCCGGCAACAGCTACCTGACCGCCGCGTACGCCGCGATCGTCGGCGGTGCGGTGTTCGCGGCCGGTGTCGGCCTGCTGCGCGGCAAACGCTGGGGCCGCGCCATCGCCGTCCTCACCCAGCTACTGCTGCTCGGCGTCGCCTACTACATGTTCACCTCCGACCGCCCCGAACTCGGCGCCCCCCTGGCACTGGTCACCCTCGCCGCCTTGGTGGCCCTGTTCGCCCCGGCTTCCACGCGCTGGATGGCGGCCGGGTACGACCTGTCGAAGTAGCCGCTCGGGTATGGGCCGCAATGGCCCCTGAACGCCACGCGGACGGCTTTTGGTCACCCGTCCAATAGTGCGGGGTGGTCCTGAATAAGAACGTGCTCGATGACCGTCGTTCTGCGATGCTCGCCCGATGTCCGAATCACGACGTGATCTGCTGCGCTGGCAGTTCGACCTGACCTGGGCGCTGTTCGACTACCACCTCGAGCGGCTGCGGCCCGACGACCATCGCTGGGAGCCCACACCGCTGTGCTGGACGGTGCGGCGCGATGCCGCCGGGGAGTGGATTCCGGACTGGGCCGATACCGAACCCGATCCGATTCCGGTGCCCACCATCGCCTGGCTCACCTGGCATATCGGCTGGTGGTGGTCGACGGCGCTGGATCATGCGCACGGGCGGACACCGCGCGAGCGCACCGAGATCACCTGGCCGGGTCCGGAGGCGGCGGTGGCGTGGTTGCGCGGATTGCGCTCCGACTGGGTGGAGTTGCTGGACCGGACCGATGCGGGCGATCTGGACGCCCCGGCGCGGTTCCCCTGGGGCGACGATCCGGAGAAGACATTGGCGCACACCATCGCCTGGGTGAACGCCGAACTCATGAAGAACGTGGCCGAGATCGGACAGCTGCGACTGCTGCGCGCGGCCGCCGGGGGTAGTGCGGCCGCCGGGTGATCAGCGCAGCCGCGCCAGCTCGGCCGCGAGATAGTTTCGCTGCGGGCCGTTGTCGGCGAGCAGGATGGCCTCCTCGTAGGCCAGGCGGGCCGCGTCGGTGCGGCCGAGTTCGGCCAGGAAGTGGGCGCGGGCGGCGGGCAGGTACGGATAGGTGGCCAATCGTGGTTCGGCGGTGAGGGTTTCGAGGGCCGCCAGCCCCGCCTCCGGACCCTCGGCCATACCCACCGCGACGGCGCGGTTGAGCGCCACCACGGGGGAGGGCCACCGCTGGACCAGGATGTCGTAGAGGCCGAGAATGTCGCGCCAATCGGTGGCCGCGTAGCTCGGGGACTCGGCGTGCACGGCGGCGATGGCAGCCTGTAGCGCATAGCGGCCGGGCGCCGTCGGATACGGTCCGGCCGGGCGTTCCGCATGGTCGGGTGGGATGTCGCCGTCGGTGCGCGTCTTATCGGGCGACGTCGGTGGTGGTCCGGCCTCGGGGCTGGTGTGGTCACGTGGGATGACGCTGTCCGGGCGCGCCCTGCCGGGCGTAGGCAGTGGTCCGGGTTGGTCGGGTGGGATGTCGCTGTCGGGACATGGCCTGTCGGATGGCGTCGGTCGCGGTTCCGTCCGGGGGCCGGTGTGGCCGGGCGTGGTGCCGCCGCCGGGTCGTGGCTTGCCGGGCGGCGTCGGCGGTTCTCCGGGGTGGTCGGGTGAGGCGTGGTTCGGAGTTCCGGTTCGGTGGGGTGGGTTCGACAGTGCTGTGCGGACCAGGGCCAGGCCCTCGGCGATGCGGGTGCGATCCCATCGGGTGCGGTCCTGGTCGGCCAGCGGCACCATGGCCCCGGACGCGTCGACGCGGGCGGCCCGCCGGGCGTCGGTGAGCAGGATGAGGGCGAGCAGGCCCGCCACCTCGGCGTTGCCGGGCAGCAGCAGGCGGAGCATGCGGGCCAGGTCGGTGGCGCGGTCGGCGAGGTCGTGGCGGATCAGGGCGTCTCCGGACGGTGCGGTGTGGCCGGTGGTGAACAGCAGGTGCACGACCGTCAGCACGGCGTCGATGCGTTCGGGCAGTTCGGTGGGGGCGGGCACCCGGTACGGGATGCGCGCCGCCGCGATCTTCTTCTTGGCCCGGGTGATCCGCGCCGCCATGGTCGATTCGCCGACCAGGAAGGCACGCGCCACCTCCGAGGTGGTGAGCCCGCACACCAGCCGCAGCGTCAGTGCCACCTGCGCCTCGATCGACAGCGCCGGATGGCAGCAAGTGCAGATGAGGCGCAGCCGGTCGTCGGGGATCTCGGCCGTCGCCAACGCCGCCTCGGCCGGATCCGCGCCGGTCTCGTCGGGCACCAGCAGCGGCAGCCGCCGCCGCAGCGTGGATTGGCGGCGCAGCAGGTCGAGCGCCCGGTTCCGGGCGGCGGTGGTCAGCCAACCGCCCGGTTTCGCGGGTACCCCGTCGACCGCCCACCGCGCCAGCGCCTGCGCGTACGCGTCCTGCACGCACTCCTCGGCCAGATCCAGATCCCGGGTGACGCGTACCGTCGCCGCGAGCACGAACGCCCACTCGCGCCGATGCGCATCCGCCACCGCCGCGGCCACGGCCGTGTCCGCGCCCACCGGGCGACCCCCTGGTCCGGATCGCGTTCCGCCGCTGAGATTCGCGGTGCCGTCCCGGCCATGAGGACTCGCGTGGCCGGGACGATGCCAGCCGCCGTCCGATCCCGGGTCCGGTCGCCAGGCGTCGACGGGTGTCATGGTCAGTAGTCGAGGACCGGGCGGACCTCCACGCCGCAGTCGGTCGGCATGGGGATCTGCTTGGCGATTTCGATGGCGGCGTCCAGGTCGGCGGCCTCGAGCAGGTAGAAGCCGCCCAGGTTCTCCTTGGTCTCCACGAAGGGACCGTCGGTGACCAGGAAGCCGCCGCTGCCGTCGGGGCGGATGCTGGTGGCGGTGGTGTGCCAGGCCAGCGCCTCGCCGCCCAGCACGGCCTCCCTGTTGCGTTTCTCGAATTCGTAGTGCTGCTGGAGTACCGGCTCCAACAGGCTGGGCTCCGGATTTTCCCAACGGGCGTCGTCGAAGATGAGTGCCACGTACTTCGGCATGGTGTGTCCCTCCTGCGTCGTGCGGTCCGCTGTTCGGACCATCCACCTCCTCGACGCGCGCGG
Source organism: Nocardia otitidiscaviarum NBRC 14405 (assembly GCF_000308635.1). GTDB lineage: Bacteria > Actinomycetota > Actinomycetes > Mycobacteriales > Mycobacteriaceae > Nocardia > Nocardia otitidiscaviarum. The sequence goes on along the minus strand of NZ_BAGD01000101.1, from coordinate 9,351 downwards.
GCAACCGAAATCGACGAGCCGGTGCGAATTTCTCAGGATTCGGCGGCCAGCGCGGTCAGCGCGTCGCCTTCGAGCCGGTAGCCGATCCACTCCTTCTGGCCGACCGCGCCCAGCGATTCGTAGAACTCGATGGACGGCGTATTCCAGGTCAATACCGACCAGTCCACCCGCCCGTACCCCTGCGCGGCGGCCTCCCGCGCGAGCGCCACCAGCAGCGCCCGGCCCAGCCCGCGCCCGCGCGCCTCCGGCTTGACGTACAGGTCCTCCAGGTAGATGCCGTGCACGCCCCGCCAGGTGGAGAAGTTCAGGAACCAGATGGCGCAGCCGACCACGCCCTCCGGTCCCTCGGCCACATGGGCGAACAGCGCGGGCGATGGGCCGAACAGCGCGGTGCGCAGTTGCTCGGCGGTGAGGTGGCACTCCTCGCGCGCCTTCTCGTATTCGGCCAGGTCGTACACCAGTTCCACGAGGGCGGGGATATCGGCGGGCGTGGCGCGGCGGATCATCGATGCCCTTTCACAGGTCGTCCAGATGTGCGATCAGATTGTGCGCCCGCAGCGTACGCGCGTCGTGGTCGTGGCCCAGCACGCTCACCCCGGCGGTGGACATGAAGAACCGGCGGCCCTCCCGCACCTCGAGGTCCAACCAGCGGGCGATGAGGGCGCGCGAGAAGTGGCCGTGGCCGACCAGCACCACATCGTGGCCGCGCAGCTCCGGCCCCACCCGGTCCAGCACGCGGTCGGCGCGCGCGCTCACCTGCGCGGCCGTCTCACCGCCGGGAACGGTGCCGGTCCAGATGGTCCAATCCGGATCGTGCTCCCGGATCTGCGGCGTGGTGATGCCCTCGTAGTCGCCGTAATCCCATTCGGCCAGGTCGTCGTCGACGCGGTCGGCGGGGAATCCGGCCAGTTCGGCGGTGTGCACGGCCCGCTGCCGGGGACTGCTGATCACCAGGGGGTCGCGCAGCGCCAGCCCTTCCAGGATCTTGGCGGCCGTGCGCGCCTGTGCTTCGCCGGCGGCGGTCAGCGGCAGGTCGGTGCGGCCGGTGTGCTTGCGGGCCCGTGACCATTCGGTCTCGCCGTGTCGCAGCAGGACCAGGCGGTGTTCGTTGTCGGCCATGAAATCGATCATGCCTGACGACAGTTCGGGCGCGGGGGACGCGGACGCGCCGGTGGTGTGTTACGGGGCGTCCCCGCCGAGGGCGTACAGCTGTCCGCCGCGCCGCTCCAGCACGGTCGGCCCCACCACCGCCACCGAGATCGGTTCGCCGTGATAGTCGCTGCGCCGCACAGTAATCAGCGAACTCGTCGCGCCGGTGTCGGGGGCCACGGCGGCGAGGCCGTCGGCGACCGGGACCAGCAGGCGGCCCGACATGAGCGCCGGTGTGCCGAGCACACTCTCCAGAATCCAGCTCGGTGCCAGCGTGGCGGAGTTCAAGGCGATCAGACTGTTGCCGGTGAACGCGTAGACGGTCGAGCCGATCCGAGCCGTGCGCGCCCCGTCGGTGAAATCCGCCGGGAGCGGATAGTTGGCGACCGGGTTGCCGGAGATGTCGTACAGCGCCAATCGTGGTTCGCTGGAACCGCTTCGGGGTAGGTAGAGCGCGACCCGGCTGTCGGAGACCGCGAGCACCCGGGCGTTCTCGTCCGCGCCGCCGGGCGCGGTGAGCACGTGTGAGCTGTGCACATCCGGCACCGTGGCGTCCTTGGGGGCCGAGTTCTGCACGGTGAGTCGGTCGGCGTCCTCGTCCGGGCAGCGCTCCAGCACCGCCAGATTCTTGGAACTCGAAGCGGCGGAAAGGAATCGGCATCCGCTGCGGGGCTGCGTGTTCGGGTTCACCGGGGCGTCGACATACCCGTACTCGAGGGTGCGCACCAGATCCGAGCGCCACATCTCCAACCGGCGCGGACCGAGCGCCAGCACATGGGTGCCGTCCACCGTGAGTTCGACGCGATCGTCCATATAGCTGGAGCGGGCGGTCTGTCGCGCCCCGGTCTCACCGTAGAGCTGGGTGGTCTGGCTACACCCGCGATCGTCGCGGTAGGTGGCCACGACCATGCCGAACTGCGATTCCACCCCGCACAGGGACAGGTCGCGGCGGTACATCCACACCTGTTCGCCGGTGCGCGGATCGCGGCCGGTCACGGTGCTGCCGTCGGCGGTCACCGCGACCCCGCCGACCGTCAGCGCGCGCTGTGCCGCCCCGTCCGGGGCGTGCCAGAGTTCGCGCAGGTCGGAGGGGAGGCGATCCGGGGTGGGCGGGGAGGTGAGAGTGCGGTCCGCGGTGACCGATTCGGTACTCCGCGCGTCGCTGGTCCACCACACCACGACCGCCGCGATCGCCACCAGAGCGGCGATCGCGGCGGCGATGACGATATCGGCGCGCGTCCGCCGCTCTGGTGCGAGCACGTCTGCGAGACTATCCGATCCGCCCGACTAGGCCGTCGCGGCGACAGCGGTGTCGGCCTCGGCCGTCACGACCTCACCCTCCTCCGCCTTCCGCCGACGCCGCCGCTGCGCGGGCGCGGCCCCATCCGCGATCCCGGCCGCACCGGACCCGCCCGCATCGGTCGCCGCCGATCCGTTGGACGCTGTCGCCCCGTCGGCCTCGGTGGTATCGGCCTTGGCGCGCCGGGCGCGGGTGCGCTTCGGCGCCGCCGCGTCCGCGGTGCCCTCCGCTCCGGTCGCCGTCGCGTCCGAGCCGCTCGCGGTGCTCAGGCCCGATCCGGTTGCGCCGGAATCGGTCCCGGTCGCGCCCGGGTCGGCCGCGGTGGCAGCCGCCTTGGTGCGCCGCGCACGAGCGGATTTCGGTGCCGCCGTGCCAGAACCGTCCGCCACCGCGGCGGCCGCTGCGTCCGAGCCGTTCGCGGTGCTCCGATCGGTATCGGCCGCAGTGGTATCGGCCGCAGCCCGTCGCGTGCGGGTGCGCTTCGGCGCCACCTCCTCCGCGGCATCCGTGCCCGCCGCGTTCGAGCCGCTCTCGGCGCTCCGGCCCGATTCGGTTGCGCTGGAATCGGTTTCGGCCGTGGCCTTGGTCCGACGCGTCCGCGCGCGCTTCGGTGCCGCCGTGTCGGCCGCGGTGCCCGCGTCAGCGGTGGGGGAGACGGCCGCCGTGCTCGTATCGGCCTCGCTCGTGCCCGTGGGGGCGGGGGCGCTCTCAGCCGTCGTCGCGCTCGTGTCGGCTGCGGTCTTGCGGCGGGTGCGCTTGCGCGTCCCGGCCTCCGGCTCAGCCTCCGTGCCGGTGGTGCTCGCACTCGGTTCGGTTGTGGCGGTTCCGGTTTCGGTTGCCGCCTTGGTCCGCCGAGTACGGGTCCGCTTCGGTGCCGACGTATCGGCGTCACCTGTTGCCCCGGCCTCGTCGGTTCCCACGAGAGCGGATGCGGCCGCCGTGGCGGCCGCGGCGGGTGCGCGCGTGTCCGTTTCCGCGGTGGCGTTCGTGTTCCGGGTCGGCGCGCCCGCCTCGGCCGTGGCCTTCCGACGGGTGCGCTTCGGAGCCGCCGTCGCGGTATCGCCCAACGCCGAGGTCGCGGTCGATTCCTTTGCGGCGGAATCCGCTTGGCCGATCGAAGCCGCGGCGATGTCGGCCGCCGCCGCATCGGCACCGGCACCGGCACCGGCCGCGCCTGCCGCCTCAGACGCCGGGACGGCCGCGTCCGCGCCGGTCGCGGTGGTATCGGCTGCGGTGCGCCGGGTACGGGTGCGCTTGGGCCTCGTCACCGTTGCGTCAGCATTCGGGGCGACCATCGAGTCAGCGTTCGGTGCGACCGTCGAGTCGGCGTTCGGCATGACCGTGCTGCTCTGACCGTCGGCCGCGGAAGCTGCTGCGGCCGAGGCACTCTCGGCGTCACGGGCGGTGGCGTCAGCGGCCGTGTTCGCGGCGTCGGTGACGCCTGCGCCGTTGGTCGCGCTCGATTCGGCGGCCGTGCTCTTGGCGCGCCGTGTACGGGAGCGCTTCGGAGCGACGCGTTCCTCGGCCGCGGTGGGCTCGGAGGCATCCGTCGCCGCGTCGGTGACCGCGTCGTTCGGCGCGGCCGTGTCCGTGTTCCCGTGCGGGGCGGTACGAGGCTCGTCCGCGAGCACCGTGGAGTCGGCGTTCTCGGAACCCTGGGCCGCGTCGTCGGCGCGGTGATCGGCCGCCCCTTCGGCGCTCACCGGGGCGGAGGTGTCGGCGGTATCCGTGCCGGTGGCCCGGTCGGTGCGGTCGGCACCGCCGCGGCGACGGCGGCGACGACGGCCGGGACGGTCCGCTCGCGCCTCGTCGGACTCGGTCGCGGACGATCCGTTGTCGCGCGAAACCGCTTCGGCGGCATCGGCATTCGCCGCGTCGTCGGTGGTCCGCGCGGAACCGGCGGCCTCGTCGGACCCACCGCGTCCCCGGCGGCGACGACGGCGACGCCCGGGCTTGTCGCCCTCCGCATCGCCCGCGCCGTCGGCGCTGGATCCGGTGGTCGAGCCGGAACCGGTGGTCGCCGCATCGTCCACCGGCTGCCCGCCCCGGGTGCGGCGGCGGTTTCGCTTGCGCGGGGCGCGCGCCTCGCGCTCCACCACCACGGCGTCCTCGTCGCGTTCGGGCTTGCGCTTGCGGATCACACCGGTCACGCCCTCGGGGATGCCGAGTTCGGTGTAGAGGTGCGGGGAGCGCGAATAGGTCTCCACCGGTTCGGGAATGCCGAGCCGGAGCGCGGAATCGATGGCACTCCAGCGGTTCAGCTCATCCCAGTCCACCAGGGTGATGGCGACGCCGTGGCGGCCCGCGCGGCCGGTGCGGCCGATCCGGTGCACGTAGGTCTTCTCATCCTCCGGGCACTGGTAGTTCACCACGTGGGTGACATCGTCGATATCGATGCCGCGCGCCGCCACATCGGTGGCGACCAGCACGTCGATCTTGCCCTCGCGGAACTTCTTCAACGCCTTCTCGCGCTGCACCTGGTTCAGGTCGCCGTGCACCGCGCCGACCGCGAAGCCGCGTTCGGCCAGATCGTCGGCCACCTTCTGCGCGGTGCGCTTGGTGCGGGCGAAGACCATGGTGGCCCCGCGGGACTCGGCCTGGAGGATGCGCGAGACCAGTTCGCTCTTGTCCAGCGCGTGCGCACGGTAGACGAACTGCGAGATGCGCTCGGTGATGGTGGTGGCGTTGGCTTCCTCGGCCCGGATGTGGGTGGGCCGGTTCAGGAAGGTGCGGGCCAGGGTGATGATCGGCCCCGGCATGGTGGCCGAGAACAGCATGGTCTGCCGCTGCTGCGGCACCATGTTCAGAATTCGCTCGATATCGGGCAGGAAGCCAAGGTCGAGCATTTCGTCGGCTTCGTCCAGCACCAGCACGCCCACCTTGCCGAGCACCAGATGCTGCTGTTCGGCGAGGTCCTGCAGTCGGCCCGGGGTGCCGACGACCACGTCGACGCCTTCGCGCAGCGCCGCGATCTGCGATTCGTAGGGGCGGCCGCCGTAGATCGAGGTGACCTTCAGCGGGCCTTTCTGATTGCGCAGGTACTTGGAGGCATTCTCCAGATCCTGGGTGACCTGGATGCACAGTTCGCGCGTCGGCACGATGATGAGGGCGCGGGGGGTGCCGTCCAGGGGGGTGGTGCCGGAATCGGTGGTGGCGATGCGATGCAGCAGCGGCACTCCGAAACCGAAGGTCTTGCCCATACCGGTACGGGCCTGACCGATGAGGTCCTCACCGGCCAGTGCCAGCGGCAGGGTGAGTTCTTGAATGGCGAATGTCCGCTGGATGCCGATCTCGTCGAGGGCGCGGACGATTTCGGTGCGCACGCCCAATTCCGCGAAAGTCGGGGCGGTGTGGGTGTCGTCCAGTTCGGCTGTCAGCAGGGTGTCGGCGACGCCGGGTTCCTGCTCTACGGTGATCTTGCTCAGGTTCGTGCCTTCCTCGTATATCGCGTCTCGCGCGCACGAGGGTGTGGGGCGGGCCCGGGCGGCCCGCGACGACCACTGATCCATTCGCTGTCATCGGCCGCTGCGGGATACCCCAAGGCCGGTCGTTGGTGACCGATTGCTGGCATCTACCTGGCGCGGCGCTCGGGATGACGTGGATCCGGTGCGCGCACATTTTCTCGGACTTCGGCGACCCCTGCCCGTGCGGTTCACGCGTGCGGGCAAACCGGAGTCGGGCGAAAATTTCCGTTGTCCGGGGAGATTGTAGCGTGATACGGTCGCACACTCTTTTTCCGCCACCGCAATTGCGCGGGCTATTGCCGTATCCGCATGGTTCCTATCGGCTTCAACCGGTGCGCCAGGTCCGCGTATTCCCGGTGGCAGGTGCTGCGGCGCAGCATAATTCGATCTTCGATCGGGTGGATTACGGCCGTTCGGCAGTTGAGTTCATCACATAGGTGATACACGCTGTACCGGCATGTGCGAAGTTGAGCGGGTGAGTTTGGCAGACACCGTGACCACCGCCGCGCGCAATGCGTGGGCCCTGACCTTCGGCGCCGGCATCGAAGCCCCCGAGCCCACCCCGTCGACGGTGCTCGACGATCGGCCGCACCGCCTGCTGCACCGCTACGACGGCGCCGCCGCCGACGCCCCGGCCGTACTGCTGGTGCCGCCGCTGGCCGCGCCCGCCTTCTGCTTCGATCTGCGCCCGGACCAGAGCCTGGTGCGCTTCCTGCTCGACTCCGGCCGCGCGCCCTACCTGGTCGACTACGGCGATATCGGATACGCCGACCGCGACATGGGTTTCGAGACCTGGATCGACGACATCCTGCCCGAGGCGATCCGCCGGGTCTCGGCCGATCGGGGCGGCCGACCGGTGGACCTGGTGGGCTGGTCCATCGGCGGGGTGCTGGAACTGCTGACGGCCGCCGCGGACCCGACCCTGCCGATCCGGTCCGTCACCGCCGTCGGCGCACCGCTGAGCTACGACCACATGGTCGGCATGCCGCAGCTGCGCCAGCTCGTCAAGGTGACCGGTGACCGCGCCGCCGTGGCCGCGGTGCACCTGGCCGGGGGTGTGCCCGCCCCGCTGACCCGTATCGCCTACCGCGTCACCGCGTGGGAGCGCGAGGTGAAGCGTCCGTGGTTCATCGCCCGCAATCTCACCGACACCGCCACCCTGGCGCGCATGGAGACCATCGACCGTTTCCAGAACGCCCTGCCCGGCTACCCGGCGCGCTTCTACAACCAGCTGTGGAAGCGCTTCATGATGGCGAACGACATCGGCAAGGGCGTGATGCGGCTGGGTGAGCGCCGGATCGAGCTCGCCGATGTCACGGTCCCGGTGCTGTTGGTCGGCGGCCCCGACGACGCCATCACCGCGGCCGCCGCCGTGCGGCACGGCACCGAAACCCTGACCGGCTCGCCGGAGGTGCGCTACGAGACGGCCCCCGGCAGTCACCTCGGCATCCTGCTCGCCCGCGACACCACGTGGACCTACCTCGACAAGTTCCTCCGCGACCTGCCCTGACGCGCCGGAAGCTAGGGTGTAGAGCATGGGAGCTGACACGTCTGCCGCGCTGGGTGTTTCGGAGGTTTCGGGTAAGGTCGCCGCGGACGATCCGGGGGTGATCGACCTGTTCGCGGTGCTCGCCTACGGCGAGATCTCCGCGTTCTACCGTTTGGCCGAGGAGGCCAAGCTGTCGCCGACCCTGCGCGGCAAGGTGGCCGTCGCCAAGATGGCGGGCGCGGAGATGGACCACTTCAAAACGCTGGAGCAGGCCCTCGCGGCGCGTGGGGTGGACGTCTTCGACGCCATGGCCCCGTTCGTGCGCGCCCTGGACGCGTATCACGCCTCCACCGACCCCTCCACCTGGCTGGAGTCGATGGTCAAGTTCTACGTGGGTGACGGCATCGCCGCCGACTTCTACACCGAGATCGCCGACGCGCTGGCTCCCGAGGTCTCCGAGGTGGTCCGCGATGTGCTCGCCGAGACCAGCCATTCCGAGTTCGTGGTGGAGGAGGTCCGCACCGCGGTGGCCCAGAACCGGTCCGAGCGCGACCGGCTCACCCTCTGGGGCCGTCGCCTGCTCGGCGAGGCCATCACGCAGGCCCAGTACGTCATGGCCCAGCGCGACGAGCTCACCGATCTCGTGCTCACCGCCACCGGCGACCTGAACGGCATCGCCACCCTCTTCGAGCGCATGCAGAACAGTCACGCCGAGCGCATGGCCGTACTCGGATTGGGCTGAGCGCGAACGGCGGTCAGCGCGAGCCGATCGGGGAGATCCGCTCCGACCCGGGCCGCAGGCTGAACCGTCGTCGCCGGAAGTCCCACCAGCGGTAGATCGGCCATTGCACGGTGTGCCCCAGCCACGCCGTGACGATCATGAATCGGTGCAGCGGGCGCACGATGAACCCGTGCTCGGAGATGGTGCGCAGGCCGAGTTGCTGATATCGCCACCAGCGCAGGGGGCCGGTGCGTCTGCGGCGCGCGGAGGTCCGTGCCCGCAGCCGGGTCGGCTGGTCGATGCGCAGCCCCCGTTTCGCCAGGCACAGCGCCAGATCCAGATCGTCGACCACATCGACGCGCACGCGCGTGTCGTCGCGGACCTGGTGCCAGGCGTCCCGTCGGATCGCCATATTCGGCCCGTACAGATTCCCCACCTGTCCACCCAGCACGCCGAGCCGCAACAGCAGCCACTGCCCCGACCGCAGCAGGAATCCGATCGGCGAATCGTGATAGGTGCACAGCCCGGTGACGGCGGCGGTCTCGGGATGTTCGGCGAGGAAATCGAGGATCGTCCGGGCCCAATCCGGGTCCACCAGCGTATCCGCGTCGGTGCGGGCGATCACGTCGCCGCGGGCCTTGTCGAAGCCGCAGTTGCGCGCCGCCGCGATGCCTCGGGTCGGCTCGTGCACGAGTGCGAGTTTCGGGTGGTGCTCGGCGATCCGGTGCACGATATCGGCGGTGGCGTCGTCGCTGCCGTTGTCGACGACGATGATCTCGTCGATATCCGGTTGGGGCAGCAGGCGTTCGAGTGTCCGGGCGATCGAGGTGGCCTCGTTGAGGGCCGGAATGACCACCGACAGCGTCTGTCGGGGAGTGGGACGGGGCATCGGACTGTCCATTTCGCTATCCCAGGTGTCGACTGAGCGCTCGATCCTCGCAGTCTTCGCCCCATCCCGCATCCCCAGGAATGGGAAATCCGGACGGCCTCGCGTTCGACGAATATTATTGCGTCGCATCGCCGTTGAGTGGTGCACACCTGCGACCGAAGCGCTGAGAGCGGATTCCATGAACGATGCACCACCGACCGCGCGCACACCGGAGTTGGTGTCGATCATCATCCCGGTCCACAACGGACTGCCCGATCTCGACGAACAGTTGAACGGGCTGGCGGAGCAGGACTACTCCGGCCCGTTCGAGGTGCTGATCAGTGATAACGGGTCCACCGA
>NZ_BAGD01000102.1 GCF_000308635.1 Nocardia otitidiscaviarum NBRC 14405 | reverse complement strand
TACACCCGCACCAACTCGTTGACGCCCGGCGGCAGATCGTCATCGTCATCACGCGAGAACACCCGCACACCGATGACCTTGCCCGACTCACCGTGGGGCACCTTCAACGACGTGTCACGCACCTCGCGCGCCTTCTCACCGAAGATCGCGCGCAGCAACCGCTCCTCCGGCGTCAGCTCGGTCTCGCCCTTCGGCGTCACCTTGCCCACCAGAATGTCACCGTCACGCACCTCGGCACCGATCCGCACGATGCCCCGCTCATCCAGATCAGCGAGCACCTCGTCGGAAACATTCGGGATATCGCGGGTGATCTCCTCGGCACCGAGCTTGGTGTCACGCGCGTCGATCTCGTGCTCCTCGATGTGGATCGAGGTCAGCACGTCCTCCTCCACGAGGCGCTGCGACAGGATGATCGCGTCCTCGTAGTTGTGACCCTCCCACGGCATGATCGCCA
>NZ_BAGD01000103.1 GCF_000308635.1 Nocardia otitidiscaviarum NBRC 14405 | reverse complement strand
GGTAGCCGTATCGGTCGGTGCTGTTGCCGTAGCGGTCGTGGCTGCGGTCGTCGCGGTTGCCGGGTCGGTCGCTGCCGTGCTCGCCAGCGTCGCAACCACCGGTGTCGCGTCCGCCGAGGCTGCTTCGGTCAGGACGCGAGTGTTGCCGACGTCGGCGCGTGCGGTGCGGTCCAGCATGGCCACCGCGGCGTGCGCGCGGTGGTGGCCGTGGGTGATCGGTGGGCCGTGGTCGGGTTCCGGTGGGCCGGGGGTGGTTTCGGTGATTTCGTCGAAGTCGTTGGGGCCGAAGAGGTTCGGGGGCAGATGGTGCAGGCCGTAGGAGCGTTCGCCGACCAGCAGCGCCGCGCGCACGATGGGGTAGAGGTCGAACAGGAGGGGCAGCAGGGCGGCGACGATGTCCTCGCCGTCCGGGTGCTGGTCGGCCAGTCCGGCGAGCAGCGGTCGCAGGCCGCCGCGGTAGTGGTGGATGCGCAGTCCGGGATGATTCCACTGCCATTCCGCGAGGAAGTCCAGCAGGGCCGCGGCATCGTCGGCCGGGTAGGGGCCGCGGGGCTCGTCGGCGCGGTCGTGGATCACGAAGGTGCGGAAGACGTTCTCCGGTTCCCCGGAACCGATGGTCACCAGCAGATCCGTGGCGGTCCCCGTCTCCGGCGCGGTGACCGAGACGAACAGGTCACCGGCGGTGGGTGCGGGCAGCCCACCCAGCGCGTCGGCATCGAGCACGGTGTAGATCGGGTGGCCCGTATGCTCCCGGTGCAACTGGAGTTCGGCCTGGCGGCGCAGCGCCGTGAAGGTGGGCGCGGGCACCCCCGTCACCGCCCCGTCCGACGCGGCCAGCCGATCCACCGTCGTGATGCCCGCATCCCGCAACTGCGCCCGCACCGCCGGTCGCATCCCGGCCACCAGCAGCAGATCCCGCCGCGCCTCCAATTCGGCCGTGCAGGTGGTGCACTGCCCGCAGGCGAGGAACCGCCGATCGCCCCACTGCACCGGCAGCAATTCGTTCAGCTTGGCGTCGAGGATCAACGTCAACCGCGCCCGCCGCGCCCGGTACACGACGGCGATATCGGCCAGGGTGTGCGTGCTCGTCGACCCGCCGAGCCAGAGCCTGGTATGCGGTGCGGGCCGGAAGCCGGTGCGCTGCAACGCATCCGCACAGGCGGCATGCTCCAGCAGGGTGCCGATTCGCGTCCGGCGGCTGGCGACCCCGGCGGTCAGATAGTCGTGTGCCTCGGGAGCGCCGTCGCGCAGCAGGAAGTCGCACCCGACAGCGAAGTCCCTCTCGAACAGCACCGGACTCGCGACCACCTCGGCATCCGCCCGCAGCGCCGCCACGGTGGCCTCGTGCGCGGCGGCGAGCGCCGCGACAATCCGTCCCGGATCCGCATGCCCGGCCCCCGTATCCGCCGGATCACGACGCGCCGTCGTCGGCCCACCCTCGAACGTCATCCGGTGGTCGTACTCCGTGCGGATGCGCACCAGGCCGCTGCCGTAGCGGTCGCGCAGGTCCGCGAGGCGGTGGTCGCGCTCGGCGTCCGCCGGGCGCGGCGCGACGCCCGGTGCGCGGTACTCCACCGGTCCCACCAGCCCCAGTTCGGCGTCGAGCGCGCGCAGCAGCGCGAACTCGCAGCGCGCCGCCTCCACCAGGTCACCGGTGCTGCACACGACACGATCACCGAACAGAATCAAGCGCGGCCCTCCTGTGCCTTTCTCGCCGACACCCGCACCCGGTCCACGCACCCTTGCGTGCCGAGTCGCGCAACAGCGTAGTAAGTGGAAGCGGACCGGTGTGTTACGAGGTAGCGGCCACTTCACCCCCCGCCCCGCCCCCTGCCATCCCCCCGTCGGCAACCCCTCCCGGGCGACGTTGCGCGACAACACGACTCGTCCCCCCACCCCGCCTCACCCCCGCTTCCGCCCCGCCCACAACCCCGCAACCCCGCCCACCACGTCGGCGTGTCGCACCTCGCGCGTCCCCGCGCCTGCCGCGAGCGGGAATCCGTGGCGGCATCGTGCGAGAAGGCCCCGCCACCAGTTCCCCCTCGATGGTGAATGCCTCTGGGAGGATTGGCGCTGTGCCGTACTTCGTGGGGCCCCGGGGGCGATTGCACTACCGGCACCGGTCGGCCGAACCGTCCGGGGGTGCGCTTGCGCTCCTTCCCGGGAGTGGCCAGCACAGTGGCCACTATCACCGGTTCGCCGCCGGTCTGGTGAGTTCCGGGATATCGCTGTGGTGTCTCGACACATCCGGCCACGGGCTCAGCGAAGGCGATCCCGAACGCCCCGGCACGCTCCCGGAACTGGCTGCGGACGCACTCGCCTTTCTCACCGAGATCCGAAAGACGCTCAACTCGACGCCGCCGGTGTCACGAACGGCACCGACCGCTCCGCGCTCCGCGTCGACGGTTTCGGGATCCGTGCCGGGTGTTCCGTGGTCCGCATCGTCGGGTTCGGGATCCGTGCCGGGTGTTCCGTGGTCCGCATCGTCGGGTTCGGAATCCGTGCCGGGTGCTTCGAGGTCTGCGTCGTCGGGTTCGGTGTCCGTGCCAGGTGTTCCGCGGTCCGTGTCGACGGCCTCCGGATCTGTGCCGGGTGCTTCTGGACCTGCGTCGTCGGGTTCGGGCGCTGTGCCGGGCTGCCCGCGAACCGAGCCGTCGGGTCCGGGATCCGCGTACGGTGCTCCGAAGTCCGCGCCGCCGGTTCTGCCGTCGACGCCGGGCGCGCCGCGATCCGTGCGGACACCGCCGCGATCCGATGCGGCTGTGCCCGGACCGGCCGTCCCGTCCGCCGCCGGGCGTCCACCCCAGCGCTCGGAACCGCTGTTCCTGATGGGGCATTCACTCGGCGCGGCCACCGCGCTCGCGCTCGTCGCCGATATTCCGCTCGCGGGCCTGATCCTGTGTGGTACCCCGGCAGCCGTATTCGACGGCAGACCGCCGCGGTCGGCGCGCGGGGCCGGTGACGCGCCGCGTCCTCGTTCCGTGCGCGGTGGTGGCACGCCGTACGTCGGGCACGGTGTGAGACCGGCCGATGCGGGGGTGGCCGGTCGCGGTGCCGTCCCACTGCTGCCGGAGGGGCTTCCGGTGCTCGTGGTGCATGGTGTCGATGATCGGCGCGCACCGATCGACCGAGTGCGCGAGTGGGCGCGCACGGCTTCCGTCGACTTCCGCGCGTACCCCGATGCCGGGCACGACCTACTGCACGAGCCGGTGCACGCCGAGGTCACCGCGGATATCGCGGAATGGGTGTCCGCGCACTGCGGCACCGGTTGAGCATCGGATGCTCGACCGCGTCGGTGGCACTGTCCGTGTCGGTGCAGGCTGCTCCGGCCGTTGCCCGGGGGACGGCGGAACGATACTGTGCGGCCCGCTCCCCGCCGGTGTGGCCCGCGCCCGGCTGGTGTGGCGTGCGCCCCGCTTGTGCGGCCCGCGTTCCGACTGCGCGGTCCGCGCCCACGCTGTGCCGCCCGCGCTTCGACTGTGCCGCGCGCCCCGAACACCGCGAGCCGCAGGGATTTTCGATCCGGGCGGTCGGCTTTCTGGCGATGGGGTTACGTTGTACGACGTGCCACTCTTCGAATTCGAGGGAAAGCGGCCGGTGGTCGATCCGACCGCCTTCGTCGCGCCCACCGCGAGCCTCATCGGTGATGTGCGGGTCGAGGCGGGAGCCTCCATCTGGTACGGCGCGGTGCTGCGCGGGGACTGCGGCCCGATCATCGTGCGGGAGCGGGCGAATGTGCAGGACAATGCGGTCGTGCACGCCCCGCCGGAGGTGACCGTGGAGATCGGGGCGGGCGCGACCATCGCGCACAGCGTGGTGTTCCACGGCGCGACGGTGGGAGCGGAATCCATTGTCGGCAACGGCACCACCGTGCTGGATATGGCGACGATCGGCGCGGGGTCCATGATCGCCGCCCATTCGCTGGTCACCCCGGGCACCGAGATTCCCGACGGAGTGCTCGCCGCCGGGTCGCCCGCGCAGGTCAAGCGGCCCATCGCGGGTACCGCCGCCGAGGGCTGGGTCAAACTCAATCCGTCCTACTACGCGGAGCTGGCGCAGCGGCACCGCACCGGCGTCACCGAGATAGCCGCAGACTGAGCGCCGTCACCGTGCGGCCTTCGCCGGGCATCCTGGCCGCCCTCACCTCCCCGGCCGAGACCGCGGCCCGAGCAGCTCCACGACCTCCTCGTCGGTGAGCTGATGGAAATCCTCGTAGGCTCCGCCGACCCCGCCGAGGTGGCGCGGCACCAGCGGGCAGACCACGTCGTCGGCGCGGGCGCGGATGCGGTGCAGCGCCTCGGCGGACGACACCGGCACGGCCACGATCAGGCGGCGTGGACCGTGCAGTCCGGCGATCTCGCAGGCCACGGCCACCGTGGCGCCGGTCGCCATACCGTCGTCGACGATCACGACCACCCGGTCCCGCAACGGGAGGGGCGGATCCGCGCCGCGCAGCAGTTCACGGCGACGCTCCAGTTCCGCGCGCTCGACCCGCTCGACCTCGGCGATCTGCGCGTCGGTGACACCGGTGTGCCGCACCACGTCGTCATTGAGAACCCGCACCCCGTCCTCGCCGATCGCCCCCATGGCCAGCTCGGGCTGCCACGGCACCCCGAGCTTGCGGACCAGCAGCACATCGAGGTCCCCGCCGATCTCGTCGCGCACGGCGGCGGCCACCGGGACCCCGCCCCGGGGCAGCCCCAGCACCAGGGGATTCATCGCGCGCAGGTGCCGAAGCGATCCACCGAGCGTGCGACCGGCGGCGACTCGATCCGGATAGATCATCGCTCCCCAGTCTAGGCGTGCTCCCCGCCACCAGCAGGATTCCCGGTGACCGAATGGAATCGGCTCGGGCCGACGTGGGCCCGGCTCACCGGGTAAGCCGAATGCTGCGCAGCGATCGACCGGGCGCCGTGTCGTCAGCGTGGCGGGCGGCGCGGATCGTGAGTACTCGGCGCGGATCGCGCGACCGGAAGCCCGGAGCAGCCGGCACGGGTTCGGGAACCGGCGACGCGGACCGCTGGGTCGGTATGTGGGCTTGATGGGCACGGTTGGCTGGGGCGGTGCGGGGGTTGGTCGGTGCAGGTCGGCTGGTTCGGCGGGGGAGTCGTCGGCGTGCGGGGCGGGCGGCTCCGTGTGCCGAGGCGGGACGCGCTCCCGGCATTCAGGGGCGGTGGCGAATGCGGGTTCAGTCGGTGCCGATGGTGAACCTGCGCAGCGACAGGCTCGGGTTGGTGGCGCGCACGCTCTCCAGATATTCCACGTCGATGCGGGCCGTGGCGATGCCCGCGTGCTCGCCGAGTTCGGCGACCACGCCGCCGGTGGGGTCGATGATCATGGAGGAACCCGCGCCCTTGGGCGCGCACTGGTCGGCGGCGGCCACGTACAGGGTGTTCTCGATGGCGCGGGCGCGCAGCAGGGTGGTCCACTGATCGACCTTGCCCGGTCCGGGAATCCACTGCGCGGGGAGCAGCAGCACCTGCGCCCCGGCCGCGGCGATGCGGCGGCAGCCTTCGGGGAAACGCAGGTCGAAGCAGGTTTGCATGCCGAACACCACACCGTCGACCGTGAAGGTCCGCGGCGGGTCGAGCGGCCCGGGCAGCACCACCTCGGACTCGCGGAACCCGAAGGCGTCGTAGAGGTGCACCTTGCGGTAGATCGCGGCGAACTCCGCCTCGGGCGTGGCGGCGACCAGGGTGTTGAAGATGCGGTCGGCAGGCAGGTCACCGCCCGGCGCCTCCGCCACACCCGCCACCAGGTGGACCCCGAATTCCGCTGCGATACCCCGCAATCCGCTCACGAACGGTCCGGTCAGCGGTTCCGCTATCGCCACCACCCGCTCATCCAGCCGTTTCACCGAGTACATGGAGTACTCGGGCGCGACCACGAGCTTTGCCCCCAACTCCGCCGCCGCCCGCACCTCCTCCCGCAGCGCCGCGAGATTGGCCTCGACATCGGTGCCGGGCCCGAATTGGATCACCGCGATATCCACGGTGGTCCCGGCGGGGGATTCGTCGGCCGGGTGCACGGCGGCGGCCGGTTCGTGGGCGAAGGCGCTCATGCACACAGAAGTACCCGATTCCGGCGTCCAGCGACACCGGGAACGTACGCGCGGCACCGGCCCGACGCCCGAAAGGTCGCTGAACCCCCCCGCGGCACCGGAGGAGCGTGTGCGGGGGCGGTGGAACTCCGCGGCGTCTACGGACGGCCGGACGTGATGCTGCGGTGTGTACGGAGGTCGGCGATGCGGTGGGCGAGTCCGGTGGCGGCGGTGTCCCGGGTGATGTAGGCGGCGACCGACATCGCACTCAGCGCCGTGGAGGTGCCCGCCAGGCCGACACCTCGTCACGTGCGGGCTGAGGTGTGGCCGGATGCCGCGCGGGCCGCAGTGCGTGGAATGTCAGGGCGTGTCCGAGGTTCGTGGCGGGGCTGCCGCGAGGTGGGTAAGCGGCGGGGTGGTGGATGCCGCGGTGTGCTCGGGTGCGGCGGGTCGGTGGGGCGGCCGGGGTGGGGATTCGAGGTGGTGGTGGAAACGGCTGGCGGGGCTGGGGATTTCGATGGTGTCGAGGTATGCGATGCCGACCGTTCGGTTACCTGGGTCTCACCCGGTCGGCCCGATGGTCGGGGCGACCACTGCCAAGCAGTAAACTTGCGGCCAATGAGCACCTCACCGGCCGACAGCGTTTCGATCGACGACGAGAGGGACGCGACCGGCCCGTCCTTCGCCGATCTGGGCATCGATGACCGCATTCTGCGGGCCATCGCCGATGTCGGCTACGAGTCGCCGTCGCCCATCCAGGCGGCGACCATCCCGCCGCTGCTCGACGGCGCGGACGTGGTGGGGCTCGCGCAGACCGGCACCGGCAAGACGGCCGCGTTCGCGATTCCGATCCTCATGGGCCTGCAAGTCTCCGGCAAATCGCCGCGGGCGCTGGTCCTGGCCCCGACCCGCGAGCTGGCCATCCAGGTGGCCGAGGCGTTCGAGCGCTACTCCGCGCACATGCCCGACCTGCATGTGCTGCCCATCTACGGCGGCCAGAACTACGCCGTCCAGCTGTCCGGGCTGCGTCGCGGCGCGCAGGTCGTGGTCGGCACGCCCGGTCGCGTGATCGACCACCTGGAACGCGGCACCCTGGACCTGACCCAGCTCCAGTACCTCGTGCTCGACGAGGCCGACGAGATGCTGAAGATGGGCTTCCAGGACGACGTGGAGCGCATCCTGCGCGACACGCCCGAGTCCAAGCAGGTGGCGTTGTTCTCGGCGACCATGCCGACCGCCATCCGCAAGATCTCCAAGCAGTACCTGCACGACCCGGTGGAGATCACGGTCAAGGCCAAGACGGCCACCAACACCAACATCACCCAGCGCTGGGTGCAGGTGTCCTATCAGCGCAAGCTCGACGCGCTGACCCGTATCCTCGAGGTCGAGCCCTTCGAGGCCATGATCATCTTCGTGCGCACCAAGCAGGCCACCGAGGAGCTGGCCGAGAAGCTGCGCGCCCGCGGGTATTCCGCCGCCGCCATCAACGGCGACATCGTGCAGGCGCAGCGTGAGCGCACCATCGGACAGCTCAAGTCGGGCGCGCTCGACATCCTCGTCGCCACCGACGTCGCCGCCCGCGGCCTCGACGTGGAGCGCATCTCGCACGTCGTCAACTACGACATCCCGCACGACACCGAGTCCTACGTGCACCGCATCGGCCGCACCGGCCGCGCCGGCCGCAGCGGTGAGGCGCTGCTGTTCGTGGCGCCGCGCGAACGCCGCCTGCTCGACTCCATCGAACGCGCCACCCGCCAGCCGCTCACCGAGATGCAGCTGCCCAGCGTGGAGGATGTGAACGCGCAGCGCGTCGCCAAATTCGGCGACATGATCACCGAGAACCTGTCCGCCGCGAACCTGGCGCTGTTCCGCAAACTCATCGAGGACTACGAGCGCGAGCACAATATCCCGCTGGTGGATATCGCCGCCGCGCTGGCCGTCGGCTCGCACGACGGCGACAACTTCTTCATGGAGCCCGACCCGGAGCCCGAACGCCGCCCCCGCGAACGCGGCTCCCGCTCCTTCGAGGGCGACCGTCCGCGCCGTGAAGGCCCGTCCCGCCACCGCGCGACCGGTGCCGAAATGGCCACCTACCGCATCTCGGTCGGCAAGCGCCACAAGGTGGTGCCCGGCGCCATCGTCGGCGCCATCGCCAACGAGGGCGGCCTGCGTCGCAGCGACTTCGGCCACATCAGCATCCGCCCCGACCACAGCCTGGTCGAACTCCCCGCCGACCTGTCCTCGGAAACTCTGGACGCCCTGCGCCGCACCCGCATCAGCGGCCAGCTCATCCAGCTCCAGCTCGACTCCGGCCCGCCCGGACACCGGCCCCTGAGCCGCGCCCCCCGCCGCGACGGCGGCAAGCGCTTCGACCGCCGCAAACCCCGCGCCTGAGCTGGGTTCGATTTGCCCTCCGCTGCGCTCCGGGCGGATGCTGTGTTTGATTGCCTCCGCTTCGCTCCGGCGGATTCGCGGCGCTGGAGGTCCCGGTTCTTCCCTCCCTCCGCTCCCCCGCTTCGCTCCTCCGCTCCGGTCAGTCCAGAACCGGGACGCGCCGCGAATCAAGCGGGCGGATGGTCGTCAGTGGGTGTCCTGCATAGCGAGGGGGAATCTGTGGCGGCATTGTGCGAGAGCGGTCCGCCACCAGTTCCCCCTCGGCGAAAGAACGTGCGCCGCGGGGGCGGACGTAGGTGCGGGTGAGCGGAACGGTCCCGTACGGGGGTTGCGGACCGGGCGCGAGTCTGCCGGTTCGGGCGGGCGCGGGTGGTGTGGGGTGATGCCGTAGCGGGAGAGCCCGCCGGGTTGGGGCGGGCTCTGAGCTGGTTCGGTTGGGACCGTGGTTAGTTCGGCGCGGGGGTGTCGGCCGGGGCCGCGGGGGCGGGTTGTTCGGGGGCGCCCGCCGAGCCGGCGTCGGCCGGGGCCGGCGCTGCCGGGTCGGTGGGGGTTTCCGGGGCCGGGGGCGGGAGGTCGGGGACGGTGAAGAGGCCGACGGTGGGGGTGACCACGCAGCGGGCGCCGGGGTAGTCGATGGTGCCCCAGAGGGAGGCGATGATGTTGCCGGGGCCGGAGTCGACGGTCTTGGAGAGGCTGGGGAGGTTGTACTCGGAGACGTCGTCGAGCATGTTGATCCCGCTGCGGCCGTTGTTCACGTTCAGCCAGACCACGCTGAGGCCGGAGGCCAGCGGCATGCCGGAGTGCTGGGCGACGGCCTGGAAGCGGATGGTGCCGGGGGCGGCGCCGAGGCTGTCGGGGGTGCCGCCCGCGATGGCGGAGGCCGCGGTCAGGCTGAGCGGCATAGTGGTGCCGCAGCCGATGGTGGGGGCCATGTAGGCGAACGGCGCGAACGCCACATTGCCCAGCTTGGCGGCGGTGATGAGCTGTGCGGCCTTGGCGGTGGAGCGCACCGCGGCCTCGGCGTCGGCATTGCCGTCGGCGGTGTCGGTGAGCTGTTGGATGGCCGTGTCGACGGGTGAGGGCTGCGGCTCCGCGGGTTCGGCGTGGGCGACTGCGGTCGTGCCTAGCGCCACCGTGGCCGCGATGGCGGTCGCGGACGCGGCGCGGCGGAGGGTCCTGCCGTTCACTCGTATTGCTCCTCGAGATTCGATGGGCGCGGCCGCCGGATGCCTTTCCGGGGCGCGCTGATCCCTCCGCAAATTACCAGCCGTGTGCCCGGCGTGGGGGATGAGCCCGCGCCGCCGGTGTGATGCGAGTGACAGACCGACCATTACCCAGTGGTAGCTTTGAGACACCCACTTGGCCGTGTCTTTTAAGACCGAGACGCGGAACACATACGGCGAACGCCTGGAGACGCGATGAAGCTAGCTCTCTCACCCGATGAGGTGACATTCCGGGACGAACTGCGCGAGTTCTACCGGACCAAGATCCCGGCCGAGATCCGCGACCGCGTGAAGTACGGCCGCGAACTCTCCCGCGAGGACATCGTCACCACCCATCGGATCCTCAACGAGCACGGTCTCGCGGTGCCGAAGTGGCCGGTGCAGTGGGGCGGGCAGGACTGGTCGCCCATGCAGCTGCACATCTGGGAGGACGAGATGCAGTTGGCCTCGGTCCCCGAACCGCTCACCTTCAACGCCCAGATGATCGGCCCGGTGATCGCCCAATTCGGCTCCGAGGAGCTCAAGCAGCGCTTCCTGCCGCCGACCGCCAATCTCGACATCTGGTGGTGCCAGGGCTTCTCCGAACCCGACGCCGGCTCCGATCTGGCCTCGCTGCGCACCACCGCCGTGCGCGACGGCGACTCCTACATCGTCAACGGCCAGAAGATCTGGACCACCCTGGCGCAGTACGCCGACTGGATCTTCTGCCTGGTGCGCACCGACCCGAACGCCAAGAAGCAGGCGGGTATCTCGATGCTGCTGTTCGATGTGAACACCCCGGGCGTCACCATCCGCCCGATCAAGCTCATCGACGGCCACCACGAGGTGAACGAGGTCTTCTTCTCCAACGTCCGGGTGCCCGCCGATCAGCTCGTCGGCGAGGAGAACATGGGCTGGACCTACGCGAAGTTCCTGCTCGGCAACGAGCGCACCGGCATCACCGGCGTCGGCCGCACCAAGGTCAAGCTGGGTTTGGCGAAAGAGTATGCGGCCCAGACCAAGTCGGGTGGCGGCACGCTCATGGACGATCCGGTCTTCGCCGCCCGGGTCGCCGAACTGGAGAACGAACTGCTGGCGCTGGAGCTGACCCTCATGCGCGTGGTCTCCCAGCCGCTGGACGGCAAGCCGAATCCGGCGTCGTCGGTGCTCAAACTGCGCGGCACCGAATTGCAGCAGGCCGCCACCGAACTGCTCATGGATATCGCCGGACCCGACGCGCTGCCGGTGCACGCCGCCGACATCGCCTCCCCGGAGTGGGCGCAGATCACCGGCCCCACCTACCTCAACTACCGCAAGACCAGCATCTACGGAGGGTCGAACGAGGTGCAGCGCACCATCATCGCCTCCACCATCCTCGGATTGTGAGGCGCCGCCATGGATTTCGAACTCACCGATGAACAGATCATGCTGCGCGACACGGTGCGCGAGGTGCTGGCGCGCACTTACGATCCGGAGTCGCGACTGAAGATCACCGACACCGATCTGGGCTGGAGCCGCGACGTGTGGGGGCAGCTCGCCGAATTGGGCGTGCTGGGACTGGCTTTCAGTGAAGCGGACGGCGGTATGGACGCGGGCCCCGTCGAGACCATGGTGGTGCTCGAGGAGATCGGCCGCTGCCTCGCGCCCGAACCGCTGCTGGACGCGGTGCTGCTGCCCGGCTCGCTGGTGGCGAGCGTGGGCACCGCCGAACAGCGGCAGCGGGTGCTGCCCGAGGTGGTCGGCGGACAGCGGCTGCTGGCCTTCGCGCACGAGGAGCCCGGGCTGCGGTGGCCGTCCACGGAGCTGTCCACCACCGCTGTGGCACAGGGGGATTCGTATGTGCTGACCGGCGTGAAGAACCCGGTTCCGCACGGCGATTGCGCCGACACCCTGGTGGTCAGCGCAGCGCTGCCCGACGGCGGCACCGGACTGTTCCTGGTCGCCGCGGATACGGTGGCGCGCAAACCCTTCCGCACCTTCGACGGACGGCGCGGCGCACAGCTCGAATTCGATTCCACCCCCGCCGAAGTGCTCGGCACCGGCGGTGACGCCCGGTCCGCCATCGACGCGGCGCTGGTCCAGGCGCAGGCCGCCCTGTGCGCGGAATCCCTGGGCGCGATGGCGGAATCGCTGCGACTCACCACCGAATACTTGAAAACCCGCAAGCAGTTCGGGGTCACGCTGTCGAAGTTCCAGACCCTGTCGCAGCGGGCCGCGGATATGTACGTCTCGCTGGAACTGGCCCGCAGCATGAGCTACTACGCCACCGCCGCCCTCGCCGACGGCACCGTGGATCCGGTGATCGCCTCCCGCGCCCGCCTCCAGGTCGCGCGCGGGGCGCGGCACATCGGCCAGGAGGCCGTGCAGATGCACGGCGGCATCGGCATCACCACCGAATACCCGGTCAGCCACTACGTCGCCCGCCTGACCGCCATCGGCCGCACCCTCGGCGGCGACCTGGAACATCTCCGGGTCCTCACCGCCCGCGTCGCCGACTACGGCCTGGTCGAAATCTGACCGTATTCCCCGCGAACGCCGGTGGCCCCTCCGAAATCGGAGGGGCCACAGTCATTTCCGCCGGACCTCCACGCCCGCACCGCCGACCCGCGACGCGCCCCGCCCCTACCGCCGAGCGGGAACTGGTGGCGGACCGCTCTCGTACGATGCCGCCATGGATTCCCGCTCGCCCTGAGCGGATCCCTTCCGGGATCGCGGGGGTCGGTCGCGTGCGCCGCCGCACGCCCGCCGGGGACGGTCCGGGGGCTACTCCCCGCTCTCTTCGTCCGGGAAGGTCGGAACCACGCTGGTGGGCAGATCCTCGGTGGTGGTCGGCGGTTCTTCGGTGGGAGGTCGGGTGAGCGTCTCGGTGCGCTCGGTGGTGCTGGGGGTGGGGCGCGTTGTGCGCGGGGTGGTCGGGCGGGTGGTGCGGGTGGTGGTCTCGGTGTCGGAGTACTCGCGGTCCTCGTCGCGCTCGACCGCGACGGTGGTGGCCGTGGTCGTCGTGGTGCGGCGCGGGGGGCGGTCGGCGGCGACGCGCCAGGTGGGGGAGGGTGGGATGACGATGACCGGGGTGGTGGTGCTGGAGCGGGCGTAGCCGGTGGGTGCGGCTTGGAGGTCGGCGTTGAGGGGAGGGGGCGCGACGTAGGTGTCTTCGCCGTCGAGGCCGCAGGAGCCGATGAGGACGAGGCCGAGGGAGACCGCTCCGGCGGCGGCGACCGCGCCCATCATGGGGGCGGGCAGTCGTCGCGAGCGGTGCTCGTCGTGATCGTCCGCGCGGCTGTTGCTGCCGTCCATCGGTGAGCTCTCCTCATTCGTCTCGAGTGGGGCTCACCCTAATGGAGGCCGCCGGACGGGGCCAGGCGGGCGGTCGGTTCGAATCCCGTCCCGCGCGGTGGGTTCCGCCGTCACAAGACAATCTCAAACAGCAGTAATTCACATATCGAATTGGTCAACTCTGCGTGTTGCGTGTCCGTGTCGCATGGACATTCCGTTGCCTACCCGTAATGTGTGACCAAAGTTACATGTGATACGCCCGGAATTAGCTGAGGGACGCGCGCAGGTTCACGAAGTCGTGAGCGCCGAACTCAGGGGGCGTCATCTAGGAGTGGATGATGGGAGCTTCCTCGACATCCCCGCTGCGCACGGCCGCGCAGCCCGTGGAATCCCCGGATTCCGCGGCGGACCGGCCGCGGCGGGTGACCGAGATCCTGGCCCGGGCGCTCGCCTGGTTCATATTCCTCGGCGGCCTGGTGGGCGCCGGATTCGGAATCGCCGGACTACATGTCGAAATCACCGTCGCCGGATTGATTCTGGCGTGCACCGCGGGTTTGGTGCTGTTACGGCTACGCGCGGACTTCAGCCGCGGATAACCCATTCGAACGCCTGCGCTTTCGACCGCGCACCCTCGACTGTCCGGGACCGATTCGGCTCGCCGAGTTCGGTCAACAATGCTTCGGACATTCGCACCAGCTCACCGAGCACCGCCGGGGTGAACCAGTCCGGCCGGGTCGCGAACAGCAGATCCTCACTCGAGGTGTTGCCGCTCGCCCCCGGCGCGAACGGGCACCCGCCCAGCCCACCGAGCGACCCGTCCACCACATCGGCCCCGGCCGCGGCCGCCGCCAGGGAGTTCGCCACCCCCAGGCCCCAGGTGTCGTGGCCGTGGAAGACGATGCGCCGCTGCGGATTCCGGGCTCGGACGGCCGCGACCAGTGCGGCCACCTGCCCGGGATGCGCCTGGCCGAGCGTATCGGCGAGCACGACGTCGTCCGCGCCCGCGGTGCGGGGATCCGCGGCGATGGCCAGTACCCGCTCGGGATCCACCGGCCCGTCGAACGGACAGGTGAAAGCCGTGGCGAGACAGAGTTGAATACGCCCGCCCACCGCGCGCGCCAGTTCGACGGCGGCGGGCATGGCGGCCACACTGTCCTCCGTCGCACGGCCGATATTGGCCCGGTTGTGGGCATCGGAGACCGAGAAGCAGTACTGGAAATTGCGCGCTCCCGCCGCGGCGGCCTTCTCCACATGCCGCGGAGTGGCGACCCAGAGCCAGCACCGCCGCAACTCCTCCGGACTCAGCGCGGCCACCACCTCCAGGCTGTTGGCCATGGGCGGCACCAGGTCCGGCCGGGCGAGGGAGCCGATCTCCAACTCCGGCACGCCGAGTCCGAGCAGCCGCCGCACGATCTCCACCTTGTGTTCGGTGGGGAGGACTTTGCCGGTGAGTTGCAGACCGTCGCGCAGGGTCACATCGCGGAGCAGGGGCACCGCGCGGCGCGCAGTCGCGGCGCCGGTCAGCTGTGCGGCGTCAGCGAGCTGTCGTTCCGCGCTGCGGTGCGGTGTTGTGCCGCCGGGGTAGGGGGCCGCGTTGCGGTGGTCTGCCGAGGAGGCAGGCTGTTGCCCCGCACCAGCGGGCGGTGTCGCGCCGCCCGGAGCGGGCGCGCCGTCGTGCCGGTTCATCGGTCCGCCTCCAGCGCCTCGATCTCGTCGTCGCTCATGCCGAGCAGGCCCGACAGCACCTCGCGGGTGTGTTCACCCAGGTCGGGGCCGACCGACCGGATGGGCAACGACGCACCGCCGATCACGGGCACGATGCCGGTGAAGCCGACCTCCTTGGGTTCGGGCTCGCCGACGTCCACGCGGAAGGGTTGGATCATATTGCGTGCCTTCAACTGTTCGTCGGCGACCAGGTCGGCGGCGGTGTAGATCGGGCCGCACGGGATGGCCGCCTCCTCGAGCACCTTCAGCGCCTCGTCGCGGGTGTGTCGGCGCGTCCACTCGGCGATGGCGGCGTCGAGGCGTTCGCGATGCTGCCAGCGTCCCGCATTGTCCTGGAGTTCCGGGTCGGCGGCGAGGTCCGGCCGGTCGATGACTCGCATATAGCGCTGGAAGATGGCGTCCCCGTTGCCGCCGATGATGATGCTGGTGCCGTCGGCGCACGGGTAGGCATTGCTGGGCGCGATGCCCTCCATGCGTCCGCCGACGCGTTCGCGTGTGATGCCGTAGGCGAGATAGTCCGGCACCAGCGATTCCATCACCGACAGGATCGACTCGTTGAGCGCGACGTCGATGATGCGCTGCTCCAGGGGAACCCGCTCCACCCGCTCGCGCTGGAACAGCGCCATCACGGTGCCGAAGGCCGCGT
Source organism: Nocardia otitidiscaviarum NBRC 14405 (assembly GCF_000308635.1). Taxonomy (GTDB): domain Bacteria; phylum Actinomycetota; class Actinomycetes; order Mycobacteriales; family Mycobacteriaceae; genus Nocardia; species Nocardia otitidiscaviarum. The sequence goes on along the minus strand of NZ_BAGD01000103.1, from coordinate 45,183 downwards.
AGATGCCCGCGATGGAATCGCCGATGGAGACGCCCACCCGCACCGGCGGACGATCCGGGTCGCCGACGAGTTCGCGCAGGCCGCCCACCGCCTCGGCGACGGCGGCGAAACCCGGGCGCTGCGCGAGCGGACCGGTCTGCCCGTAGGCCGAGATCCGCGTGATCACCAGCTTCGGATTGGCCGCCGACAGCACCTCCGGCCCCAGCCCCCACTTCTCCAGCATGCCGGGCCGGAAGTTCTCCAGCAGCACATCGCACCGCTCGATGAGCTCGAGCACGATCCGCCGCCCCGCCTCGGTGCGCAGATCCAACGTGATCGACTTCTTGTTCCGGTTGACGGTCCGGTACAGCATCGAGGTATCGCCGCCGTACAGCCGCCAATTCCGCAGCTCGTCCCCGGTCTTGGGGCGCTCGACCTTGATCACCTCGGCCCCGAAGTCCCCGAGGATCCGCCCGGCGGTCGGCGCCGCGACGTAGTTCCCCAACTCCAGCACCCGCACCCCGTCGAGCGGTCGAATCTCCATCGTCACACCGTGAACTCTAGAGCTCGCGACCCCCTGCCCGCCCCCGGTCGGCTGTGAGGCTGCCGCCCGCGCTCAGCTACCGACCTGTTCGCGCAGGTAGGCCAGGTCGTCGGCGACGCCTTCGGCCGGGGTTTCCAGCACGATCGGTGCGTCCACGGCCTTGCACACCTCCACCAGGAGTTGCGGGTCGATGGTGCCGTCGGCGAGGTTGGCGTGCCGGTCGGCTCCGGAGTCGAAGGCGTCGCGGGAGGAGTTGAGGTGTACCAGGTCGATGCGGCCGGTGATGGCCTTGATCCGGTCCACGATGCCGAGCAGTTCCTCACCGCCGGCCCAGGCGTGGCAGGTGTCCAGGCAGAAGCCCGCGTCGTAGTCGCCGACGGCCTCCCACAGCCGTGCGATATTGTCGAAATGTCGGGCCATGGCGTGATTGCCGCCCGCGGTGTTCTCGATGAGGATCGGCACGGCGAAGCCGCCCTTGTCCTCTTGGCGCTGGAACAGTTTGCGCCAGTTCACGATCCCCTCGGCCATCTCGGCATCGGAGCGCACGTGGCCGCCGTGCACCACCAGCCCGAACGCGCCGAGTTCCGCCGCCGCCTTCGCCTGCTGCGCCACCGCGTTGCGCGACGGCATGCGTAGCCGGTTGTTCACGCTGGCCACATTGATCTGGTACGAGGAGTGCACCACCACCTCGATCGGGCTGGCCTTGATCTCATCGGTGCGCGGATGCGGTGTCGGCTTCTCCCAGCTCTGCGGGTCGACCACGAACATCTGGATGACATCGGCCCCGAGCTTCTCCCCGAAGCCGATGGGGTCGCTGTCCATCCGCACGTGTGCTCCTAGACGCATGGTGGTCAGCGTATCGACCCCCACCGACAACCATGCCAAGCGATCCATAACTGTTGCGTAAGCGGTCCGAGCGAAGATAGGTCCGTAGACCTTTCGAACGCTCGGGAGATTCGCCGCTCCTGCTATGGTTTCGGTGATTTCGAATCGGCCGAGCGCGATCATGCCGATCGTTTGCGGTACGGCGCACACCGGTGGGTCCCGGTGGGTGCCGTGGGAAGTGGGATTAGCCATGCTGTCCAGCGGTGACGTTTTCGCCGGCTATGTCATCGAGCGCCAGCTGGGCCGCGGGGGCATGGGCTCGGTGTACCTGGCCAAACATCCGCGCCTGCCCCGGCTGACCGCGCTCAAGCTGTTGAACCGGGACATGGTGTTCGACAAGGAGATCCGTACTCGCTTCGAGCGCGAGGCCGATCTGGTCGCCCAGCTCGACCACCCCAATATCGTCACCGTCTACGACCGGGGTATGGAGGACGGTCAGCTCTGGATCTCCATGCAGTACATCGACGGCCCGGACGCCGCGAGCGTGGACGCCCGCACCCTGCCCCCGGAGCGGGCCGTGCAGATCGTGGCCGAGACCGCCGACGCGCTCGACTACGCGCACCGCAACGGCGTCCTGCACCGCGATGTGAAACCGGCGAACATCCTGCTCGCCCGCGCCACCGGCGGTAAGGGCGAGCGGGTCTACCTCACCGACTTCGGCATCGCCCGACTGCGCGACGACACCGGCCATCTCACGCAGACCGGAACATTCACCGCGACCCTGGCCTACGCGTCCCCGGAACAGCTGACCGGTTCCGCGCTGGACGGCCGTTCCGACCAGTACTCGCTGGCGTGCAGCCTGTTCTGGCTGCTCACCGGCGCGGGCCCGTTCGCGGCGACCAATCCCGCCGCCGTCATCCAGGGGCATCTGCAGAATTCGCCGCCGCCGCTGAGCACCGCGCGCCCCGGCCTGCCGCCCGCCCTGGACATGGTGCTGCACAAGGCCATGGCCAAGCGTCCCGAAGACCGCTTCGACAGCTGCGCCGAGTTCGCCACCGCCGCCCGCCGCGCCCTGGCCGCGCCGAGCGCGTCCGCGGTGCCGCTGGCGAATGCGAACACCGCGCCGCCGCAGCTGTTGCAGCAGTTGCGGCCGCCCACGCAACCACCCACCGCGACGGCCGCGCCCACGCCGTTCCAGCAGACCGGCACCGCGCCCACCCCGTACCAGCACACCGGTACCGCCGCGGGCACCCTGACCCCGCCGGCGCAGCCGAACTACACCGCGCCCCGCCAGACCAACCAGTTCACGCAGCCGGGGTACACCCCGCCGCCCTCCTTCCCCGCGCAGCAGTTCGCGGGTAGCGGGGCGCCGCCATCGGGACCGCCGCCCCAGGGTTTCCACGGGCATCCGCCGCCGGGCAAGTCCAATGCCGGGCTGATCATCGCCGCCATCGTGGGTGTGGTCCTGCTGCTGGTCGTCGCCGTGGTGGTGATCGTCGCGGCGAGCGACAGCGGCACGACCACCACCTCGGGCGGCACCACGACCACGACCGCGGCGACCACCACGGTGGTGGCCGACCGACCGGTCGACGCACAGTCCCTGATCGCCGAATTCCCGAGCATGGTGCCCGCCAGCACCTCCGCCGATGTGGGCTACAACGGGGCCAGCTGCTACCTGGCCGATCCGAGCAGCCCGCCGGACAAGACCGAGGGTGAACCCGACTTCAAGACGTGGGCGGTGCAGTGGCGCTGCTTCGGCGGCGCCGACAACGCCGACCCGTTCTACCGTCTCTACGCCTACTCGACGGCGGCCGAGGCGCAGGCCGTGGTCGCCGCGCTGGCGCCGGACCAGCGGACCACCGACACCAACGGCGGCAAGACCTACACCAACTACCAGTTCGGCGGCGACCGGCCGCGCATGGTCACGGTGTTCACCGGTGACGACAACCGCACCCAGTACCTCATGTACACCGACGGCATCGTGGGCACCTTGGACGAGGTGCTGACCTGGTGGCGGTCGGCCCCCCTGAACTGACGGCTTGCGCGAAAGCCCGCGATTCACCCGTTGTCGTGGGCTTTTGTGAATTTCCTGAGGGTGCGTGTTTCCGGGTGTTCCCCGATGGCGTCAGCTCGCGATCCTCGACACACTGGACACCATGACTTCAGACGCCTCGGCTTCCGTCGCCCTCGACAAGTCGGCCCCCGCCTCGGTCGCCGCCCGCGCGACCGATCTGGTGAAGCTCTACGGTTCCGGTGATACGCAGGTCAAGGCGCTCGACGGAGTGTCCGCGGAGTTCGCCAGGGGGGAATTCACAGCCATCATGGGACCGTCCGGTTCGGGCAAGTCCACCCTCATGCACTGCCTGGCCGGTCTCGACTCGGCCACGGCGGGCACCGTGCACATCGGTGACACCGACCTCACCACCCTGTCCGACAAACAGATGACCAGTCTGCGCCGCGACCGTATCGGCTTCGTCTTCCAGGCATTCAACCTGGTGCCCACCCTCACCGCCATGGAGAACATCACCCTGCCCCTGGATATCGCGGGCCGCAAGGGCGATGAGGAGTGGATCGCCACGGTGGTCAAGCGTCTCGGCCTCACCGATCGCCTCGGGCATCGGCCCGCCGAGCTGTCGGGCGGCCAGCAGCAGCGCGTGGCGTGTGCCCGCGCGCTGGCGGGCAAGCCGGACATCATCTTCGGCGACGAGCCGACCGGCAACCTGGACTCGCACTCCTCGGGTGAGGTGCTGTCGATCCTGCGGGCTGCGGTGGACGAATTCGACCAGACCGTCGTGATCGTCACCCACGATCCGCGCACCGCCTCCTTCGCCGACCGCGTGGTGTTCCTGGCCGACGGCCGGATCGTCGACGAATTGCGCGACCCCACCGCCGATTCCGTCCTCGACAAGATCAAGTCCCTGGAGACGATCTGATGTCCGGAAGCCCCATGCGCAAGGTCGCCTTGCGCAATCTCGCCGCGCACAAGGTGCGCCTGGTGCTCACCGTGCTGTCGGTGGTGCTCGGGACCGCCTTCATCGCGGGATCGTTCGTCTTCACCGACACGCTGCAGCGCACCTTCGACAATATCTTCGCCAACCAGGCCAGGGGCGTGGACGTCCGGATCAGCCCGGAGGAGCAGCAGTCCATCGGGGTACCGCTCACCCTGGTCGACCAGGTCACCGCCATGGACGGGGTGCGCACCGTGGCTCCGGGCGCCAACGGCCCGGTCACCCTGCTGAAGGACGGCAAGGTCGTCCAGACCGGCGGCGCGCCGACCATCGGCGAGGCGTACCTGCCACCGGAGCGTGCGGTGGCCGAACCGCAGCGGTTCGTCGAGGGGGCGCCGCCCTCCGAACCCGGGCAGGTCGCCATCAACCAGGGCGGCGCGGACCGGGCCGGACTCCGGGTCGGCGATCCGGTCACGGTGGTCACGCCCGCGAAAGGCAATGTGGCCGCCACCATCTCGGGTATCTACCAGCTCGACGGCGGCGGTGCGACCGGCGGCTTCATCGGCCTGCAATTCGACTACGACGAGGCCATGCGGCTGTTCACCGACGGCAAGCACGTCGCCTACCTGGACATCGCGGCACAGCCCGGCACCGACCCGGACCAACTGCGCTCCGAAATCGTCACGGCCTTACCGGATTACAAGGTGCAGAGCGGTGACGAGGTCCGCGAGGACATGAAGCAGCAGCTCGGTGACGCGCTCAAGTTCATCAACTACTTCCTGCTCGCCTTCGGAGCCATCGCACTGATCGTCGGCACCTTCATCATCTACAACACCTTCTCCATGCTCGTCGCCCAGCGGCTGCGGGAACTGGCGCTGCTGCGCGCGGTGGGCGCGAGCCGCGGACAGGTGGGCCGCTCGGTGGTCGGGGAGGCGCTGATCGTCGGATTGGTCGGCAGCGCACTGGGTCTCGCCGCCGGTATCGGTCTGGCCTACGGCCTGGCGGCGCTGCTCAACGCCTTCGACCTGGGGCTGCCCACCGGATCCATGGCCGTCCTGCCGCGCACGGTGGCGGTGGCGCTGGTGCTCGGCGTGGTCGTGACCGTGGTGAGCGCCTACGCGCCCGCCAGTCGCGCCGCCCGGGTGCCACCGGTGGAGGCCATGCGGGAGGAGTTCGCCTCGCACTCCGAATCGCTGCGGCTGCGCACCATCGCCGGTGCGGTGCTGGCCGTGATCGGTGTGGCGCTGGTGGTGCTGGGCGCGCAGAACACCGGCGGCAATGCCGCCGCCACCGTCGGAATCGGGGCGGCCGCACTGATTCTCGCGGTGCTGTTCGCCTCGCCCGCACTGTCGCGCCCGGTGCTGGCCGGGCTCGGTGTGCTGGTGCGGCCGTTCGGTCCCGTCGGCCGGATGGCGCGCAACAACGCCATCCGCAATCCGCGCCGCACCGCCGCCACCGCCTTCGCGCTCACCCTGGGACTCATGCTGGTGTCGGCCATCGGCATGCTCGGCGCCTCGGCCAAGGCCAGCGTCGGGGAACTCGTGGACAAGGGCGTGCGGGCCGACTACATGCTGTCGGGTCCGCCCGGCGCCCTCATCGGTGTTCCACTGCAGGCCACCGACGAGGTGAAGGCGGTGCCCGGTGTGGAGGAAGCCGTGGCCTTCCACGGTGTCGCCCTGAAGGTCGGCGGTGACCAGGTCTTCGGCACCGTGCCGGAGGGGCCGCTGGACCGCGTGCTGTCCTACGAGATCCGGCAGGGCAGCGGTTCGGTCGGGGACGATCAGATTCTCGCCTCGGAAACCCTTGCCTCCGACAATGGCTGGCAGGTCGGGCAGACCGTCGAGGTAGCCGGCGTGGACGGCAAGAAGTACCAGGTCGAGGTGGCGGGCATCTACGCGGACACCCAGCTGCTGCAAGCCCTCGTCGCCCCCATGTCGCTCTACGAGCAGACGGTGCCGACCAGCTTCCGGAGCAGTTTCATGGTGGCGGTCGATGCCGCGCCGGGCACCGATCTCGCCACGCTGCGCACCGATCTGGAGCAGGCCACCGAGAAGTACGGCAACGTCCAGGTGATGGACCGCGAGGACTTCAAGGGCGTGCAGGGGCGTCAGATCGACACCATGCTGGCCATCCTCTACGGGCTGCTGGCCCTGGCGGTGGTGATCGCCATTCTCGGCATCGTCAACACCCTGGCGCTGTCGGTGGTGGAACGCCGCCGCGAGATCGGCATGCTGCGCGCGGTGGGCATGCAGCGACCGCAGGTGCGGCGCTCCATCTACCTGGAGTCCATGCTGATCGCCATCTTCGGTGCGGTGGTCGGCGTCATCCTCGGCCTGGGACTCGGCATCGGATTCCTGCGCACCCTGCAGGATCTCGGCCTCGGGACCATCGCGGTGCCGTGGGGGCAGATCGTCGGCATGCTCATCGCCTCGGGCGTGGTCGGCGTGCTGGCGGCGCTGTGGCCCGCGGTGCGTGCCGCCCGCACCCCACCGCTGGCGGCCATCGCGGATCTGTAAGCGGTTCCGCGCGAATACCTTCCGCCCCCGCGCCGGTCGGCGCGGGGGCGAGAATCAGGCCAGGGCCACGATGACGATCACCGCGATGACCGCGATGATCACGGCCGCCACGATGCCGAGGATGATGCCGGTGTTGGAGCCGGAACCCTGTTGGGGCGGGGCGTAGTTCGGGGGCGGAGCCTGATATCCGTACGGCTGGGGTGGAGTGCCCTGCGGGGCGAACGGCGCGGACTGCGCGTGGGGAGCCGGGCGGGGCATGGACTGGCTCGGGTTGTACATCGACGGCGGGTTCGGTTGTCCCGCCAGTGGATTGTGCGGCGCGGACTGCGGGACCTGGCCCGCCTGCGGGGTGTAGGGCGCGGACTGCGGGCCGACCTGACCCGCCTGCGGGTGGTACGGCGTGGATTGCGGGTTCGGCTGGCCCGCTTGCGGATTGTGGGGCGTGGATTGGGGGCCGACCTGACCCGGTGGCGGACTGTGCGGTGCCGACTGCCCCATCGGCCCCTGCTGACCGACGAGCGGGCGCGGCGACGACGGGGTGTGCGGTACGACCGGCTGCGGCCGGGCCGGAGTCGGCGGGCGCGGCGGCTGTACCGGCTGCGGGGGTGCGGTGCGGGAGATGGCGAAGGCACGTTCGGCCGCGTTCGCGAACTCGGTGCAGGAGTGGTAGCGGTCCTGTGGGCGCTTGGACAGCGCGCGGGCCAGCACCCCGTCGACGGCGGGCGGTAGGTCCGCGCGCAGTGTGCTGGGCAGGCGGGGGCGCTCCTGCAGATGGCCGCGGATCACCGCCGCCGGACTGGTGCCCTCGAACGGCACACTGCCGGTGAGCAATTGGAACAGCGTGCAGGCCAGCGAGTACTGATCGGAGCGGCCGTCCAGCGTCGCGCCGGTCAACTGCTCCGGCGAGGCGTAGGCCAGGGTGGCGGTCACGGTGCCGGTCTGGGTGAGATGACCGGTGTCGTCGCGCAGCCGGGCGATGCCGAAATCGGTGAGATACACCCGTTCACCACCCGCCCCCGCACGACCCGAACGGGCCAGCAGGATATTGGCGGGCTTCACATCGCGGTGCAGGACGCCGATGCCGTGCGCGTAGTCGAGGGCCTTGGCGGTCTCGGTGATGATCTGCACCGCGCGCAGCGGCGGCAGCTTGCCCGGATCGACGGCGGCGGCGTTCACCCCGTCGATGTACTGCATGGAGATCCACAGCTGCTCGTCCACCGCGCCGCGGTCGTAAACCGTCACGATATTCGGATGATCGAGCTGGGCGACCAGATCGGCTTCCCGGATGAACCGGGCGCGGATCTCGTCATCGGAGAACATCTCCTGATTGAGCAGTTTCAAGGCCGTCATGCGCGGCAGCCGCGGATGCTTGGCCAGGTAGACCGAACCCATACCGCCGCGGCCCAGTTCGCGCTCGATGACGTAACCGGCGAAATCTTCACCAGAGTTCAGCAACCGAGAGCCCCCGTTTCCACGAGTCGAATCGCCAGGCAGCCTAGCAGTGTTTGCGTGCGCCAATTCCGCGCTCACCGCGGATATATCGCCTGAACTGGGCGTTTCCGTTATCCGACCGGAATCCGGCGATCCAGCCGGGCCGCCGGACGCGCCCCGCCGCGCACCCGGGTCAGGGGGCGGACCGCCCGGTGTGCAGCTCGGCCCACCGGCGCACATCGCCCCGGTCCAGTGCGACCGCCAGCAGCTCGGGGAAGCGGTCGGGGGTGCACGCGAAGGCGGGGATGCCGAGGGCGTCCAGGGCGGCGGCGTTCTCGCGGTCGTAGGCGGGCGCGCCGTCGTCGGACAGCGCCAGCAGCACCACGACCTGAACGCCTGCCTCGGTCATGGCGCGCACCCGCCGCAGCATATCGGCGCGGACTCCGCCCTCGTACAGGTCGGAGATGAGCACGAACAGGGAGTCGGCGGGGCGGGTGATGAGCGACTGCGCGTAGGCGAGGGCGCGATTGATATCGGTGCCACCGCCGAGTTGGGTGCCGAACAGTACGTCCACCGGATCGGCGAGCCGATCGGTGAGATCCACGACGGCGGTGTCGAACACGATCAGCGAGGTCCGCAGCGACCGCATGGTGGCCAGCACCGCCCCGAACACCGACGCGTACACCACGCTCGACGCCATGGAACCGGATTGGTCGATGGCCAGCACCACATCGCGCCGCACCGCCTGCGCCTTGCGGCCGTAGCCGACCAGCCGCTCCGGCACGACGGTGCGGTACTCGGGCAGATAGGTGCCGAGATTGCGGCGAATGGTGCGGTCCCAGTCGATATCCCGCGGTTTCGGCCGCGCCACCCGCGCCGCCCTGTTCAGCGCGCCGCCCACCGCGGCGACGGTGCGGGCGGCGATGCGCCGCTCGATCTCGCGCACCACCCGTTCCACCACCATGCGGGCGGTGGCCCTGGTGGTCTCCGGCATCACCTTGTTCAGGCCGAGCAGGGTGCCGACCAGATGGACGTCCGGTTCGACCGCGTCCAAGAGTTCCGGTTCCAACAGCAGTTCGGTGAGATTCAGCCGCCGCACCGCGTCGCGCTGCATCACCTCGACCACCGTGGTCGGAAAGTACGAGCGGATATCACCCAGCCAGCGCGCCACATTCGGCGCCGAACCGCCCAGCCCGCCGGAGCGCCGCCCACCCTGCCCGGTGCGGGCGTCGGAGTCGTACAGCGCCGACAGCGCCCGGTCCATGGCGGCGTCCTCGGCGCTGCCCACACCGCCCAGCTCCGCCTCGCCCGCCGCCCCCAATACCAATCGCCAACGTCGGGAACGGGTTTCGTCATCGTCGTGCATCGGCCAGCCTTGTGGTTCGAGTGGAGATTGCGGGTCGGCGTGGGCGTGCCGACGTGGGGCGGAAGTCGGCGACGGCTGCACCGCGCGGCTGGGTGGTCGCCGGACTTCCCGAAGCCACCCGGCCGCGGCCGGGCGCTGCCCCGAACGGTGAGCCGGTGTGCCCGCCGAATCCGCGCGGGAGGATCCTGGTGCTCGGGAGCGCGGTGCCGCGTAACGAGTCTCCTCGTCGGCCGTTCATGCGCCGACTCCCAGGATCTCGCGGGCGGCGCGCAGCGCGATCGCACCACGTGCCGGGTTGAAATCTACTGCGGTCCCGGCCGTGGTGACGGGCGCGCCGTGGCGGATCGCCGCGGCGATGGATCGTCGCTCGCCGCTGTCGAAATCGCCGAAGGTGCGGCGCAGCAGGGGCAGGACGGCGACGAAATCCGGCTCCGCGAGGCCGACCAGCCAGGAGTCGACGAGTGCCAGCAGGTTGCGGTCGTGGACGAGCAGCAGGCCGCGGCCGCCGAGGAAACCGTCGATCCAGGCGGCCTTGTCTGTGGCGGTGCGCCCCACCGACAGCGCGGCGGAGAAGCGCCGGGCCGACTCGGCGGCGTCGATGACCTCGGCGTCGCGGAGCAGCCGCACGGCGCGGCCGACGAGACCACCGTGCACATCGTCGCGGTCGGCCAGCCCGCGCAGGGTGGTGAGCCAGGCGTTCGTGGCCCAGTCGTCGGCGCGGGTGGCCAGTGCCAGATGGACGGCATCGAGCCGGGCACGCAGGTGTGCCGCGGCGTCGGCGCCCAGGCCGGTGACCGCGCTCGGCAGGCCCGCGCACACCCGCACCAGCAGGCCGTCGGCCACCCGGGCCAGCGCGGCGGTATCGGTGCCGCGCACATCGCCGTAGCGCAGGGTGCGCAGCAGTTCGGGCAGCGCGGCCAGCAGGTGGGTGATGTCGTGGTCCAGCGCGGCCACCGACTCCAGTCGGCTGACCAGTCCGTCGACGGCGTCGCCCAGATCGGCCAGCAGGGCGGCGTCGAGGGCGGCGGCCACCTCGGGCAGCCCGGTATCGGGCGCGTGCACGCGGTCGAGGATCCGCGCCGTGGCGGCCGTCGCCAGGGTGGTGCCCCAGCGTGACGCCTCCACCACCGCCATCACCAGTTCGGGCCGCCATTGCAGCGTCCAGGTCTCGCGGAAGGTGCCGGTGCCGCGCACCCCGTCGCGGGTGCGTCGCCCCCAGTCGATGCCGAGCAACTCCAGGCGGTGCAGCAGTTGGGATTTCGCCATATCGCGCTCGGTGCGCAGATCCAGCTCCACGGTGCGTTCCGTGGCCTCCTGCCGCAGCCGCAGGGTTCTGATTCGCGCCCGCAGATCCGCCTCCAGCGGGACGGTCGGCGTGTCCTCGGGCACGGTCCCCAACGCCTCGCCGATCACCAACTCGCGAGTGACCAGATCCAGCATGGTCTCGTCGCCGTCGCACAGCACCGACCGGGTGGCCTCGGTGACCTCGGACAAGCCGGCCAGCGGCCGTCCGCGCAGGGTGGCGAGGGTCTCCGCGAGCCGGACGGCCTCGATGATGTGCGCACTCGACACCGGCAGGTCGTGCCGCCGCAGCATCCCCGCCACCTGGGTCAGCCAGCGCGCGATCGGCTGCTCGGTCTCGGCGAACAGGTGCCGGTACCAGCCCGGCGAGGTGATGCCCGCGCCGTACCCGGATGAACTCGACAGTCGCGAATGCGTCCACGGCACCCAGGTGAGCGTGGTCTTCACCTTCGGCATGCCCTTCAGCAGCCGCGCGTCCGCCACCGCCGGCGGCAGCGTCCCGCTCAGTGCGGGCGCGTGCCAGGCACCGCACACCACGGCCAGCCGCCGCGCCCCGTCCTTCAATGCCTTGCGCATGACCTGCCGCATATGCGCCTCCCGGCGCAGGGTGTGCGCGTCGACCACGATCTCGGCCGCGACCCGCCGCCGCACCTCGATATCGGCGCTCGCCGCCTCCCCCGCCTCGCCCCCATCGGCCGGGGCCATTGGTGCCGCAGCGCTGTCGGCCGTCGGGGGTGGGGCGGCGTCTTCGTTGTTCGAGGTGGTGTTCGCGGGGACCGCGGCCTCGCGCAAGGCGGCCATGGCCTCGTGCACGGCATCGAAGATGTCCGCGTCCGAGCTGGATTCGATGACGGCGTCCCACCAGCGCTCGGCGTCGTCGTAACCACCGGCGGCGGCCAGCAGGCTCAGCGGGTCGGTGCGGTCGCCGGGTTCCGCCGCCGCCGCGAGCGCGTTGGCGGCGGGCAGATCGCAGAAACCCACCCGCACACCGTGTTCCACTCCGTACCGCAGCGCCTGCCATTCGGGGGAGAACTCGGCGTAGGGCCAGAATGCCGCCGTCGACGGCTCATCCGGTCGATAGGCGAGCAGCGCTACCGGCGGTGCCATCGCTTCGGCGGCCACGTAGCGGACCAGGCCGTCGGCGTCGGCCGGACCCTCGATGAGAATCACATCCGGCCGAAACCGCTCCAGGGCCGACCGCAGCGAGCGCGCCGATCCGGGCCCGTGGTGGCGGATGCCGAAGATCCTGGTCCGCGGCTCGGGGTCGGCCTCCGACGGCAGGGCGGGGGCGCTCATGTGTGCACCTCGCGGCAGGCGCGGTAGAAGTCGGCCCAGTCCTGGCGCCCGCGCACCACGGCTTCCAGATATTCGGTCCACACCACGGCGTCGGCGACCGGATCCTTGATGATCGCGCCCAGTACCGCACCCGCCACATCCTCGGCGCGCAGCACGCCGTCACCGAAATGTGCGGCCAGCGCCAGCCCACTGGTGATCACCGAGATGGCCTCGGCGGTGGACAGCGTGCCCGACGGCGACTTGAGTTTGGTGCGTCCGTCCACCGTCATCCCCGATCGCAGCTCCCGGAAGACCCGGACCACCCGCCGGATCTCCTCCGCGGCGGCGGGCACGGCGGGCAATTCCAGTGCCGCGCCGAGCTGTTCGACCCGCCGGGTCACAATGGCGACCTCGTCGTCCTCTCCGGCGGGCAGCGGCAGCACCACGGTATTGAAGCGTCGCCGCAGCGCCGAGGACAGCTCGTTGACGCCGCGGTCGCGGTCGTTGGCCGTCGCGATCACCGTGAAGCCCTTGGCCGCCTGCACCTCCATGCCCAGTTCCGGTATCGGCAGCGTCTTCTCCGACAGCACGGTGATCAGCGCGTCCTGCACGTCCGAGGGGATGCGGGTGAGTTCCTCGATGCGGGCGACGGACCCGGTCCGCATGGCCGTCATGACCGGCGAGGGCACCAGCGCCGCCGCGCTCGGCCCCTCCGCCAGCAGGCGGGCGTAGTTCCAGCCGTAGCGCACCGCCTCCTCCGTCGTCCCCGAGGTGCCCTGCACCAGCAGGGTCGACGCACCCGAGATGGCGGCCGAGAGATGTTCCGACACCCAGGTTTTGGCGGTGCCGGGCACGCCGATCAGCAGCAGTGCGCGATCGGTGGCCAGGGTGGCGACCGCGACTTCCATGAGCCGCCGCGGCCCCACGTACTTGGGTGTGATGACGGTGCCGTCGGTCAGTGTGCCGCCGAGCAGATAGGTGACCACCGCCCACGGTGAGAGCCGCCACGACGGTGGCCGCGGGCGGTCGTCGGCGGCGGCCAGGGCGGCCAATTCGTCGGCATAGGACTGTTCGGCGTGCGGGCGCAGCAGGGCGTCCCGATCCGCGGTGCTGGTCACTGCAACTCCTCGAGCATGGTCCGACGTTCCACGAGATCCGCGGCGAGCTGGTCGAAGGCCTGCTCCCAGTACGGTTCTCCGCAGTGTCGGGCGGTGGTGGTGACGGCGGGCGCGGTCGTCACCGGGAAATGGGTGGCGGCCGCCCGGAACAGCGTCCGGTACGACCCCGGCACCAGACTGGGCGCGCCCGGCCGGTTCGCGCTCAGCCGCGCCCGCTCCAGGAGTAGGCGCAGCACGTGCTCGGCCACCGGTTCCGGCCAGGGATGTGGGAGCGCCCGCAGCAGCGATTCGATCTCGGCCAGCCAACTGCTGTCCAGGCGGCGCAGATGCCGCACCTGATCGTCGAGCGGCTGCATGGCGAACAGTTCGCGCAGCTGCTCCATATCCGGATCGCCCGCCGCCGCCGCGGCGATGATCGCGAACAGCGCTCGCGCCCAGGCCGGATCACGTTGTGCCAGGGCGGCATCGGCCCAGCCGTGCAGCATCGGGCCGCGCAGCCCCTCGGCCATGGGCACCCGCACCGCCTCCTCGGGCGGGCCCAGCGGTTCCCAGTGCCGCAGCGGGGTCGCGGCCACCACCCGGTGCAGCCATTCGGCGGCCAGGTCCGGTGCGCCGTCGGCCCGGTAGGCGGTGAAGGGGAACGGATCCGCGATGCCGTCGCGGCGGGCGGCGTCGTCGAGCACACCCGGACCGGTGGTGGTCAGGCGCGGACCGTCGGGGTGCGCGCCCATGGTGAGCCATGCGCTCGCGCGCCGCGCCATCCGCCCGGCGAAAGCCGAATCGGGCAGGCGCGCCAGCAGATCCGCGGCGAGTCTGCGGACCTCTGCCCGGCGATCGTCCAGGCCGGATTCCAGTAGCGGTGCGTCGGCCGTCGACAGGCCGTCGGCCAGCACCGCCAGCAGCTCCACCTTGCCCGGTCCGGATTCGGTTGGCCAGGAGGCCGCGAGTGCGGTGCGCGCCGCGCCGGGATCGGTGCGCCGCAGCCGGGCCAGCCAGGCCCGGCGCTCTGCTGGACGGCCGTGCGACCACACCGAGTCGTCGTCCGCGGCGGCGCGGATCAGACCGCGCCAGCCGGGATGCCGCGCCGCCAGCCAGCGACCGCGCGCACCGGCCAGTCGCAGCAGGGCTTCCCGATGGACGGCAACCGATTTGGCGCGCTCCAGCAGCCGACTGCACATGGCGTCCGGGGCGCGGTAGTCGAACGGCTCGGCCGCCGCGAACCACTCCGCCAAAAAGGACGAGGTACCGGTCAGCAGGCTTGCCAGCCGTGCCGCGGCGACGGGCGGCAGCAGCGGGCGCGGATCGTCTTCGGCGGTATCGGACTTCTCCGCCGCACTAGGCGATACCGCCCCGCGCACGAAACAGTCCTGCAGGGCAATGGCTTCGAGCAGGGCGACGGCCGGATCCGCGCCGGACCGGGACGCCGCCGCGACGGGTGCCGGAAGCGCGGCGGTATCGACGGTGCGCCTGGCCGTTCCGACGAGGGCCGTGGAGACGAGCTCCGCGATACCCGGCTCGGCGTCGGCCGCGGTACCCGGCCGACCACCCAGGGCACTGGTGACCGGCGGCGTGGCGACCGAAATCCCGTCCGCCGCAACCGCATCCACGACCGTCCCCGCGGCGTGCACGGCGAGCGGCACCAGCCCGTCCGTGGTCCACTCGCCGACCACGGTCACCGGATGGCCGCCGGATACGCCCAGCATGCGCCACGGTTCGCCGTCCTCGACGGTGACCGGAAGCGAATCCCCCGTGGCTTCGACCACATACCAACCACTTTCGGACCGCACCGGCACCACATCGACCAGCATCATCGGCCACGAGCGCAGGAACGGATCCGCACCCACCGCCGCGGCATGCGCGCCCAGTGCGGCGAAAATGCCGAGTCCGGCCGCGTCGATGGAGTCCGGTGGCCCGGTGACCGAACCGCGCCCGGTAGTCGCGCTCGCGGCGGCCGGTGGTGTCGCAGAGGTTGCGAGTCCGGGTGCGGTGGTGGCCGACGATGGTGCGGAATCGCTGTCGAGCCCGGTCGCTGGGTGGACATCTGGCGTGGCGGGCGTTTCGGGTTCGGTCGTGGTGGCGGCCGACGATGGTGGGTCGCCGTTGTCGAGCGCGGTCGTTGTGGAGGCACCGGGCGCGGTGGCCGAGTCGGATTCGGTGGCCGTTGGTGCTGCCGTAGGGGTTTCGGCTCCGGCGTTGGTGGTGGCCGATGACGGCGCGCCGCTGTTGCCGAGCCCGGTCACGGTGGTGGCGGACGGAGCGGTGGCGGTGACGTCCGGCGCGGCCGCAGTGGTGGCCGAATGAGCGGTGGCGGCGGGGTCGGGCGGAGGTGCTGTGGTGCTGGTGAAGTCCGGAGTGGTGTTCGGATCGCGGTGTTCGACCGCTGTGGTGGTGCCGGGTTCGGGGGCGGGGAGTGGGCCGGGCGGTGGTGAGGCCGAGGAGATGTCGGCGTTCGGTCGTTCGGTGTGGGAGGCGGGTTCGCCGTAGCGCTCGCCCCAGATCGCGCGCAGTGGTGCGGCGGCGGGGTAGTAGTGCAGGTCGGCGTCGATGTGGACGCCGGGGGCGGGGGTGTCCTGGGGGAAGGTGGGGCTGCCGTAGTGGTGGTCGTGTAGGAGTGCCCAGCGGGCGGTCGTGGTGCCGCGCAACCAGGTTCGGCGGGAGTACAGGCCGTCTTCGACGGTGGTGCGGGTGGCGAGCACCTGCCAGATGTCGCGCACCGCGGGTTGTTCGCGCACCGAATCCACGGGGGTGGGGTAGCCGATGTGGGTTCGCACGCTGGCGCGGAGGGCGGGGGAGAGGTGGTCGAGTCGCTGGTGGGCGGCGATCAGCAGATGCAGGCGGCCGAATTCCCGCAGCAGTCGCTGCGGCCAGTCGGCCCACGTGCCGACGCGCGCGAGTTCACGCAGCGCCCGCGCCACACCGGGCGCCTGCGCGTCGACCATCCGCGCCGCCACCGCCTCGAACACCTGGTGTGACCGATCCATCTGAGCCAGGCCGGTCCGCACCTGATCGGCCAGCCATATATCCAGATCCGCCAACCCCGCGCTCACCCGCGCGTGCCGCTTGCCCGCCGCCGACCGCCGTCCGGCCACCGCTGACGGATCACCTGGCACCGCGGCGGTCTCTCGCGTAGGCATCGCTCCCCCTTCCACTGTTGCCCCGAGTTCTATCGCAGACCACCGACATGTGCGGTCGCCCGCACGATCGGCGTTCTGCCCCGGACCGGTAGGGTGCGCACCATGTCCCGCGTCGCGATCGAGTACTGCACGCAATGCCGCTGGCTGCTGCGCGCCGGCTGGATGGCGCAGGAACTGCTGAGCACCTTCGCCACCGACCTCTCCGAGGTGGCGCTCATCCCGGGTGAGGGTGGCATCTTCCGGATCAGCGTCGACGGCGATCAGATCTGGGAACGCAAGGCCGACGGCGGCTTTCCCGACATAGCCGTGCTCAAACAACGCGTCCGCGACAAGGTGGCCCCCGGCCGCTCCCTGGGCCACACCGACAAACGCCAGGAGAGCGCGGACTGACCGCGACCGTCCCACCGGCCCGCCGCTCGGGCCGTGGGCACGTCAGCCGCAGCGCGCTCTCGGAGGTCGCCGCCGCGTGCTCCGCCCGTCCATTACCGCGGCCTCAGCCGCAGCAGCCGCCTCCGCAGCACCCGCCACCGGCGGGGGCGCTGGGAGCGGCGGGGGCCGGGCTGCCGCCGCCGCGGGTGACCGCCGCGAAGGTGGTCAGCAGTTTCACGGTGTCGGCGTGCCCGTGCGGGCAGGTGGCCGGGGCGGACGCCTCGGCCATGGGGCGCGTCAGTTCGAAGGTGTCGCCGCAGCCGCGGCAACGGTACGCATAACTCGGCACGACGTCAGGGTAGACCAACGGCACGCTGGTCGGCGGTGTCGATAGCACGGTCGTATCAGCCAGTACCCTCGAATACGGAGTACGAGGAGGTCTGGTGTGAGCGCTGCGGAATCCTTCGATGCCCCCGAGGTGGACGTTCTCGCGAACGGCCCGGTGGCCGAGACCGAATTCGGAGCTGTGCGCGGCCGCCGCGAGGGCGATGTCCACGTCTGGCGCAGCATCCCCTACGCCGCCCCGGCGGCCGGAGCGCACCGGTTCGCGCCGCCGCGACCACCCGAGCCGTGGGAGGGCGTGCGCGACTGCCTGGAATACGGCGAGATCGCTCCGCAGACCCTCGGCGTCATGGTGCCGGTCGACTCCACCCTGCGCATGGGGGAGGACTGTCTCTGGGTGAACGTATGGGCCCCCGCCGCGCCCTCCGACGAACCCCGCCCGGTCATGGTGTGGGTGCACGGCGGCGCGTACTGCCTGGGCACCGCCGCCCAGGAGATCTACGACGGCCGCAAACTGGTGGAGACCGGCAAGGTGATCCTGGTGTCGGTGAACTACCGGATCGGGGTGCTCGGCTTCCTCGACCTGTCCTCGCTGGGTCCGCAGTTCACCCCCAACCTGGGCCTGCACGACCAGATCGCCGCCCTGGAATGGGTGCGCGACAACATCGCCGCCTTCGGTGGGGATCCGGGCAATGTCACCCTGTTCGGCGAATCCTCTGGCGCGGGCTGCGTCACCGCACTGCTGACCGCACCCCGCGCGGCGGGCCTGTTCCATCGCGCCATCGCCGAATCACCGCCCGCCACCACGGTTTTCGGTCAGGAGCGGACCGAGGCCGTGGCCCGGCGCTATCTGGAGATCCTGGACCTGCCCCGCGATCGCGTCGGCGACCTGCTGGAGTGCCCGATCGAGGTGCTGCTCCCCGCCGCCGGGGTGCTGCTGGACGAGGTGCCGCTCACCGAACCCGGCCGCCTGGCCGCCGCCCCCGTGGTGGACGGTGACCTGCTCCCGGCGTACCCCACCGAACGCTTCCGGGACGGACGCTCGCATCGGGTGCCACTCATCATCGGCACCAACAAGGACGAGGCGTCGCTGTTCCGGTTCTTCCGCTCGCCGATCATGCCGGTCACCCCGGACGCGGTGAACGCCATGCTGCGCAGCGTGGCCGAGGAGCATCCGGGGCTCTCACCCGCCCGGATCGCCGAGATCACCTCCGCCTACCCGGATCTCACCTCCACCCGTGGGGCGCTGGCCATGTCCACCGACGCCGCCTTCCGGATGCCCGCGCACTGGGTGGCCGACGCCCACTCCCGGCATTCGCCCACCTGGATGTATCGCTTCGACTACGCCACCCCCATGTTGCGCGCGGCTCGGGTCGGCGCCGGGCATGCCACCGAATTGCCGTACGTCTTCGGCAATTTCGGCTCCTTCAACTACGACCCGACCTTCTGGCTGGGCGGACGCAAAGTGGCGCAGGAGGTTTCGGGTCGCATCATGCGGCGCTGGCTGGCCTTCGCCGAACACGGGGTGCCCGCGGCGCTGGACGGGTCCAAACACTGGCCGCCCTACCACGAGAACACCCGCACCACCCTGGTCATCGACGCCAACGACCGGGTGGTGGACGATCCCGACCGGGACCGGAACGCGGTGTGGGGCAGCGAGGCCGTGGGTTTCTTCTAGTGCTGGACGGATGCGTGCGCTCGATTGCCCAGCGTCACCGGCATGCGCTGATATCCGTGCAGCGTGAACAGCTCTCGCAGTTGGGGTTCGCCCGCCAGTGACAGTTCCGGGAACTCCTCGAAGAGGGTGCGCAGGGCGTGCGTGGCCTCCATCCGCGCCAGGGCGGCCCCCAGGCAGGTGTGGATGCCGCTCGAAAAGGTGAGGTGCTCACGGGCATTGGAGCGGGTGATGTCGAAACGGTTGGGGTCGGCGAACATGCGAGGATCCCGATTGGCCCCCGCCAAGGACAGCACCACAACCGCACCCCGCCGCAGTCGCACGCCGTCGAGTTCCACATCGCACAGCGCCTGCCGGGCGGTGGTGCGCACCGGCGGATCGAACCGCAGCACCTCCTCCACCGCGCCCGCCCACAGGTCCGGTTCCGCGCGCAGCCGCGTCAACTGCTCCGGATGCGCCAGCAACTGCACCACCGCGTTGCCGATCAGGTTGACGGTGGTCTCGAAGCC
The DNA here is from genome assembly GCF_000308635.1 of Nocardia otitidiscaviarum NBRC 14405. Lineage (GTDB taxonomy): Bacteria > Actinomycetota > Actinomycetes > Mycobacteriales > Mycobacteriaceae > Nocardia > Nocardia otitidiscaviarum. The sequence goes on along the minus strand of NZ_BAGD01000103.1, from coordinate 25,850 downwards.
CGCGCCCATGAGCAGGGTGGCGGTGGCCTTCAGCTCCCGTTCGTCGAGTTGACCGGCGGTGACCAGGCTGCTGAGGATGTCCTCGCCGGGCTCCCGGCGCAGCCGTGCGATATGTCCGTCGAGGTAGCGGTCCATCTGCGCGATGGCACCCGCCGCGACGCGCCAGCTGCGCCAGGTGAGCCCCAGATCGAGCATGGGCGTGGTGCGGTCGCCCCACTCCAGGAACTCCGCGCGCATCTCGTCCGGGAAGCCGAGCATCTCGGAGATGATGGCGATCGGCACCTGCGCGGCGAAGTCCGCGACCAGATCGGTCGATCCGTTCGCTCCGAGCGCGTCGATCAGTTCCGCGGTGACCGACTCCACCCGATCCCGGAGGCGGCCGACGGCGCGCGGGGTGAAGGCCGCGGACACCGATTTGCGAATGCGGGTGTGATCGGGCGGGTCGATGGTGAGCATGGACGGCGGCTCCACCGGATTGGCGGGCAGCGCGGCCCTGCGCACCACAGCGCGCAGCGGTGCGGGGGTGTTCACATTGTCGAGGACGAAGACGCCGAAGCGATTGTCGCGCAGCATACTTCGAGTGAGTTCGTAGTCGGTGGCGATCCACGCGTACGGGGTGCGCACCAGCCGCCCGCGCTCGCGCAGCTCCTCGATGAGCGGGTACGGGTCCCGCCGCGCCTCCGGTTCGGTGTGCAGCTTGCCGAACGGATCGCCGCGGCGGGCCTGCCAGCGCATCACCCACCGGGGCGCACCCTGCTCCACCATCCATCGAATCCAGTACCGAGGCATCATCGCCGCTGACTCCCGTCGTCGTCGGATGCTTAGACGGTACGGAAATCCGCTGCGGTCCGGAACGTTCCACGGCGGGAGCCGCAGGTCCTACCACGGTATGAGTGCGTACCGCGGTCCGAGGGCGCGGTCAGTCGCCGCGGCGCGCGGTGACCCGCTCGCTGGCCACCCGCTTCTCCTGTACCGCCGCATCCGGATTCGCCACCTGCACCAGCGACGCCCCCGCCGCCAGCACCGCCAGCAGGCCGTCGATCAATTCGGTCGGCGTCTCCCACGGCGTGGTCGACAGCACCCGGTCCTCGGCCGTGAAGCCCTGTCGCGCCGCGGATTTGCGGGCCTCGTCCAGGACCGCGCCCGCGGTCATGCCGTCCAGCGCCGCACCGACGCCGCCGGGCAGGAACTGATCGCCGTGCACGCGCACCGAGGTGGCGTAGTCCGTGACGCCGACCGGCAGGTCCCGCACCGGCATGCCCATCGGATCCAGTGACAGCGCGGCCACCTCGGCGATGCCGTCGGCCTCGTCGACGCGGTCGGCGGTCACCAGCGCCAGCTCGGCGTCCGGGTCGGCGCGCAGCACCACCTCGGTGCCCGCCCACCAGCAGCCCAGCAGTACCGCGGCGGTCTGCCAGTGCGCGGGCAGCAGCACGGCCACCCGTGCGCCGGGGGTGAGCCCGAATTCGTCGCGGATCATATTGGCGGTCTTGGCCGCCCAGTTGGCGAGGGTGAGCGCGGACAGTTCGATTCGCGCACCGGTGGCGTCGTCGTAGTAGGTGATGCGGGGGCCCGCGGGGTCGCGGGCCAGGATCGGGTCGAGCACCGCTTCGGTGAGGGTCTCGGTCAGTTCACGCATTTCGGTCCGTTCTGCCCGGCGTCGATGGGTGGGGCGGGCGGCACCGGCGTGGGGGTGGTCGACATTCCGGTGAAGTCGACGCCGCCGTCCGCCGACGAGCCCGGACCAGAGTAGTCACCCGCCAGCAGCACGCGCACCGCCCCCGCCGCCAGGCCCGCCTCGCTCATCACCGGCAGTCCGCCGAGGGCCTCGGCGACGGCGCGCGCTCCGGGGTCGGTGGCGCTGCTCGCCAGCACCCGGCTGCTCTGGATGGGGCCGCCGATCCAGTTGTCCACGGTGCCGGTGCCGAACCCCTTGCCCGCCAGTGCCTGTGACACCTGCCCGGCCAGGCCGCCGATGGAGCTGGCGTTGTACACATCGGCGGTGACGGTGGACGGGTCGACGCCGTCCTTCTTCTCCTGCGGTTTCTCCTCGCCCACCATGGCGGCCACGTACTTCTGGACGGCCTCCGGATCCACCTTCACCACCGAGACGCCGTCCTCGGTCATGCCGTTGAGGTCTTCGACCGGAACGGTCTCGAATTTCACCTGGCCGCCGGAGAGATCCTGGAGTTGGCCGAGGAAGTCCAGCACATTCCAGCCGTCGTCGATCACCACGGTGCGGCCCACGGCGTCGCTGAGCTGCTGCAGGCGGCCCGGATTGGTGAGCGTCTTGGCGCTCAGCACCTGATTCACCAGCTGTGCCATGTACACCTGCTGGCGCACGATCCGGTCCAGGTCGCCCCGGGGCAGGCCGTGGCGCTGGCGCACGAAGCTCAGCGCCTGCGCGCCGTCGAGCCGCTGCTCACCGGCGGGGAAGTCGGCACCCGAATACGGTTCGTAGACGGCGTCGTTCAGGCATACCTCGACCCCGCCCACGGCATCGGTGAGCAGGACGAAACCGAGCAGGCCCACCTCGGCGTAGTGGTCGACGGTGATACCGGTCAGGTTGGCGACCGATTTGATCAGCGCCTGCCGTCCGGCCTCGGTGGATTTCGCGTCGGCCTCGGACGCGTCCACCCCCTTGTCGAGCAGCTTCTGCTGTTCGGTGAACTTGGTGGTGCCGAAGGCCGAGTTGATCTTGCCCTTGCCCTGTCCCGGGATGTCCACGTACGAGTCGCGTGGGATGGAGATGGCCGTGGCCGAGCGGCCGTCGTTGGGCACCCGGATGAGCACGATGGTGTCGGTGTTGAGGCCCTCCTCGTCACCGGCGTGCAGCATGGCCCGCTCGGTGTCGGTGAGCGGATTGCCGTGTGCGTCGGTGCGGCTGTCGATGCCGACCATGAGGATGTCCACCGCGCCGTCGCGGCCCCCGCCCAGCCCGAGATTGCCGATGCGCTCGATGCTGGACACCAGCCCGTCCACCTGATGCCAGCCGAGACCGGTCAGGACCAGCACCGCCACCGCGGCGGCGGCCGACAGCGCGCGCATCGCGCCCAGCCGCCCGGCCCGCGTCCGCGCGGCCGGTCGTCGCGACGGTAGCGGCGTCGATACCCTCGTGCGTTCCGGCAAACCCCGTATCCTTTCCCGACCATGCCCACCGCCCGGCCCGGACAGCGTCCCGGTCGGTATCCGTGGACTACCCCCTGAGTGCAGGCTAGACGCGTGACGGAGCGGGACGGTGGAAGCCGCTACCCGTGCGTTGCGTGCCGCGCGCCCGGCACTGCGCGGCGGCTATGGCGACCGCGCGCCGGGGCCGCCGTCGTTCCGGCAGGTCGCACCGGGTCGCCGCCCGGTCTGCACGGCATGCCAGACTGACCGGCGTGACTCTCCCCTCCGTGACAGCTGTCACCGGGCGGCTGGTGGTGACCGGGGCGCGGGGTCAGTTGGGCCGTGCGCTGCTCGACCTCGCACCCGCCGCCCGCGGCTACACGCACGCCGACCTGGACATCACCGATCTGGACGCGGTGCGCGCCGCGCTGCGGTCCGGCGATGTGGTGATCAACTGCGCCGCCTACACGGCCGTGGACCGGGCCGAAACCGATATCGACGCGGCCTGCGCCGTCAATGCCCGCGGGCCGATGGCGCTGGCGGTGGCGTGCGGGGAGGTCGGGGCGCGGCTCATCCACGTCTCCACCGACTATGTGTTCCCGGGCACCGGGTCGCGGCCGTACGAGACCGCCGACCCCACCGGGCCGACCTCGGTGTACGGCAAATCCAAGCTGGCGGGGGAACGGGCGGTGGCGGATCTGCTCCCCGACACCGGACATATCGTGCGCACCGCCTGGGTGTACACCGGGGCGGGCAGCGATTTCGTCGCCACCATGCGCCGTCTGGAGCGGGAGCGGGAGACCGTCGACGTGGTGGACGATCAGATCGGTTCGCCCACCTACGCACCCGATCTCGCGGCGGCGCTCGTCGAACTCGCCGAACAACCCGACGCGCCGCGAATTCTGCACGCCGCCAACACGGGACAGGCCAGTTGGTTCGATCTGGCGCGGGCGGTGTTCGCGGGTATCGGAGCCGATCCGGACCGGGTCCGGCCCTGCTCGACCTCGGCTTTCCCGAGACCCGCTCCGCGCCCGGCATATTCGGTGCTGTCCACGGCGTCCTGGACCGCGGCCGGGCTGTCGCCACTGCGCCCCTGGCAGGATGCGCTGAACGACGCGCTCGCCGCCGCTTCCGACTAGGCTGGTCGCCCGTGAGCCCCTCGGATTCAGTCGGACGGCCGACACTGGCCGTCGTCACGGTGACCTACTCGCCCGGTGAGCACCTCGAGCACTTCATCAGTACCCTCGCCACCGCCACCAGCGAGAAGCCCCAGGTCATCCTGGCCGACAACGGATCGAACGACGGCGTGCCCGAACTGGTCGCCGACGCCAACGAACATGTGCGACTGCTACGCACCGGCGGCAATATCGGCTACGGCGGCGCCATCAACCGCGCCGTCGCCGAGATCGATCCGGAGATCGAGTTCATCGTCATCGCCAACCCGGATATCCGGTGGGGTACCGATTCCATCGACGAGCTGCTGGCCGTCGCCAAGCGCTGGCCGCGCGCCGGAGCGCTCGGACCCATGGTGCGCGAGCCCGACGGCAGCGTGTACCCGTCCGCGCGGCGGGTGCCCGGCCTGGCCGACGGCGCGGGTCACGCCATTCTCGGCACGCTGTGGCCGTCCAACCCGTGGACCCTGCGCTACCGGCAGGACAACGAGGAGATCTCCGAGCGGGCGGTGGGCTGGCTGTCCGGTTCGTGCCTGCTGGTGCGCCGCGCCGCCTTCGACGCCATCGACGGCTTCGACTCCCGGTACTTCATGTACATGGAGGACGTGGACTTCGGCGACCGCATGGGCAAGGCGGGCTGGCACAATGTATTCGTGCCATCGGCCGAGGTCACGCACGCCAAGGGCCACGCCGCCGGCAAGCACCCCGAGGCCATGCTGCCCGCCCACCACGCCAGCGCCTACCGATTCCAGGCCGACCGGCATCCACACTGGTGGCAGGCGCCGCTGCGGGGGGCGCTCAAGGCCGGACTTGCCATTCGGTGCAGGCTTGCGGTTCGATCCGCTCTGCGCGAGCGCGACCGCGCGGCCGGTACGAACTGAGCGGTCCGCTCAGGCACAATGACCCGGCCGCGCGGTGTGCGCGGCCGGACAGCTCGGCCTCGGCATGCGCCGACGCGACCGAAAGACGACCTGATACAGGGGAGAAGATGGCGAACGGAACGGATGCGGTGATCCTGGTCGGAGGCCAGGGGACGCGCTTGCGTCCGCTGACCCTGTCGGCACCCAAGCCGATGCTGCCCACGGCCGGTCTGCCGTTCCTCCAGCATCTGCTGGCCCGCATCGCGGACGCCGGAATCCACCACGTGGTACTCGGCACCTCCTACAAGGCCGAGGTCTTCGAGGAACATTTCGGTGACGGCTCCGACTTCGGGCTGGAGATCGAATACGTCACCGAGACCGAACCGCTCGGCACCGGCGGCGGCATTCGCAATGTGCTGCCCAAGCTGCGCGCCGACACCGTGATGGTGTTCAACGGTGACGTGCTGGGCGGCACCGATCTGGGCGCGGTGCTGGAGACCCACCACTCCACCAATGCCGATGTGACCCTGCACCTGGTCCGGGTCGGCGACCCGCGTGCCTTCGGCTGTGTGCCCACCGACGAGTCCGGCCGCGTCACGGCGTTCCTGGAGAAGACCCAGGATCCGCCGACCGACCAGATCAATGCCGGGTGCTACGTCTTCCGTCGCGAGTACATCGAGAAGATCCCCGCCGGCCGCCCGGTGTCGGTGGAGCGCGAGGTCTTCCCGTCCCTGCTCGCCGAGGGCGCGCACATCCAGGGGCATGTGGACACCTCCTACTGGCGCGATATGGGCACCCCGGAGGACTTCGTCCGCGGCTCGGCCGACCTGGTGCGCGGCATCGCGCCCTCCCCGGCCCTGCCCGGCCAGCGCGGTGAATCCCTGGTCCACGCGGGTGCGGGCGTAGCCCCCGGCGCCCTCCTCATCGGCGGCACCGTCGTCGGTCGCGGCGCCGAGGTCGGCGCGGGCGCCCGCCTGGACGGCGCGGTCCTCTTCGACGGCGCCTGCGTCGAGGCCGGGGCCACCGTCGAACGCTCCATCATCGGCTTCGGTGCCCGCATCGGTCCGCGCGCCCTCGTCCGCGATGCCGTCATCGGTGACGGCGCCAATGTCGGTGCCCGCTGCGAACTACTACGCGGTGCGCGCGTCTGGCCGGGTGTCGAACTCCCCGACGGCGGCATCCGCTTCTCCACAGACGTCTGATACCGGCGTCCGACATCCGACGGCGCGGGGCCGCTCACCCATGGTGAGCGGCCCCGCGCCATAGTCGATCCTCAGACCGCCCACTTCTCCGGATTGAGGTGGTACTGGACCACGGCCGTGGCGTGGCCGTGGCCCATCCCGTGTTCGGTCTTCAGCCAAGTCACCAGATCCTTGTGGCCGGTGTGGCCGGATTCGCGGACGGCGCTGAACCATTCGTCCATGGTGCGGCCGTACTTGGACTCGATGGAGGGGAAGTAGGATGCCGGTCCGTGGGGCTTGGCGGTCATGAGGGGGTCTCCTTCTCGGGGTTCGGAAGGTATGACGGACCGGCGGACGCGGATTAATCGCTGTGCGATGCTTTCGCCCGGCCGGCTCGCCGACCCGATTGATCGATTCCGTCAGATCAGGGTGATCCCGGACAGAATTCACCTTTCGGGCGGACGCTCACCACCGGGCCGGGGCCTAGAGTGTGATCATGGCTGACGCTGTAGTGGTCGGATCGGGGCCGAACGGGCTGGCGGCGGCCGTGATCCTGGCCCGCGCCGGACTGCATGTCCAGGTGTACGAGGCGGAGGAGACGATCGGCGGCGGCTGTCGTACGGCCGAACTCACCCTGCCGGGCTTCCACCACGATGTGTGCGCGGGCGCGCATCCCATGGCGGTCGCCTCACCCTTCTTCCGCGCCTTCGACCTACCCGCGCACGGCGTGGAACTGCTTGCGCCGCAAGTGTCCTACGCACACCCGCTGGACGGCGGGGTGGCGGGCCTGGCCTGGCACGACCTCGAGCAGACCGTCGACGGGCTGGGCCGCGACGGCAAGAGCTGGCGGCGGCTGTTCGGGCCGCTGGTGCGCAAGTGGGAAGACCTGGTCGGCTTGGCCATGTCGGATCTGCGGCATCCGCCGCTGGATCCGCTGGGCCTGCTGCGCCTGGATCCCGGTATCGAACTGCGATTCGCCAAACGCCTGCTGGAACAGGCGACTCCGCTGTGGAATCTGCGTTTCCGCGAACAGGTGGCTCCCGCCCTGCTGACCGGCGTCGCCGGGCACGCCATCATCCCCCCGCGCGCGATTCCGGCCGCCGGTGTCGCCATGCTGCTCGGCACCCTCGCCCACGTGGGCGGCTGGCCGGTGCCGCGCGGTGGCTCGCAGGCCATCATCGATGCCCTCGCCGACGACCTGAAAGCCCACGGCGGACAGATCTTCACCGGCCACCGCGTCGACTCCATCGACGAATTCGAGGACGTGCGCGCGGTCCTGCTCGACCTGGCCCCGGCCGAGGTGCGCCGCATCGCCGAACACCGCCTGCCCGGCCGCTACGACGCCGCGCTGCAACGCTTCCGGTACGGCGGCGCGGCCTGCAAGGTGGACTTCGCGCTCTCCGGCCCCGTCCCCTGGCAGGCCGTCGGCTGCGATCGCGCGGGCACCCTGCACCTGGCGGGCAGTCGCGCCGAACTGGTGGCGGCCGAGCAGGCGGTGGCGCGCGGCGACCATGCCGAACGCCCCTACGTGCTGGCCATCCAACCCGGCGTCGTCGACGAAACCCGCGCTCCCGCGGGGAAATACACGCTCTACACCTACGCGCACGTACCCAACGGATCGACCCGCGACCTCACCGAGGCCGTCACCGCCCAGGTGGAGCGCTTCGCCCCCGGCTTCCGTGATCTGATCCTCGCCTCGCATGTGCGCACCGCCGCCACCATGCCCGCGCACAATGCCAACTATGTCGGCGGGGATATCTCGGCGGGCGCGATGACGCTGCGCCAGACCGTCTTCCGGCCGGTGCCGCGCTGGAATCCGTATCGCACACCGCTTCCCGGCGTCTACCTGTGCTCGTCGGCCACCCCGCCCGGTCCGGGCGTGCACGGCATGAACGGCATGCTCGCCGTGCGGCATGTGCTGCGCCGCGAGTTCGGCTTGCACACCGATCCCATCGAACTGCTGGAATCCGAACGGCTGCACCGCAAACCGGTGTAGTCGAACCGGCGCGAACGAACCCGGCGCGCTCGAATTCGCCCGGATGTACTCAGAGCGACCGTGCGCGATACAGATCCGGCTCGATGTAGATATCGCGCGCAGTGGGCACCGCCGCTCGCACCCGCTCCTCGGCGTCGTCGATGGCCGCCGCCACTTCCGCGATCCCCAATCCCGGCACGATGGACACCTTGGTGGCGACCAGCAGATCATCCGGGGCCAGATACTGGGTCTTCAGATAGATCACCCGGTCGATGCGCGTCCCGTCCACCAGCCCGGCGCGAATCAGGCGATCCTCCTCCGGTGTCGCTCCCTCCCCGATGAGCAGACTCTTCATCTCCACGATCAGCACAATCGCGATGACCAGCAGCAGCCCTCCGATGAGCAGCGTGCCGATGCCGTCCCACACGGCGCTGCCGGTCAGCATGGTCAGCCCGACCCCGAGGAAGGCGAACAGCAGGCCGATGAGCGCACCGGTGTCCTCGAGCAGCACCACCGGCAGTTCGGGATTGCGGGTGGTGCGGATGAACTTCCACCAGCTGGTGCGCCCCTTGAGCGCCGCCGACTCGCGCCGCGCGGTGGCCAGGCTGTAGGACTCCAGTGCCAGCGCCACCAGCAGGATCACGATGGCGATGATCGGATCGTCCAGCCGCTCCGGATGCCGGATCTTGGTGATGCCCTCGTCGATCGCGTACAGCGCGCCGAGCAGGAAGATCACCAGCGCCACGATGAACGAGTAGAAGTAGCGGTTGCGCCCGTACCCGAACGGGTGCAGGTCGTCGGGAGCCTGCTCCGCACGCCGCCGCCCGAGCAGCAGCAACCCTTGATTGGCGGTATCGGCGGTCGAGTGCACCGCCTCGGCCAGCATGGACGCCGAACCGGTCAGGAACGCACCGATGTACTTCGCGACCGTGATCCCGGCATCCGCCGAGAACGCCGCCACAATCGCCTTCTTGCCGCCACCGGTGGACATGGGTTCCTACGCTACGACGTCCCCGGGCATCGGCGGGCGGACACACGCCGGGCGGGATGTCCGCCCGCCGACGATCAGACGGTCGTGTCGGCGGTGGCGCGGTACAGGTCCGGCTCCAGGTACATGATCTTCGCGATCGGCACCGCCGCGCGCACGCGTGCCTCGGCGTCGTCGATGGCGGCGGCGATATCGGCGATCTCCAGTCCGGGCACGATGGCGACCTTGGCGGCCACCAGCAGCTCCTCCGGGCCGAGGTACTGGGTCTTCAGGTGGATGACGCGGTCGATCCGGGTGCCGTCGACCAATCGCTCGCGAATCAGCTCGTCGTCCTTGGCGGTCGCGCCCTCACCGATGAGCAGGCTCTTCATCTCCACGATGAGGATGATGGCGATGACGCCCAGGAGCACACCGATGCACAGCGTGCCGATACCGTCCCAGACCGGATCGCCGGTGACCACGGTCATGCTGACCGCGCCGAAGGCCAGGATCAGACCGATCAGCGCGCCCGCGTCCTCGAGCAGCACCACCGGCAGTTCCGGATGCCGCGAGGTGCGGATGAACCGCCACCAGCTGGCATCGCCCTTGAGCGGCCGCGACTCCTTGACGGCGGTGATCATGCTGAAGGTCTCCAGCACGATCGCGATTCCCAGGATCACGATGGCCACCATCGGACTGGACAATTCCTCCGGATGCTGCACCTTGTGCACACCCTCGTAGAGCGCGTACAGCGAACCGAGCGCGAAGATCACCAGCGCGACCACGAACGAGTAGAAGTAGCGGTTGCGCCCGTACCCGAACTGATGCAGGTTGTCGGCCTCCTGCGCGGCCTTGCGCTGCCCGAACAGCAGCAGGCCCTGATTGCAGGTGTCGGCCACCGAGTGCACGGCCTCCGCCAGCATGGACGCCGACCCGGTGATCCCCGCGCCCACGAATTTCGCCACCGCGATACCGCCATTGGCGGTCATCGCCGCGATGATCGCCTTCCTACCGCCACCCGCAGCCACTGTTCGTCCCTTTCCGGAGCCTGTCGATTCCCTGACGAATCGCCCGGCTCAGAGTACCGCCGCGGTGATCAAACAGAAGCGCAGAACAGTTGTGCCGGACCGTCGATCGCCTGGGCGGTGATCGGACCGTCGGTGGCGGAGATCCAGGCCGCGCGGCCGCAGGGGACCTCCAGGTAGCGGCCGTGCTGGGTCAGGCGCACCGCGCCCAGGGTGCACAGCGCGATCTCGGGTCCGGAGGCGGGCAGCGGGAGCGGTGGTTCGCCCTCCGCCAATTCCACTCGCCGCAGGGTGAATTCCGCCGCGGGCGTGCGATACCGGAACACGCCCTCGGCCTCCGTCTCCGGCGCGACGATCGGGAGATCGAGGGGTTCGAAATCGAGGACGCGCAATAGCTCCGGCACGTCCACGTGCTTGGGGGTGAGTCCGCCGCGCAGCACATTGTCGGAGTTCGCCATGATCTCCACGCCGACGCCGCGCAGATAGGCGTGCAGATTCCCGGCCGCCAGGAACAGGCCCTCGCCGGGTTCGAGGGTGATGCGGTTGAGCAGCAGCGCCGCCAGCACCCCGGCATCGCCCGGATACGCCTCCGCCAGCTCCAGCGCGGTCTTCACCTCGGCGGTGAATTCCTTGCGCGCGCCGTTGTTCCCGGCGTCGCGGTCGGACAGGTAGTGCACGCAGCCGTCGAGCACCTTGGGCAGCAGGGTGGCCAGCGCGTTCTGCGGCAGCGCGATCCAGGTGGTGAACAGGGTGCGCAGGCCCGCCGAATCCGGCTGGGCGGCAAGCAGGTCCGCGTAGGGGGCGAGTTCGGGCACCGCCAGGGCCTGGAGCAGGCGCACCGTGGCGTTCGGGTCACGGAATCCGGCCAGGGCCTCGAAACGGTCCAGGGCCACCACGAGTTCGGGCTTGTGGTTCTCGTCGCGGTAGTTGCGCATGGGCGAATCGATGGGTACGCCCGTGTGGTTCTCCCGCGCGAATCCGGCGCGTGCCTGTTCGAGACTCGGATGCGCCTGGAGCGACAGCGGCTCCTCGGCGGCGAGGATCTTCAGCAGGAACGGCAGCCGCCCGTCGAATTCGCCCGCGACCGAGCCGAGTTCGCGTTGCGGGTCGGCGGCGAGCAGATCCAGGAGCGAGCGATCGTGACCGTTGACGCGCACGCGCGCCGGATCGGCGGGGTGTGCTCCGAACCAGAGTTCGGCTTCCGGATGCGCGGACGGGACCGGTCGGCCGCACAGCTGAGCGAGCGCGGTGCGCGAACCCCAAGCGTAGGAGCGCAGCGCACCAACGAGTTCGTGCACTAGTAGTGTCCCCCGTCGTAGTGTCCCGGCGTCGTTGCCGGACGGGAACCGAGTAGTCGTAGATACGCCGCGGCCATTTCCAGGCGCAGGGCCAATACCGCGAGCTGTTCCAATTCTCCGCCTCGTCCGGCGGGAGCGGCCTGGCCTTCGGCGGGGGCGGGCGATCCCGCGCCCATGATTTCCACATCGACATTGACCAGATCGGCGTCCACCAAACCCTGGCCCGCGCCGAAGACGGCCAGCCGTCGTCGCGCCGCCACCTGATCGGCATCCGCGGTCACCACGAACACTCGCACCTTGTCCACGGGGGCGGGACCGTCGAGCTGCTCGTCGTGGAACAGCGGGTCGTAGCCGGGGGCGTCCACCCCGGCGGCCTCCACCATGCGGGCGTGCGCGGCGACGGCCTCGGCGAGATCGGCCGAGGCCACGATCTGACCGGCGGTGGCCAGCAGCACCTCGGCGGCGTGCTCGGCCAGTTCGATGGCGGCGGGAGAATCACCCGCGAGCACGATGCGCCGCTCCCGCATCCGGGTGGCGAGGGTCTTGGCGGGGTTGTGGAAGGACTCGTTCTGCGGGCCGCCGCGCAGCGCCTCGGCGTCCAGCAGATCGGCGAGCGAATCCAGATCGGGAACCAGCGGGGCGATGCGACCGGGGTCCAGCGCCGTCAGCACGGCGGTGCCGACCGCCAGGAAGCGCAGCATCCGATTGTGGTCGAGGACGGGCACACGCGGGGGCAGCACGGTGGCCCGGCCCGCGGCGACGGCGCGCAGCGGACCCTCGTCCGGAGCCGCGACCACCACCTCGGCGCCGCGGCGCAGCGCCCGGTCCACCGCCTCGGCCAGCCGCGGATCACCCGCGTCGTCACCGGCCACCAGCACCACGTCGAGGGGGCCCACCCACGGCGGAATCGTGGTGGCGGGCACCACCGGCAGATTGGCGCGGTCGCCGAGCGCGGCGATCAGAATGCCTGCCGCCCGGGCCGCCCGGCCCGAACCGGACACCATGACCAGACTGCGTGGCCGCATACCGGTGAGGCGACGCAGGATGTCCTCGTCGATGGCCGCGGCGGTGGCGCGCACCTGCGCACCCGCCGACGCGGCGGAACGCAGTGTCCCTCCGGAGTCGGCCGCCTCCAGCGAGGCGACGTCATCGAGGTCCAGAACCGGTGTCCCAGCGATCATCGGGCGTTGCCACCTCCCCTCATCGGGTCACCCGCGGGCGAATCCACGCTCTGTGATTCCACTATTCCAGTCAGCCGCGCACGATGCTCAGAATCTCGGTTACGAGTGCGTCTACATCCTCCTGCGATCGGGCTTCGACGTTGAGGCGCAGCAGCGGTTCGGTATTGGAGGCCCGCAGGTTGAACCACGCACCCGCGGGCAACTGCACGGTCACGCCGTCGAGCCGGTCCACCGAGCCGGCCCGGTCGCGGAACGCCTCGACCACCGCCGTGGTCCGCTCCTTCGCATCCGCCACTGTGGAGTTGATCTCCCCGGAGGCCGCATATGTTGCATAGGCGGACGCGAGCTCGGACATCGGGCGGTCCTTCTCGCCCAGCGCGGCCAGTACGTGCAGGGCCGCCAGCATGCCGGAATCCGCGCCCCAGAAGTCGCGGAAGTAGTAGTGCGCGGAATGTTCGCCGCCGAAGATCGCGCCGGTGGCGGCCATCTGCTGCTTGATGAAGGAGTGGCCGACGCGGGTGCGCACCGGGGTGCCGCCGAGCTCGGCCACCAGCTCCGGCACCGCCTTGGAGGTGATCAGATTGTGGATGATGGTCGCGCCCGGTTCCTTGGCCAGCTCACGCTCGGCCACCAGCGCGGTCACCGCCGACGGGGAGACCGGCTCGCCCTTCTCGTCCACCACGAAGCAGCGGTCGGCGTCGCCGTCGAAGGCCAGCCCGATATCGGCCCCGGTCTTGCGGACGTACTCCTGCAGATCCACCAGATTCTTCGGATCCAGCGGATTGGCTTCGTGATTGGGGAAGGTGCCGTCGAGTTCGAAATAGAGCGGTTCGATGGTGAACTGCGGCAGCGTGCCCAGCACGGCGGGCACGGTGAAACCGCCCATGCCGTTGCCCGCGTCCACGGCGATGCGCAGCGGGCGGGACGCGCTCAGATCGACCAGTTCGTGCAGGTAGGCCGCGTAGGCGGAGAGCAGGTCCTGCTCGGAGGCGGTGCCCGGCGCGCCGTCGTAGGCGGGCACACCGTTGATCACCTCGTCGGTGATGGTGGCCAGGCCGGTGTCCTGTCCGACCGGCAGCGCCTTGGCGCGGCACAGTTTGATGCCGTTGTACCGGGCCGGGTTGTGCGAGGCGGTGAACATCGCGCCCGGGCAGTCGAGATGGCCGGAGGCGAAGTACAACTCGTCGGTGGAGGCCAGGCCGATGTGGATCACGTCGAGGCCCTGGGCCTGTACGCCCGCGGCGAAGGCGGCGGACAGCGCGGGGGAGGAATCGCGCATATCGTGACCGATCACGACCTGCCGCGCGCCCTCCTCGCGCATCAGCCGCGCGAACGACGCGCCGACATCCTTGACGAAATCCGCGTCGATCTGTTCGCCCACTACCCCGCGAACGTCGTACGCCTTGATCACTGCATGAACGGAATCGGCAGACCGGGCGACTGTCATAGCCAACACCCTAGTAGGAGAACCCCTGTGCTGGTCCGCCTGCCCGACTTCAGCGCCCGGTCGAGTGCGCATCGGGGGATCAGTTCGGTGGGTCGGGCAGGACCCGGAGGTGACCGCGGCGTCCCGTGCGGCCGGTGCGGGTGGTGCGCTGTGGGGGTGCGTAGTCGGAGTAGCCGGGCTGTTCCGGTTCCGGTGACCGCCGTCGTAGCCCCGCTTCGCGCACGGCCTCGGCCAGGGCGGTCAGGTCGTCGTCATCCGGTGTGCTGGACGAGAAGCCGCCCTCGTGCCGCACCATCTCCCACCCCTTCGGGGCGGTAATCCGGGACGCATGTGTTTCACACAGGTCCCAGGAGTGCGGCTCGGCCACCGTGGCCAGCGGCCCGACCACGGCCGTCGACTCGGAGTACACATAGGTCAGCGTCGCTACGGCCGGGTTCTTGCAGCCTGGACGGCAGCAACGACGCATGGGAATCACGCCAAGCAGGGTAACCCCCCTCACGCCTCGCCGGGGACAGACACGCTCAATGTTGCCGGTCTCACTACGGCGGGTCCCCCGCATACAGGGCCTTTCCTGCCAGCGATCCCCCCGCGCACCCGTTGCGGTGCGTTGTGTCCTCATCGGTGGCACGGCTGGCTCTACGTGCACTCTCCGATTCGCGGCGCGTCCCGGTTCTGGACTGACCGGAGCGGAGGAGCGAAGCGGGGGAGCGGAGGGAGGGAAGAACCGGGACCTTCAGCGCCGCGAATCCGCCCGGAGCGCAGCGGAGGGCAGATCGAACACAGCCGCGAATCCGCCGGAGCGAAGCGGAGGCAATAGACACAGTAGATTCATCGTATGACCCGTTCACGTAAGAGGCGACCGCCCACCGCGCGGTCGGTGATCCGCCGCGGGCGGGGTGTGCGCGGGCCGATGTTGCCGCCGACCGTTCCGGCTTGGCGCACTCGCGGCCAGCAGTTCGACCGTCTCGTGCTGGAGGCGTTCGCGCCCCTCGACGGCCGCTGGCACGACCGTCTCACGAAGCTCGACATCGCGGTCGACGACGTCCCGAAAATCCGTCCGCTGCATCCGGATTCGGTCACCTGGCCGGATGAGGTGGTGGCCGACGGCCCGGTGCCGCTGTCCCGGTTGATCCCCGCGGGCGTGGACCGCCACGGTGTGGCCACCCGCGCCCGCGTGGTGCTGTTCCGCAAACCCCTGGAGTTGCGCGCCAGCGACCCCGACGACCTGGTGGACCTGCTACGCGAGGTGCTGGTCCAGCAGATCGCCACCTATCTGGGCGTGGACCCGGACGTCATCGACCCGGCCCCGGAGTAGTCCGGGAGTTTTGGGGAGAGTTGGTCACCCGCAGTGCCGTGCGGGCTGGGGAGACGAGTGGGTTTGCCGCTCGGGATGATTGGTCACCCGTATGCCGCGGCGGGCTCGGGGGCCGCGCGGATCGTGTTGGGGTGCTGGGATCTTGGAGTGCTGGGGAGTGGCCCGCCCTCATCGGATCTCGTCGCGGTGGTCGCGACGGGACCGGGGGCCTACTCGTCCCGCTGTGCTACCTCGCCACCTCGGCGGCGGGGTGGAAACTCAGGTGATGCAACGGGTTCCGCTGCGATACTTCAGATGATGCCGCGCTTGAGGCGGCGGCGTTCCCGTTCGGAGAGCCCGCCCCAGATGCCGAAGCGCTCATCGTGGGCGAGGGCGTACTCGAGGCATTCGTCGCGGACCTCGCAGCCGGAGCAGATGCGCTTGGCCTCGCGGGTGGAACCACCCTTCTCCGGGAAGAACGCCTCGGGATCGGTTTGGGCGCACAGCGCCCGCTCCTGCCACTGTTCGGCGTCCATCTCCCGGCTCGAACGCGCGACGGCGTCGAGCATGTCGTCCATTCCGGTGACGATCAGGCTGAGCCGTGGCGCTTCCGGTTGGATCTGCGTGCGGGCCCACTGTCCCCCGTGGTGCCGTGTCGTCATGTCACCCCCCTCGTATCCGATTCGGTTGTCGGCGCAGAAGTCTGGTGCTGCGCCTGCTGTGGAATCGGTTTGCGATACACCGCCCGGAATGCCTGACGGGGCCAGCTCATCGGCCATCGCTCCGCCTCCTCACTGTGTGTTAGCGCAGAATGATTAATCCGTCGACAGCCGTTCCCACCGACGGCCCAACACCGCGACGTTGTCCCGCGGACATCCCCGAGCTAGCGCCATCCCGGTGCGAACATCTGTTCGAAAATCCGTCCGCGCCTTGCTCTCTCGCGCGAACCCGGAATGACATGCCTGTGATTAGACACGCCGGGCGTGGCGGTGGTCAAGCCGCCGAAGCTATTCCGTTACCATCCACGACCCCTTTACCCGAACCAGAGCGACTCAAACCAGCAAATGACCGGCAAATATGGCGTGCGGCGGGTTCGCGCGGCGACCGCATAGGCTGTGCGGATGTGACTGGAGAACAAGCGGAGAGCGCGCCCGGCGCCGGCCTGCGGATCGCGGTCCTGGTCGGTGGCGTCGGCGGCGCGCGGTTCCTGCAGGGCGTGCGTGAGCTGCTGCCCGGCGCGGACGTGACGGCCATCGTCAATGTCGGCGACGACGTCTGGATGCACGGTCTGCGCATCTGCCCTGACCTGGACACCTGCATGTACACCCTGGGTGGTGGCATCGACCCGGAGCGCGGCTGGGGGCACGCGAACGAGACCTGGAACGCCAAGGAGGAGCTCGCGAAATATCAGGCTCAGCCCGATTGGTTCGGGTTGGGGGATCGCGATATCGCCACCCATCTCATCCGCAGTGAAATGCTGCGCCAGGGATACCCGCTCTCGGCGGTCACCGAGGCCCTCTGCAATCGCTGGCAACCCGGCGTGACGCTGCTCCCGGCAACCGACGACAGGTGTGAAACGCACGTAGTAATCGATGACCCGGAGAACGCTGGCGAACGCCGCGCGATCCATTTCCAGGAGTGGTGGGTTCGCTACCGTGCCAACGTAGAGACCCATGGATTCGTGACTATTGGGGCGGATGTGGCGAAACCAGGTCCGGGTGTGACGGAAATCATAGAATCTGCGGATGCGGTGCTGCTGGCCCCCTCCAACCCCGTCGTGAGCATCGGCGCCATCCTGTCCGTGCCCGGCATTCGCGGCGCGCTGCGCACCACCACCGCCAAGGTAGTCGGTATCGCGCCGGTGATCGGTGGAAAACCGTTGCGCGGCATGGCCGATGCCTGCCTGTCGGTGATCGGCGTCTCGTCCGACGCCGAAGCCGTCGGCAACCACTACGGCGCGCGCTCGGCCACCGGCATCCTGGACGGTTGGCTGGTGCACAGCACCGATACCGCCGCGGTGCCGGGCGTCGAGGTGCGCAGCGTGCCGCTGCTCATGACCGATCCGGCCGCCACCGCCGAGATGGTGCGCGAGGCCCTGGACATCGCGGGAGTCAAGCCGTGAGCGCGGAGCCTGTGATCGACCACGCGGTGGGTGGCGAACTGCGCATCCTGCCCGTCCACGGCCTGCCCGAATTCCGCCCCGGCGACGATCTGGCCGATGCCCTCGCGGCCCGGGCGCCCTGGCTGGCGGACGGGGACGTCCTGGTAGTCACCAGCAAGATCATCGCCAAGGTCGAGGGCCGCATCGTGGCGGCCCCGACCGATCCGGAGGCGCGCGACGCCGCGCGCCGGGAACTGGTGGCGCGGGAGGCGGTGCGGGTGCTGGCCCGCAAGGGCCGCACCCTGATCACCGAGAACAAGCTCGGCATCGTGCAGGCCGCCTCCGGGGTGGACGGCTCCAATGTCGAACAGGGCGAACTGGTGCTGCTCCCGGTCGATCCCGACGCCAGCGCCAAAGCGCTGCGCACCGCACTGGCCGACCGGCTCGGCGTGCGGGTCGCCGTGGTGGTCACCGACACCATGGGCCGCGCCTGGCGCAACGGCCAGACCGATACCGCCATCGGCTCGTCGGGCCTGCGGGTGCTGCACGACTACAACGGGGCGGTCGACGGGCAGGGCAATGAACTGCACGTCACCCAGGTCGCCGTCGCCGACGAACTGGCCGCCGCCGCCGATCTGGTGAAGGGCAAACTCGCCGGTGTGCCCGTGGCCGTGGTGCGCGGATTCGAATACGGCGACGACGGCTCCACCGCCGCGGATCTGCTGCGCCGCGGCGCGGAGGATCTGTTCTGGCTGGGCACCGCCGAGGCCATCGACCAGGGTCGCCGGGAGGCGCTGCTGCTGCGCCGCTCGGTGCGGCAGTTCGCCGACACCCCGGTACCGCCGGAGCTCGTCCGCTCCGCCGTCGCGGACGCTCTCACCGCACCGGCTCCCCACCACACCCGTCCGGTGCGCTTCGTCTGGGTGCGCGAGCGCGGGCTGCGCACGCGCCTATTGGAGGCCATGGCGGAGAAGTGGCGCGCCGACCTCACCACCGACGGCCTGAGCCCCGAACGCGTGGAGCGGCGGGTCGCCCGGGGCCGCATCCTCTTCGACGCCCCCGAGGTGATCATTCCGTTCTGCGTGCCCGACGGCGCGCACGACTATCCCGACGCCACTCGCCGCGCGGCCGAGTCCACCATGTTCACCGTGGCGGTCGGCGCGGCCGTTCAGGGCCTGCTGGTCGCGCTGGCCACCCGGGGCGTCGGCAGCTGCTGGATCGGCTCGACCATCTTCGCGCCGGAGCTCACCCGCGATGTACTCGGCCTGAAGGACGACTGGAACCCCCTGGGGGCCATCGCGATCGGCTACCCGCCGGAGGAGTTGGCGCCCCGCGAACCCCGCGAGTCCGACGTCGGTCTGGTGGAACTGTGAGCCGTCGATCACTGCCGGGGGTGCCCGCGTGAGCGCGGAGTCACTGCACAAGTCGGCGGTCGAACTGCTCGAAACCTGGTCGCCGCCAACGGCGTCCGACGCATCCCTGCGCGAGGCCATGTTGGCGTTCCTGGGCTCGGCCCCGCGCGGCTGTCTGCGCGAGCACGCACCGGGCCACATCACCGCCTCGGCGGTGGTGTTCTCCCACGACGGCGGTGAGGTGCTGCTGACCCTGCATCCGAAGGTGGGCCGCTGGATTCAGCTGGGCGGCCACTGCGAGGAGGCCGACGACACGGTGTCGGCGGCCGCCTTCCGGGAGGCCACCGAGGAATCCGGCATTCCGGACCTGATCCTGGAGCCCGGCCTCTACGGCGCGCAGGCCCACCCCATCACCTGTTCGCTCGGCGTCCCCACCCGCCACCTGGATCTGCTCTTCCGCATCCGCGCCCCCGAGGGCGCCGTCCCGGTGCGCAGTGCGGAATCCACGGACCTGCGCTGGTGGCCGGTCGACGCCCTGCCCGACGACGCGGACGTCCTGCTGCGCTGACCGCGCCGCCGCATGGTGGAGGATCTCGAACCCGGCCGCGGGTGCTGGGCTCCCTCGTCACCCGTGCCGCACCCGGACCAGGCACCGCGGGCAGGTGGACCCGGCGAGCACCCGCCGTGCGGTGAAACCGGCGGGCACTGTCGCACGGGTGTGGGATTTCGGCGGTGCTCCCGCCCATCGGGCACGCCGGTTTCCGGGCGGCGGCACCCGTGTTATGTTCGGCGAGTACACGTTCTCAGGGCGGGGTGGAAGTCCCCACCGGCGGAAATGGCGTCCGGACCGATCCGGTGCGCACGAGCCCGCGAGCGCCGCACGGTCCACGGACCGGGCGGGTCCAGCAGATTCCGGTGTGATTCCGGAGCCGACGGTCACAGTCCGGATGGAAGAGAACGCGGCGCATCAGCCTTCCCGTCGAGCGCGGGTGGGCCTGTTCGCGTCGCCTTGCCCTGGGTGACAGCGAACAGGAGGAAACTCATGTCACCCACTCGTATCGCCCTCGTCGCCGCGCGCTGGCATGCCGACATCGTCGACCGGGCCGTCGAGGCCGCTCGGATCGCTCTGGCCGACCACGGCTTCACCGAGGTCGACGTGATCGAGGTGCCCGGCGCGTTCGAAATCCCGCTGCGGGTCCGGCGTTTGGCCGCCAGCGGCGAGTACGCCGGAATCGCCGGTGTGGCGCTCGTGGTGGACGGCGGCATCTACCGGCACGACTTCGTGGCCGCCACCGTCGTGGACGCGCTCATGCGGGTGCAGCTGGAGACCGATGTGCCGGTGTTCTCGGCCGTGCTCACCCCGCATCACTTCCACGAGCACGCCGAGCACCTGGAGTATTTCGCGCGCCACTTCACGGTCAAGGGAACGGAATTGGCGAATGCCATCGCGGCCACGGTGAGCGTGCCCGCCGCGGCGTCCTGACCCGGTAGACGCGGACGTCCCCGCACCGCTGCCGCGCCCGCTGTGGGCTGCGGGGGCATGGGGTGCGGGGACGTCGGCCGCCGATTCGCCAGGGGTGCGTCTCGGCGGCGACTGGTTTCGGCCCGGGAAGTGTTGGGCAGATCAGGCCGAAACCAGGGTCTTCTTCGCTTCCGGCTCGGGTGCGGGTGCCGGATGGTCGTCCACCATGGTGGTCTCGTCGAAGGGCAGCTTGCGGTCCAGCACGTCGCGCACCTGCCCGGCGTCGATGGTTCGGGTCCAGGTGCCGACCATCACGGTGGCGACGGCATTGCCCGAGAAGTTGGTCAGCGCACGGGCTTCGGACATGAAGCGGTCGATGCCGACGATGATGCCCACCCCGTCCAGCAGGTCGGGCCGGTGTGATTGGAGCCCGCCCGCGAGCGTCGCCAATCCCGCACCGGTCACCCCCGCCGCGCCCTTCGACGCCACGATCATGAACAGCAGCAGTCCCAGCTGTTCGCTCCACGCCAGCGGCTGGCCCATGGCGTCGGCGATGAACAGGGTCGCCATGGTCAGGTAGATGGCGGTGCCGTCCAGGTTGAACGAGTATCCGGTCGGCACCACCACGCCCACGGTGGTGCGTTCCACCCCGAGGTGCTCCATCTTGGCGATGAGCCGCGGCAGCGCGGACTCCGAGGAGGAGGTGGCCACGATCAGCAGGTACTCGCGCGCCAGATACCGCACCAGTTTGAAGATCGACACCTTGGCCACGGCCCACATCAGCACGCCGAGCACCCCGAACACGAACACCACGCAGGTGAGGTAGAAGGCGATCATCAGCACCGCCAACTGCTTGACCGCGTCGAGTCCGGTGCGGGCCACCACATTCGCGATGGCGCCGAACGCGCCGACCGGGGCCAGCCACAGGATCATGGTGAGAACCCGGAACACCAGCTTCTGCAGCAGCGCCACCCCGCGCAGCAGCGGTTCACCGGTCGGACCCATGGCCTGGATGGCGAAGCCCACCAGCAGGGCCACGAACAGCGCCTGCAGCACACTGCCGGCGGTCAGCGACGACACCAGCGTGGTGGGCACGATGCCGGAGATGAAATCCCAGGTGCCGCCGGCGCCGTGGGCGTCCTCGGCGTATTTGGCGGCGGCCCCGGCGTTCGCCGACAGGTCCAGGCCGGTGCCCGGCTGCAACAGATTGCCGACGACCAGGCCGATGGCCAGCGCGGCCGTCGACATGAGCAGGAAGTAGGCGACGGCCATGCCGCCCACCTTGCCGACCCGCGCGGCCGCGCGCACCGAACCGATGCCGAGCACGATGGTGCAGAAGATGACCGGCGCGATCATCATCTTGATCAGGCTCACGAACAGGGCGCCCAGCTCACCCACCGATTTGCCGACCCCGGGGGCCAGCCAGCCCACCACGATGCCCGCCAGCACCGCCACGATGACCGCCGAGTACAGCCAGTGGGTGCGGTCGCGGCGGGGTCGCCGCCCGGTCGTCTCGCCGTGCACTGCGGTTTCGCTCATCGGGATGTCCTTCGCCGGTCGCTGCGTGAGCGCACTCACACACTTTTCGGTCAGAATGATGGGCCGCGGCAGTGATGCCGGTCACTGTTTCGTTCATTACGTTCACGGAAGGGCCACCGGGTGAAGCGACGAGTCCAGCGCCGTCGGCGCAGTCTGGCCGGTCAGGTGTTCGTGGTGCAGCTGGTGGTGTTGGCGCTGGTCATCGGTGCGGGCACGGCCCTGGGCGTCTGGCAGACGCGGCGGGAGCGCGACGAGGCGACGCGGCGTCAGGTGATCGATGTGGCCGTGACGCTGGCGCAGGCCCCGTCCACCCTGGCGGCGCTGCGCAGCCCCGATCCACCCGCGCTGCTGCAACCGGTGACCGAACGGATTCGCACCAGCGTCGGCATGGATTTCATCGTGGTGATGGCTCCCGACCGCACCCGCTACACGCACACCGATCCGGGGCGGATCGGAAAACCGTTCAGCGGCACCATCGATCGGGCCCTGGCGGGGGAGACCTTCACCGAGACCTACGCCGGGAGCCTGGGTCCGTCCATGCGCGCGGTGACGCCGGTGCGCGACGGGGACGGCCGCATCGTGGCGCTGGTGTCGGCGGGTGTCACCCGGGCCCGGATCGGCGATCAGGTGGAGGATCAGTTACCCGGCATCCTCGGGATCGCGGCGGCGGGGTTGGTGCTGGCGACCATCGGCTCACTGCTGTTGCGGCGCAGGCTGCTTCGGCAGACCCACGGACTGGCCCCGGACGAACTGCGCGCCCTCTACGAGCACCACGAGGCCGTACTGCATTCGGTGCACGAGGGTCTGCTCGTCTTCGACGCCGAGGGCGAGGACGCGGTGGTGGCGAACGATGAGGCGCGGCGGCTGCTCGGGCTGCCGGAGGGGCGGGTGCGTCGGGCGGATCTGCCGCAGTCGTTGCGGCAGTTGGGATCCGACGCCGTGCGCGACGAGATGCATGTGACGCCGGACCACGTGCTGGTGGTGAACCAGGATGTGGTGGAGCGTGAGGGGCGGCGCATCGGCACCGTGGTCACCCTGCGTGACCATACCGAACTGCGGGATGTGCTGGGCGAACTCGATTCGGTGCGCGGTTTCGCCGACGCCCTGCGCGCCCAGGCGCACGAGGCGGCCAACCGGCTGCACACCGTCATCACCATGGTCGAACTCGGCCACACCCGCCAGGCCGTCGACTTCGCCACCGCCGAACTGGAGTTGACCCAATCGCTCATCGACCGCATGACCGGCGCGGTGGCCGAACCGGCCGTGGTGGCGCTGCTGCTGGGCAAGGTCGAACAGGCCGCCGAGTTCGGAATCGAACTCACGGTGAGCGGTGACACCGCGCTCGAGTCCACCGATCCGCTCACCCCGAACGAAATGGTCACGCTGCTGGGCAATCTCATCGACAACGCGCTCGATGCCGTCGGGCGCGACGACGACGCGTGGGTGGAGGTCACCGTGCGCAATGATCCGGAGGGACTGTTCGTGCGGGTGGCCGACAGCGGCGCGGGGATGTCCGAGGAGGTGTTCACCCGCGCCACCGAACGCGGGTATTCGACCAAGACCGACCATCACGGGCTCGGGCTCGCCCTGGTGCGCCGGTTGGTGACGCGGCACGGCGGTGAGCTGCGTGCGGTGCGCACGCCGGAATCGGCTGTGGTCGTGAGGTTCCAGCGATGACGGGGAAGCGCGGTAGCGCCGCGCGGGCGCGGTGGAACTCGGTGACGGGAAGGAACTCGGTGGGATGGATGTCGGCGGAATGGATGTCGGTGGTGGGTCGCGCGCCGGTGCCGCGGCGGCGCGCGCGGCCGCGGTGGCGGGTGGCGGGGTGCGTGCGATGATCAGGGTGCTCGTGGTCGAGGACGAACCCGCGATCGCCTCGGCGCACCGCTCGTATGTGGCGCGGGTGCCGGGTTTCGAGCCGGTGGCGGTGGCGCACAGCGGGCGCGCGGCGTTGGACGCGGTGGCCAAGGCCGCCCGCGCGGATGAGCCGATCGATCTGGTGCTCATGGATATCGGGCTGCCCGATATGAGCGGCTTGGAGGTGGCCGCGGTGCTGGCGCGGTCGCGGCGGCGACCCGATGTCATCGCCATCACCTCCGCGCGGGATCTCGAGGTGGTGCGGGCGGCGGTGGCGCACGGGGTGGTGCTGTATCTGCTGAAGCCGTTCACCTTCGCGGCTTTCCGCGACAAGCTGGAGCGCTACCTGGAGTTCCGGGCGGCGCTGCCCGACACCACCGACGCGGTGTCGCAGCAGGACATCGACCGGGCCTTCGGTGCGCTGCGCACCACCGATACCAGGGTGGGCACGCCCAAAGGTCTTGCGCCGCAGACCTTGCAGGAGATCACCCGGGTGCTGCGCGATGCCGACGCCGGGTTGACGGCCGGAGACGCGGGGCGGGCCATCGGGGTCTCGCGGGTCACCGCCTGGCGGTATCTGGAGCGGCTGGCCGATGACGGCGTGGTGCGGCGGCAAACCGACTATGGTCGCACCGGGCGGCCGCGCGTCCGCTATGTGTGGGGTCGGTGAGCGCGGCGAGCGAAAGTCGTTTCGCGCCTTCGCAGCTCCGTTGCGCCGGGCTGCGCTCACAACAATTTGGTATGAGAGGGTCGTACGGTTTGCTGCGTCCGGTGGATTACCGCAGTGCGGCTGCGAGTTCGCTCAGGGGGGTTACGCAGGTAGTGGAGTTCACCACGAGTTTGCCTGTGATGTGCGGTTATAGGCATCACAGTGGCGGTTCTCCCCCAACCAACTGCCTGGCATGTAACCGTTGCCACCTTTGCTCGGCTGCGTGTGACGTAACGGCGGTAGGGTCTGTACATATCTACCTGCGAAGTTCCAAAGGTATCTAATTAGCGGGGCAAACGTGCAAATGGTTGGCAAACGTTCGGGTTCTCCCGATCCGAAACGCCACCTGTGGGTGTTGGGGTTGATTGCCCCGGGGTGTGCGTTGCTGCCCTCGCAGCTGGTGTTGCACACCGGCTCCGAGGTGTTCTGGTGGATCGGTCCGATCATCGTGCTCATCGTCATTCCGGTGCTGGACTGGGTCGTCGGAGAGGACGGCACCAATCCGCGCGACGAGGACTACGAGCTATTGTCCAACGACCGCTACTACCGCTGGTGCACCTACCTGTTCCTGCCCATCCAACTCATCGGTCTGATCATCGCCTGCTATATGTGGGCCGGTGACGAACTGACGCTGACCGACAAACTGGGTTTGGCGGCCACACTCGGCTTCGTCAGCGGCATCGGCATCAATGCCGCGCACGAACTCGGGCATCGCGTCGAACACCTGGAGCGCTGGCTGTCCAAGATCGCGCTGGCGCAATCGGGCTACGGCCACTTCTTCGTGGAGCACAACCGTGGCCACCACGCTCGCGTGGCCACCCCCGACGATCCGGCCAGCGCGCGCATGGGCGAATCGCTGTGGGGATTCCTGCCGCGCAGCATATTCGGCGGCTTCCGGTCCGCCATCACCCTGGAACGCGACCGGCTGCGCCGAAAGGGACACGGCTGGTGGAGTATCCACAACCACATCCTGCAGGCGTGGTCCATGACGCTCGTGCTGTTCGGCGGGCTGCTCCTCGCCTTCGGCTGGGCGGTGCTGCCCTACCTGCTGCTGCAAGCGGTGATCGGGGCCGGGCTGCTCGAGACGGTCAACTACGTCGAGCACTACGGCCTGCTGCGCCGCCGCCGCGCCAACGGCCACTGGGCCCGCTGTTCACCCCGGGACAGCTGGAACTCCGACCGCCTGGTCACGAACATCTTCCTGTTCCACCTCCAGCGGCACAGCGACCACCACGCCAACCCCGGCCGCCGCTACCAAACCCTGCGCAGCTCCGACGAGGCTCCGCAACTCCCGGCGGGGTACGCGACCATGATCGTCCTGG